>JBALWO010000111.1:0-3268 GCA_036960775.1 Pseudomonas marincola | reverse complement strand
CCGGCGGCTCGGGCCTTTTCTTTCTCGCGGGCGATATGCCGGGCCTCGTCGACAACGCCGCGCGCAACCTCGGCCGCCTTTTCCCTTACACGTGGGTTGGAGGCTAGTTTTTGTGCCGCGTAGCGGGAGATATGGCGCAGGAGGAAAGACATGGTGACACAATAGCAAATCGGCCAGAGTGCCGCAAGACCGGAGGTTCGTACGCCATCATCACTCGGAACGTTTTCTTTTGGGGGTAAAGTGAGCCAAAATCAGGCGTGTATTCGGTGGAAAAAATGCTACGGTGCTCAGTCAAAACATCAGCCGAATACGCAAAATCGAACCTGGGAAAGACAATAATGCCAATACTTCATGGATTTTCATACAGCAACTACTACAACATACCGAAACACGCACTGTTGTATAAAGGCGTCGTCTTTTCGGAGGACCTTGTGTATGCAAGCGCGGAAGGCTACAACAAATTAAGTCCCGCACTCAAAGTGCCAAGCCTGACCACCGACAGTGGCCAGCACCTTTCAGAAGCAGCCGTGCTGTGCGAATACATAGAAGATGCATATCCAGAGAGACCTTTATTTCCAACAGATCCGTTTGCACGCAGCAAAAACCGACAACTCATGCACATGGCAGAATTGTACTTAGAGTTGCCTAATCGCAGATTAATCCCTTACATCTTTAGCAAACAACCGGCGCCTGAACATCTGATCGCGGAAGTGGTCGCAGTTGTTGAACGAGGCATAAACTGTGTTAATGCTCTGGCAACCTTTAATCCATGGTTGCTTGGCGCTGAGTTCACGATGGCAGATATCTATTTGTATTATGTTTTAACCGTTGCCGAAATGGGCGGCCAGATCACCGGCGTAGACCTGAACAAGCGCATCCCCGGCCTCGAAGAATGGCGCACCGCATTTGCCGCCGATCCCATCAGTCAACGCGTGGTTGCGGACAAGGAAGCCAATCGCGAAGGATTTTTTGGTTATATCAAAAGCCGCAGTTAAGTTGCCTTCACGGTTGAGATTGGATTGCTAATAGCCCAACCTACCAACACGCGGAACTAATTCCCGGCGTGGCAACCCGCTGGATCCGTCATCTGATTAATCATGGCAGCGATATCCCTAATCAAGGGAAGCTCTTTTGACATTTTTCCACCCTTGTGAGTAGTATAAAATTCACTCAAGAGGAAACCCAATGGTAGAAGACAACAATACCGCTGACCAAGAATTGATCACTACCGTCAACGATTTGCGCAAAAGCTCTGATAACATCAAACGGGCAACTTTAATGTTGGCTGTCATAATTTTGGCATTTCTGGTGGCATTGCTTTTTTACTACTTTGTAAAACTAGAAGCCTTTGAAAACGGTAAAAACGTCACAGTGATGGGATTATCGCTTAATTCATGGGGCGACTTCGTTGCAGGGTTTGGCTCCATAATTGCGGTCGTCATTCTGATCGGTGGACTTGCATTGCAAATGAACGAACTTGCGATGCAGAGAGTGGAAATCAAACAAACTGTTGAAGAGCAATCTCGATCAACTGCCGCTATTCGAGGTGCTGGAATTGATGAAAACTTAAGGGCAATGATACAAAGGGCGGACACCCTAATTGAAATACAACCAGATTTTAAATTTGAGGTAACTATTTATCCGAAAACAATCGGCATCGCGCCCGCTGATAGATTATTTACTTATGAAGATTCCTCAATACTCTTAGACGTAGAATTGAAAAACAACCAACCATTTACCATATATATGGCTGGTATTACAGACAATCCAACATATCAATTGTTTAGTCCATACTACGGAGATCTTATTGGCTACAAGACTAATAGCTTCACGAAACACTGGAAATTGTCAGATGAAATAGTAAATAAACTAGCGCAATCAACGGTTAATATCGAGCTAGTATTTTTCGACAGTTTAGGTCACACAAGAACTCGAAAAGTGCGTGTAGAAAATGCGGAGACAGTATTTACATACCCTGACCAATTAATGGAAGATTTACGGATCAAGAGAAACAACGATATCGCGGACCTTGAACGTCGCACTTATGAAGAAATTAAGAAAGCTGACCGGAAGTAATTCCCGGCATTACGGCCACCCAAAAAACCCTACTTTATAAGCCTGTTTAACGGCCTATAAAGGGGTTTTTATAATGGGTAATCGTATGTCCGCCCAATTGAAAAGCGGTCTTGTCGATCACCCGGATGATCCGGGTGGCATCATCAACATGGGTATCTCTTTACGCATGCCATTGCTGTTGGTGACATTGATGGTGATGGAATTGATGAGTTTGATTTTAATCGGAATGAAAAAATCAATGTAGAAGCCTGAATCAAAAAACCCTCGAAAACCGTAAGGTTTTCAAGGGTTTGAATTGGCTCCTCGAGCAGGACTCGAACCTGCGACAGGCTGATTAACAGTCAGCTGCTCTACCAACTGAGCTATCGAGGATCAGTAGACCCGTTTGATCGGGTTCGCGGCTTATAGCAATTGATTATTAACCTGCCAAGCCCTGATTTGCATTTTTTTAAAAATAAATCTCCAGCATAGCTCGAAAGCGAGGCTTTCTGCGGTATATGCTGGAGATGTAAACTTTACTCTTTTGAGGATATGTTGTTAGCCACGTAAATCTTCAAGCTTTTTATCGGTGTTAAATTGGCTCAATGTGTAGACGGCCCAAATCGCAGCCGGAATCCAGCCGATTAAAGTCATTTGAAGGATTAGGCATATAATCCCTTGAATGGGCTTACCCACAGTAAAAAATAGAAAAAACGGTAACAAAATCGCAATAATCAGTCGCATTCAAACTCTCCTCGTGTACATTTTCTTGATCTTACCTTAGTCGAACCCGATTTGAGTAACAATAAATAACAAGAAAAATAGATCATGGATCAAAAATATCAGTCACTGGATACACTGGAAGCCTCATTTGATGAGGCTCTGTCCTATTTAAATTTTCCCGCTACCAACTGGGTAAAACCGATCTCTGCCAAAAACGGTTCCGCCGTATTAGATGTGGCAATCATCGGGGCCGGGGCCTGCGGCTTGGCCCTGTCTTTTGGGTTGCAGAGGGAGGGTATTCGAAATTTCAAAGTGTTCGATCGAAGCGATGCAGGCTGCGAGGGACCATGGGTAACCACAGCCCGTATGAAAACCCTGAGATCGCCAAAGCATTTGACGGGACCTAACATGGGACTCCCAGATCTTACTTTTCGTGCATGGTTCACGGCGAAATTTTCGGCCGAAGAATGGGACGTTCTCGATAAAATTC
>JBALWO010000042.1:0-29101 GCA_036960775.1 Pseudomonas marincola | reverse complement strand
GTGTTACCGGACAGCGACCTCAACGCTGCGCGTCTACCAATTCCGCCACGGCCGCTTGAGGTAGTGGGGAAATATCAAATACTGAGAGCGCTGGCAAGGATAGAATTCAATTTTTCCGTCAAAGACGTAAAATAAATTGAGATCTGCTGAACATCAGAAAAACAAGGTTTAAAAATCTTGCTGATTTGTTCCAATTTTATCTGTAATGGAGACACCAATATTGTCATCAACGACAATAATTTCTCCGTAGGCGATGGGCTTGTTATTAGCAAGAACCATGGCATCATCATCCACACTGGTGTCCAACTCAATAACCGCGCCACGGCCCATTTTTAAGAGTTGATGAATAGGCATGATTGATTTTCCCAGAACAACTGAGATTTCAACGTCAACGCCTTTGATTGCCTTATCTTCGTCCATAACTAACACCTAAATAACTGCGGTTGTAGTGAGTATCCACTGTTCATGGTTACATTTTTATTAACCAAAAGCAAAATATCCCCTTTGGCGGAGCTTTGTCTATAATGCTATAGAGATAGCATGCATGAAATTGAATGGAAAATTTCCGACGAGCTTGTCCCCTACGAGGAAGCTCTTGCCCAAATGGAAGCCCGAGTAGCCGCCATACGTGAAGGCACCGCCAGCGAGCTTATATGGCTGCTAGAGCACCCTCCCCTATATACCGCCGGCACCAGCGCCGATTTAGCGGATTTGGTAAGCCCTGACGCCTTTCCAGTCTTTAATGCCGGTCGCGGCGGACAATACACCTATCATGGCCCCGGTCAGCGCATCGCCTATGTAATGCTTGATTTGAAAAAGCGCGGCTCAGATATACGCGCGTTTGTTCAGGATCTGGAAAATTGGGTTATTGATGTTCTCGCACAATATCATCTTAAGGGAGAAAAGCGCGAGGGGCGTGTCGGTGTCTGGATTGCCCATGGGCCTAAAGAAGACAAGATCGCAGCAATTGGTGTCAGGGTTCGCAGATGGGTCAGCTTTCACGGGATCTCAATCAATGTAGAGCCCGATCTCTCCCATTACGCAGGGATCGTTCCCTGCGGCATCTCGGAACACGGGGTAACATCACTTGTTGATCAAGGGCTACCTGTCGCTATGCACGAATTTGATATTGAGCTTCGCAGCAGTTTTGAGAGGATATTTTTAGACGGTGGCGCTAAAGGGTCGATTTTGACGTAAAGTCATTAAAGATTTCAACGTCTTGTTTTTCGTGGCGCCGAACATCGGCAACACGGGCCAGTAATGGCCCTTGCCAACATTTCTCAATCATCGCCTCTATCTTGACCTCATCCCCTTGAAGCATCGCCTCAACGGATCGGTCGGTGCGATTGCGCACCCAGCCCTTAACACCATGGCGTCGGGCGGCATCAACTGTCCACGCACGATAACCAACCCCTTGTACCCGGCCGGTTATCAGTGCGTGAACTGTTATCATTAATCGTCCTGTGCGAACTCTAAGATTATTTCATCAACAGCCAATGTATCACCCGCTGCTGCATTCACAATCGCAACTACACCGTCTTGTTCCGCCCGAAGGATATTCTCCATCTTCATGGCTTCAACAACGGCGAGCGCCTGACCGGCTTTCACCTCGTCACCAACAGCCACATTAACAGCAACAATCATGCCCGGCATTGGGCATAACAGGTATTTAGACATGTCAGGTGCGACTTTAATCGGCATCAATTTAGCAAGCTCTGCCAAACGTGGACGGCGAACAGCAAGACTAATTTCCGCACCGCTATGGGTGACCTGAATTTTGCCGTTAGCGATTGCCACGATGGCAACAACAGCTTTACCATTGATATCAGCTTCGAAACGACGAACACCCGGCACCCAGTCGGTGCGGACTGCCAATGTTTTACCATCAACAATAACATCCATGCCATGTTCTGCATCTTCAACTGAAATATCAGTATGACGATCGAGACCTTGGCTCACCACCCAATCACTGCCAGAAATAGCGGCAACGCCTGTTGTTTTACGGGTTTCATTCCGAAGGTGCACAGTTCCAGCAATGGCAATCATTGTCCGGTATGCATCTTCGTCGACATCAACACCCAAGAAACCTTCTGGATATTCTTCTGCGATAAATCCGGTTGTAATATTGCCGGACTTGAACCGTGGATGATTACAAACAGCGTTCAAGAAATTAATGTTGTGGGCAATACCTTCAACATCATATGAATCGAGCGCGCGGCTCATTTCAGCAATGGCAGTGGCACGATCTGGACCGTAAGTGCACAATTTAGCGATCATGGGATCGTAGAACATTGTGATCTCGGAGCCTTCAGTAACACCGGTATCAACCCGAATATTTTCGCCCACTGGCGGATTATATTTGCTCAACCGACCGATGGATGGCAAGAATCCGCGATATGGATCTTCCGCATACAAACGGCTTTCCATGGCCCAGCCCGTAAGCGTCACATCTTCTTGCGTCATGGTTAGTTTCTCACCATTGGCAACGCGGATCATTTGCTCCACAAGATCCACACCAGTGATCAATTCAGTTACTGGATGCTCCACCTGCAAACGGGTGTTCATTTCAAGGAAATAGAAACTGCGATCTGCACCAACGATAAATTCAACGGTACCGGCGGAGTGATAATCCACTTCTTTTGAAAGAGCGACAGCCTGTTCACCCATTGCTTTTCGAAGAGCTTCATCCACAAACGGGCTTGGTGCTTCTTCAATAACTTTTTGATGGCGGCGCTGAATTGAACATTCCCGCTCACCAAGGTAAATGCAGTTACCATGCTTATCGGCAAGCACCTGAATTTCAATGTGCCGTGGATCGACCACAAATTTTTCAATGAAAATTCGGTCGTCGCCAAAACTTGAGATCGCTTCGTTTTTAGCTGACTGGAAACCTTCGCGGGCTTCTTCATCATTGCCGGCAACACGCATCCCTTTACCACCGCCACCAGCGGAGGCCTTGATCATAACCGGATAGCCGATTTGGTTTGAGATTACCACCGCGTGCTCTGCATCGGTGATCAGGTCCATATGACCCGGAACCGTGCTTACACCTGCTTCAAGCGCCAGTTTTTTAGAGGCTATTTTATCACCCATTGACGCAATGGCTCTTTTACCGGGGCCAATGAAAGTGATGTTTTCTTTTGCCAGGGCGTCTGCAAACGCTTGATTTTCTGAGAGAAAACCATAGCCCGGATGCACAGCTTGCGCGCCAGTTTGTTTACATGCGTCGATGATTTTTTCAATAATCAGATAGCTTTCAGCCGCAGCAGATGCACCAATGTGAACAGCTTCATCAGCCATTTTCATATGCATTGCGCCATCATCAGCGTCCGAGTAGACAGCAACTGTCTTGATACCCATTTCACGAGCAGTGCGAATAACACGACAGGCGATTTCACCACGGTTGGCGATGAGGATTTTATCAAACATATTCTTGTACCTTTCCTTTTATCGCCTAAAGCGGAATGTTGCCGTGTTTTTTCCACGGATTTTCGAGTTTCTTATTTTTCAACATGCGCAAAGAGCTGGAAATGCGGTGACGCGTATTGTTCGGCATAATCACATCATCGATAAACCCGCGACGACCTGCGATAAATGGATTTGCAAATCTGCTTTGGTATTCGTCGGTGCGTTCCTGAATTTTCTCATCATCTCCAATTTCGGATCTGAAGATAATTTCAACAGCGCCCTTGGCACCCATCACAGCGATTTCCGCTGAAGGCCATGCGTAATTGACATCACCGCGCAAATGCTTCGATGCCATAACGTCGTATGCGCCGCCATAGGCTTTGCGTGTAATTACAGTAACCTTTGGTACGGTTGCTTCTGCATATGCATACAAAAGTTTAGCGCCATGTTTAATAATTCCGCCGTATTCCTGCGCTGTACCCGGCAGGAAGCCCGGCACGTCAACCAAGGTTACGATGGGTATACTGAAGCAATCACAGTAACGGACAAAGCGCGCCGCTTTACGAGAACTATCAATATCAAGGCAGCCAGCAAGAACCATTGGCTGGTTCGCAACAACGCCAACTGTTTGACCGTCAATGCGCGCAAAACCGGTAATGATGTTTTTGGCAAAATCTGGCTGAATTTCAAAGAAATCACCTTCATCAGCCAATTTTTTAACCAGCTCCATCATGTCATATGGTTTGTTTGCGTTGGCCGGAACCAAGGTATCCAAAGACATTTCTTTTCTGTCTGGATTATCGAAGCTTTCCTGGACCGGAGATTTCTCACGGTTTGATGCAGGTAGCATATCAACCAGGCGCCGGACTTCAAACAAGGCTTCGACATCATTGTCATAAGCATTATCAGCCACAGATGATTTACTTGTGTGGGTTCCCGCGCCGCCAAGCTCTTCTGCTGTCACGGTTTCGTTTGTCACCGTCTTCACAACATCAGGGCCCGTCACAAACATGTAGGAGCTATCCCGTACCATGAAGATGAAATCCGTCATGGCTGGCGAGTAAACCGCACCGCCTGCGCAAGGACCCATAATTACTGAAATTTGAGGAATAACGCCAGATGCCATTACGTTGCGTTGGAAAACGTCAGCGTAACCTGCAAGACTGTCGATGCCTTCTTGAATACGCGCTCCGCCGGAATCATTCAATCCGATGATCGGTGCGCCAACTTGCATGGCTTTATCCATGACCTTGCAAATTTTCTTCGCATGGTACTCAGATAGCGATCCGCCAAAAACGGTAAAGTCCTGTGAAAAAACAAAGACCAACTTGCCTTTGATCAACCCATGGCCAGTTATAACGCCTTCGCCTGTTACAACTTCGTTTTCCATACCAAATTCTGTACAACGATGTTCAACAAACATGTCCCATTCTTCAAATGAGCCATCATCCAACAGGAATTCGATACGCTCACGCGCCGTCAGTTTTCCTTTGGAATGTTGCGCTTTAATACGCCGTTCCCCGCCGCCGAGACGGGCTTTGGCACGTTTTTCTTCAAGTTGTTGTATTATATCTTGCATCTCTACTCCCTGACTTTTTCCGGTCTTTAAACCGACTACCTGTCACTGGTCACAAAGTTTTAAAAATTTTATTGCGTCGTTCAAGCTAATTTTATTGTTCTTTCTTCGCTTGGTAGATTCAGCATCCTCGCCCCACTCATCAATAATATGGGTTTCATCTAACTCACTTACGTCAAACGCCTGCTCTGCGTTAAGTTTACGGCGCATTACTGCAAGTGTTACCACTAAAGACCCGGTGAGACTGACAATATCATGAATGGCCGCAAGTTGAAGGTCACTTTGAGTTTCTATTTCTAATCTCAATTTTGCAAGCCCTGCATCATCTTGCGCAATATATCCAACGCCAGGTGTCACGTTAAGGGAAACACTAAAGGTCTCTTTCATCCAAACCAATAATGGATCCCACGCGTCTGTTTGCTTCACGACAAGATATTCTGGATAGGTCGCTCGGTAACAGACAAGATCCGTCCCGCCAAAACCCACAATCTCATCGATTACTTTTTCCCGCTGCGTCATGACGCGGTCAATTGCAGTGGCGGCATATTTCATGGAAGGCATAGTCTCAGGATCGACTTTGTCTGTTTGCGCCTCCCATTCGACTGCAATTTCGGCGGCAATCGCTGCGTTAGGCAAAACAAATGGTGCCTTTGCAGGTGTTTTGATTGGGCGTCCATCAAGGGTGACAGAAAATCCATCATCAACCTCTACAGTTTCAGCCTTTTTATAAAATCGTTTCATTAGATTTTTTTCAAATTTCTAGTGTCGAAAGAATGATAAAGCAAACAGTCGTTTGGTTTATACTGAAGTTTTATAAAAAAGCAAGCAGAAGTCTGCTTTTTCAAGGATGTACAATGGGAATTAGGTCACTGTAGTTATGGATCAAGTGATCAGCGCCCGACGCATAAAGCGTCTCGTCATCATGATACCCCCAACTTACGCCAACCGCATGGCACTTTGCATTTTTGGCCAGCATCATATCGTAACTCGTATCACCGATCATGTAGGTATGGGCCGGTATTGTCCCTGCATCTTTCATCGCTTGTTCCAACATTTGCGGATGGGGCTTGCCGGGATTATGATCAGGTGTTTGCAGGGAGACGAAATATTTTCCCAAATTATGCATTTCAACCACGGCCTTCAGACCTCGCAAAGACTTTCCGGTTGCGACCGCCATTAAGATCCCAGCTTTATCCAATTCTTTGATGGTCTCGATAGTGCCCTTGTAAAGCGGCTCTTCATGGTCTGGCTTTAATCGATGCTCTTTGAAGGCGGCCTTATATCCTTCAACCAAACGATGAAGGAGATCAGGATCTTCCTTCTCAACCATCAGTTCATGAATGGCTTCATCCAAATTAAGCCCGATGATGGAGCGGATAGCGCGATCTTCCGGCACCGCCAAGCTGCACGCACTAAAGGACTGCTCCATACAATGGATAATATTATATTGGCTATCGACTAGCGTTCCGTCACAATCAAATACCACTAGCTTTAAAGGCGAAGCTTGCATCATTTTTCTCATTTTCGTTAAAATTGGGTGTTGCTGACTTCTCTTTTAACAAAAAATGCGCGGTGAAATAAGGGATTATTCAACTTTCATATATTATATAATTAACCGGTTAAATATGATATAACAGTGCGTCAAACAATGCAAGCTGGACACACTATCATCGGAGGCACAAATAAAAATTTGATACCGGATTTCGGGAAGTATTTTTTCTGCGGTTGAAGTCTTATGTTCCGACCTTAAGGGAGTTAAATTATGTCCAGTACCAATACAACAAGTTCGGATCAGCCCGGGATGTCGCTCAGAAATTGGTTATTGCTGTTGTGCCTATCCATTCTATGGGGAGGATCGTTTTTCCTAAATGCGGTTATTATTAAGCATGTTCCCGTGCTCAGCATTGTCTTCTTTAGAGTATTTTTTGCAGCAGTATTTCTATTGCTATTCATGAAAATTACCAAAACCACGATCACTATTAACCGGTCAATTATTGGCTCATTCTTGGTTATGGGGCTGGTCAATAATTTCATCCCCTTCACCTTAATCGTTGGCGGCCAAGCCCATATAGGTAGCGGTTTAGCTGCGGTATTGAACGCAACAACCCCTCTATTTGCTGCCGTCGTCGCCCATATCAGCACTAATGATCCAACAGAAAGACTAGGTCCCAAAAGAATTATTGGCATTCTATTCGGCGTTGCCGGGGTAACCGTTCTGCTGGCACCGAAATTGGGCGAAGTTGGTTTTTCAGGTAATGAAGTCTTTGGACAAATTGCCATTTTGGGCGCCGCCCTATCCTACGGGCTTGCAGTTGTTTACGGTCGTCGGTTTGGTAAGCAAGGCATTTCGCCAGTTGTGGCGGCCACCGGACAAGTTAGCGCCAGCAGCTTTCTATTGCTCCCCTTAGTTTTGATAATTGACAAACCATGGACCTATCTGGGTTCAATAGATCTCAATACGTTCACAAGCATGCTTTCCTTGTCGATATTTTGCACGGCCTTCGCATACATTCTGTATTTTAAATTGATCAAAGATGCAGGGGCTACCAATGCGTCGCTTGTCACTCTTCTGGTTCCAGTAAGCGCTATCATATTGGGTGTTCTATTTTTAGGCGAAACATTTACCGCCAATACGGCTGCTGGAATGGCCTGCATTGGACTTGGATTACTGGTTATTGACGGACGAATTTTTAGGTATTGGAGAAAATCTACTCTCAAAACCGCTGACAATGGATCAGATTAATGGATTCCACCACAACAGTTGCAGCCAACTGCGCTGTAATACCTGAGGGGTCATAAGGCGGACTAACCGTATTAATATCGCAAGCTACAATTGAAAGCCCGGCTAATCCACGCAGCAATTCCAAACCGTGATAGGTGGAAGGGCCGCCCGGTGTTGGAGTTGCAACTCCCGGTGCTACGGATGGGTCGAAAAAATCCATATCGAAACATAAGTAGATGGGCCTGCCTTCTAAATTTTCGCGAATTTTACGGACACCTTCAGCAATAGAAATCTCTGCAAGCTCTGACCACGGGAGAACGCGGTAACCTAAACCTTCTGTATAATTTATGGACGCCTTAGCGTTGACTGGAGCTCGAGTGCCCACATGAACGGATGCGGAAACATCGATCAGACCTTCTTTGGCAGCATGCGTGAAGGGTGTTGCATTGTCATAATGATCATTGCCACGAAGCGGATAAGCATCTGTATGAGCATCAAAATGAATAACGGCAAGGTCTGGGTATTTTTTGGATACTGCCCGCAATTGCGGCAATGCTACGGCCCCGTCCCCGCCTAATGTCACTGGGACACAATCTTTGCTGAGGATTTCGTCCATAGCGGCTTCTGCACGGGTAAAAAACGATTGAATATGAGCGAGCCCACCTGAGCCAATATTCACATCACCAGCATCAATAACAGTAAGATGTTGCAACGGATCGGGATCTGCATCTTCAATCAACTCCAAAGACAGAACCGACTGTTCCCGTATTGCATTTGGGCCTAATCGCGCACCAATCCTTGTGGGATGGCTCCCACAATCAAATGGCATGCCTAAGATAGCGACATCTGATTTCTCAAAATCATGGCTATAATCGAGCTTGGCAAATGTAAGAGGTGGGACAAAAAGCCCTTCCCGTTCGGTGCGCATCATTAACCCCTTCGTTGGTATTCGCAGAAATACTAACCGAAATTTGTAGTTACCTTCAATTTCAATTTTTATACCTCAGGCAAAAAAAAGACCCGGCAAAAACCGGGCCTTTTGTTTTCTGTCAGCTTGACTAAAACTACTTCGCGCGATTAACAGCACTCGTAATTGCTTTCAAGGATGCCGTCACAATATTTGCATGGCGACCCACACCAAACACTGGGTTTCCGTCAGCATCGCGCATTTCCACGTAGGCAACGGCAACGGCGTCCGCGCCGAAACCAGTTGTATGTTCGCGGTAATCGTTCACAGTTAAATCAATGCCGAAGCTATCTTTAAGAGCGCTCATATAGGCGTCGATTGGACCGGTTCCAGTTCCCTCAATAGTCTTTTCAACACCATTTTGAGAAATTTTTGCAGATAGTTTCCGGCGATCAGCGGAGCCCGGAGCAACTGTTGTCTCGTGATTAACAAAATCGACGACACCCGATGCGTCAAGATATTCATCAACAAACGTGCTGTAAATAAACTTGGATGTCAGCTCTTTACCAGTTTCATCGCCAATGGCCTGAATGGTTTTACTAAACTCAACCTGAAGCATGCGCGGAAGTTCAATTCCGTAATCCTCTTGCAACAAATAGGCGACACCGCCCTTACCCGATTGGCTATTAACACGGATAACCGCATCATAGTTCCGGCCCAAATCAGCAGGATCAATTGGCAAATAAGGAATTTCCCAAAGGTCGCTGTTGGCTTGTTTGCGTGAGGCAAATCCTTTCTTGATCGCATCCTGATGAGAACCAGAAAATGCTGTAAACACAAGTTCACCGCCGTAAGGGTGACGTGGATGAACGGGCAGCTGATTACAATATTCAACAGTCCGGACAACTTCGTTGATATCGCTAAAATCAAGTTCTGGGTTCACACCTTGCGTGTACATATTCATAGCTATGTTGATGATGTCAACGTTGCCTGTCCGCTCACCGTTTCCAAACAACGTGCCTTCAACTCGGTCGGCACCTGCCATAATCCCAAATTCTGCAGCCGCAACCCCTGTACCGCGGTCATTATGCGGGTGCAAAGACAGGATAACCTTGTCACGGTTTGGTAAATTACGGTGCATCCATTCGATTTGGTCTGCATAAACATTGGGGCCTGCAACTTCTACTGTTGCCGGTAAGTTGAAGATAATTTTGTTATCTTCTGTAGGTTTCCAAATTTCCATAACAGCTGTACAGACTTCACAAGCATAATCGAGCTCTGTCTGCGTGAAGCTTTCAGGAGAATATTCCATCTGGATTTTAGTGTCTGGCATCTCATCCGCCAATTGACGAACAAGTTTAGTTCCTTCAATGGCAATTTTCTTAATACCTGCACGGTCGAGATCAAACACCACACGGCGCTGCAAGGTAGAGGTCGAGTTGTACAAATGCACAATCGCTTCTTTACTGCCTTCAATGGATTCAAACGTGCGGCGGATCAATTCCTCACGAGCTTGCGTCAAGACTTGAATTTTAACGCCGTCGGGGATTTCATTGTTATCAATGAGGAAACGAACAAAATCGAAATCCGTCTGCGATGCTGATGGAAAGCCGACTTCAATTTCCTTGAACCCCAATTGCACCAAATGGCGGAACATGCGCAATTTGCGTTCGTGCCCCATAGGCTCAACCAACGCCTGATTACCATCTCTCAGGTCAACACTGCACCAAATCGGAGCCTTATCAATAATCTTTGTTGGCCATTGACGGTTTGGCAAATCAATCGGTTCAAACGCTTTGTATTTTTCACCAGGAATAAAGCTCATCTCTGTATCCTCAATTTTGTCAGCGCTTCATATTATCAGCGCGAAAATCATATATATGTGTATTTTTTTCTGAAATGCAGCAACTTTACGGCTACCAGGCGCTACTTCCCCCGGCGACCGCAAATAAGTCGAGAGAGCCTCCCGAATGAAACACGTATGTCATTCTGGCTCTGCAATCTTCTTAAGTCTCTGGTATTTTCTGAAAAGTAAGACCCGTTGGTCTTGTATTTATACATCTTTATTCTCGATTGACTGTTGGAAATAGGACATCGTGCCCCGGCACCTATTAGAGCGCCGGGAAAATAAGTCGAATTAGTCCTGTAAGTCGATCTGTGTATTTCATAATAGAAAAATTATCTGATGGAGATAAATAGTCAAGAAAAAAGCTGTGAAATTCAACATTTCACAGCTTTTAGGCCAATTTTAAGCCAGTTATTCTTTTATAAACCTTGTTCTTCGAACGGATCTTCATAATCATTTTCATGAAAACCAAGAAGTTTCCAAGTCGCGGCCATATGCTGAGATAACGGCGCTGTCACCGTAAGATTTCCTCCACTTGGATGTGAGATCGTAATTTCACGAGCATGAAGATGCATATTTTTGGATATAGCGCCTTCCAAAAACGCTTCCGGTCCGCCGTATTTGCCGTCACCAACAATAGGTGTTTCAATTGCCAGACAATGGACGCGCAACTGATGTGTCCGTCCAGTGAGAGGCTTCAACGCCAACCAAGCAGCTTTAGTTCCTGCGACAGAGACCACAGAATAATCACTGACAGCAGTTTGTCCTTCGCGGTCCACAACAACCTTCTCGCCAACAGACGTGACGATCTTACGTAGATTATAGGAAATCGTCGCCTGATGAGGCCGCGGAACACCAGCAACCAAAGCCCAATAAATTTTACGGGTTGTCCGATTGCGAAAAGCTTCCGTTAAATGTTTGGCAGCTTTCCGTGTGCGGCCAATAACCAACACTCCGGACGTATCTTTATCCAATCGATGTGTCAGACGGGGGCGTTCATCGTAGTCATATTGCAAGCCATCAAGAAGGCCGTCGATATGCCGTGTTTGTTTACTTCCCCCCTGAACAGGAAGACCTGCAGGTTTGTTAAGAATAATCACTTCGTCGTCTTTATGAATGATCATCTGCCGGATATCACGAATATCGTGTTCAGAAACACCCTTTTCAGTCCTTGGTGCGGATTTTGACGCATTGGGATCGAACGCATAATCGGGCATTGGGGGAACACGAACAGTTTGCCCCGCTTCCAATCGATCTTTCGCTTTTACCCGTTTTTTATCAACCCGGACTTCACCCTTACGCAGATATTTTTCAAGCTGCCCGTGGGTCATTCCCGGAAAATGGCTTTTGAACCAACGATCCAATCTTAGATCGTCTTCACTATCCGACACTTCGATTAACTGTACTCTGCTCATGTGAGAACCACCCGCATTACATATAAGCCTGCAAACAGACCTATAATAGACAACAAAACTGAAAGAAAGATGTAACCGCCTGCAATTAAAAAAGCACCCTTTTGAACTTGCACAGCCACATCTAGAGAAAAAGTAGAAAACGTTGTAAACGCACCTAGGAACCCCGTTACCAGTAAACTTCGGATTTCTGGTGGTGGTGACCATTTAAGTGCCAGCGTTTCAATTAGCACACCCATCAAGAATGAACCTAGGATATTCACAATTAAAGTACCGTATGGGTATCCATGACCAAGCATTCGAACTGCAAGTGTGCCCACACCGTATCTTGCGCAGGCACCTATGGCACCACCAATGGCAATAGAAAGATACGTGTTCATTCTGCGTCCCCTTCACCGTCCCGTTTTTTCCGCAAGCGATCCCAATAGTCTAGCCGCTTACTTATATCACGCTCAAACCCACGCTGAACCGGCTTATAAAATTCTTGACGTGGCAGGTCGTCGGGAAAGTAATTTTGCCCTGAGAAGCCATCTTCGGCGTCGTGATCGTATGAATAATTCTTTCCATACCCCAGATCTTTCATCATATCAGTGGGGGCATTGAGAATATGTTTGGGCGGCATAAAGGAGCCATTTTTCCGAGCAGATTGCGCGGCGGTCTTAAAGGCTACGTAAGCGGCATTCGATTTAGGGGCCGTCGCCAAATAAATCACAGATTGCGCAATTGCAAGATCGCCTTCGGGGCTTCCCAAAAACTGATAGGCATCTTTAGCTGCATTTGCTTGTATCAGTGCGTTCGGGTCTGCCATTCCAATATCTTCTACCGCGAACCGAACCAGACGCCGTGCTAAGTATAACGGATCCTCTCCGCCATCCAGCATGCGCGTAAACCAATAGAGAGCCGCATCAACATCCGATCCGCGTAAAGACTTATGAAGAGCGCTGATTAGATTGTAGTGCCCCTCCCGGTCTTTATCGTAGGACGGCGCACGCTTTGAAATTACTTCTGTTAATTGATTGGCATTAAGGGGTTTCGTACCCGTTCGGAAAATAGTCTCCACCATGTTCAAGAAAAAACGACCGTCGCCATCAGCGAGATCATAGAGCTTCAGTTTTGCTTCATCTTCAAGGGGGATTGCTCGCCCCTCAAGTTCTTCCGATCTCTCGAGCAATTGCATTAATGAATTTTCTTCGTGCCGCTCTAGAACTAGCACCTGACAGCGGGACAACAGCGCTCCGTTCAACTCAAAAGACGGATTTTCTGTTGTTGCTCCAATGAGAGTAATGGTTCCATCTTCCACATATGGGAGGAAACCATCCTGCTGAGAGCGATTAAACCGATGGATCTCATCCACAAACAAAAGCGTTGCTTTACCGTTTGCTCGGCGAAGGCGAGCAGCCTCAAACATTTTTCGCAAATCCGCCACGCCAGAGAACACAGCGGAAATCTGTTCAAAATGAAGATCCACTTCTTCGGCAAGCAGGCGGGCAATTGTCGTCTTCCCTGTTCCCGGGGGACCCCATAGGATCAACGAGGCAAGCCATCCCGCCTCCAGCATTCGTTGAAGAGAACCGCCTTCTTTGAGCAGGTGCTCTTGACCGACAACTTCAGCCAAGGTGCCCGGTCGCAACCGATCCGCGAGGGGCCGAGCCTTCGATGATTTTTCGTTTTTCTCTTTGCCGAACAAATCGCTCAACGGCCCACTTTCAATGTTGCTTTTCTGCCTTTACGAATAAGCGTGATATCCCAAGCATCGCCCGCGGTATTCAAGGCTTCTTGAAGTTCCGCCCCTGATGCAACCGAAGTTTTATTCACTTTGAGAATGATATCGCCTTTCCGAAACTTATGCCGCGCGCTGATCGAGCCGCGCTTCACTGCCGTTACGACCGCTCCCTTAACGAACGGGGAAAGCCCAAACTCGATGGCAAAGGCTGGTGACAATGAGCCAACTTTGGCTCCAGCCATGGGTTGTTCGCCATTCAACATCAGAATATTTCGTTTTGGAATCTCAGGTGCGACTGTTAGAGGAACGCTCAACATTACTTCTGCACCGTCTCTGATCACGGCCACACGAGCTGTCTCCCCCAAATGCCCGATGGAGATTCTGAATAACAAAGCTTGAGCATCTGTTATTTCATGACTGTCTACCGACACGACAACATCATTGGATTGCAAGCCAGCAAGATCAGCGGCGCCTCCCTCAAATATCTGGCTAATAAGAACACCAGTTGGTCTCTCGAACCCCAAACTTTTAGCCATATCCGAGCTAAGGCTTTGGCCATCAGCTCCCAGCCAAGGACGCATAACTTTACCGCTTTTCA
Organism: Pseudomonas marincola; assembly: GCA_036960775.1. GTDB lineage: Bacteria > Pseudomonadota > Alphaproteobacteria > Sneathiellales > Sneathiellaceae > Sneathiella. The sequence continues at coordinate 14,909 of JBALWO010000042.1, read as the reverse complement.
AGCCGTTATGCATCACAGACTGAACCAAGTTTGCGGGGATAGCAAAACCGATACCAAGTGAGCCACCACCCTTACTAAATATTGCTGAATTAATACCGGCCAAGGTGCCGTTCATAGTCAGGAGTGCTCCGCCTGAATTACCGGGGTTGATAGCAGCATCCGTTTGGATGAAGGATTTAATGTCTGTCTGGGTACCCGCGGCACGCCCGAGAGCTGATACAATACCGCTTGTCACGCTCTGGCCAACACCGAAGGGGTTCCCAATGGCTAAGACAAGGTCTCCGACTTCCAACTTGTCAGAATCATGAAACGTCAAAAACGGTAACATCTCACCGCCCGAGTTGATTTGTAGAACAGCTAAGTCTGTTTGTTCATCTTCTAAAAGAACTTTGGCCGCAAACTCACGACGATCATTTAGGGCGACTGTAATTTCATCAGCACCGGCAACCACATGGTAGTTTGTAATTATCAAACCGTCGGGCTTAATAATGACCCCAGATCCCAATGCGCTCTGAGTTGTTTTCTGTTTCTTCTGACCGCCAAAGCCCTTACCAAAAAACTGTTCGAAGAATGGATCGTTAAACAAATTCTTCCGAACTTTTGGGTTTATTTTCTTTTTCGTGAAAATATTGACAACAGCCGGCGCAGCCTTTTTAACTAAAGGCGCATAGGATAGTTTTACCTCAACGGCACTTTCAGGGACTTTTTGAAGCTCCGCTGCATAAGCATTTGACCCAACATTACCTGCCAAAAAGAGCAAGCTACCGAGAATGAGTATTGTAGGTAAAAAGCGTGAACGCATTTCGAAAACTATCCTTGTCGTATAAATTCTGCTTTGAGGATATGTTAAAGCTCAGTGTTGACCTAATGCTAGATCAGACTGGTGGCGTTTAATCATCCAAAGAACACCCTACCCTGTACCAGCAAACACTGCTTCCAGTCAACGAGAGCGCCCTGTCATTCAGACATAAAAAAAGGCAGCTCAGAGAGCTGCCTTTCCTCATTTCGTATTTGGAAATGGCTTAAGCGACTGCTTCAGCTTCCAAAATTTCTTCTTCAACGTTCAGGTCTGGACCACTGTCTTGACCTTTGGCATCTACGTCGCGATCGATAAGTTCGATCACACCCATAGGCGCCGCGTCACCAACCCGGAAGCCAGCTTTCAACACACGAGTGTAACCACCCGTGCGATCAGCATAACGTTCAGCAAGCGTTGTCATCAATTTGTCCACAGTTGCCTTTTCAGACAACACTGCAAACAACTGACGACGTGCGTGCAAATCGCCGCGTCGACCAAGTGTAATAAGTTTTTCAACAATCGGACGAAGATCTTTTGCCTTCGGCAATGTTGTTTTGATTTGCTCATGCTTGATCAATGATGCTGCCATATTGGCAAACATCGCCATGCGATGAGATGATGTTCTGCTGAACTTACGTCCAGATTTACGATGCCGCATATTTCTTACTCCAAAGCAGGCACGAGCTAAAAGCCTGCCTCTGCGTGTTTAGTCTTAATCTTCAGATAACTTACGAGCCATCTCTTCGATATTTTCAGGTGGCCAATTCGGAACTTCCATTCCAAGGTGCAAGCCCATGCCTGACAAAACTTCTTTAATCTCATTCAAAGATTTACGACCAAAGTTTGGTGTCCGAAGCATTTCTGCTTCAGTCTTCTGAATAAGATCGCCGATGTAAACGATGTTATCGTTTTTAAGGCAATTCGTTGACCGAACAGTAAGTTCCAGTTCCTCGACCTTGCGAAGCAAGTTCGGGTTCATGTCTGGCTCTTTGTCTTCTTCTTTTACAACAACTTCTTCAGGCTCATCAAAGTTGATGAACAGTTGGAATTGTTCTTGCAAAATCCGAGCAGCAAAGGCCACTGAATCCTCTGGAGTTACAGTTCCGTCAGTATGCACCGTCAAAGTCAGCTTATCATAGTCAAGAACTTGACCGTCACGAGATGAGTCAACTTTGTAGGTAACTTTTTGAACAGGGCTGTACAAGCTATCCATGGGAATTAGGCCGATCGGCGCATCTTCTGGACGATTTTCAACACTAGGGACATAACCCTTACCAGTGTTTACAGTCATTTCCATGCTAATGTCAGCACCGGCATCCAAATTCAAGATAACCTGATCTTCATCCATGACGTCAATGTTTGCATCGGAAGCAATCATACCTGCTGTAACAGCGCAGGGACCAGTTGCTTTCAATGACACACGTGTTGGACCTTCAACATGGCTCCGAAGAGCCACTTTTTTCAGGTTCAAAATGATATCAGTGACATCTTCTCTAACACCCGCAATTGACGAAAATTCATGAAGAACATTGTCAATTTTAAGTGATGTAATCGCCGCACCTTGAAGGCTCGACAATAACACACGACGCAAAGCATTACCCAGTGTTAGACCGAAACCCCGTTCCAGAGGTTCGACAACAATAGTAGCCACGCGACCACTTTGCTCTCCCGATTCGACCGAAAGATTTGCCTGGATTAGGTCTTTCCAGTTTTGAACTATCACGGCATTGACCTCATAGCTTAGCAGACCCTCTTTGGGTTTGCGAAATCTCGAAAACAGTCAGTGCAGATATTTCTGCACTGTCTACTCTTCCTTTATACGCGGCGACGTTTTGGTGGACGGCAACCGTTATGTGGGATCGGAGATACATCACGAATTGAAGTAATAGTGAAGCCCACTGACTGCAACGCACGAAGCGCTGATTCACGTCCAGAACCTGGACCTTTCACTTCTACTTCGAGAGTTTTCATACCATGCTCTTGTGCTTTTTTCCCTGCATCTTCAGCAGCGATCTGAGCAGCAAACGGCGTAGACTTACGTGAACCTTTAAAACCATTTGATCCTGCAGAAGACCATGCAATTGCATTGCCTTGTGCATCAGTGATCATGATTTTAGTGTTATTAAAGGAAGCACTTACGTGAGCAACACCAGAGATGATGTTCTTCCGCGCGCGGCGCTTAACCCGAGTTTTATCACGTGCCATGTTACTTTTTCTTTCCAGCAATTGGCTTGGCCGGACCCTTACGGGTACGAGCATTTGTATGTGTACGTTGTCCGCGCACTGGCAGGCCACGACGGTGGCGCAAGCCACGGTAGCACCCAAGGTCCATCAAGCGTTTGATGTTCATAGATGTTTCACGGCGCAGATCGCCTTCCACAGTATGTTCAGCATCAATCACTTCGCGAATGCGAACGACTTCTGAGTCGCTCAATGCATTAACACGCATTTCATCAGCAAGACCTACAGTCTTGCAAATTTCTTTAGCTTTGGTTGTCCCAATGCCATGAATATAAGTTAGTGCAATCTGCACCCGCTTGTTCGTCGGGATATTTACACCAGCAATACGAGCCACGCTAGTTTCTCCTCATCACCAAAATCAGGTCAAATCGACCCGTTGCCTCATGCGCTTCCAAGAAGCGCGCGATTATATAAACTTGTCGTTAGTAGTCAACACTTAGATATTTTTAAACAAAGCTTCTATCTGAAGTGTAACTGCATTAATTTCGGCCATCCCGTCAACTTGTTTCAGGATACCCTTCCCTTTGTAATAGGGTAACAAAGGTGCGGTCTGATTGTGATAGGACTGCAATCTGGCCTTAACCGTCTCTGCAGTATCATCACTACGACGGGAAAATTCTTTTCCGCCGCATTTATCACACACACCTTCTTCGGCTGGTTTCAAAAACTTATCATGATAACCAGACCCACATTTCGCACATGTATAACGTCCTGTAACACGTTCCACAAGTACCTCATCATCAGTTTTCATCTCAATTACGGCATTTAGTGACATTTTTTTGTCTGTCAGCATAGAATCAAGAGCTTCAGCTTGCGCTTCTGTTCTTGGGAAGCCATCCAAAATAGCACCGTCGGTGCAATCAGGTTGGTCCAACCGGTCAGAGATAATCCCTGTCATAATATCGTCAGAAACCAATTCACCGCGTTCCATAACGGATTTTGCCTTCATTCCGATTTCTGTTCCTTCGGAAACTGCGGCTCTCAACATATCTCCAGTGGAGAGTTGAATTAAACCGTGTTTATCCTGAAGTCGTTGAGCTTGGGTTCCTTTACCCGCTCCCGGTGCTCCTAATAAAATTAGAATCATTTACGCCGTCCCCCAAGATTCGATTTCTTAATCAAACCGTCGTATTGATGCGCAAGTAGATGACTTTGAATTTGCGCTACTGTGTCCATGGTAACAGATACAACAATCAACAAAGAAGTTCCGCCGAAGTAAAATGGAACTGCCCATTGAGAAATCAACAGTTCTGGCAAAATACATACGAGCGACAAATAGGCTGCACCCAAAACTGTAAGGCGGGTCAACACAAAGTCCAAATACTCCGATGTTCTCTTACCTGGACGAATGCCGGGCACGAAACCACCGTTTTTCTTCAAATTATCGGCTGTATCGTCTGGGTTAAACACAACTGCTGTATAGAAGAAGCAGAAGAAGACGATACCAACAATATAAAACAACATGTACAGCGGAGTTCCGCGCCCCATAAGGGTGGTTACAGTTGTCAGCCATTCCGGGCCACTACCAGCAGAGAATCCAGCTACAGTCACAGGCATCAACAACAATGAGGATGCAAAGATTGGAGGGATCACACCGGCAGTATTAAGTTTCAGCGGCAAATGAGAGTTCTGCCCGCCATATGTTTTGTTACCGCGTTGCCGTTTTGGATATTGAACCAAAATCCGGCGCTGCGCTCGCTCCATGAACACGATAAACCCGATGACTGCAACTGACATAATAAGCAGGAACAATATCACCACCGAATCGATGGCGCCGGTTCTACCCAGCTCTAACGTGCCAACCAAGGCACTTGGAAGCGCTGCTACGATACCAGAGAAGATAATCAGCGAAATGCCGTTACCAACGCCGCGTGCCGTAATTTGTTCACCTAGCCACATCAAGAAGACCGTACCACCAACAAGCGTTACCACTGTCGTAATGCGGAAGAAAAGACCAGGATCGATAACAGCCGCTTGACCAGACGAAAGTGACATACCTTCAAGTCCGACCGAGATACCGTACCCTTGCAACGTCGCAAGAAGCACAGTGCCATAGCGGGTGTATTGATTAATTTTCTTACGTCCCTGCTCGCCCTCTTTCTTCAGTTGACCCATTTTCGGAGAAATGGACGTCATCAACTGCATGATGATGGAAGCGGAGATGTAAGGCATAATGTTCAACGCGAAGATAGTCATGCGACCAAGCGCACCACCAGCGAACACGTCAAACATTCCAAGAACACCACTGGAATTTTGAGCAAAAACATCTGCCAACACATTAGGATCTACGCCAGGTATCGGAATGTAAGTACCGATACGATAGACGATCAATGCAAAAAGCGTGAACCACAAACGCTTCTTAAGTTCCGTCGCTTTGGAAAACGCTCCAAAGTTCATGGAAGAAGCCATTTGTTCTGCTGCAGACGCCATTTAGTGATACTCCAGTTTAAAAGGGCAGCGACTAAGCTGCCCTATACGCGTTCTTGTTATTCGCCTTCAGTAACTGCCGGTGTCAACAATGTGACAGAACCGCCAGCTTTTTCGACTGCTTCAACGGCGCTTTTAGAGGCACCAGAAACTTCGAATGATACTTTGGACTTCAGCTCACCTTTTGCAAGGAGACGAACGCCATTAACTACTTTACCAACAACACCAGATTCCTGGAGCATAGCAATCGTAATTGTTTCTTTCGCGTCAAGCTTACCTGCATCAATAGCAGTTTGCACACGACCGAGGTTAGCAACAGCAAATTCCTTGCGGAAAATGTTGGTGAAACCGCGTTTTGGCAAACGACGATGAATTGGCATTTGGCCGCCTTCAAAACCTTTGATGGCAACACCTGAACGTGATTTTTGGCCTTTTTGACCGGCGCCGGCTGTTTTGCCTTTACCAGAACCTATACCACGTCCAACGCGTTTACGATTTTTTGTCGCACCCGCGATGTCAGACAATTGATTCAATAACATATCAGTATTCCTTATCCTACAGGCCGCCCTTAAGAGGCTTCCGTGACCTGTACGAGGTGATGAACTTTACGAATCATCCCGCGAATGGATGGGGTATCTTCAACTTCTACAGTCCGATGCATTTTATTCAGACCTAAGCCGATGAGTGTCGCCCGCTGAGATTTGTGACGTCCAATCGGGCTACCGATTTGTGTCACTGTAACAGTAGCTTTTGCGTTAGCCATCTGCGGCCTCCTTCACTGCTGGCGCTGAACGACGGCCAACAATTTCCGATACTTTTTTACCGCGTTTAGCGGCTACTTGACGTGGTGAGCTCATTGCTTTCAAAGCTTCGAAAGTTGCTTTCACCATGTTGTATGGATTGGAAGTACCAACAGACTTAGTCACTACGTCCTGTACACCCAGTGTTTCAAACACTGACCGCATAGGGCCACCAGCAATGATGCCTGTACCAGCCGGAGCTGAGCGCAGAACCACGTGACCGGCGCCGAAGCGACCAATCACATCATGATGCAAAGTGCGGCCTTCACGTAAAGGAACGCGGATCATATTGCGTTTAGCAGCTTCTGTGGCTTTCCGAATTGCTTCAGGAACCTCACGGGCTTTACCGTGACCGTAGCCAACGCGGCCATTTTGATCGCCAGCAACCACCAAGGCTGCAAAAGCGAACCGACGGCCACCCTTAACAACTTTAGCTACACGGTTGATGTGGACGAGCTTATCGACGAATTCTGAATCGCCTTTTTCGTTTTGATCTGGTCTCATGTCATATACCCCCTAGAAGGACAACCCGCCTTCGCGGGCGGCCTCGGCGAGGGCTTTAACCCGGCCGTGATATTTAAAGGCACCGCGGTCGAAAGCAACGGTGGTAACACCGGCTTTTTTCGCGCGCTCGGCGATGAGTTTGCCAACAGCAGTTGCGGCATCCTTGTTTCCACCGTTTTTCAACAATTCGCGCAAGTCTTTGTCAAGAGTTGACGCTGCTGCAAGAGTAACACCTGCAGTGTCGTCAATTACCTGAACATAGATTTGTTTGTTCGTACGGTGTACGGATAAACGAGGACGTTCACCGCTAACTTTTCTGAGTGTCGCGCGCGTTCTACGGCTGCGGCGATCAGATAGTGCATTAGATTTTGCCATGGTCCTATCCTACTTCTTCTTACCTTCTTTACGGAAGATAAACTCGTTCTCATACTTAACACCCTTGCCTTTATAAGGCTCCGGTTTCCGGTATGAGCGAATTTCAGCAGCAACCTGCCCTACCCGCTGTTTATTTGCACCTGAAACTTCGATTGAAGTTGGTGTTGCACACTTAATTTCAATTCCTTCGGGAATATTGAAATTGATATCGTGGCTGTAGCCAAGAGCAAGATTAAGAACCTTACCTTGAACCGCAGCACGGTAACCAACGCCGACAATTTCCAATTTTTTACTGAAACCAGTAGTAACACCTTCAACAAGGTTGTTCAGTAGAGTGCGTTGCATTCCCCACATTTGACGAGCGCGTTTGCCGTCATTTGCAGGTTTAACCCATACAAGGTCACCATCGCGTTCGACTGTTACGTCGTCTACGAAAGTCATGCTCAATACACCTTTGCTACCTTTTACAGTAACGTCTTTACCTGCCAGATTTAAGTCCACTCCTGAAGGGACTGTCACTGGATGCTTTCCAATTCGAGACATATTTCCTCCTAGTAGACTTTACAAAGCACTTCGCCGCCAACATTGGCGTCACGTGCTTCATTATCAGACAAAACACCACGTGGTGTAGACAGGATAGATATACCAAGACCGTTTTGCACAGTTGGCAGACCTTTAACACCTGAATACACACGACGGCCTGGCTTAGAGATACGACTTACGTGCTCTATAACGCCTTGGCCTTGGTAGTATTTCAATTCAATAGACAATTCGCGCTTACCAGCTTCTGGTTCAGAAACCTCGTAGCCGCGGATGTATCCTTCACGCTTCAATGTTTCGAGAACGCTCATTCTCAATTTTGAAGCCGGGCAACTAACAGCACTTTTGCTTGCATGTTGTCCGTTGCGAATGCGTGTAAGCATATCGCCGAGAGGATCACTAAAAGACATTTTCTAAGCTCCTCTTACCAGCTAGATTTGACCATTCCCGGAATTTGACCAGCGGACGCCATGTCGCGAAGGCCAATACGGGAAAGTCTCAATTTACGATAAACACCGCGCGGACGACCTGTTAGTTCGCAACGATTGCGATAACGGGTTGGCGCAGAGTTACGAGGCAGCTCAGCCAATTTCAGACGCGCTGCGAAGCGGTCTTCCTGTGGCAAATTTTCGTCATTGATAATAACCTTGAGAGCTGCACGTTTCGTTGCAAATTTTGCAACTAGGCGCGCCCGTCTCAGGTTCTTTTCAACGGCACTTTTCTTAGCCATTCTATATTTCTCCTTGGATCAATTAATCTTGAACGGCATGTTGAAACCACTCAGAAGCTCACGAGCCTCGTCATCAGTATCAGCAGACGTACAGATTACGATATCCATACCCCGTACGTCGACAACATCATCGTAGTCGATTTCTGGGAACACGATTTGCTCTTTCAAGCCCATGGCATAGTTGCCACGACCATCGAAGCTTTTCGGCGATACACCACGAAAGTCACGAACACGTGGCAAAGCAATGTTTACCAGGCGATCTAGAAATTCATACATCTGAGCTTCGCGCAGTGTAACCTTTGCACCAATTGGCATACCATCACGTAGTTTGAAGGTCGCAATTGATTTCTTCGCAACAGTTGCAACTGGCTTTTGGCCAGAAATCTTCTCAAGTTCAGACAAAACTGACTTGATTTTCTTTGAATCTGCAACTGCTTCGCCACAACCAACGTTTATAACGATTTTTTCCAACTTTGGAATCATCATTTCGTTTTTGTAGCCAAATTTTTCTTTGAGCTTATTACGAAGCTCATCATTGTAAAGATTTTTAAGTCTTGGCGCTGCCATCTTACTATCCTTTAAAGGTCAATCACTTCGCCGGAACGCTTGGCAACCCGTACTTTGCGACCGTCTTCAAGTGTTTTGTAGCCAACACGAGTTGCTTTGTTGTCCTTAGGATCAATCAAAGCAAGATTTGACAAATGAATGGTGGCTTCTTTTTCAATAATGCCGCCTTGTTCAGTTTGGCTCTGTTTCGTGTGGCGTTTGACCAGGTTTACACCGGAGACAATTGCACGACGATCGCTGCGAATTACGCTAAGCACTTCGCCGGACTTGCCTTTGTCTTTACCAGTGAGGACGATGACCTTGTCACCTTTTTTCACTGTAAATTTTTCAGCCATTAGAGCACCTCCGGAGCCAATGAAACAATTTTCATCATGTTTCTGGCACGTAGTTCACGTGTAACTGGGCCAAAAATACGAGTTCCAATAGGCTCACCAGCTTTATTGATCAACACAGCTGCGTTGGTATCAAAGCGGATGGCTGTACCGTCTGCACGGCGAATTTCTTTTCTTGTGCGCACGATGACGGCGCGTTGCACGTCACCTTTTTTCACGCGGCCCCGCGGAATAGCTTCTTTAACTGACACAACAATAGTGTCACCTACAGAGGCTGTTTTCCGTTTGGATCCGCCCAAAACTTTAATGCACTGCACCCGTCTCGCGCCAGAATTGTCGGCAACTTCCAGGTTGGTTTGCATTTGAATCATAGTCTTTACCTTTGTTTGGTTCGGACAAGCTTAACTTTAAGCGTTGTCGTAAAGAACTTCCCAACGTTTCAATTTAGAAATGGGACGACATTCTTGAATTCGAACGAGGTCACCAGCTTTAAACTGATTTTTTTCATCATGGGCATGGTACTTCTTAGACCGGCCAATGTATTTTTTATAAAGTGGGTGCATCACTTGACGCTCCACTTTAACAACAACAGTTTGTGTACTCTTGTCGCTAACTACTGTCCCTTGCAGGATCCGCTTCGGCATAGTTGTTTTCTCCTATGACGCAGGTTTCGATGACATTACCGTTTTAATGCGGGCAATATCACGGCGAACCTGACGTTCACGAGCCGTATTTTCCAATTGGCCACCGGCTTTTTGGAAACGAAGATTGAACTGTTCTTTCTTAAGAGAGATCAGGTCGTCTTTTAATTCGGTTGGGGTTTTAGCCAACAATTCTTGTGCTTTCATGGTCATCCCCCTTCGCCGAGACGGGTTACAAACTTAGTTTTGATCGGCAGCTTGGCAGCGCCACGTTCGAAGGCCTCACGGGCCAACTCAGCGGACACACCGTCGAGTTCGAACATAACTTTACCAGGCTGGATACGAACCATCCAGAACTCCGGAGAACCCTTACCTTTACCCATACGGACTTCAGCAGGCTTCTTTGAAACCGGAATATCTGGAAACACTCGAATCCAAACTCGACCAGTACGTTTAATGTGACGTGTTATAGCACGACGGGTCGCTTCGATCTGCCGTGCCGTAATACGTCCCGGTTCAATCGCTTTAAGACCGAAAGCACCGAAGTTCAGGCTTGTACCTGAAGTTGCGACACCTTTCAAGCGTCCTTTGTGTGCTTTACGAAATTTTGTGCGCTTCGGTTGAAGCATAGTATCACCTCTTTACCTTAGCCCCGACGACCGCCAGGACGACCTGCGGGACGGCCAGCGGCCTGTTGTTTTTCCTGAGCCTTCTCTTGACCCATCGGATCGTGCTCCATGATCTCGCCTTTGTAGATCCAAACTTTGATACCAATGATACCATAAGTTGTGAGCGAGCGAGCAACACCGTAATCAATGTTTGCGCGGAGTGTGTGCAATGGCACACGACCTTCGCGGTACCATTCAGTACGGGCAATTTCAGCGCCACCAAGGCGGCCGGCACAATTGATCCGAATACCTTGGGCACCCAAACGCATTGCAGATTGAACTGCGCGTTTCATGGCCCGACGATAAGCAACACGGCGTGCAAGCTGTTGGCCGATGTTTTCAGCAACCAATTTCGCGTCGATTTCCGGCTTGCGGATTTCAACAATGTTCAAATGAACTTCAGAAGAAGTCATTGTCGCAATTTTGGAGCGCAACTTTTCGATGTCTGCGCCTTTTTTGCCGATAATAACACCCGGACGAGCTGTGTGAATTGTCACTCTGCATTTCTTGGCAGGACGCTCGATAATAACCCGGCTTACGCCAGCTTGTACGAGGTCTTTTTCAAGAAATTCGCGAATGCGCACATCTTCATGAAGAAGATTCGCGTAATCACGTTCTGCATACCAGCGAGAATCCCATGTACGGTTGATGCCAACACGTAGGCCAATCGGATTAACTTTCTGACCCATTATGCTTGCTCCTCACGTTCACGAACGATAATCGTGATGTTACTGAAAGGTTTCAGGATGCCACTAGAACGACCACGACCGCGAGGACGCATACGTTTCATGACTAGGGATTTTCCAACATATGCTTCGGCAATGAACAACCGGTCAACATCAAGTTGATGGTTGTTTTCAGCGTTAGCAATTGCTGACTGCAGAACCTTCTTCACGTCGCGTGAAATTGCACGCTTCGAGAAAGTCAGATCTGAAAGAGCTGCACCCACGGCTTTACCGCGAATGAGCCCTGCGACGAGGTTCAGCTTTTGAGGACTGACGCGAAGACGATTGCCTTTAGCAAGCGCGCTCGAATCGTCTAGCTGCCTTTCGACGGACTGTTTACCCATATTTATTTCCTCCGGACCTTCTTATCGGCCGAATGGCCATAATATGTACGAGAAGGAGAAAACTCTCCAAATTTATGACCTACCATGTCTTCATCCACAAGAACCGGTACAAACTTTTGGCCGTTATAAACGCCAAATGTCAAACCGACAAATTGAGGAACAATAGTAGACCGGCGTGACCAGGTCTTGATGATCTGTTTCTTGCCGCTTACGCGGGCAGACTCAGCCTTTTTAAGCATGTAGCCGTCAACAAACGGACCTTTCCATACTGAACGTGCCATTTAACGCTCCCTATTTCTTCCGTTTTTGCGGACGGCGCCGCGTGATCATTTTATCAGTTGATTTGTTGGATCTTGTCCGCTTGCCCTTGGTTGGTTTACCCCAAGGAGAAACAGGATGACGTCCACCAGATGTTCTACCTTCACCACCACCATGAGGATGATCGATCGGGTTCATGGCTACACCACGAACAGATGGACGACGTCCAAGCCAACGAGAACGTCCAGCTTTTGCAAGCTTGATATTCTTTTGATCCGGGTTTGATACCGCACCAACCGTTGCCATACATTCTGCAGGAACGATGCGCTGCTCACCAGAGGCCAGACGAAGCTGGGCATAACCGGCATCTTTACCAATTAGCTGAACATATGTACCAGCAGAACGAGCCATTTGACCGCCCTTACCAGGTTTCATCTCCACGTTATGGATGATGGTACCAACTGGTATATTTTTCATTGGCATCGCGTTGCCAGGTTTAATATCAGCAGTTACGCCTGAAATCACCTTATCACCAATAGCAACACGCTGTGGTGCAATGATGTAGGCAAGTTCGCCATCATCATACTTGATGAGAGCAATAAATGCTGTCCGGTTCGGATCGTATTCAAGGCGCTCAACAGTCGCTGCTACGTCAAATTTACGACGTTTGAAATCGATGATCCGGTAAGATCTTTTGTGCCCGCCGCCACGGCGACGTGCTGTAATGCGACCGTTGTTATTACGACCACCGCTACCTGTCAAACCCTCAGTAAGGGTCTTAACTGGTTTACCTTTATGCAACTCAGAACGATCAACAAGGATCAGACCACGTTGCGCAGGTGTAGTTGGCTTATAACTTTTAAGAGCCATTTTTAAATCCCCGTCGACACGTCAATGGTTTGACCTTCGGTCAATGTAACCATTGCTTTCTTGTAATCAGACCGTCTGCCTGGACGACCTTTGAAACGTTTAACCTTACCGTTAGTACGGTTCGTGTTTACGTTCTCAACCGTAACCTTGAAGAGTGTTTCCACTGCTTCTTTGATTTCCGGCTTAGTCGCATCCAGTTTCACACGGAATGTGACCTGATTATATTCGGAACCCATTGTGGACTTTTCAGTAACTACTGGTCCCAATAGGATATCGTAAATACGTTCCTGGTTCATTTTAGTCGAGCCTCCAGGCTTTCTACTGCGCTTTTTGTCAGTACCAGCGTGTCACGACGCAGAATGTCATAAACGTTTGCACCATTTTCAGGCAAAACGTCGATCTGCGGGAGATTACGAGTAGACAAAGCGAAATTAGTATCTGGTTCGCCTGCATCAATAATTAGAGCAGAAGACCAACCCAATGCAGCAAATTTACCAGCCATAACTTTCGTTTTGGCATCCGCAGACTTGAGATCTTCAATGATGATCAATTTCCCTGAAGCCGCTTTGCTAGACAAAGCTGTTTTTAGGGCAAGTTTACGAACTTTTTTCGGTAAGTCTTGAGCATGTGACCGAAGAACAGGACCATGAGCAACACCACCACCACGTTGATGCGGAGCGCGTTTGTTACCTTGACGAGCACGACCAGTACCCTTCTGAGCAAACGGCTTAGCACCTGTACCGGACACTTCAGCGACACCTTTTGTCTTGTGTGTACCGGAACGGCGAGCAGCAAGTTGATATGTCACCATCCGTTGAAGTAGATCCGCACGCGGAGCTAGTCCAAAAACCTCTTCAGCAAGCTCAATATCGCCAGCTTTTTTGTTTTCGAGGTTGATTACATTAACCTTCATTCCAACAGATCCTCTTATTCTTCAGCAGAAGCGTCTGATACAGGCGCTTCTTCTACTGCCGCAGGAGCTACCGTCGCCCGGACTGCTGCCGGATATGGAGCTTCATCAGGGCGTGATTTCTTCACAGCATCTGACACGTAAACCCAAGTACCTTTAGAACCAGGAACCGCGCCTCTTACAAGGATCAGTCCACGCTCAGTATCTGTAGATACGATTGTTAGGTTTTGTGTAGTTACACGAGTTGCACCCATGTGACCGGCCATTTTCTTGCCCTTGAACACTTTACCAGGATCTTGACATTGACCCGTAGAACCGTGTGCACGGTGAGAAACTGACACACCATGTGTCGCCCGCATACCACCAAAGTTATGACGCTTCATGGCACCGGCAAAACCTTTACCAATGCTTGTAGCTGCAACGTCAACTGGTTGGTTCGAAACGAAGTGATCTACAGTGATTTCAGAACCGAGGTCGACGAAACCGTCTGCATCAATCCGAAATTCTGCCAACTTCATTTTCGGCGCAACATTTGCTTTCGCATAATGGCCGCGCATAGCTTTTGACACATTTTTGACTTTGGCTGCACCGACGCCGATTTGCATGGCGTTATAACCATGCGTATCAGATTTACGGTGAGCAACAACCTGGCAGTTTTCCACTTCCAGGACTGTTACTGGTACATGTTGCCCGTCTTCAGCGAAGACGCGAGACATGCCCAGTTTTTTTGCGATCATTCCACAACGCATTTCAGATTACCCCAACAACTTAATGGATACTTCGACGCCAGCGGCGAGTTCCAGTTTCATCAGCGCTTCCACTGTTTGTGGCGTAGGCTCAACGATATCCAAAACGCGCTTATGTGTGCGGATTTCGAACTGTTCACGAGACTTTTTGTCAATATGCGGTCCACGAAGAACTGTATATTTGTCGATATGCGTCGGAAGTGGAATTGGGCCACGTACAAAAGCGCCTGTGCGCTTAGCAGTATTCACAATCTCACCAGTCGAGCTATCAAGCACGCGATGGTCATACGCTTTGAGGCGAATGCGGATATTTTGGTTTTCCATTACTCTGGTCACTCCAGAAATCAGCCGCCTCAGTAAGAGGCGGCCAGAAAAGTTTCTTACTCAGCGATGGTGACGACGACGCCAGCACCAACAGTACGGCCACCTTCG
>JBALWO010000041.1:23189-29429 GCA_036960775.1 Pseudomonas marincola | reverse complement strand
ATGTTGTTTGGATATTACGACCATAATTACCTCGTAGGATTAGAGCAGAAAACTGACCATTTACCGTTGGCAGAACGCCCAGGGAAAGTCCGGCAACGGGCATGGCATTTCAGAGCCAAACAAGTTGTTTTGGCAACCGGTGCCCATGAACGCCCGCTGGTGTTTGCAGATAATGACCGCCCCGGCATAATGTTAAGCGGAAGTGTCTTAACATATCTCAACCGATACGGCGTGTTTCCAGGTAAGGAAATCGTTCTATTCACCAATAACGACAGCGCGTATGAGACGGCACTCGCTCTCCACGCTGAACGGTTGAAGATTTCGGCAATCATTGATGTCAGATCGAACGTGTCTGGTGAACTGCCTGACAAAGTTCGCGCCCTCGATATTCCGGTTTTGGAAGGTCATGCCATCACGGCAACCAAAGGCGGCAAGAAAATATCTTCCGTTGAGGTTCGTGCGATTGAGCTCGGTGCAGATAAATATACGGGGCACAGCATCACCTTCAAATGTGATCTTGTTGCAATGTCTGGGGGATGGAGCCCGGTTATTCATCTCTTTAGCCAATCTCAAGGCAAGCTAAAGTATGACGCCGAAAAAATATGTTATATCCCTGAAAAAAGTGTTCAGGAACAACAAATTGCAGGTTCTTGTTCAGGTGATTTCACAACTGCTGAATGCCTTAATAAAGGCGGGATTGCGGGCAGGGTCGCCGCGAAGAAAACCGGATATTCTCCTCAAACCGAATTAAAGGAACTGAGTGTTCTTGAGCCAGAAATGAAAGCGTGCGAGCCTTTTTGGGTCGTTCCGGGCAATGCACCGGTTGGCGAAAGTTCTGCCAAACATTTTGTCGATTTACAAAACGATACAACAGCCGCAGATATTGCGTTAGCAACTTTGGAAGGGTTCGAGAGTTCGGAGCATGTGAAGCGTTATACGCTAACCGGTTTTGGAACTGATCAGGGAAAGACCTCCAATATTAACGCATTGGGCATTCTTTCTGGGCTATTGGATAAACCTCTTTCTGAAATTGGAACAACGACGTTCCGGGCGCCCTATACGCCGGTGTCATATGGCGCGTTGGCTGGGCGGAACCTTGGAAAATGGTCTGATCCTGTTCGGGTTACCAGTATTCATGATTGGCATGAGCAAAACGGGGCCTTGTTTGAAAATGTGGGGCAGTGGCACCGTCCGTGGTATTTCCCAAAAACAGCCGAAAACATGCAGGATGCTCTTAACCGGGAATGCCTTGCCGTTAGAAACTCTGTTGGCGTTTTAGACGCATCGACCTTGGGTAAAATTGACATCAAAGGTCCAGATGCGGCAGAATTCCTCAACCGTATTTACACAAATGCGTGGATGAAGTTAGGGGTTGGCAAAGTTCGGTACGGATTGATGTGTCATGAGGACGGTATGGTGTTCGATGATGGCACAACGGCCAGACTTGCAGATGATCATTTCCTCATGACAACAACGACTGGTAACGCCGCGCCGGTATTAGACTGGCTTGAAGAATATTTACAAACGGAATGGCCAGATTTAAAAGTTTACTGCACATCGGTAACTGAACAATGGGCAACAGTTTCCATTGCAGGGCCAAAGGCCCGTAAGTTGCTTGAAAAAATAGCGCCGGACATGGATCTGGGATCTGAAGACTTTCCGTTTATGAGTTTTAAAGAAGGTGTCGTTGCAGGTATCGACGCCCGTGTGTTCCGAATTAGTTTCACCGGCGAACTCACCTATGAAATTAACGTATCCTGGCATGCGGGGCGGGCTATGTGGGACGCGGTGATGGCGGCCGGAGACGAATTTGGTATCACGCCCTACGGCACTGAAAGCATGCATGTATTGCGCGCTGAAAAAGGGTTTATTATTGTTGGTCAGGAAACTGATGGTACTGCCACGCCGCAAGATTTGGGGATGGATTGGATAGTCTCCAAAAAGAAACCAGATTTTATCGGTAAACGCTCTTTCACGCGATCAGATACTGCGGACGATAACCGCAAACAACTCGTTGGTCTACTAACCGAAAATCCAATGGATGTACTCCCCGAAGGGGCGCAGCTGGTGTTTGACAGATATGCATCGAAGCCCATGCCAATGGTCGGTCACGTGACATCGAGTTATTACAGCGCGACCCTTGGCCGAAGTATTGCACTGGCTGTTGTGCGCGGCGGCCTCGGTAAAACGGGAGAGAGTGTTTACGCACCGCTTGAAAACACAACAGTAGCCGCAAAAATCGTATCACCTGTATTTTATGATCCTGAAGGGGAGAGACTAGATGGCGAAATTTGATAATTGGCGCTCTCCCATCGTGCATTTGAGCTCGGATTTTCCAAGTTCTTTAATCGAGTTGCCCTTCACGCATCAGTTAAACCTTCGTGGTGATACGGACGACCCCAAATTTGTGGAGGCCATAAAAAGCGCCTTTGGATTGAAATTGCCGACAATTCCGAACGAGGTGAGTGTTGGAACTAATAATACGAGGGCTCTTTGGTTATCACCCAGCGAATGGCTCCTCGTGTCAGATACTGAGATTGCGCAAGTTGGAGAGAGTTTAATTGACCTTCATGTGGCGGCAACTGATGTCAGTGCAAATCGAATTATTCTGTCGCTATCAGGGCCATATGCATTGGAGATATTAATGAAAAGCTGCGAGCTTGATCTGCACCCACGTGCCTTTAAAACCGGACAAGTGGTTCAGACCTTAATCGCAAAATCACAAGCTATAATTGAAAAAATATCCGACGATAGTTACCACATTTATGTGCGGAATTCATTCGCCGCATATGTAAGCGAATGGCTGATAGATGCTCATAAAGAGTATAATTAGTAGACAGCAAAAATAATTCTAGAATAACGCTATCGACTGAAGCACTGGCGTAAAATGATGGGTTGTGTCGGAAAATACGATGTATTAGCATATTATTTGCTGATGACTTTTTGTGTGATGAAAACATAATGTAATAACTGCTGTTTAGCTGTTCCCATAATAAAGTTTGGGCTTACATGTATTACCACTAGGGCAGCAATCGGTCGCTTGTACTCTGTAAAAAAAAGGTCGATCAGTTTGATGCTAGGCAGTATTTTATTGCCCACAGCGGATTAATGGGGAGGACATAAAGTATGAAAACCAATTTAGGGATGTTGGCAATATTAGGGGTGATTAGCTTCGCCGGTGCAAACAACGCAATTGCAGATGATGGCGATTTAAAGCCGTTTACCACGGATGAGCTAAAGATGTTTTTGAGCGATAAGAGCTATCCTACGGGCGGAACGACGTTGAAAAACGGCAAGGGCGCCTTCTATTTTCATGGGAATGGAACACTAGATGCCATCTGGAAAGGCACCAAGGAGACAACAAAGTGGACAGTAGAAGATAAAAGTAAGTTCTGCTATACGCTGGAAATGTTTGGGCCAAAAGAGTGTATTCAACTGATGAAAAACACGAAAGATGGTGGCTATGTCCAGATTTATGGCAGCAAGAAAAGGAATCTGGCTGCAGATTCAATTGTTAGTGGGAAACAGTTTTAAGAACTGTTGATATACGCTGGAAGAACACATTGAGGATTGAAAAGTTGATGCCAGCAAACTTTTCAGTCCTCATTCTGTGGTGCCTGAAAATGGTTGGCAAGAATGGTATTTATTTGAAATTCGGAGTTTGAGAGACAAAGGCGCGCAACAGTTGAAGTAAAACTAGAATACCCGAACCAATGATCTGTCGGTCAATTCTGTCGCGACACAAAGAACGGCGCTGTCTGACAGGTTAAAATGGACCAATGAGTGTTCCTTTGAAGAGGCGCTTTGAAATTTGAATTTTGCCTCTTTCGCGGTCCATTTATGAAGAAACTCTAATTCTGTATTGGGTGTCGGGGTGTCTTTTGACATATCAAGAAACGCAGTCATATCTGCCCAAGGTCTACCCGGTTTGACCTCTTCAACATCGATCCCGATAGGGAATTCGCTTATGGCAACAGCACCCCAATTTGGGCTATGTGAAAAACTAACATGAAGTTTTAAGTCTGTTGAAGATACTGCAATGCGACTGCCCGTGTTCTCCACATGAAATTCCCAATTATCTGCTGCGATACCAGTCTGCTCCTCTAGTAGATTTCGCGCAAGAGCGCGGACAATCAACGAGGTTCGTTGGCGCACGGGTGCACTAAACCTGGAAACATATTCACGGTCTTTGTCAGACTGAAAGTTGCCGGGCAGGGGTTTCCCAATTGTTGAAATTGGAGAGGCTAAAAAATAATCATGTACTAGCATTTTTTGTATAGGTTTGTTTTAGGGATTGGTATAGACATACAGACAATTAATAAGTGTGTAAACTGTGGGGGATTCACATGATAACAATAATAAACATCGCAAAAAAATATTCTGTAACGGCTGTAATCTTAGTTGTCGCAAGTGTATTGCTTACGGGCTGCTTTGTTAAGCCAATTTATAACGTTGATAATCGGACTTTCTCAACCGAAGCTAAACTTCCATTGGGAACTGTAAAGCAGAACATCAAAGTTATCGGCGCTGATCGCGGTTGGTTATTTGAAGATGTTGCACCAGGTCATATGATTGGCAAAATCGGTGACCTGAAGCATAACGCTAAAGTGGATATTTTTTACACTGAAAAATCCTTCTCTATCAAATACTTAGACAGTTATAACTTAAAAAAAGATAACGACACTATTCATTTCCGTTATAATCGTTGGATCGAGTTCTTTGAACGGGATCTTGTGGCAAAACTTGGTTTGGCATCCAGCAGTTAAAAGAAAACAGTTATGTTTGTTAAAGTATCACGTTGGGAAATCAGAAAACCTACCATTGATGACGGGAAAACAAAGCCCGATGTCAGTAAAATACCGGCGCCAACTCGGCGCCGGTTAAACGCGTTTGGGAAGACTGCGGGTGGCTTGGTTTCTGAGATGATTGAAGAACAGCCCTTGATCGTATTTGCATCGCGCTACGGTGATACGGAAAGATCTGTCAGTATTTTAGAACAGATATCTAATGCCGAAGATATTTCACCCATGCATTTTAGCCTTTCTGTGCACAACGCAGTTTCCGGACTGCTGTCCATTGCCTGGAAAATTTACGAGATGCAAAGTGTCATCTCAGCTGGTGAGAACTCGTTGGTCATGGGTTTAACCGAGGCATTTGCACTAATCGATGCATTCCCCGATAAACAAATTTTGTTTGTTTATGTGGACACACCATTACCTGACCTTTTTACAGAATTCGACCAATTGGATGCGGCTCTTAATGTGGGCGCGATCCTGATGACCCATAACGATTGCTCTGATGTTGGTGTTTCGCTTGAGGTGACGCAAGTCACAGAATTTCTCAGTGATAAGACGAATTCACTGGCCTCGATCGAAAGCGTTCTAAACGGAGTTGAAGAAAAAACCATTATTGGTACGGGTAGTTTCGGGTGGGAGTTTAAAAAGCATGCAGCGTAGATTAGACTGGGTGTGGCGATTGTTTGTCACAGGCATAGCGTTCACCTTGTTTAGCCTTGGTGGCTTGGTCATGACCATTTTTTATTTTCCAATTTTGTCTTTGCTTATTCGAAATGTTGAAACGCGAGCGACTGTCGTTCAAACAACAATTCACAGGTGTTTCAAAATCTACCTCACCATCATAAAAACCATTGGCGTATGCAATATAAACGTAGAAAATGCTGAGCAATTAAACGGGGTGACGGGAACCTTGATTATTGCCAATCACCCATCGTTGTTGGATACGGTTATCCTAATGGGGCAGATGGATCGGGCACAATGCATCGTTAAACACGAACTTTGGAATAATTTCTTTTTGGGTGGGGTGATGCGGGCCGCAAATTACGTGCGCAACGATCAAGATCCAACAAAATTAATCGACGACTGCGTTGCTGTGTTAGAGAGGGGCGAAAACCTAATTATTTTCCCCGAAGGCACAAGAACACGCCCAGACCAAATACTTGGAAAATTACAAAGGGGCGTCGCAAATGTGGCGTTGAGTAGCGCCGCGCCCATTTTACCTGTTATTATTCATTGCAATCATACGACGCTGGCTAAAGGCCAACCGTGGTACCGTATTCCGCCAACTAAATTGGCATTTAATATTAAGTTTTCGGAACTCAAAAATTCAACGACATTATGTGACGTTGATATCAATCATTCTTTAAGCACACGGCATATGACCGCGGCCATAAGAACTCTGCTAGAGGAGCAAATAATCAGTGGACAAGCTGCATAACGAAAT
>JBALWO010000041.1:0-23089 GCA_036960775.1 Pseudomonas marincola | reverse complement strand
CTGCAGGGCTTGGAGAAAAGTGCATGACGCGTGAAGAAGTCGAAAAACAACTGCATGTATTTCTAACGGAATTGTTTGAAGTTGAACCAGAACTCATTAAACCGGATGCGTTGTTGGCAGAAGACCTGGATCTGGACAGCATTGACGCTGTGGACCTAATCGTAAGTTTTCAGGATCTCATTGGTAAAAAAGTGATGGCTGATGACTTTAAAAATGTAAGAACCGTCTCTGACATTGTCGATCAGGTTTATAACGTTGCATCCGAAGCTTAAAATAGGGCTAACGGCGGCAGCTATAACCATTGGGTTGGCCTATCCATTTTTGGTTTATTTTGGACTTAATACGGTTAAACCTGAAATTCTGATCGGTGTGGTGTTGGTCTTACTTGGGGTTAGGGTTCTTATTCTGCGGCGAACAATGCCGAGTAAAAATCGCCTAATTTGGCCCGCTATTGCCGCGATTATTTTCATGATAGCCGCAGCGTTCTTTAAGGCATCAATCGCCGTAAAACTCTACCCCGTAGGGATAAGCCTGATGCTTGCAGCGGCGTTCCTATATTCAGTTATGTACCCGCCGACAGCCATCGAAATGATAGCTCGCATAACAGAGCCGGATTTGGACGAAAAAGGCGTTCGATACACACGAAATGTAACGATCGTTTGGATCCTGTTCTTTGTGTTTAACAGCGTCGTTGCCACTTGGACTGTTTTATACGGCACGGTTGAGCAATGGACGCTTTATAACGGCCTGATTTCATATT
The DNA here is from genome assembly GCA_036960775.1 of Pseudomonas marincola. Lineage (GTDB taxonomy): Bacteria > Pseudomonadota > Alphaproteobacteria > Sneathiellales > Sneathiellaceae > Sneathiella. Next base: position 22,329 of record JBALWO010000041.1, on the reverse strand, counting down.
GCCTGACAGGGCTGTTGTTTGCCGGTGAATTTTTAGTAAGACGCACTGTTCGTGCAAAAGGATAAGAATGAGCTATTCAAATCAGCTTAATTTGAATGAACTTTGGTACAGAGGTATTGACGACCGTCCGGTGGTTACCGGCCCAAATGGGCAAGTGACGATGCGGCGCGAATTATTCAGTGCCGCAGGTTCCCTATCGAGCAAAATTTCGGGCAAGAAAGTGGCGATTTTCTGTAAATCATCAAAGCTGGAAACTATAGCCCTGCTTGCGGCTTTCAAGACGGCCTCTGCCATTATTATGCCGTCTACAAACCAGCCAGAGGCCCTAAACGAAATCAAAACCGAATTTGATATTTTACTCACCGATGAAGTGACGGCGCTTGATATTGAGACCATAATAGTCGGTGAAGACGGTGATTACACGGTTGATAAATCTGATGAAATCCTCATCGACCCTAACTTGAAGATCTCTTTTTTCACGTCCGGATCTACAGGCAAACCCAAAGAAATTTACAAACGGTTTTATCAGCTGGATAATGAAGTTCGTGCTTGGGAGAAAATGTACTCAAGTGAATTTGGGTCGGCTGAAGTTCATTCAATGGTTAGCCATCAACATGTCTATGGCTTGCTCTTTCGTCTATTGTGGCCCTTATGTGCAGGGCGCCCTTTTAGAGACGAAACAGCAACAAATTGGGATGAAATTAGCGCGGCAACTAAAGACGGCAATCCGTTTATTCTTGTATCAAGCCCAACCCATTTATCCAGATTAACTGCTTTTGATGACAGTGGCGTTTCGGTAACGCCTCTGATTACGTTTTCATCAGGCGGCTCCATTCCAGATGAATTTGCCAGCCAAGCCGCGGTCCATTTGACGCGGCCGGTTCTTGAAATATATGGGAGCACCGAAACCGGCGGTATTGCCAAACGACATAATACGGGACAAAACGACATCTGGGTTCCATTGCCCAGCGTTGAGCTGTCTCAAAACGAGAGAGGTTGCCTGCAACTTAAATCTTTATTTTTGGAAAACTCAGACGAATTGTTTGAAACTGAAGATTTGGTCTCCTTTACCCAGAACGGGAGTTTTACACTTCTTGGACGCGCCGACAGGATTGTAAAGGTTGAGGGGAAACGGGTTTCCCTGCCCAGAGTTGAAGAGCTGTTACGCAAGCATGAATTCGTACAAGACGTAACCGCAAAAATGATCGGTGATGAGCGTCCGCAACTTGCTTCTGTAATAGAGCTCAGTCAATTGGGCGCTGCATATCTGACTGAAAATGGGTCTTTTAGAACCGGTCGTTTCTTCCGAAAATATTTAGGACAGTTTGATGATGCGGTTACAGGTCCGCGCCGCTGGCTCTTTGTCGATCTAATGCCTCGAAATCCGCAGGGAAAAATAGTTGCAAAGGAGATTGATGACCTTTTCAACAGTAAGAATAATATAGATGCTCCGGAACGCCGTAAGTTCAAGAAAACTGAATTTAAAGAAATCTCCAGAAATGTATCTGGAGACAAGGCCGAAATTACGTTAGTTGCGCCATCTGATCTCGACTATTTCAAAGGTCATTTTACGGATAACCCTCTGCTTCCAGGTGTGGTTCAGGTTCATTGGGCTACACAAGTTAGCTCAGAGATTTTTCGCATGGAAACGCAACCCGAAAAAATTGAAAAACTGAAATTTAAAACTTTCATTTTTCCAGACACTAAAGTGGGTCTATTCCTTGAGAAAAAATCCGATAGGAGAATAAGTTTTCTCTTCCAAAGTACAAATGCTCTAGGTGAGAATATTGACCATAGCTCTGGTATCCTAAATTTTCAGGAGGATATGTGAGTAATTTTTCTTGTTGTGCAATTATTCCCACTCTTAATCACTATAAGGCATTGCCGGATGTTATTGCGGGCGTGAGCCGCCATTCATTGGAAATTATCATTATTGATGATGGATCTGATGCGGACGCTGCCAGCCATATACAGGCGTTACATAACCCATCAGAAGGGGTGGAGGTCATCCGTCACGATGTTAATTTGGGTAAAGGCGCGGCGCTTGAGACGGGTCTGGCACGTTCAGTAGAGCGCGGGTTTACCCATGCATTGCAAGTGGATGCGGATGGGCAGCATGACTTGGACGATATCAGCAAGTTAATGGATGCTGCAAAATCTTTTCCGGCAGATCTGATTACGGCAAAGCCGGTGTATGATGAGAGTATGCCGACTGCCCGGAAAATTGGTCGCTGGTTCACCCATGTTTGGGTATGGGTTGAAACCCTTTCGTTCAGTATAACCGACAGTATGTGTGGTTTTAGAGTGTATCCGGTTAGCCAAACCCTTGATGTTATTCGGCGCGAACATGTGGGAAAGCGAATGGATTTTGACACATCTGTTATGGTTAGATTGTATTGGCGAGGCGTTGACGTTGTCGAAATTCCTTCCAACGTTATTTATCCTGCAGAAAATACCTCAAACTTTCAAGTTGTTGGAGATAATATCAGAATTACACTGATGCATACCCGGCTGGTGTTTGGAATGCTTGCCCGACTTCTTACTTTTCGGATGCGGTATCGGTAATGAGTAACTCTTCAAAACAAAATCACTGGGCGGACATGGAAGAGGCCGGTTTTTACTGGGGTCTGAAGTCTTTAGCAGCGATCTACCGGATCGCCGGTCGGCGGGTTTGTTTAGCGGCTATGTATCCAGTATTGCTCGCCTTCTTCCTCTATAAATCGTCGGCACGTTTAGCAATTCACGAATTTTTGGAGCGTGTATCCGAGCGCCAAGGATCTATGAAGCCCACGTACTGGACAGGTTTTAGAAATTTTGTGGCGTTTGGCGGGGCGGCACTCGACAAATTATCCGCATGGAACGGAGATATCGCCAGATCTCAATTGTCGTTTCCGGGCGATATGAAATCACTGTTTGAAATAGATCCGGAGAAAAAAGGGGCGGTTTTGCTCGTCTCTCATCTTGGGAATGTAGAAGTTATCCGCGCATTAGCGAGTTTAAATCAGCCCCGGCCAATTACCGTCTTAGTTCACACAAAACACGCAAAACGTTTCAATAATCTGATGGCACGGTTTAATCCAGACTCCCAATTGAGATTGGTTGAGGTGGATGAGATTAGCCCAGATATTGCGATGCATCTTAGGTCCTGTATTGATCGCGGGGAATGGGTTGTGATCGCAGCGGACAGGCCACCGGTTAGCGGACGAGAGAATATCATAAACGTTTCTTTTTTAGGAAAAATGGCTCCTTTTGCACTCGGGCCCTACGTTTTAGCCCACATTCTGGAGGCTCCTGTTTTTATGGTGGCCGCCCTTCGCAAAGGGCATGTGTTTGAGATTGTTTGGTCAAAGCTGAGTGATAAAATCTCTCTACCACGTAAAAATCGTATGGCAACAGCCGAAAAATGGGCGAAATTATATGCGCAATGGCTTGAAGGTCTTGCCGTTGAAAATCCCCATCAATGGTTCAACTTTTTCGCTTTCTGGACATCGCCGCAGGATAAAAAATAATGAAAAATATTTCCGATATTAGCGCCAGCGTGGACCTTAAAATCCAATTCTATCATTTGGATCCCATGGAAATTGTTTGGCACGGAAATTACCCACGGTTTTTGGAAAAAGCCCGATGTGCGTTGCTGGATACAATAGATTACAACTATGAGGAAATGCGCAACTCAGGCTATGCGTGGCCCATTGTTGATATGAGAATTAAGTACGTAAAATCTGCGATTTTTAAACAAGATATTACAGTTAAGGCATCGCTCAAAGAATATGAAAACCGTCTGGTAATTGATTACCGGATAAAAGATAGCCAAAGTGGTGATGTTTTGACAAAGGCCCGAACAACGCAAGTTGCGCTTGATATAAAAACTAAAGAAATGTTGTTTGTATCACCGACTGTTTTCCTCAAAAAAGTTGAGGCGATGCTATGAAAAGATTGACCCATATGGCGTTTGTTTTTATAGCGTCCATTTTTATGACAGTTTTGGCTCATGCGGTAGAGGTTGGACCAACGCCCGTAAAGGCAGGTGATAGTCTGGCAGGCGAGTTCACTCAGAAACGTTATTTGGTAGGGTTCCCTGCGCCGTTGCTCACAACGGGTGAATTTTTCGTAGTCCCTGAAAAAGGACTTGTCTGGAAAATATCCAAACCTTTCGAAAGCCGTTTGATCATAACTGATACTGGCATAACGCAGATCAGTCATGGCTCTGTCACGACAGTAGATGGATCCAGTGGTTTCGCTGCAACCATTAACAATATAATGGGACCTGCGTTACGCGGAGACTGGGCGCGTCTTGAAGATAAATTTGACGTCCAATTCGCGCCTGCAACCGCTACTGACCCTTGGCAGGTGACACTGAAACCAACGGATGCGCTGATCGGAAAAGTCATCTCGAAGGTGACGCTTCACGGCAAAGTAAAAACAAATGTAATCGACACGTTAAAACCCAATGGCGACCGCGATGTCATATATTTATCGTCTCAAAAAACATTCACAGCATTAACAGAAGCGGCCGCCCAAGCGTTCCTGTTTGAAGGGAATAAATAACAGGTGTCTCTGATTGCTAAAATTTGGATGATTTGTTTCAGCATCCTGATAGTTTCGGCGGGAATTTCTGTGTATGCAGGGCATACACGTCTTGTCTCAGATTTGGCGTCGTTATTTCCGCAATCCAATATGGAAAATCTGGAAAGTATCGCCGCGGAACAGGTTAGCAATAAAACCTCTAAACAGATTGTTTTCCTTGTGAGCCATGCTGAGCCGGAAAGCCTATCCAAATCCGTTGATGATCTTAAAAGCGGGCTTACACACATAAACGGGATCACAGTGGTTGGCCGTAGCAATACGTATTTTTCAGAAATTGGTAAAATGCATCAGCCGGCTATCGGTGCCCTTGCCAGTTATAAAGATTACCGTGCGTTGAAGGATGGACAGAGCCAGGAATTGATCGAACGGTCCTTGATGGCCCTATATGCTCCGGCGAGTAACGTGAACTCGTCACTGATAGCACGCGATCCGTTGGGACTGTATCAAGAGTATTTAAATGATTTGGCATCGGGGTCTGGGGCAACTGAAGCCGGTTACAGGACGATAGTTGCTGAAATTGATGAAAATCTGTCTGTTGATGAAGTGAAAAGTACCAATTTGCGCGTCATTGATACGTTGGTTCAAAAATTTCTAAATGAACACAGTGACCTCAAAATCGAATATGGCGGCGCCCCATATTATTCACAAAAAATCGCTGAAATCTCAAAATCTGAGGCCGAGCGTATTACCATGCTCGCCGTCTGCGGAATTGTTATCCTTTTGATTTTGATTTTTAGATCAATAAAGCCTGTGTTTGGTGCATTATTGATTACGTCAGTCGGGGTTGTTGTTGGTGCCTCTGCCACTGTTCTTTTCTTTGGTGAAATTCATTTAATTGCAGTTGCTTTTGGAGCTAGTCTCGTTGGTGTTGTCGTTGATTACGCCATACATTTTTATACAGCGCGGCGTTTGACGGAAACATCAAAGATAACAGCTGATCGTATTCGGGCTGGATTGCTATATGGAACAGGAACATCCTTAGTCGGTTTTCTTGCGTTAGCGTTTTCGGGCGTTGATATTTTAATGCAAATCGCGATTTATTCGGCATTTGGTCTCATCGGCGCGGCAACCTGTGTTTTGTATCTTTTGCCAAATTTGACGGGAATTAGCGAAACGGCAGGATTAACAACGAAGCTCCCTAAGCTTCTCAAATTCCATCGAAATGCCATGAAAAAAATTGGCTATCCAGTTGTTGCGCTGTTTTGTCTGTTGATGATGGGTGCAATTGTGTTGGATTATTTGAACCCAATTGACGATGTCAGATTGTTAAGAGTAACCACGCCAGAATTTTCAAAGTTCGAGGCCGCCGTTCGCGATCATAGTGATGCGTCATCGTCCCGAATGATGCTGGTTAAAGGCGATACAATTGAACAAATTCTACAAAGGGAGGAAATCCTCCAAGAGTTTCTGTGGAAATACATTCAAAATAACACTATTTCTGACCTGTGGCGCATTTCCAAAATTATCCCATCTGTGAAGTTTCAAACTGAAGTGGCTGCTTTATCGGCAACTATTTTGAAATCAAATGAAGCCAGACCTCTGATGGGAATTCTCCCTCAACGAGACAATACCCTCGAACTTCTGGCGGCAGATACGCAAATGATCTCGTCTCTTCCATCGGCAATCAGTGGTTTATCTATCTCCAAAGGAGGTCTAAACCCTCGCGGACATTTAGTCATCCTGCAGGGGGCGGACCCTGATTTTGATACTGCATTGCTCACCGATCAATTTCCTTGGGTCTCAGCTGTTGATGCCGCTCAAAAATATACAGATAGCTTAAAAGAGTTCCGTATTGAGGCAACATATTCACTATTGGGTGGCATGGCGTTTCTAACATTATTCTTCATGTGGAAAAAAGGTGTTGGAGTAGGAATTCGGATTTTCACAGTTCCAATGTTTGCCGCTCTGTCTTCATTGGTGCTTGCGGCAGCCATCGGTATAAATATCAATTTCTTTGCAATAATGGCGAGTTTTCTCGTGTTGGCATTGGGGGCTGATTATTCCTTATTCCAATTTGCGGCAGACGAAGATGACAAAGATCCGGCTTACCTCGCGGTTACTTATTCTGCCATGAGTACAATTTTAGTGTTTGGTCTACTGGCATTTTCCAAAATACCGGTCCTGCAAACCATGGGATCAGTTGTTGTGTTAGGTGTAATTATGGCTTGGTTGTTTTCTCCGATTTCGGATGTAAAACCCGAAGGAGAAAATTTGTGACATCCAGTAACCCAAGTCTGTCTCATAAAGAATGTGACGTTGCTATCATCGGCGCGGGACCATCGGGCGCCGTTGCTGCCAAATTACTGCGCGATAATGGTGTGTCTGTTATTGTTCTTGAAGGTTCTGAATTTCCAAGATTTAGTATTGGCGAAAGTTTGCTTCCTAACTGTTTGAATATACTGGAGAAAGCAGATTTATTACGTTCCGTAACTGAAGCCGGATTTCAGCATAAAAATGGCGCGACCTTTGAGAGAGGTCATGAACGCAGGCACATTGATTTTAGGGAAAATTTTGATGAGGGTTGGGGCACAGCCTTTCAAGTCCAACGAGCAGAATTTGATAAAATTCTAGCCGATGGCGCAGCACAATCAGGTGCTGAGATTTTATATGGTCGGTTTGTCGTCGGTGCAGAGCTTAACAAAGGGCGTTGTGTCTTAACACACAAGGGAAAAGACGGAGATGTGGCAACCGTTCACTCAAAGTTCGTTGTGGATGCCAGCGGATATGGGCGTGTTTTACCCCGGTTATTGGATTTAGAGACGCCATCGGGCCTCGCTAATCGATCGTCCTTATTTACCCACGTTAAAGACAATATCAATCCAGATCATATAGATAGAAATAAAATTTTGATAACGGTTCATCCTGAACGCAAAGATGTTTGGTATTGGCTAATTCCCTTTTCAAATGGAACCTCGTCTGTCGGTGTCGTTTACTCTGAAATTGAAGAAGATTTAGATGATGATCAGTTGTTTGAGAGTTTGCTGGGGGAAACCCGAATAGGTAAAGTTCTTGAAAACTCTGAACGAATTCGGCCCCTTAACAAGTTGAACGGATATTCTTGCAACGTATCCCGGTTGCATGGACCGGGTTATGTATTGCTTGGAAATGCAGCTGAATTTCTTGATCCAGTATTCTCTTCGGGTGTGACAATTGCATTGAAATCAGCAGAGCTTGCCGTTCCGCAAATTTTGAAAGAGCTTGCGGGTGACCCCACTGAATGGGATCAAGAGTTCGCAATTCCTTTAAAAAAGGGAGTGGATGTCTTCCGGGTGTTTGTTAATTCTTGGTATGAAGGGGGACTGCAAGATATTGTTTTGCGGTATCCTGAAAGTGATAGTGATCTCCCCCTCATGATGGTTTCAATCTTAAGCGGTTACGCATGGAATGACAAAAGTACATTGGTAAATCATCCCAAACGGATCCTCCGTGTACTTGAGGACATTTGCGTATGATCAGAAAAGCGTTTGTTGTCGTGTTTTTGGTGCTTTCAGGGTGTGCAGTAACGTCCACAGAACAGGCCTATCTAAGCCGGGATTTTATATATAATTTGCCATCTAACCCTTGGTCAGGGGATCCGATTTCAGCGCTTCAGCAGGTTACAATAACCCACGGGAAGACAGCTTCAAAATTTCAAGCCGTGTTAGCTTTAAAGCCGGGATCTGCCAAAATTGTCCTTCTCGACATGACCGGGCGCCGGGCAATGGACATGGATTGGACGCGAGAGGGGCTAGAGACCAAGACCGCATCGTGGCTTCCCCAAAATATTGCGGCACCTGATATTCTGGCTCACATAGTGCTGGCATTTTGGCCGGTAGAGTCTGCAAAATTGGGGTTACCTATCACAGGGCAAATGACAACAAACGGTAACAATCGATCTATAACGAGTGAAGGCCGAAAATTAATTGAAATCCGCTCTGACAGTCATAACCTTTGGGTTTCAAAAACAGAAATCTTGCATCTGGATAATGGAATGAAACTCACAATTTCATCGAGCTTACTGGCGGTGGAAAAATGACTAATTCCCTTTATTTATCCGCACTTGGTATCATTAGCCCGCTTGGAACTGGCAAGGACGCCACATATCAGGCGGTCATGTCTGGTGATCAATCAAATATGATCTGCACCGATAAATGGACCCCAAACTCCCCAGAATATGTGGGAATGATAACTGATCCATTGCCAGCTCTATCAACATTGGATGTGCGGTTTCAATCGAGAAATAACCGCCTGCTAAATACTGCAAGTGAGCAAATCGACACCGAGATCAAATCCGTTATTTCTGAATATGGCTCTCACCGAATTGGCGTGATTATTGGGACGAGCACCTCTGGAATTGAGGAAAGCGAAATTGCTATGAAGTACCGCTCAGAAAACGGTGCTTTTCCAGATACCTATCATTTTAACCAACAGGAAATCGGAAGTCCTTCGTTATTCCTTGCCCATAAATACGGGGTAAAAGGGCCTGCCTATTCAGTTTCTTCAGCCTGCGCGTCAGGTGGTAAAGCCTTTACGGCGGCTGCACGTCTGATCAATGCTGATATTTGTGACGCGGTGTTGGTTGGCGGAGCTGACAGCCTTTGTTCTTTAACAATCGGTGGATTTCGGAGCCTGCAAGCGTTGTCGGACAATATTTGTAATCCAATGAGTGTCAATCGATCGGGAACAAATATAGGTGAGGGCGCTGCTGTATTTATTATGAGCCGTCAAAAATCTGACGTGTATTTTCTGGGCGGCGGTGAGAGTTCAGATGCGCATCATATCAGCGCACCAGAGCCGACAGGTAAAGGGGCTGAGATATCAATGCGGAGGGCACTTCAATCTGCAAATATTGATGAGTGCGATATTGACTATTTGAATATGCACGGAACGGCCACTGGCCTCAACGACAGTATGGAGGCTGCGGCGGTTTCTCGAATTTTTAACGAAAGCTTGCCCGTCAGTTCCACTAAACCAATGACAGGGCACGCTTTGGGGGCTGCCGGGGCCATTGAAGCGGCAATTTTGTGGCTAAGCCTATCCAATGCAGCAGAGCGGGCAAAAATTCCCCCTCATATTTGGGACGGCGAGGCTGACCCCGAAATAAATAGAGTACGGCTGGCCGTTCACGGGCAGTCTATTGACCCAAAAGATAGACTATTAATGATGAGTAATTCATTTGCATTTGGCGGCAGTAATGTCAGCATCATTTTGGGACGAGGAGGGGTTTAATGACATTTAAGGGCTCTATCTCAGACATCGTACCGCATGATGCCCCAATGCTGCTGTTGGATCGTTTTGTGAGAAGTGATGAAAACACACTTGTTGCTGAAGTTGATATTGGCGGAAATACGCCGTTTTTCGAAGCCGGATCCGGCGTTCCCTCATATGTTGGGATGGAATACATGGCCCAAGCCATCGCCGCATTCAATGGCTTGAAAGATTACCGTTTGGGGCAGGCAGTGAAACCAGGATTTCTTTTGGGTAGTCGTAATGTCACGCTCAACAAACCCTACTTTGAAGAAGGCTGTACTGTATCCATTACTGTAACCGTCTCGTTTAATGATGGTGAAATGGCGGTATTCGATGGCTCTGTTCAAGTGGGAGACGATGTGGTTGCATCGGCACGAATAAATGCTTTTCAGCCCAAAAATCCTGAAAAATTTATACAAACAGCAAGAGAACAGCATAGCTCAAGTGCGGTTTAAGGAATTGGTATTCAAATGAAAACAGAAGCAATTTTAGTCACTGGCGCAAGCAAGGGTATCGGCAAAGCCATTGCCATACGACTGGCGAAAGATGGATTTCAAATTGCCGTGCATTATGGGCGGGATAAGCAAGGTGCTGAAGATACGCTGGCAGAAGTCCGCGCAGCTGGTAGTGATGGTCGTATTTTGACGTTTGATATCGCCAACAGACAGCAATGCCGGGAAGCTCTCGAAGAAGATATGGCCGCAAATGGGGCCTATTACGGGACGATTTTAAATGCGGCAATCAATAAAGATGGCGCCTTTCCAGCCCTGGAAGACGACGATTGGGATGACGTTATTAATGCAAATTTGGGCGGTTTTTACAATGTCCTAAAGCCCATAATGATGCCTATGATTAGACGGCGGTCACCGGGCCGGGTTGTTGTTATGTCTTCGGTATCTGGAATTGCAGGTAACCGCGGACAAACAAATTATGCGGCAACGAAAGCTGGACTTATCGGGGCCATGAAGTCGTTGGCTATTGAAGTTGCAAAACGAAAAATTACAGTAAATTGCGTTGCGCCGGGCGTAATAGAAACACAAATGACAGAGAATGTTCCTGATATGGTCAAAGAACAAATCCCAATGCAGCGCTTTGGCACACCAAATGAAGTCGCCGGAATTGTCGCTTTTTTATGCTCAAGCGAGGCGTCCTATATCACCCGGCAAGTCATTTCCGTGAACGGAGGTATGATATGAGCCGTCGCGTCGTTGTAACCGGTATGGCCGGCGTCACGTCACTTGGCGAAACTTGGAAAGATATCCAAGCCAAAATGAGTGTTGGTGAAACGGGTATCCGGTATATGGAAGAGTGGGAACGCTACCACGATCTTGGAACCAAACTTGCAGGTCCTGTCACTGATTTTGAACTCCCAAAGCATTATTCACGAAAAGCCCTTCGGAGCATGGGCCGTGTTTCCCATCTTTCGGTGTATGCAACTGAGCAAGCACTCACGCGTGCTGGTTTGCTTGACAAAAAAGAGCTATTGCAGGGCGGACGGATTGGCACAGCATATGGGTCGTCCTTTGGCAGCACGCCGCCCGTAAAGGCATTTGCCCGGCTTATGGAAACCGGGGAATCTCGCGGCCTCACGGCAACCAGCTATATTCAAATGATGAGCCACACAGCAGCCGTTAATATCGGTGTTTTTTTTGGGCTTACAGGGCGCGTTATCCCTACATCATCTGCTTGTACATCAGGGAGTATGGCTGTTGGTTATGCGTATGAAGCCATTAAATCAGGTCAACAAGATTTGATGGTTGCGGGCGGAGCCGAAGAACTTTGCCCGACAATGGCAGCTGTTTTTGATACATTATATGCCACAAGTCAGCGCAATGATGAGCCGCATCTGTCGCCACGTCCCTATGATAAGAATAGGGACGGTTTGGTTATCGGCGAGGGAGCTTCAACGCTTATCTTGGAGGAGCGGGACCATGCATTGGCTCGCGGTGCCGATATATATGCAGAAATTTTGGGCTTTGGCACAAATTCGGACGGTAAACACATTACACAACCCTCCTCGGATACGATGAGAGGCGCCTTGGAGCTGGCCCTTAAAGACAGCAGATTAACGGCAGATGAAATTCAGCTTGTTAGCGGTCATGGGACAGCAACAAATCAAGGCGACGTTGCAGAATGTCGGGCCACGAATGAAGTTTTTAAGCGAGAAATTCCATTTCACACACTAAAAGGCTATTTCGGTCATTCACTTGGCGCCTGCGGTGCGATTGAAGCCTGGCTTGGTATTGAAGCCATGCTAAGTGGCTGGGTTCCAGCGACCGCAAATCTGACAGATGTTGACCCTGACTGTACTGGATTGGATCACATCATGAAGGAAGGACGTCAAATGAACATCGACAACTTTATGAGCAATAACTTTGCCTTCGGTGGCATAAATACGTCATTGATTATCGGAAAGTATCGAGATTAGTATAACTGCATAACCGATACGCCTCATGAACATTTCACAGGCAACGAACATATGGCAGTTAGCACATGACGAATGATTACGATGCAATTATTATTGGGGCAGGTGTTATTGGGGCCTGCACTGCATTTGAGCTGTCGAAAAAGGGCTATAAAACCCTGTCTATCGACAAAATGCCAGAAGCGGGTTACGGATCGACGTCGGCATCCTCTGCTATCATTCGGACTTACTATTCAGCGTATGAGACATGTGCTATCGCATTTGAAGGGTGGCATCATTGGCGGGATTGGGAAAGTTACGTTGGAAAACATGAGGGGTTACAGCCCATAAAATACCGCGAAACAGGCTGCCTCGTTATCAAAACGGATCACAATCATAATCTAGCTAAAATATGTGAGATGATGACCCGTATTGGCTGCCCTTATTCAGACGTCACAACAGATCAGATAACCGACTATCTCCCCATTGCCGATACTCAAAAATTTTATCCTGCTAAAGCCATGGAGGACGATGGGTTTGGTGAACCAACAGGCGGAACAGTTAATGGTGCCATCTTTTTTCCGGCCGGTGGATACGTGAATGATCCCAAACTTGCAGCAGATAATGCCCGGCGAGCAGCAGAAGCACATGGAGCTACTTTTCTTTTTAATTCTGAAGTTACCCAAATTCTGACCATTGATGGCCGGGCTAGCGGTGTAAAGCTGTCAAATGACCAGGAATACCGTGCGCCCATAGTCATAAATGTGGCTGGTCCTTATTCATCAAAAATCAATGCAATGGCTGGTGTTGATAAGACCATGAAAATGTCGACGCGGGCCCTTCGTCAAGAAGTGGCCTACGTGCCGTCACCGTCTGGCTTTGATTTTGAAAAAGACGGTTTGGTTTTGTCTGACAGCGATATTCAAACCTATTGCCGTCCAGAGCTTGGAAATACAGTCTCCATTGGCTCGGAAGACCCCCCTTGCGATGAAAAGGAATGGGTGGATGATCCAGATAATTATAATCAAGAATTTACGGATCAATGGACGGTGCAGGTTATGCGCATGGCCCAACGATTAACCGGCCTGCCGATCCCTAACACGGCAAGCGGGATTGTCGCGCTTTATGACGTGACTGAAGACTGGATGCCCATTTATGATAAAAGCGATTTACCGGGTTTTTATATGGGTATTGGCACCAGTGGTAATCAGTTCAAGAATGCGCCTGTTGCGGGAAAAATTCTGACGGCTTTGGTGGAAAAATGTGAGGCCGGTCATGATCATGATAAAGATCCGATTACATTTCATTTGGATCAAATAAACAAAGATATTTCACTTGCCACTTTCTCGCGAAATCGGGAGATAAACCAAAATTCAAGTTTTTCAGTAATTGGTTAGTCTACCCAAAAAAAAGGCAATCGCGCCCGAACGCCGGGCAACGATTGCAAGGGAGGGCCTTAACTTCCGTAAACGTAATTTGGGAGCCATAGTGAAATTTCTGGAATGTAGGTAATCAACATCAAGAAAAATACCATTATAATTATGAACGGTAGCGTTCCTTTTATGACCTCTTTAAGAGGTGCGTCCGTTATGGATGTGAGGACGAATAGATTAAGTCCTACTGGTGGTGTCAGCAGTCCCAGTTCAAGATTTACTGTCACAACAACCGCAAAATGAACGGGATCGATACCTAATGGTTGTAGCAATGGTAAGACCAATGGCACGACGACCAAAAGGACGGCAAAATTCTCAAGAAACATGCCAAGAAAGATCATTAATACATTGATAAATAATAGAAATTGCCATCCAGATATATCGTAATCGATAACCCACTGGGTGAGCATATGGGTAAAGCCAGAGCCGGTTATCCAATGGCCAAATGCCAATGCCATCATGATAATAAAGATGATTGTTCCGGCGCGCTTAATGGACTCGCCAATGGTTGGAATGACTTCCTGCCATGTGCAACCCTTATAGACGAACACACTGATGAGGATGGCAACCAATGCAGATAGAGCGGCTGCTTCTGTTACCGTTACCAAACCGCCATATATACCGCCCAAAACAATAACGGGGAGGGATAATGCAGGGATGGCTTGAAAGTTGATTTTCCTGAATTCCTTGCCGGACAACCGTTCACCAACTTCATAATTATTTTTTGTGGTGTAATAAACACTCCATGCGATGAATAGACCCGCTTGAATTAGGCCTGGAATAACACCTGCAAGGAAAAGCCGTGGTACGGATTGTTCTGCTATAATAGCATATACAATAAACGCCATACTAGGTGGTATCAGAATACCAAGTGTGCCAGAAGATCCGACAATTCCGGTGGCGAAACTGCGCTCGTATTTCCGCTCGATCATGGCAGGAATCAATATGGTCCCCATTGCCATCGCGGTTGCCACGGATGATCCGCAAATTGCTGCGAAAATGGCGGTTGCAACCACACAAACGACGGCCATGCCCCCTTTAAAATGACCGACCCATGCATATGCACAATTAACCAGAGCCTGGGCGACACCCCCTTTTTGCATGAAAGTTGCCGCCATCACAAAGAAAGGAATAGCCAAAAAGGTAATGGAATTCATGTTATCTACGATCAACTGCGGTAGGCCAACCAGCGGTGTGCCTTCATGCCAAAACAGCAGGATGCTCATGAAACCCAGTGCAAGAAAGATGGGTATGCCGGTGGATAATATTCCAAACAGGCCTGTGAAGACGGCTGGAAAAAACATAATAAACTCCCTGACGCAAAATTGCGTTAAACCGCTTTAATCAGCGTTTTCTAAATCAATGTCGATTGTGGCCATTGTTTCTTCATCAAAGGCGGTGATGTAGTTTGCTAACCGCACGATGTAGTGCAGCAACATCATGCCAAATGAAATTGGAACGAAGGCGTAATATAGATAGACTGGAAATTGCAGTGAACTGTCACTCCGCTCGTCAAGGCGATAGGCAAACTCGACGATGCCAATTCCGCGTTCGACCATGACGAAGCAGACAAAAATACCGACTAGGCAAAAACCGATTTCAAAATATTGTTGTTGTTTAGCCGGGACCATTCGAAGAAACATATCCGCGTTTACATGCCTGTTTTCAGTAACCAAGCGGCCACCTGACAACATCACTGATGCCGTGATCAAATAAACTACGACTTCGGAAGTCCAATCAGGCAAGAAGCTTGCAAAATAATATCTCATGAACATTTCGGTAACCGCTAAAACTAAGGCGGTACTTGCAAAAACTGCTACAAGCCCATGTTCTATTGACGAAATTGTGGAAATTATTTTTTTCATTTTTATTCCTTTCTGCTGTTGGGAAACACTTCCCCAAAAGTGTTTCCCACGCAGGACAGTTACATGGCGGCTTTTTTAATTGCCTCCTGTACACGGTCAGCGAACGCTGGATTAATCCGGAGTTCTTTAATCACACTTGTTTGGATTGGCATCAGATTGCCGCGAAGTTTCTGAAGATCAGCCGCAGATGCGTCTGTTACCGTAATCCCATTTTTGATAGCCTCTGCACGGGCATCAGTATCCCGTTGAGCCGTAAATTCACGTTGAGGATCAACGGTTTCATCCCAAGTGCTTTCCATCAAAGTTTGAAGATCTTTTGGAAGTGTGTCCCATAGATCTCTATTGATCATTGGCACATATTGATGGAATGCATGTTGATCAACATAGGCAAATTTCAAACCTGAATCCCATAGTTTTGCACTTCTTACAGATTCAAACGCTGTCATAACACCGTCCACCATGCCTGTTTGAAGGGCTTGTGGGACGTCAGGCCATGAAACCTTAACCGCATTGGCGCCAAGTGCTTCATAACGACGCGCATGTGCCGCACTACCAGCAATCCGAATACGTTTGTTCTTGTAATCAGATGGACCTTTGATGGGGGCCGTTTTCATAAATGTAATGGCACTACCGATATCAATAAAGCGACCTAATATTTTTACATTTAGTTTGGATTCAGTTTGTTTAACCAACTCGTTACCGACAGGACCATCCATAACTTTATAGGAAACCTGGCGATCATGACCGAAGAACATAGGCAGGAATATAATGCCAAAGTCAGGAATGAATTTGGTCAAATGCCAAGTGCCGGGAACGCCCATATCCAATGTGCCTTGGGCCAAAGCCGTTGGAACGGAAGAGCCCTTGAATTTTGACGCGCCTTCAAACACGTTGATCTTCAATTGGCCGCCAGATTTAGCGTTCAGGATGTCAGCCCATTTTTTGATGCTGATGTTGCGAATATGGTTTGGGCCTGTTTCAAGCGAAACATCAATTTTGTAATCAGCTGCCATTGCACTTGTCGCAAATAATATGCCGGCTGCTGCAACGGATGTAACTGCTGCCTTTAAGACTTGCCTTTTCGTTTTCATTGTCATCTCTCCTCTGGTTAGAAATCCATCTTGTATTCGGGGACCAGTTGATGGGAACTACGGTCCCTGTTTGCCTCTACGTTTCGTAGAAAAGAGGCAATGTCACGGGCGTTATACTGCTCGAAATCTTGCAGGCAATTAAACAGTCGCCTTGCTTGATCAACGGGCAGAGAACGACCTGCGCATTCAAAGAATTTTGTTTCAAGGTCTTGATTTGATAGGGGTGAATAAAGGGTTCCAACGGGTTGATATATTTCACTTTTCAGTTTTTGACCGTTTTTCAAAAACAGTGTGGTTTTCGCTGGGGTGTCCCAAATTCCTGTCTCTTCCGTCTCAGGCGGAGGTGCCGACTGCATAGAGACTTTGGGTATAAAATCCTGAACTTCTGTTCTCGCCAATCCCTGTTCGGTGAAATCTTGGAGAGTAAGCCCGTTTGTGTGCAGAAGCGCCGCAGCCGTGTATGTCATTGAAAACCGAGCTTGATCCGGCGTTTTTGGATTATTAAACCGCAGGTTTTTGACATTGGACTCTGGAATGATGGTTGAAACGCTTTCGATATCGCCCATGGTTAAATCATGTTGATTGATCATTTCGTATATGGCATCGAGAGTTCGATGGGCACTGGCACAACAAGGCCATCTTTTTTGCGCTAAACCATGTTCTAAAATCGCAAGATTTGTGGTGGTTGGCGTCCGCTCGTTCCGTTTTGCATGATGCAGTGACATAAACCCCCAAGGTCCATCGAAAGGTTCTGCATGGGCTTCAACGCCCGCTGCGGCAAGACGGGCGGCTGTGACCCCGGCTCTGGCGGCAAGGCCCGCATGAAGCGGCTTTGTCATGCTCCCAAATTGAATTTTCGACCCGCATGCCATGCTGGTTGCAAGGCTAATGGCGGACTGAACGGTTGTTGAATCCATTGTTAGAATACGAACGCAGGCTGCGGCGGCACCAATAGTCCCAATAGTCGATGTGGCATGCCATCCAGCAGCATAATGAACCGGTATCATATGGTGCCCAAGCCACGCTTGAACTTCTAGCCCAATGATATAGGCGTCAAGAAGTTGGTCACACGATGCTCCGACCTCTTCGCCCAAGGACAGGAGAGCCGGGACAAGAACTGCCGAAGCATGTGTGACCGCAGGGAGAAAGTTATCGTCATAATCTAGGGCGTGAGCGGCAGTTCCGTTCACTAATGCTGCATTTTCAGCAGATAAGGTCTCTGCACGGCCAACGACAGAACATAACCCTGCGCTTGTCCCACTTAATCCAGAAAAGACCTTTTCCGTTACCGTCTCATTTGCAGCCCCTAAGATACAGGCGATGGTGTCTATAAACGCATTTTTAGCGCGTTCTATTGCCACTGGGTTAGATATTTTTCCGGCCTTTGATATCCAATGGGCGAGTTCTTCCGATGTGGTGGAGGTGGGGGCAATATGGTTCATGCCGAAACCTCTTCTAATGAGAATTCCCGGATCAATGTGTCCATCATCTCGTCGCAAGCGGAAAGTTGTGAAAGTTCAATAAATTCATCAGGTTGATGAGCTTGGTTGATATCGCCAGGGCCGCAAACAACACTGGAATATCCCGATGTTTGGAATAACCCTGCCTCTGTTCCGTAATTTACAGCGTAATCGCCATTTGATCCGGTTAAGCGGCGTACTAGGCACGCAGCTGGGGAGTTGAAGTCACCTTCGAAAGCTGGGTATTCTGTAACCTGCTCGCAAGATGCATATGCGGCTGGGTTTTTCAAATGCATTGGTTCATGGGCCATTGTTTTGACAATGCCGGGAAGAGCTTCTGTGAAGAATGTTGGGCTGGATCCTGGCGGATACCGGCATTCCACATCAAATTGGCAGTGTTCAGCGACAATGTTGACAGCTTTACCGCCGGTAATTTTGCCGATATTTACAGTTGGGTGCGGATATTTGAACCGGGCGTCATCAATGACATAACTCTCTGCGATTTTTTCAAGATAGTTAATTTCAGATAGGATGCTGGCTGCATATGAAATGGCATTTACGCCGCCCGGAGCCAACGACGAATGCATTGCAGTTCCCTGAAATTCACATCTAAATACATGTTTTCCAGTGTGCGCGGTTACGGGTTTTAGAGAGGACGGTTCGCCAATTATACAGGCTTCTACTTCCAAATTTTTACGTTTTAGAAAATCGATCAAATGGCGAACGCCAACACAACCAACCTCTTCATCATATGACAGCGCAATATGGACAGGACAGGCGAGGTTTGCTTGCGCCATTTTGGGAACAGCGGCAAGCACACTTGCAATGAAACCCTTCATATCGCAGGTACCACGACCAAAGGCCTTATCGTCTTCAATTCTGAGCTTGAAAGGATCGGTTGACCAGTTTTGTCCCGCGACGGGAACAACATCGGTATGACCTGATAAAATGATGCCGGGATTTTGGCTTTCCCCGATTGTTGCAAACAAATTTGCTTTGCTGCCTTCGGCATTTTTAATAACTTCAACTTGTATATCATACGCTTCGAGGTAGGAGACAACATAGTCTATCAAGCTCATGTTTGAGCGAAAACTCGTTGTATCGAATGCAATGAGATTGCTTAGTATCTCAAGTGTGCTGTTTTCCTCGAGGGTGACTGTCATTTATTCTATTTCCCAAATTTATCGACAGGTTGAACAATTATGAGTAGAGTAGCTTATTGATTAGAAAATACGTATTTAGTAAAAGTTTATTTGTGTTTAGTTTTTCTAAAGGTGAATTATGCGAGACCAACTTCCTCCTTTGAACGCATTACGGTCGTTTGAAATGGCGGGAAAACATTTGAGCATTGCCCGAGCAGCCCAAGAACTGGGTGTCTCTTCAGGTGCCATTAGCCAGCAGGTTCATGCATTGGAAAAATGGATCGGCTGTCGTTTGTTTAAACGCACGAACAGAGGTCTTGATTTCACTGAGCCGGGCGCGGCTTATTACACTGAAATTTCAGTCGCCATGGAGAATATCCGGAATGCTACCCAGCGAGTGGGCCGGCCTGATGTTCGAAATGGGCTAGTGATCTCTGTAACAGCGTCGTTCGCCATGAAATTCTTGTTGCCAAGACTAACCGGTTTTCGGGATTTATGGCCCGGTGTTGATATATCCATCGCTACTGTTGAATTGATAAATGAATATCAGGCGGCTGATGGTGATGTGGGTATTCGATATGGAATTGCGCATCAATCGGGAATGTGGTGCAAAGAAATATTGCGGGATGAATTGCTTTTGGTTGCCGCGCCAAATCTTATGAAAAAACCGAGGGAAGAGTTTGAATTTAAAGATGTTTTAGATTTCCCGTTCTTAATCGACCAACACCCTAAAATTATCAAAGAATATCCCTCTTGGGAGAAATTTTTAACCGAGCTGGGCATTGATGAAGTGGATAATTTGTCCCTTCGGGAGTATTCCCAGCAATGGATGGTTATAGAGGCGGCCATCAATAGCGAGGGGATTGCCCTTGCAAAGCGATGCCTTGTACAAAACGATCTTGATGCGGGACGTTTAGTGTCGCTTTCAGAGATCGATCTCAAACTTGACTCTGGTTATTATCTGCTGACCTTGCCAGAAAATTCAAATGATCCGGTGATACGGAGTTTCTGGAAATGGCTGGAGGGTGAGGCGGCTAAAGTTGGTAAAGACGAGCTTGCCACTGTTCAACAAGTCTCTCATGGATAGGCAACGGATCTGTGATAAAAAAAGACCCGCGGTGTTTTGCGGGCCTTTCTGTATGACTTATTTTAACCGCAGATACTTATAGTTTTGATCTGTGAAGGGGACGGCGCGGCAAAGGATGCATGTCCCGATATCGGTTCTTCTCATACATATCAATTTGATTGTATGAAAAATCATTGCCGCTATGGTTTTCACTTCCTGCACCAGGAACATTCCTAAATTCGCGAATACCCGGATGGGCGATATTCTTACCTTGGGCTTTCCCATCGAGGAACTGCACGGCTATATTTAGCGGCCCTCTATTCCGGAAATGAGGAATTGCGATGCTACCGGGTCTAAAGCCGATACTGACGTCATTTCGCCCAAGTGTAGAAGACATTCCAGAGTAGGTTCGAATATCATTGGCCATATACGAATTTTCTCCTGATACAAATTGCTTTTCAGAGAAACCGGGATACTGCATGGTTTTTTCAATTGCGGTGTCTAAAGCGCTAAGCATTACTGAATAAGCATTCTGCTCTGGGGAACGTTCAGGATTTACACGGCCTAGTAAGTTCTCCTGAAATCTATCATAAGAATATTGATAATCCGTTGTTTGCGGCGCCCCAGCCTCTGTTTCACTCTGAGAGATTTCGAAGGCGGAGTGGAGTGCATTTAACATGATCCGTGCATTCACATGAATGCCATGGCTGGTTAGAATAGTTGGTCTAGGTTTAACCGGCGCCCCATTTTTTATTGTCGGAAGATAAGGTTGTTTTGGTTTGAGTAAACCCTTCATTAAATGGGTCGTCAGATCTTTGTCAGAATTTGCAATCACATTGGCAAATTGTTCGGTTAGCGCGTTCATCCATTCATAGAAAAGAACATGACCGTAGTGAGCCCCTAATTGATCCACTTCAGGATTTGTGAAGCTTCCTCTTTGTCCGCCCCAATTCCCAATTTGGAAGAGTGCTTGTTTTTGAATTGGTTGTTCAGAGATTTGATTTAAACGCTTCCAGAATGGTTTGAAAGCGAAATAATTGACATCCAAGCGTTGCAGAAAACCATTAACATTTAAAACGGAATCAACAGTCCATTGGTCTTCAAGTTGGACACTCTTTAGCATGTTTTTAATCAACGTTACCCGATCAAAGCGGAAGTAGGAATCGTAATCTAAATCACCATCAGGCATATTAACAAAAGGCTTTTGGTTCCAATTTGCCAATATTTCATTGTCAACATCATACCCAAGTCCATGGTAATATTTACCAACAATATTCCATCCATCTTCTGGGGCAATGGCGGCAGGTAGACGGGGATCATATGATGGAAAATAGTCCCATTCTGTGGCAGGTACGTCCGGATTAGGCTGTTGCATGCCGCGTTTGATCGGCAAGCTACCAGTTAGCCTGTAGGAGGCTTTCCCGCCAGTTTCTAGTGCAACCAAGTTGAAATTAGCGCCGACGGTATCTAACTTATCGTTCCATTCCATTAGGGTCTTGGCATTTAATGCATCCATCCAACTGGTGAGTGTTGAAACTGTTGATCCTTCCCAGTTATACCGTTGAATATAGGCAGTGCCGACGGGATCGCCTTGCCGGGCTTCCTTGTTTTCATCAATCATGACCACAGGCCAATTGTGATCGACCACATTAAATAGGGGAGCCACTGGAGGTGCAGCAACTGCTTTAACTGGTTGATATGTAGACGGTCGAATATAACTTCTGCCATTTTTAGTTTTGTAAAATAAACGATCATCCTCATTAAACAAATCTACACAAAAAATATCAGATACATCGATATTTCCCGCAGTCAGGCCCATGGCGAGATTTCCATTGTGACCTTGCCAAAAATTGATAGTTCCGGGATAGGTGTTGCCTGCGAATTGAAAACCTTCGTTGCTTTTCAAGGCAACTTGATAGGTGCGACTTGGATCTAGTGCCGCAATCTGCGGGCCGTTATACATCACTCCAGTTGGAACGCCTTCACCCGCATATGGCTGCGAGACAACCCACCAATTGCTGACCTTCATTGGAAAAAGATCATTCTTTTCAT
>JBALWO010000040.1:0-30465 GCA_036960775.1 Pseudomonas marincola | reverse complement strand
ATTTTAAATTCTTCACCGGCTAGCTTCCAGTCTCCTTTTTCAGCGGCTAACTTACCGCGCCACGGTGCAACTTCGGCAACACCCGCAAAAACTGGATTAAACAAATCGACTTCAGCTTCTGCCAAATGGTGCTTTCCAAGGTTTGAAAGCCCTCGAAGCAATCTATATATGCCATCTTCATCAGCACGAGGATCATCCAGTCTTACCCGTTCCAACACACCGAACGCATCGGCGTAGTACTTGTGCGCGACAAAAAACTTGGCCAGTTCCATACGAAGCGCGTTACGCCCCGCTCGCGGAGCCCGCGCTACTTTTCGTTGAAGGAGTTGCTTGCGTTCCAAAAATTCTTTTTCTGGAACTTGCGCCCATTGATCCAGTTTCACCAATTGCGCTTTATCTTTTTTGCCTGTGAAGCGATCTGTTTGATCACCATTTGCAAATAGATCGTCTTTGGAAATCGCCCTAGATAACTGCAACCCGCCTTTTGCCGTAACAGAAACGCCATTCCGTTCGACACCAACTTTGACCGAGGAATCTCGCGGTGTCATGGCAATACCCTGCATGGACGGTAGAATTGTAAACTGGGTAAATGTCCGCGTTCGTCCTGTTCCCCAGCTTGGAGAGTATAAAGGGATTGTAATCAACTCATCACCAGCTTGCGGATCTTTAAAGCTAACTTTATCCCCGTTATTTACGGCAGGGATAAATATCCGCGCGCCATCTTGGGCGGCAGGTTGAGATTGAATATCAATGGTATTTTCAATAACCGGTGTCTCGCCTAATCTGAAATCAATGCGCCATTCGTCCCCTGTCCGGGTAACCGACGGGGCGTAGCCATCTCGAACAGACAAGCGGGCAATGGTGGCCGTTGGATGGCCAATTTGTTTTTTACGAATAAGGAGGAACTTATACGGCCCGGATACTTTTCTGAAATCAAGTTGGACCCGTTTATCAAATACCAGCCAATAATTTTCTGCTCGCTCAAAAAGCGCCATTGCAGCAGATTGCTTCCAAGGGAAAATTAAACGAAAGCCATCTTTCAAGTTACCAACATCAACCACCAACTTCTCGCTCGGTGGCGCCGGCTTCCGGCTGATTTTCTCACTCCCCGCGTCTAGCGTTACTGGAATTAAAGAGCGGGGTCCCTTTTTTTCCTCAACGACAGGTTTTTCAACAATGGGAGCCTTCGGCAGTGCATGTGTGTCAACTTGCGTCTTTGTTTCTTCAAGAGCGGCATGATCCGTTTTTTCAAGAATTGGCGGTGATTGGGTAATTTTACGAATAGGAACTGTGGGCTTCGCGGCTTCCTTCTTGATCGGCTTAACATCTACTGGTGTATTGGTGTTCGCTGTGGTCTCACTGCTGTTAACAGCTGTAAAATCAAAGACGATACTATTCCCGCTTCTAAATGATTTAACTTGCGTGGCCCCATGGGACTGAACATTGACAACAGTTTTCCCATTACTTTGTGACGTTGTAATTTTCTTGATGAGTTTTGGAAGGTCTCGCAATACTGCGCCAATTGAAACGTCGGCAGCCTTATCAAAAGTGATATTAAAATCGGACCCGGTTTCAGAGACTTTAAAGCCTGTCCGTGCAGGCCAATCCACAACTAGACGGCTGTATTTTGGATGATCACCTGCGCGCATTTTAACGGTGGGTGTTGCCGCCGTTTTCTTTTTAGACCCCTTAACAAGATCCAAGGCAATAGCAGACCCGTATACGGCCGTCTTAAGGGTATAATCACCTTTAAGTTTAAAACGTAAGCTTCTGTTATTATTGTATATTTCTCCTTTTGATAGGTAATCTACTAGAGAAATTTCTGCGGGTCTCAAATTCGCTTCAAACGGAGCCGTAAAGGTCACAATTAGAAACCCATCGCGGATTTCTGCTTCGTATTTTTGCTTCCGGCCCCAGTCTAGAACCAACCGCCCATATGTCGGATGCTCTGCCGCTCGAACAGCAACTTTATCGGCCGCAGAAGTGATGCTTACATCTGCGACGACAAAAGCCATCCCAACCATAAAGCAACAGATCGTATATGAAATCTTACGTAATGCCATCGTTAGCGTCCCAGCCCCTCAGCTTCTCTAATGACAATGTCAACTCTTCTGGCGAGCGCATATTTTTTT
Source organism: Pseudomonas marincola (assembly GCA_036960775.1). GTDB lineage: Bacteria > Pseudomonadota > Alphaproteobacteria > Sneathiellales > Sneathiellaceae > Sneathiella. The sequence continues at coordinate 28,333 of JBALWO010000040.1, read as the reverse complement.
TGAACATCAACAACGTCTTCAAGTTCGAAGAAACGCGAGTCTGCCATTCCGAACACCCTAATTGGGAAACTATAACCGGATTTTTTCAATATGTCAGACACTGATAGTGCCCTAGCAAGTGACAACCCCCAGTTGGTCAACGCCTCAGGATCATTTCGTGTCATGGGAGATGGATCAGAATGCCCATAAATTTCCACTCGATTTTTAACATACCTCAAGCTTTCCCCCAATAGCCGTGCCGCCTCAACCATTTTAGGAGCTACGTCATCACCGCCGGTCCCGAAATACGTTTCCCCGGCAAAGGAGATGATTAACCGATCAGCCGATTTAAAGATTTCCACATCACTTAATTCACTACTCGATGCTATTTTGGATCCCAAAATATTTTCAAGATAAGCAAGATCGAATGCTTTTTGTTCAGAGAATAATTCAATATTTTTATCCGCTGTAGGGCCCTTATCAGAAGCCTCTACCTGGTCGTTTAATTGATAGCCAAGCTTTTCAAGAACGATTTCCCAAGTATCTTTCTTAATCTCGCTCATGGAAAACACCATGACGAAGAATGCAAGCATAAGGGCTAACAAATCAGCCAGCGACGTCAGCCAAATGGTATTTGGCTTCCGTTTAGCAATTTCGATTTCAATTTCTTCGTCAAAAAGGCTCACTTGTCAGCTTCTTTCTGAAATTGATTATTAAACGACGTTCGAACATAAAACTTGAAATACACCTGATTGCTGCCCTCGCCAGCTAAACCAACAAAGATGCTCCGAGACGGCACCCCTTGCTCTATCAAGCTACTAACAAGGCCATTTATCCGCTTTACTGCTAGGCTGCCCCGAACGTCTGAAGCTGTCGGAAAATCGGATCCGATATCCATCAGGATCTCCATATCAGTCGGTTCGATATTGCCACGTTTTATCAAAACCCGTGCCGTATCCGTAAACAATTCTTTTCGGTTATCCCGGAACTGTATGTCACCATCTGGAAACAACTGACTGATTGGTATGGTAAATTGTAATTGATCGCCCTTCTCATTAATCTCGCTTTGAACGAGGGGGATCGACGCCTCATACACCTGCTTTAATTCAGCATGGAAAGAGGCAAGTCCAAGTTTATCAGAGCTTTGAACTTTATCCTTCCGGGTGAGTATATCTGTATCCTCTCCCTTGAAGGTCACATCAATGCTGCCAATAACCTTGTTTATTCTTTCTTCTGCAGGGACCGAAATGGAGTTTAAGTAGATGAAAAAAGCCAATAACAGGAAATATAGGCCAATGAAAACCAATGCCGTACTTTCACCGCCTCGTCTGTCTTTTCCGATCTGCTGATAAACACTTAACATTCCAAATTAGCCCTTAGTCAAAACTGGCAAGCAGAGCATCAATTTCATCTTGTGAAGCGGCATCACCGTCCATTTGCGGACCATTCAGCAAATCAGCATCCTCGCGGCTGTCATTTTCTTTATGAACGCCGGATACGTCTCTGCGTTCTTTATCTTTTTGCGAGGGAGCCCCCATTGAGTCAGCCATTTTATTGATGGTTGTTTCAATATGTTGAAGAGTTGACACAACCTTGTTAATGCGCTGCCCAGTGATGTCTTGAAAGTTGGAAGCTTCGTAAATTTGAGTAATGATATTGTTTATCTGTTCTTCTTTTTCGCCGCCAAGGCTTGCGCTGATGTCACCTAGTTTTTCAGCGGCATCTAGAAACGTATTCGTTGCCTCTTCAGTCGCCTCCACTATTGCGCTTAACTCGTCAGTTGCTGCTGGAATATGTTGCTCACTGATTTCTTGTGGCTGTAGTGATGAAATCTCACTCCGAGCCTTTTTAATAAAATCAACAAGTTCAAATACTTGACTGTGGAAATGAATTTCCGGCGCGGAAATATCACCCTCAAGGTTACCCATCAGATTTTCAACTAATTCGGCGACGTCTTCAATGGGTACAGTTGGTCCCTGTTCTTCCCGGATGTTTTGCACCCGTTCGGATAAATGCTTCGCAAATACCGCTGTTTCCATATTCCCTACCCTTATTAAATTGTAACTTGCCCTGCAAAATGAATTAGATCCTAACCCTTATTGGTTAACCCGCCGTAAATCATATGATTAGGCATTAATTCTAAAAATGTTCAGCTTTTCTTTTTGTCCATATCAGGAAGCTGTTTTCGCGTTGCAAGTTCAATTGTTAATTCTTGAGCCCGTTGGCCGTTCATTTTACCAAGGATAGAAGCCAGTTTGGATTCTTTCATCAGGCCCGTAACATCCAACAATACTTTCATATCGAGGGTGTTAAATATTCGAGCGGCATCTTTAGCCTTCATTTTCTCATATATTGTCACAATGCTTTTAAGCTTTCTCAGCTCTTGCGCATCGTATTTCTTCAGCAAATCCTGAATGGTCGCTTCGATGCCTTTTAGCTTTGCAATCTTACCGTCAATTCGTTTTTCCGTGGCTTGAAGTAAATTGTCGCGTAAATCCAGCTCTTTTTGTTTTACGATAAGCTGTTCGCGTCGCTCCGCTAGTTTTTGGAGGACTTCAATTTCACTTTCAGTCAGCTCACTGGCGTCAAAACTCGGTTTTTCGGGACTGTCTTCAGTTTCTTCTGCTTGATCTTCTGCAGCGGCTTTATCTTCCTTTTTTTCCGCAGCTTTTTCAGCCGCTTTAACGTCACTCACCTCAAGGTCAAAAAGAAACCCCTGCGTGTCACTCCAAAAGGTACCAAGCTTCAAGCCGAAGACCAGTACCATCGCGATGACTGTAACAGGTAATATACGAAGACTTTTCATAATGTGTTCCATTTGGCTTACTTGGATTTGGTCAGCATTTGCAGAAGTTCGCGTTCGGCTTCGGTGCGCGGTGACAAATCAACCGGATCAACATCGACTGCCTTATCCTGCCTTGCTCCTTCAGCGCTTATTTTTCGTCCGGCACCACTAACACTCTCTTGTAATCGATCCGCTATACGTGAGCTTGATGCATTAATAAGCTTCATCTCTTCAAGCAGTTGTGAGGCTTCATCAATTTCTAGCTGCAACTCTGTACCCGCTTTTTCACTAGCGTTCTTCAAGTCCGCAATTCCCAGTTTTGAACGAACAATAGCTTGATCGAATTGTTGGGCTGCTTTGCCAAGCTCGGCTTGCGCGTTTCTCATCACTGACAATTTTCGGCTTAGATTTATGCAATAGGCGATGGTTGCACCCAGAAGGATCATCAACGCCAAATCTAACAACACGGGAACTGATAATAATTCCATTATACCTTAACCTAACTGCCGAAGGGTCTTATCAACTTTAACTGCTATGTTTTGTCCCGAACGCCCCATCTTGCCAGACACCATTCCGATGCCACCACAGCGAAGGATGACCGGGCTTGTGGGAGATGCGTTCAACATAACGGTATCGCCGACTTCAAGTGCCAATATTTTACTTAAAGGCAGCTCCTGCTCATCCAAGACGGCTTGAATATCAACCTCAGTTGCCCAAAGTTCAGTTGCCAAATGGTTTTCCCAAATACTGTCACGGCCGAATTTTTCACCCATGAACATTTGAAGTAGCAATTCACGAACCGGCTCCAACGTCGCATACGGCAAAAGCAGCTCTAATCGTCCGCCGCGATCTTCCATATCGATGCGAAGTTTAATTAAAATCGCTGCGTTGGCGGGTCTTGCGATAGTGGCAAAGCGAGGGTTAGTTTCCACCCGTTCTTGCGTAAAATTAACGGGACTTAGGGGCTCAAACGCGGCGCACATATCTGCCAAAATGACACTGACCATCCGCTCCACAAGGTTACGTTCAATAGTCGTATAGGGCCGGCCTTCAATTCTCATGGCTGCCGTTCCGCGGCGTCCACCAAGAAGCACATCCACAATAGAATATATGAGTGAACTATCGACCATTATCAAGCCGTAGTTATCCCATTCTTCAGCGCGAAATACGCTCAAAATAGCGGGGAGTGGAATTGAATTGAGATAATCGCCGAAACGAATGGAAGTAATGTTATCCAAACTGACTTCAACATTATCAGACGTAAAGTTCCGCAAAGACGTGGTCATCATGCGAACGAGGCGGTCAAAAACCACTTCAAGCATGGGAAGGCGTTCATAATTGACGAGCGCCGAATTAATAATCGCTTTGATACCGGATTTCTCACCGCTACCGTCGCCGTCCATATCAAAACCAAGAAGACTATCGATCTCATCCTGATTGAGAACGCGGGTCGCTTGACCACTTGCAGCTTCATTGATGCTGGCACCAGGAGCCGCGGCGACTTCCTCTTCTTCTTCTCCGCCGCCCATAGCGGCAGCCATATCGTCATCACCGCCCATTGCAGCGGCCATGTCATCGTCACCGGCCATAGCGGCAGCCATGTCATCATCGCCCCCCATCGCGGCGGCCATGTCCATTTCTTCTTCGTCCCCTGCCATAGCAGCGGCCATATCCATTTCGCCTTCTTCGTCTGCAGCCATGGCGGCAGCCATATCCATTTCGTCTTCGTCAGCCATAAGAACTCCTACTGGACCAGCATTTCCTTAAACAGGACGTCTTTAACTTGAATTGGTTTTATTGAACTGTTAATTCGATAAAGTAATTCCTCTTTCAAACGATAAATGCCGGCTGATCCTTTTAAATCTTCACGGCGTAACTCTCGGAGGTAAACTTGGAAATTATCCATAATTCTAGGCATTAATTTGTCAAGCTCTGGCAAAACTGTTTCATCATCAAGTTCGAGTGCAATGACAAGTTTCAAAAAACTGGCATCATTGGTGCTCGCGTTGAGATTAATAAGCATCTCAGGCATGTCATAGAACACGACAACCTTTGGCGCCTCTTCGACCACTTCTTCAGCGGTCTCGTCGGGATGTTCTTCACTGTCAAACACACCGGCAAAATACGCTCCGCCTAGTCCGCCGACAATAAGAAGTAACGGCAGGACGATAAAAAGAATAAGTGCTTTACCACTTAAGCCCTTCTTTTTGATCTTCTCGGTACCATCATCTTCACCCGCGGATGCTTCATTTTCGTCTGCCATTGGTTGACCGGCCTTAATCAAGGATTAGTTACAGAAGGCTTTAGAATAAAAAAACTTGGTTAATAACTAGTTGCTGTCTGTAACTTTGTATAGATTTTTTTCAAACCCTTGAATTTTATCCCAATTTAAGTGCGCCTAAGTTGCACCGGCTCTTGCATATAACCAACGGCGTTTGCGGAAAATTTTGCCCACAGGCGGGGAACATTTGTCCTGAGAGACAGGGTAATATATTTTCTTCATCACCTTAACCTATTGAAAATAAACATATTTAAAAACTGGCATGAGTTCTGCATTGTTGTGAGGACCAAACATTTGCCAGAAAGGCTGATAAGAGATGGAAAATGCAATCTACATCGGATTGTCCCAACAAATGGCGCTAAGGCGGCACATGGACATCACCGCCAATAATCTCGCAAACATGACGACAACAGCGTTTAAAAGCGTTGCTCCCGTATTTCAGGAGTTTTTGTCAGATGAAAAGCAAGGGACAGAAATCTCTTTTGTTCAAGATTACGGCATGTACCACGATAAAAGCGTTGGCCAAATCACTGGTACTGGGCGCCCATTAGATCTCGCAATCAGCGGCGACGGTTTCTTTTCAGTTCAAACAGAAGCAGGTGTTAGATATACCCGCAATGGCAATTTCAAATTAGATGCCGAGGGGTTTATCACCACTAACAGCGGCGATTTCCTTCTCGATGAAACAGGTGCGACAATCCAAATGGATTTGGCGAACCCGGACATTGAAGTGGCTTCAGATGGAACGATCAGCCTTGGCGGACAGCAAGCAACAAAACTAGAATTGATGAAATTTGAAAATGACCAGCTCCTCAAGCAAGAGGGAAACGGTTATTTCAACCCTGACGGAGCAGAGGCCGAACCTGTAGAAGGTGTCAAAATTCTACAGGGAAATTTAGAAGGCTCCAACGTCAACGCAATTCTTGAAATGACATCCATGATTGAAATCATGCGGTCATATACGTCAGCTCAAAAACTTCTTGATGCTGAACATGATATGCAAATGAAAACAATCGAAGAACTTCCATCGATGAATTAAGTGAGGAACTAGTAATGCGTGCACTCGGAACAGCATCAACAGGAATGTTAGCTCAACAATTAAACGTCGATGTTATCTCAAATAATATCGCCAATATGACGACAACAGGCTTTAAACGCCAACGGGCCGAATTCCAAGACTTGCTCTATCAAGACATGCGCCGCGCAGGTGCATCCTCTTCAGATGCAGGAACAATTGTCCCATCCGGCATCCAAATCGGTGTCGGTGTTAAGACTGCGTCAGTCTACAGAATTACCGATCAAGGCGGCCTTGAAGCCACTGGAAACGATTTTGACCTTGCCATTCAAGGTGATGGGTATTTCCGGGTTCTCTTACCAAGTGGCGAAGAAGCCTATACCCGCGCAGGCTCTTTTCAGATGAGCCCCACCGGCGAGCTTGTCACACAAGACGGGTTTACAGTTCTTCCTGCCATTACAGTTCCGCAGGATGCCTTGAGCGTCACCGTCAATTCAAGCGGCGAAGTCCAAGTTGCCCTTGACGGACAAGTGGATTTGCAAACTGTTGGGCAAATAGATCTGGCAATCTTCTTCAATGAAGCCGGTCTTCAACCCCAAGGTGATAACCTGTTTAAAGAAAGTACTGCATCAGGCGCACCAAGTATCGGTGTTCCCGGATCAACGGGTTTTGGCACACTTCGCCAAAGATATCTTGAAACATCTAATGTGAATGCTGTTGGTGAGATCACATCGTTGATTACCGCGCAACGTGCTTACGAGATGAACTCAAAAGTTATCACAACAGCAGATGAAATGATGTCGACAACGAACCAACTTAAATAACCGAAATTAGCGTAAAACTCTAGAATAGAGGGCTCATTATGAAACATATTACAGTCATTCTCGCACTCATAGTTGGATCATCGGCAATTTCTGCAGTGTCAGAAGCTGCCGTCGTAACTCTTAAAAATGTGCTCACCGTAGTTGGAGATGACGTCACGTTTGGCGATGTCTTTAACGGTGCAGAGGACTTGAATAGTTATGTAATTGCGTCCTCTCCAGCTCCTGGAAAATCCATAACTTTCAAAGCCGCTTCATTAGCATTTGTTGCCCGTAAGCATGGATTGGAATGGACACCTACTCGCCGAATGCAGCGGGTTACTGTCCTTCGACGGGGACAGCGCATTCCAGAACAAGATATCAGTCAAGAACTACAAATTGCTTTGGCGACAGAGCTCCAAACAGATCAGTTTGAAATTGTTCTCACCTCTCGCAATATGAATGTCCAAGTTGGCCTTGATGAATTTCCAATGATCGCCGTTGAAAGCCTATCCTACAATTTATCCAAAGAGTTTTTCAGCGCAATTGTTGTGGCACCGGCTGATGGGGATAATCCGCGCAGATATAAAATCGCTGGGAAAATTTACCAGCAAGTGATGGTTCCAGTAACAGCGCATTTATTACGCCCTGGTCAAAAAATTGAAGAAAGTGATATTGATTACAAATTAATTAGGCGCGGTAAGATCAGCCGAAATGTTGCTCTTGAACTAGACGATATTCTCGGCAAAAGCCCCCGCAGAAGCATTAGAACTGGTGGCCTTATAAATTTAAATAACTTGGGCGAACCTGTCACAGTTCCCAAAGGGAAAATTCTCTCCATAACGCTTAAAAATGGGGGTATCGCACTATCAATCACTGGGAAAGCTCTCGAGAATGGCGCAGAAGGTGACGTAATTCGTGTTGAAAATATTGTCAGCCGAAAAGTCGTTCAAGCACAAATCGTCAATGAGGGTGAAGCCCGCATTATCACACCACAGCAACGCTTTGCGATTGCTCAGTAATCGTATAGAGGAGATTTAGAATGACCAACACTATCCTCAAACCCCTAACAAAATTCTCAGTGCTGCTGGGTGTCTCTGCCATGCTTACAGGATGCAACGCTTACAGCAGGCTTGCCTCTGTAGGTGCAGAACCGCCGCTCTCAAAAATCGAAAATCCAATGACAAAAAGCGACTATAAACCGGTCTCTTTGCCGATGCCGCGTCCTGAACCGGTTATTCAGCAAGCTAATTCGTTGTGGCGCCCGGGATCGCGCGCGTTTTTCAAAGACCAACGAGCTGCTAGAATAGGCGATATTCTAACTGTAATGATTCAGATATCCGATAAGGCAACTCTCTCGAACACGACAACAACCTCCCGCTCTGCAAGTGAAGCCGCAGGCGTTACAAGTCTTCTTGGACTTGAATCGCAGCTTGCGAAGATTTTGCCAGAGGCAGTTGATGCGGCCTCCCTTGCAGATATTGAAAGCGATCATTCTGTTACGGGTAGTGGCGCAGTTACTCGGAACGAGGTCATTGAAATGGAAATTGCTGCCATCGTGACCCAAGTATTGCCAAATGGGAACATGGTTATTTCAGGCCGTCAGGAAGTTCGAGTGAATTTTGAAAGTCGCGATTTATATGTAACCGGCGTTGTTCGCCCAGAAGATATCTCGTCAAGCAATACAATCGAAAGTTCCAAAATTGCAGAAGCACGTGTTGCCTATGGTGGTCGCGGTCATCTTACAGATGTACAGCAAGCCCGCTACGGACAACAATTGTTTGATATCATCTTCCCGTTCTAAACGGGACGGAACAAAGCTAAAAATTCAAAGCAATTTGATCAAAAAAAAACCGGCTATTAAAGCCGGTTTTTTTATTAATCGTCGCGGTAAATTTTTTCGCGTCGCTCGTGTCGCTCTTGCGCTTCTAGGCTAAAGGTTGCGACAGGTCTTGCTTCTAACCGACGGAGAGATATTGGATCTCCCGTTTCATCACAATACCCGTAAACACCTTCATCAATCCGGCGAAGTGCCGCGTCAATCTTACCGATCAGTTTCCGTTGCCTATCTCGGGTACGAAGCTCTAGAGCCCGCTCTGATTCTGTGGATGCCCGATCTGCAATATCGGGCTCCTTCACAGTCTCAATCTGAAGATTGGCTATGGTTTGATTAGCATCTGCTAGGATTTCAGCCCGCCATTTCAGAAGTTTCGTTCTGAAATATTCCTGCTGACGAGAACTCATAAATGGCTCGTCTTCAGTCGGCTTATAGTCATCTGATAAATGAACATTCATTACGCAACTCCACATGGCGCATAAAATCAGTTGGTCTAAATTATATAACTGCGTGTTTAGCACAACCGGTTAGTATTGAGAAAACTATAATGGAAAAAAGAGAAAATAATATGACAAAGGTAACAAAAACCTGTCAAAAACCCAATTTTGCAAGTTCAACGGCAGCGCGAACTTCAATTTCGCCGACAATCTCGGCTAGTTTTGGGTCTGTGGCCGCCACATCGATGGAGGCCAATGTCGCTTGAAGGTTTTTCAAGCGTTCCACAGGAATAGACCCAATAAGCAATCCGTGCCGAATTTCTTCCAGCCGTTCAAGCAGGTCATTCCCTTTTTTCCATATTTGTTTATTGCTGCTAACGGAATCATCGACCCCTTGCAATGCAACAATAGCATCGATGGAACTAATTGGTGATCCCGACGCAACGTTGCTGCTAGCAACGACATCACCGCTATCATCAGGAACGGTAAATTTCGCCCCTGCTTTTGAGGCTGATTTGTTACCCTGAGTTTTCTGCGGCGTACCGACACGACCTGGTCCAGAGACACGCATATTTATTCCTGTAACGGTTATCAAAAAATTGTTTAAAGCGTCCTAGATACTATTGGCATTTTTTCACCAAAAGACAAGAGGCTAAAATTGCCGGGCAACCCGGAAATTGCTTCCCTGTGGTAATTGATCCCCGCCTGTCTTCATATTTTTTCATTATAAAACAAAGACTTACAGATCGTATAAATTGGCATGGTTTTGGCATAATAACTAACACCAGTAATTTCAGACTCTTTAAAGAAGAGCCAACGACCGGATAACCAGTATGACATTTGATACCATTCAAAAGTATACCAAAAAAATTAGCCCAACCCGGCAGTTTGTCGGCCGGCTTGTCGCTTCGGTGTTAATCTTTACCTTGAACAGCCCTTATGCAACGGCGGCTTCCCGTGTAAAAGACATCACCGACTTTGAAGGCGTTCGCGAAAACATACTGGTTGGCTACGGACTTGTTGTTGGACTAAATGGTACGGGCGACTCTCTTACAAACTCCCCTTTTACAGAACAAAGCCTGCAAGCCATGCTTGAACGTCTTGGCGTAAACACGAGAGATGCCAGCACAAAAACGGACAATGTTGCCGCCGTTGTCGTGACATCCACCTTGCCACCATTCGCAAGTCAGGGCACAAGGATCGACGTTTCTATTAGCTCTATTGGTGATGCGAGCAGTCTGCTTGGCGGAACATTAGTCGTAACCCCCCTTCTCGCGGCTGACGGTGAAGTTTATGCTGTGGCACAAGGATCCATAACCGTTTCAGGTTTTTCAGTAGGCGGTGACGCAGAAACAGTCACTAAAGGTGTTCCCACCGCGGGCCGCATTGCAAATGGCGCCATTGTGGAGCGCGAACTTAGTTTCGACCTTGCCTCCCTCACCAGTCTTCGTATTTCCCTTAGGAATCCCGATTTCACTACATCCAGACGGATTGAGCGAGCCATCAATAAATTCATCGGTACGGACATAGCCAAATCAACGGACCCGTCAACGGTGGTGTTAAATTTGGAAGGCAGCAACCGTAAAGACATGGTGTCCCTACTCACTGATATTGAACAATTGATGGTCGTCCCAGATCAAATTGCCCGCGTGGTCATAGATGAACAATCCGGCATCATCGTCATAGGCAAAGATGTGAAAGTTGACACCGTCGCTATCGCCCAAGGAAATTTGACTGTCCGTATAACAGAGACTGCACAAGTCTCGCAGCCGTCCCCATTCTCTGAAACGGGTACAACGGAGATTGTCCCTCGTACCGCCGTAGAAATCGACGAAGACGAAGATAAAAAACTCACCGTTCTCAATCCGGGCGTTCGCCTGCAGGAACTTGTGGATGGGTTAAATGCTCTTGGCATCGGCCCAAGAGATATGATCTCTATTTTGCAGGCCATCAAAGCCGCAGGCGCCCTACAAGCAGAAATCGAGTTGATGTAATGTCTGAATATCTAAACACAGCAGCAGTATTTTCCGCGGCGCAAACGACGCAAGATACAAACAGTAACTCAGCGAAAGATTTGGCCGCACGTGCAAGCGCTGAGGACTTTGAAGCCTTTTTCTTGAGCCAAATGATGAATAACATGTCTTCAGGCTTGGAAACAGACGAGACGTTTGGCGGTGGCCAATCTGAGAAAATATTCAAATCAATGTTAAACGACGAATACTCCAAATCCATGAGCCGCCAAGGCGGCATCGGTATAGCTGACATGGTTTACCGAGAAATACTAGCCTTACAGGAGGAATAAAAGATGCAAAGTCCACTCGCCCAACAGCAGCAGAGAACGCCCATTCTTATGGCGCCCAAAGAGTTAGCCGAAAAAATTGCGCGGCTCTGTCAAATCCTCGAATATGAAAATGAAATGCTTGATCTTAAAAGCCCTCAGTCTTTGACGGAACATCAAGCAGAGAAATCAAGACTTGTCGCTATTTACAATCAGCAAATGATTTTGATCAAAGACGATCCAAAGCACTTCAAAAAATATCCAAAAACAGAAATTGAATATCTGAAAACTGTCAGTCGCAATTTTTATGAAGCCCTTGATGCGCATTTCAGAAAACTGTCCACGGTAAAAACAGTTACTGAAGGTCTGGTAAAGGCCGTGGCTGATGAAGTTGCCAAGAAAAATGCGCCACCGAAAACTTACTCTGCCAACGCGTCTATCCAAACGAGCTTGTCATCGCGTAACAACAGAACCCTAGGCGGAGCGATTTCATTAAATGAGGTTGTCTAAAGGATATGGTGAATACCGTTACTAGTTAGGCAACAAAAAAGCGCCAAAAGGCGCCCTAAAAAATATAAAGAGATGCTGGAGAACGGGATATCTAAACCCCGTTCTCAAACACGGCTATCTACTGAAAGCCCTTCCAATTCGCGATAATAAGCAACCCGGCGAAGAACATAATCTCCTGGAAACTGTTTTATCACTTCTCCGGTATCAGTATTAACAAGCCGGTATACGAAACGTCCGCTATCAATGTCCTGGTCGATTGAAAACCGTCCTTTTGGATCATTAGCATCTTCGAAAAAGGGGCCAATCGCTTGTTCTGCACGACGTACAGGGTCTTCGATTTCAGCCTCTTGCTCATAGACAGGTTGGCGTAATGCAACACGTTTGTCTTCTGCTGGACCCGAACTTGTCTCGGACACAATCTCGTCAGACCTGACGCCTGACAAACTGACACTCGTTTTTGAAATTGGGGCTACGTCCATTTCGCAACTCCTTACTCTTTCTATAACACGACATTATATGCAAAAAATTGTTACCAACTCGTAAACAATATATTTTAGTCTTCCAAAGCTACGTAATCGGCACTCAAAATACTATACATTTTTCGAATTCATCCGCTTTCATAGCATAATTAATGAAAGCGTCAGAGCGTTGTTTACAAAATATTGGGATATGTAGCTCAAGAAAGGCGACCTGTTGTCGAAAAGAGCATTCTCTGCGAGAGCAAGAATTTGACGCTGTCAAATTTCGGTCCGCTGAAGAAGTGATAACTTTCCTATACTAAGGTCAAGTTCAGACTTGAGGTATTCTAACCCAATACTACACAAGCAATTTATGTGCCAAGATGATAATCTACCAAGCCATTGATTTTATTATTATTAATTTATTTTGATCAATTTATGCAGTGGGAATTTTTTGCCTACTCGGCAAATATTGCCTAAAAAGGGGCAATAATTTCCCCCGAGTTGTACGGGGTTATTTTTATGCAATTTTTAGGAAAAATATTTAGGTTTCCCCATGCCAGTTGTTTCAGGCTAGGGAAACCATTATCGGGCTATTACAAGCCGTACTGTATATATTCCGTCCAAACACGCTCAATCTGGCGTAAGGCTTTACGCGTACTTTCCAGATCTGGTGATGGGTTCGAATTCTTTAATCTTTCTGCCTGTTTTTCTTCAAAAACGGCAAGCTTTTCGATTAATTCCAATCCTTTTTCAGAAAGGCGGATCATCGTTGCCCGGCGGTCACGCTCTGATTTTTCTTGGATCAGATACCCCATCTCAACCAGTTTTTTCAGATTATAAGAGGCGTTAGACCCCTGATAGTACCCCCGAGACATCAATTCACGAACATTGATTTCTTCCTTACCAATGTTAGCCAACAACAATGCTTGTACAGCATTAATGTCGGTAACCTCTATTATGGTCAACTCTGCGCGTAACACATCGAGAAACCTTCGATGTAACCGCTCAATCAACCTTGTCATCTCGTGATAATCTTCAACCACTGGAACCCCTCACAGGTGACCATTCACCTATTCCTAAACTGATGCATTCAGTGGGCTAATCTGCCCAAACAACCTTAAAAAACTGTAAAGTTTGAATTTTTTTTTAAAGAAGGCAGCGGAAAATCCATATTCTTCCTGTTTACAGCGATAGGACTTGTATAAATGCTAAACTTGAGGAACCATTATAGGTGAAACTAAAATTCTGAGTGTTTTTAGACGGTTAGATGAACATTTAATTGAATATCTTAACTGTAAGACCCTACTTTCAGAGAAAAACGCCTACATGTTGTTCAAAAAAGATCAAGACCTACAACTGGTACTATTTTTTCACAGATTTCACATTGCCTGCGTCCTAGAATACATGAGTAATCAAGTTCTATTACCGCGCATAACTGTGACATTTAGGCATATATATTGTAAGAAATTCGCCAAAATAAACAATATAGTTGATTTCGTGCAGTGATCTTAGCGTAAATGATTCTGCTATAAAGTTTTGATTCAGTAAGAGTTTTAACTTTTTGCAGGTATATGAATAGGGGTCGATTCGGTCAATTATTAAAAATAGTAGTGATCGACGAGTTCCAAGAAGGCATATCGATGGTTGAAAGTACTAACGTAGAGCTGAGTAGTCTAATGACGCTATCGAAAGATAGCAGCAAAGCCGCACGTCGCCGTTTATTTGAAAATATGAGTGGCCTCTTCTTATCTGAAGACGACCGCTTTAACGAGCAAGAACGTGCGCATATTTCTGACATTATGACCAAGCTGGTGGCTGATGTGGAGCTTTCAGTTCGAGCAACGCTCGCAAAAAACCTCAGCACATCAGATCAGGCCCCTGCGGAATTAATAGCTCTGCTTGCCAATGACGATATATTTGTTGCACGGCCGATCCTAACGCAAAGCCGCGTTTTAATGGAAAAAGACCTTCTCAATGTTATTGAGCTTCGTAGCAAAGAACATTTGCTCGCCATAACAGAACGAGAAGACATTAGCCCAATCATTAGTGACCTACTCATTGAATATGGCGATGAAGATGTCATTGAGCAGCTTATTGGAAATAATGATGCCGAAATTTCAAAAGAAGCGCTTGCGCTGTTAGTTGAAGAATCTAAACGTGTGGACCGCTTTCAAGAGCCCCTTCTCGCTAGACATGATTTGCCGACAGACTTGGCTCACAAAATGTTCTGGTGGGTATCAGCTGCACTTCGCAGGCATATCATCAAAACCTTTGAAATCGACGCTCATTTTCTAGATGTTCAACTGGAAAACTCCACACGCGAAAACATAAATGATAGCGCTGCTATTGCGTTTGGTGAAACCCATGCTGATCGACTAGCAGCACACCTCGCTGCCAAGAACGAGCTCACTGAAAAAACACTTATCCAGTCTCTTAAAAGTCGGCAATTGAGACTATTTGTGGCCGGCCTATCCATAAAGGCTGGCTTGGACACAGCAACTCTTAGCCGTTTTGTTCATGATAAAAATGCCGAGGCAATGGCGGTTGTTTGTAAATCGCTTGAATTTGACCGCAACAGCTTTTCCGCTGTGTTTTTATTGACACGACGCGGCGGGGGAATGAGCAATTCGGGAAAAGCGGCGGTCAATCCCGCAGAAATAGAAGCGGTTATGAAATTTTACGACAAATTAACTACGGACAATGCAAAGTCTGTTGTGGAACACTGGAAATTAGATAGTGGCTATCTTGAAGCAATAGAACAATTAGACGAACAAGTAGAAGCTCAGCGTGTGTATTTATAAGCGCGCGGGTGTAATTTAGGGGAGGTCAGATCGAAGATCTGGCAAAATAACAATGACCGAAAAATCGCTGGGAAGTGTTATATCTTTGCGCAAAGGTGTTAAAAACACCGATGATGCAATTGTGTCTGGGATCCAAAGCGTTATTAGCAGGGATTTTTTCGACGCTGTTTTTGATCAGGCGCAAGCGATGTATATCGCCCGGCCCGACGGCACTGTTTTATATGTAAACCCCGGATATATCGATATTTTTGGCAGTATTGCTGCGAACAGAGCCAAAGACAAAATCTTCCCGTCATTGAAAGCCGATCACCTAGATATTGTGAACCGTATCGCCACAACGAAAGATGCAGAAACCAAACAAGTATCTGTAGAAACCCCGCAAGGTGCTGAATACTATCTCTCCCGACATTTTCCGATCATTGATAAGGACGACAAATTTATTGCGGTTTGCGGATCCTTTATCAACTCCACACGGCAAGTAAATGCAGAGACACGCCTGCGTCTTGAAAAACGCCGGTTTCTAGACATCACCCGCGCGGCATCTGACTGGATTTGGGAAACGAATGCAGATGGCGAAATTTCATTTGTGTCAGACCGAGCCGTTCAGGCTGTAGGTTTGCCCCCTATTCTTCTCAAAGGAAAACGGCTTACAGATCTTGGCAAGTTTCACTCAAACGATGGTGAGTTAAGTAAAGCCGAAAGTGCTATTGAGAAACATATCCCATTCCGTTCAGTTCCAATGACCATCACAAATGCAGAAGATGAAGAAAAAATCTTCAACATAAGTGGTGTGCCCGTCTTTAATGAAAAAGGACGTTTTGTGGGCTATCGCGGGACGAGCGATGACATCACCGCTCGTCTAAGCGCAGAGAATGACGCATCAATTTCAAGATCCGATCTTGAAAAAGCAATTACCGAAATTACCCAAAAGAATTTACAACTTGAAATGACGGCAAAGAAAGCCGTTGCCGCAGCACGCGCAAAAGATGAATTCCTTGCCACCATGAGCCATGAACTCCGTACGCCATTGAATGCAATTATCGGTTTTGCAGAAGTGATTGGAATGGAGACTTTTGGACCCATTAGCGACAAATACAAAGAATATGTTGGCGATATTCACAATTCTGGGAAGCATTTACTGAGCTTGATCGAAGATATCCTTGATATCGCTCGAATTGAAAGCGATCGCATCCCCATCGACATTGTAAAAACGTCGTTGCAAGAAATGATCAGAGACTCTGTTATTCTGGTTCAAAAGCACGCCAATGATAAAGAAATTGATATTAGTGAAGTTAGAATCACAGAAGACTTCGATCTCAAGGTTGATCCGACGAGATGCCTTCAAATCATTGTGAATATTCTTGGAAATGCTGTGAAGTTCACACCTAGTGGTGGCCAGATTGGCATCGAGACAACCATTGAAAATAGCAATCTTCTGCTAACAATTTGGGATACCGGCCCTGGAATTGACCTCGACGAACAAGCTTATATCTTTGAAGCATTCAAACAAGCGCATAACGGTATCTATAGCCGCGCAGAAGACGGTGTCGGCCTCGGACTTACACTATCATTGAAACTTGCCAAATTGATGGGCGGCGACATCACAGTTGCAAGTGAGCCGGGTAAGGGAAGCCGATTTACAGCCAAATTACCGCTCATGTTGTAACGGTTATTACATTCCTTCTTTTTTTCAACTGTTTACCTAAACATTTATAGTTTATTAACCCGGTGTATCCACAATCTGGGTATTCAGATTAATAGATAGGTAATGAATTTGAGCGCCCAGAGTCAGGGAAATATCAATCAAATATTAAATTTAGTGGAGCTTGCTGAAGATAAATCAAGCACGCAACGCAAGTTTCTGTATGAAAAAATCGGAAACTTTTTAATTGATGATGAGATGTCTTTTTCAACCGCAGAAAAGGAATTGATGGCAGATATCCTTTGCCGTATCACTTCTGACGTTGAAAAATCTATTCGCGCTCATTTTGCCAAAAACATATCTGAAATGACCGATATTCCAAAAGATTTGATCGTTTTTCTTGCCAATGATGAGATTGAAGTCGCCCTTCCAATTTTACATGACAGCGGAATTCTTGAAGAGACTGATTTAATAAAAATCATTCACACAAGATCTTCTCAGCACCAATTAGCTGTCGCGGCGCGGGGAAATATTACGACCAGTGTTTCTCAAGCTCTTAGCGACACCAATGATAGTAAAGTTTGTGTCTGTCTTTTGAATAATCACACTGCGAACATTTCAGACGATACACTTGAAATATTTGGACATAAGTCTGAGACAATCGCCGCCTATCAAAAACCGCTCCTAAATCGGCCTTTCCTCCCCAATCATATTGCTGAAAAGATGTACCGTTGGGTGTCCATGTCTCTTCGAGAAATAATTGTGGAGCAATTCGATGTAGACCCGCAAATTTTGGAGATACAACAAAACGAACGAGAACATACAATTCGCTCCATCTCGGATGTTATGGACCCATCTGAAATGCTGGTGGAGAAATTACACACCGCCGGTGAACTGACGGCAGGGTTCCTACTCAAATCCCTCCGCCAAGGTGAAATTGATCTATTTGAGATCACTTTTGCCAAACTACTCAACTTAACGCGGATACACATTCAAAATATTTTGTATATAGATGATCCTCAACGCTTGGCTGTTGCCTGCAAGGCCTTGAAACTAGACAAAATAATTTTCGCGACAATGTTGGACTTGACCATTGCTAGTAATTCGTCAAAAAATCAGATTTCCCCTGAGGAAAAAGACGACGTCATAGCCTTTTATTGTCTTTTGAAAACTGAGGCCGCGGAGCGGGCGCTGAAGAACGAACTCTTCCTCTCTGGCGAAATAAAATATTACGAAACAAATTAACGCCTGAGATCGCTTCCCAAAACAGTTCATAACCTATATTCTATGTGAATTATATGCTTCCCCTTTAAACGGCGCGTGTTTCACAAAGGTTTAAAAATGATCGATCCTTTTGGTAGAGAAGTCTCATATCTCCGTGTTTCTGTAACAGATCGGTGTGATTTCCGGTGTACATATTGTATGTCCGAAAACATGACGTTTTTACCGAAGAAGGACGTTCTAAGCCTCGAAGAACTTGAAGCAATCACCGCAGCCTTTATCCGAAAAGGTGTGCGAAAAGTCCGACTTACGGGCGGCGAACCTTTGGTTAGAAAAGGTATTATGGCCCTAATCAATAGTTTAGGGCGGTATTTGGAAAGTGGCGAACTGGATGAATTGACCCTGACAACCAATGGCAGTCAGCTATCCAAATATGCGACCGATCTCGTCAGTGCCGGCGTCAAACGCATAAATGTATCATTGGACACGTTGGATCCAGACAATTTCAAAGCCATTACCAGATGGGGCAACCTTGATAAGGTTATTGAAGGACTTGATGCTGCCCAAAATGCTGGATTAAAAATAAAACTAAATACAGTCGCTGTTCGCGGCGTAAATGATCATGAAATAGACGATATGGTCCGCTGGGCTGGCGGCCGTGGCATGGATATTACTTTCATTGAAACCATGCCAATGGGTGCCATTGATGAGTTACGATCTGACCGCTTTTTACCATTGACCGAGGTAAAAGAAAACTTAAGCAAAACATGGACCATGACTGACAGCGCCTATAAGACAGGCGGCCCGTCAGATTACGTTGATGTGGCAGAAACCGGTCAACGTGTTGGATTTATTACGCCATTATCTCACAATTTCTGTGAAAGCTGCAATCGTGTTCGACTAACCTGTACTGGCATGTTGTATATGTGCCTGGGTCAAGATGACAACGCCGACCTGAAGCAAATCATTAGATCTGAAAATGGCCTAGAAGCCCTCAGTGATGCCATAGACGAGGCCATTGGCCGTAAGCCTAAAGGGCACGACTTTGTCATTGATCGGGATAGTGACCATACCCCTGCAAATGTTCGCCATATGAGCGTTACCGGTGGCTAAATTGGTCGGCTCAAACCTAGTATTATAATAGCGACCAAGGGCAAACAAAAATAACAAAAGCGGTAGTATGACTGGGGATTGGTTTTGAACAAAATACATTTTACAAGTAGCGATGTTGAAAATGCGCAAGCTGCCTGTAAGCGCCTAATTCATCAATATGGCCAAAGCCGGATCATTGACGCCTCTGTGATCGTGGCACTTGGCGGCGACGGTTTCATGTTGGAAACCATGCACCGTTACATGGCAAGTAGCCTCCCAATTTATGGAATGAACCAAGGCACTATTGGTTTTTTGCTGAATAATTACGCGGAAGAAAACCTTTTAGAACGCTTAGAGGCTGGCGAGATAACACGCCTGCACCCTTTAAAAATGACGGCAAAAGATGTATCTGGGAAAATTACAGAAGCGTTAGCAATAAATGAAGTCTCTTTACTTCGTGAAAGCCGCCAGACGGCAAAAATTCAAATCGCCATCGATGGCAACGTAAAAGTTGAAGAACTCACGTGTGATGGCGTCCTTGTGGCGACACCGGCGGGAAGCACAGCATACAATTTCTCTGCACACGGCCCGATTTTACCCGTAAATGCAGGCGTACTTGCCCTAACTCCCATCAGCGCATTTCGCCCCCGCAGATGGCGCGGCGCCATCCTACCAAGAGAAGCCAAAATTGAATTCACGATAAATGAAGGTCAGAAAAGGCCGGTAAGTGCAGTGGCTGACGCTGTAGAAGTTAGAGATGTCAGCTCTGTAACCGTAGAAGAAGCCCCCGAAATAACAATTAATCTCCTGTTCGATCCAGAGCATAATTTGGAACAAAGAATTCTGGACGAGCAGTTCATTCTGTAGAGGTCGTAAAATGAGCGAACAAATTTTAGTATCTGTTGAAAATGGCATTCAAAAATTGACCATTAATAGACCAGATAAAAAAAATGCACTTACACAAGATATGTATGCAGTGCTTGCTGACAGCTTGGTCAATGCCGAAACGAATGCAGACATCCGCGTTACTGTTATAACTGGTGTTGCCGACAGCTTCACAAGTGGCAATGATCTGATGGATTTTTTACAAAACCCGGCGCAAGATGAGACAACGCCTGTTATCAGATTTCTAAACGCACTTGCCATAATTCGCAAACCATTGATTGCGGCCGTAAATGGTTTGGCCGTTGGTGTTGGTACAACAATGTTGCTTCATTGCGATTTGGTTTATGCGTCAGAAAATGCCAGCTTTACACTGCCATTTGTAAATCTTGCACTTGTCCCAGAAGCCGCTTCCAGTTATTTGCTTCCCAAAATGCTGGGACATCAAAGAGCCGCAGAACTCCTGCTTCTCGGAGAAAAATTCGATACCGATAAAGCACAAAAATATGGCTTTGTGAATGATGTCGTCGCACCTGAGGACTTGGAGGCTACCGCAATGGCTGCAGCAGCAAAACTCGCGGCAAAAGCCCCCGAAGCATTGCGCCTTGCAAAAGGGCTGATGAAGGGTGATGGCGATAAAGTGTTAGAGCAGATGAAAATAGAAGGGGAAATTTTCCAAACCCGCCTCGTCTCCCCAGAAGCAAAAGAAGCCATGACAGCATTTATGGAACGCCGGACGCCTGATTTTACAAAATTCTCTTAAGTCAAAATAATACAGATTTAAAAGGAGGCTAATACAGCCTCCTTTTTTTATTTTTTTTCTTATACAATATATAGATAAATTGTAGCTAAAATATACATTAACTTTTATTATAGTTTTACTTAAACATTACTTACTTTTTACTTGATTAATACTTACTTAGTAAATCTATTTTAATTTCTTTACATCATACTCCTCTCAATAACACAGCAGATATTCATTCTTATCTATTAGAGCTGTATTTGGTGGAGAAATTTAATGAAAGTTATTGCAGTAGCCTCTCAAAAAGGCGGCTCCGGAAAAACGACCCTCGCGGGACATATTGCCGTGCAAGCTGAAATGGCAGGAGCCGGCCCCGTCGCTCTTGTGGATACAGATCCCCAAGGCAGCTTGTCAGAATGGTGGAATGAACGAGAAGCCGAAACCCCATTGTTCGCCCGCACATCAATTGAGAAACTCAAATCTGATGTTGACCGTATGGCACAAATGGGTATCAAACTTCTGATTATTGACACGCCACCAGCCATTACAGAAACCATTGCAACTGTTCTGGCGGTCGCTGACCTTCTCATCATACCCACTCGGCCCAGTCCTCACGATTTACGTGCCGTTGGCGCAACTGTGGAGCTTGCAGAAGGTTTGGACACGCCTTTAATCTTTGTCGTAAATGGGGCCACCCCACGTGCAAAGATTACCAGTGAAGCTGCAATTGCATTATCACAACACGGCACCCTCGCCCCTTCAATTATTCATCAGCGGGTGGACTTTGCCTCAAGCATGATCGATGGGCGCACCGTAATGGAGCTGAATTCAGGATCAAAATCCAGCGAAGAGATTACCAAATTGTGGAAATATGTTCAGGATCGT
Source organism: Pseudomonas marincola (assembly GCA_036960775.1). Classification (GTDB taxonomy): domain Bacteria; phylum Pseudomonadota; class Alphaproteobacteria; order Sneathiellales; family Sneathiellaceae; genus Sneathiella. The sequence continues at coordinate 6,685 of JBALWO010000040.1, read as the reverse complement.
ATTGAAGGAAAGCAGCCAGCCCTGTCAAATCGCTTAAGCCGAACCTCCGCACCAAAAGCAGGTTTCCTCGACAGCTCTGCGCACGCTTAATCCAATAGATCAAAAAGAAAGAATTCCGATGAAAGCAGCATTTTTATCAGGATCCCTTATTAGCTCTAAGGGATTAGCCACTCCAGCGACAGCATCGCAGCCGCCAAAGGAGCTTCTTGCTAAGCGGAAGTTGACTGAACGCTCTGCGACGATCCACAGTCCGCTCAGCCCTTCCTTAAGTACACAACAGGAACCCAGACAAAAGGCATCGCCGAAAATTCAGGATTCCGTTGTACCTGTAATGAAACAGAAATTGAAGAAACCAACAGCAAGCTCTGTTCATTCGTTTAAAGTCGAAACGGAAAAACTCAAAAAAGATAAAACCGGACGCGTTCGAATGAGCGTACGCATGAAAACTGATGACCATTTACTCTTGAAGTTGCTCGCAGCACATTCTCGAAAATCTTCGCAACTCATTATTGAGGATGCTCTTCGTGAATATGCCCTTAAACACGGTGATGAAATACTTCCAGCAACCTGTAACTGCGTAACAAGCAAGGCTTTCACTTGATATAGGGAAACAGCATTATGCCAAATCTTATTGATCAGGAAGAATTCGAGAATGGGAGCAACGCAGCTTCCCTCACAAGAATTCAAGTCCGAAAGCCAAAGGCACCGACAGATGTATCACCGGCAACCGCCAAAGCAGGTGATATTACATCTCGCTTAGCAGTATTAAGCGCCGAATTGGATCGCGAGCTGGAGGCACCTACTCTGGCTCCACAAATTGATGTGGCTCCGCGGAAAACAAATGACCGGCGTGTTAGCCCAGAAGGTTTCGCCCAAACAGAACGGCGGACAACTCCAGAACGGCGTCTAAATACCGGTTGGGGTCAGAAAAAAGAGACGCCGCCAGATATTTTAAGTTATTGGATGGATATTCGTCGCGGTCGCCGTTATCCGTCGTGGCAAACACTTGAGCCCGAACAAATCGGCAAACATTGGCCCAATTGCATTTTGGTTCACTGCAATAAAGACCTTGGCCGTCTGCAGGTGAAATATGAATTCACGAATGCGCTCAGGCAAGCTATTCAATCGGATACTCCCGATGAAGGCGTAATTGATCGTATTGAATTTACGCCCATGATTGTTGATTGGATTCTAGGGCTCAGCCGTATTGTTGCCAGTGGCGGAAAACCAACACATGATACAGAATATTTCCCGTCCTTTAATGGAGAGTTCCCGCTCAGAGTAATCGCCTTACCCCTGAGCGATGACCTTAGATCAGTTGATCATGTATTATGTTACATACAACAGCTCAAATAACCATCTTTGCATCATTTGAGTTTGTTCAAAATTTCGGCTTTTTCTGCTTCCGTAAATCCAACTACAGCAGTCTCGCCAAAGTCAAAAATTGGTCGTTTCATCAAGGTGGGTTCACTTATCAGCATTTCATATGGGCTATTCCCGTCAAGAAAAGCTTTCTGAGTATCGTCCAATTTACGATAAGTGGTTCCCCGTTTATTGACTAATTTTTCTCTACCAACTGCAGTATTCCAGCGTTCTACTACTGCTTCAGTTACAGGCGTTTTTCTAAAATCATGGAAAATAAAATCAATTTTTTGCTCTTCTGCCCACTTCAATGCCTTACGAACAGTATCACAATTTCTTATACCATAGATTGTAATCATAAATTTTCCCGCGATTAAAAAATTAACCTTAAAATCCTCTTTACCAACACTTAAGCCCAGTTGCAAGCAGCGTAAAATCTGCGTCTTCATAATCACATATTTAACATGAAATCGTCTTCACCTTAACGGAGGAAGTCGATAATGAAGTTTATAAATTTTTTATTCCAGATAATGTCAAAATTCAAAAGGCCTGAGAAAAAAGGCGCTGATAATGAAGATCTACTGCAAAACTCGGTAGACAACGCCATGCTTCTTATTTTGGCGGCATCTGAAAACGCCATTGAGCTCGATAGAGAGACGGTAAATCACGTAATTCAAACGAAAAATGCGTTAAAAAAAGGCGATTTGGAAACCGAATCTGAACAAGATTTTTGGGTGTCCTACGAAAATATTGCCAATCAAATGTTACCCATTAATGTGGGCAGTATAAATGCAACATATGATCCGACGCCAAACTACAGTTTTTCCATGTTTGATGTTTTTAATCGTCAGAAAAAGCCCCTCTCTCGAAGATGTGCCTCGAGCTATAAACTACTCTCCCTAACAACATTGGTCTTACTGATATCAGTGCAGATATATTGGTACATCGGCTTTACACTCACAACTGATATTAACCAACAAACGGCAACCATCAATAAGTTGAACAATGACCTTGAATTTGCGACAGCAAATCTTGAAATACCGCAGAAAACTGCGAAAAATTCGACGATTTTAATCTTAGATGACAGTATAAAAATCCGACAAAAAATTCAAGAACACATCCATTGGAAAGAAGCCGCCATTAACCACCTTGAAAATTGGAACGACAGCTGGTCCAACATTGGGTTTATTACAATTGGCCCCTGGAAAACTTCCGAATATTTGGAATTAAGTCAGGAAGTTCAACGCCGTATGCAGTTTGTTGCTGCGGGCAACATGCTTCAGGCAATCAGCGAATATATATTACCAATTCTTTATGGTTTGATTGGGGCTTGTTTTTACGTTCTACGGCAATTACCTAAGGAAATTGAAGCACTTACATTCTCCATGAATTCCTATATCAGTTATAGTCTGCGCATTGCGCAAGGGCCTCTTGCTGGAATGGTGGTAAGTTATTTCTTTACAGGAGAGTATGAAAACCCCGCAATCTCCACATCGAGCACCTCTCAAATTCATTCTTACGAGCCAGGTTTAGGAACATTAAGTCCGCTCGCAGTGGCGTTTCTTGCAGGTTACAGCATTGAATTTATTTTCCGTTTCATTGATAAAATTCTGAACTCTCCGACTGGGGAAAACAAAGCAAACACCGAAACAAAAACACGTAAAAAATTAAATAAATTTGAGAAGTCCTTGAAAAGAAACGATAACTCGGAAAACTAGTATTAAATTTATTAAATTAGATAACTCTTTTATTACAAATTAACCTTATGTTAACTTTCGAAACAGATTATGGAACTTGTCCAAGGTTGATCGGAGCTGATGTTACCTCTTTCCAAGCCCCCCCCTTAAGGGTAATACAGCTTCGATTACTTGGGTCTCCCCCCTCTCTTCCAGTAAATCAACCTTAAAAATTTCTAAATTTCAATTTCGCACGTTTAACGAAAAAGTAAGAGAACAAGTCCATCTTGTTTTAGATACGTTGTATTAACTAAAAATGAGTCATTGATTTGCACCGCATAGAAGTTAAAAAAGGTCAGAAAATCCTTAATGATCTCGATCTGGGAAACTGTGCCTATATCGTCGAAACAGGCAAGGTTTCTGTCGAAGATCGCGTATCTAATCGCGGCAACTACACTGTAAGTCCAGGCGAAATGTTTGGAGAATATGGTGTTATAGAAGAAGCTCGCCACTACTCAAATGTAACGGCACTTGAAGACAGTTTGCTTGTTGTGGTGACGCAAGCCGAGTTTGAAGAAAAAAGTGCTGCATCTGATCCAATGATCAGTTTGTTCCTCAATTTCTTCATGGGGCGTTGCCATAGTCTAACCGTTAGAGAATACGGAACAGACGACGAAATCAAAAAATTTGGGGAAAGATACAAACATCGCGACAGCAAAATTCAGGAAAATAGAACTGAAATAGTTGAGCAATTCAAAATTAAAGAAGAATTGCAGCGCGCTCTAGAAGACGAAGAATTTGTTCTTCATTATCAGCCCATTATTTCTCTCCGCGGGGGATATACAGCTGGATTTGAAGCTCTTATCCGTTGGAATCACCCAGAACGCGGCCTTTTATCGCCGTTTCACTTCATCGATATTGCCGAAAAAACCAACATGATTGTACCCATCGGTGAGTGGGTTTTCAAAGAAGCATGCAAACGCATAACTGACTTCAACCAGCGAGCAGCTAAATCCGAAAGCCCTGAGATTTTCCTAAGTGTAAATGTCTCTGCCAATCAATTTGGCGTCCCGAACATGGTTCAGCGGTTTAAAGAAATTGCGGGCGAGACCAAAGTTGACGTGTCAAAAATTCAACTGGAAATCACTGAAAGTGTCTTAATGGAAGACGCTGACAGCGCCAAAATCATGTTGCATGAGCTTAAACAATTTGGTTTTCAGATTATTCTTGATGATTTTGGGACCGGTTATTCCAGCCTAAGCTATTTACATCAGTTCCCGATCGACAAGTTGAAAATCGATAGATCCTTTACCCACGCAATGTTAGATGATCAAGCGAGCCTAGAAATTGTGCGCGCGATCTCTGGCCTATCTCATAATATGGATATTGAAATTGTTGCCGAAGGTATTGAAACTATGGAACAACTTTCGCTTTACCGAGACCTTGATTGTCACTATGGGCAGGGCTTCCTTATTGCCAAGCCACTACCCGTCATTGAAGTCTATAAAATCCTCGGAACGCGCATGAAGATATAAGGCCGTCTATAGACGCTCTATATCTCCCTGTTCTTGCGATGCATGAAAGGCCAGAGCGAAATCAGCCATCTCTCCCTCTCGAATAGCAGAACGCATACCCGACATAAGATCTTGATAATATTGAATATTATGCCAAGTCAGCAGCACAGATCCTAATATTTCTTTTGCTTTAAACAAGTGATGTAAATAGGCCCTGGAATAACTTCTACAGGCAGGGCATCCACATTTTTCATCCAATGGCCGCGGATCTTCTTGATGGCGAGCATTGCGCATATTGACCGTTCCAAGCCGTGTAAAGGCCTGTGCATTTCGACCAGAACGTGTTGGTAAAACGCAATCAAACATATCCACGCCGCGCATCACACCGCCGACGAGATCATCAGGTTTACCAACACCCATTAAATACCTAGGTTTGTCTGTTGGCATGTTAGGTGTTGTAAATTCCAACGCCTTAAACATATTTTCCTGCCCCTCACCAACGGCAAGGCCGCCAATGGCGTACCCCTCACAGTCGATATCAGTCAGCGCCTCAATAGATTCTTGCCTTAGATCCTCGTAAATCGAGCCTTGGACAATTCCGAACATGCCATAACCATCGCGAGGCTCAAACGCATCGCGGGAGCGTTTTGCCCATCGCATGGACATGCGCATACTGTCAGCCGCTGTTTTATGGTCAGCGGGGAACGGTGTGCACTCGTCGAACGCCATTGTAATGGTTGCATCCAGATCATTCTGGATTTCCATGGACCGTTCAGGTGTCAATTCGAACTTTTTGCCGTCGATATGAGATTTGAAGGTAACTCCGTTTTCGTCGATTTTGCGAAGTTCGTTCAATGACATCACTTGGAAGCCACCAGAATCCGTTAAAATTGGGCGTTCCCAATTCATAAACTTATGAAGCCCGCCAAGTTTTTTGACGCGTTCAGATCCTGGGCGCAGCATCAAATGATACGTATTGCCAAGAATGATATCGGCGCCGGTTTCCCGTACGGCCTCAGGGGTCATACCCTTTACAGTACCAACTGTTCCCACCGGCATGAACGCAGGTGTGCGGATATCGCCATGGGCGGTCTTTACAGTCCCCTGACGCGCAGCGCCATCAGTGGCATGAATATCAAATTTGAAGATTTTTTTTGTCATAGCGCGGGATATAACAGCGAACTGTCACCATAAGAGTAAAAACGATAATTATTGTCGATTGCGTGAGTATAGGCAGCTTGCATTTTATCGAACCCACAAAAAGCAGATACCAACATAAATAGGGTCGATTTTGGTAAATGGAAATTTGTCATGAGCAGATCAACCGCCTTGAAACGATATCCAGGCGTAATGAAAATATCAGTTTCGCCGTGGAACGCACTGACAATACCATCATCATTCGTCGCACTTTCCAGCAGCCGCAAGCTCGTCGTGCCAACAGAGACAATACGTCCGCCTTTCGCCCGGCATTCATTAATGCTATCAGCTGCGTCTTGGCTAATAATACCGAATTCGGAATGCATGATATGATCGTCCGTATCGTCAACCTTCATAGGCAAAAATGTGCCAGCCCCAACATGAAGCGTGGTTGCGACGCAAACGATCCCCTTGGCTTCAATTGCGGACAGCAATTCAGGCGTAAAATGCAAACCCGCTGTTGGAGCAGCTACAGCACCCTCTTCGCGGGCAAAAACTGTTTGATAATCTTCTTTATCTCGCTCATCCACTGGACGGATTGAACTGATATAGGGCGGTAACGGGATTTCACCGTATGTCGCCAAACATTCCATAAGATCTGCACCGGCATGCGAGAAGGCTAGAACAACTTCGCCGCCGTCCAGTTTTTGGGTGACCAATGCAGAAAATTCTTCAGAAAATTGGATTATGTCGCCAACTTTTAATTTCTTTGCGGGTTTCGCAAAGGCATGCCACGTATCCAAAGACACATTTTTATGAAGAGTAACTTCAACTTTAGCTGTTCTGCGTAATCCTTTAAGACGCGCAGGAATAACCTTGGTGTCGTTAAAGACCAAAACGTCACCGGCTTCTAAAAAATCAGGAAGATCACCAACTAATTTGTCATCGATCTGATCTTTAACCACCAACAGTTTTGCCGATTCCCGAGGGGATACC
>JBALWO010000039.1:0-31020 GCA_036960775.1 Pseudomonas marincola | reverse complement strand
ATAAACTTCATTCAAAGACATAACTTTTCCCCTTGGCCCCGTTCAGGTATTCGCCCCTGTTACGAATAGGCCAGAATAATTTGAATTGCCTATTCGTAACAATTCACCAGCTTTTGTCAAACACTGCCAAAGAGAAGGCAGAATTAACCGAAAACAGCCCATATTTAGTCATATTATATAACTAAAATATCAGGTAATTCCGCCTTTTATCTTCAAAGTCAGGTATTTTACTATCTCTGTTAAAACGTGGACTTATACTTAGACAGAATCATCTGTAAGCCCACAATTTTGCTTAAGATTACGGGTCATTTGCCACTTTTGATTAATGTTCCGCTGGCCGTCCGGCGAACCTCGCCGTCCCGAAGTGATGTAAATTTAAGTTTCATGTTCAAACCAGTTAGGGTTCGAGAATAAATAAGCATGTCGTAACTGCCATTTTTAAGCACCGCCATTGAATAGATTTTCAAAGCCTGCCCTTGCAAAGACGCCCAAGAAACCACGCCTCCGTCATGAAGGCCTTTGGAAGATGCAGCCTCCCAAATTTTTCCATCACCCGTGGGAGCATATGTCCGTGTCGTCTCTTTCAAGACAGCGTCAGGCTGTCCAGGCACACCTTTTTGCCGTTGCAATGTTCGCCATGTAATTAAAAAACCCCCTTTGGTGTTGGGACGAATAACCACATCTAGGTCCCGACTACTAATGGGGAAGGTCACACTTGTTTCGCTTTTGGAAATCGCGCTGCCTTCCCAAAAACCTTCAAACGCCTTAATGCTGACATCCGCACTAACGGCAGAAATATGTGCTACCATACAGATGGCGACACCCAACAATCCCAATATCTTTCGCATAGATTTTTCCCCCAATAAATTTGAGTCACATCATAAAATTAAATTGATGCCTGCGACCAGTTTTTTATGTAATTAGACACCTAAAAAAGAAGCCCGTTGACAAGCTGCCCACTGCGTAGGATGTTCGGTCTGGCGCGCAAAAGAAAAGAAATGAACCTATGAAAAACATTCGCCTATCTGTTCTCGATCAATCTCCTGTTCGTTCAGGTTACTCTGCAAAAACAGCCATTGAAGAGACCATTGAGCTTGCAAAACTAACCGACAAACTTGGGTATTACAGATACTGGGTTGCCGAACATCACAACTCAATAGGTCTCACAGGTTCAGCGCCGGAAATACTTTTGGCCCGCCTTGGTGCAGAAACCAAAAACATCAAATTAGGATCTGGCGGGGTGATGTTATCCCATTATTCTCCTTACAAAATCGCTGAAATATTCAATTTTCTAGAAACTCTGTATCCAGGTCGCATTGATCTTGGCATCGGCCGTGCGCCAGGCAGTGACCAAATTACCGCACACGCTCTCGCATACGGCAATCAGCCGAGAGGGCCGCGTGAATATCCTTCGCAAGTTCAGGACTTAATGTCTTTTCTCGCCGATGATTTACCCGACGGCCATCCCCTTGCACAAGTTCATGCGACACCAATTCCTGAAAACACACCCGATATTTGGATGCTCGGTAGTAGCGATCAATCCGCTCAAATGGCAGCGCATTTTGGAACCCCATTTTCATTCGCGCACTTCATTACAGATGAGCAAGGCCCGCAAATTATGAAGATGTACCGGGATGGTTTCGAGCCATCCAATGTGTCGCTATCTCCTGAGGGCAATATTGGTATATTTTTGATCTGCGCAGATACAGATGAAGAAGCTATGCGCCTTGCCGCCAGCCGTGATTTATGGCGGACACGCTTGGATACTGGGAATATTGGTCCGGTTCCAACGGTTGAAGAAGCCTTGGCACATACCTACACACCACAAGAAGAAGCCCGGCGCAAATTCCATCAACGCCGTAACATTATTGGAAGTCCTGCAACTGTTCGGAAAAAATTGCTCGATACGCTTTCGCGGTATGAAGTAAACGAAGCCGTGGTTGTTACCATCACCCACAGCTTCGAAGCCCGTTGTAAATCTTATGAACTTTTAGCCGATGTGTTTGACCTAAGTTCCTGATTTACGCAAATTCTTCAGTATCAATTGACCGTTGTGCGCCCGTGTCATAGCGCGCACCGGTCACCGTTTCCTGATTAATCAATTTATCCAGACATGCCATAACTTCGCCGCTCACTTCCACGGCGGAGGCGCCTGCATTTTCGATCATATGTTCAATTGAAGTTGTCCCTGGAATGGGAATAATATGTGGCTCTTTAGCCAGCAACCAAGCCAGCGCCAATTGCGCCATGGAACAGCCAGTTTCCGCGGCAAGGTTTGCATATTCTTCGAGCAATTCCAGATTTTTCTCATACGCCTCTGCTTGGAAGCGCGGCATGGAATAGCGAATGTCAGTTTTTGGAAAATTTGACACATCTTGCAGAGTGCCGGTCAAAAATTTTCGGCCCACTGGACTGAATGCCACAAACGCAGCGCCAATTTCCTTGCAAGCGGCAAGTGACCCAATCTCCGGGTTCCGTGTCCACAGAGAATACTCAGTTTGCACAGCGGCGATCGGATGAACCTTATGTGCCCGCCGTATGGTATCAGCAGAGACTTCAGATAATCCAACTTCCCTGATTTTTCCTTCGGCAACAAGATCTGCTAACGCACCAACACTATCTTCAACCGGAACTTTATGATCAAGGCGATGCAAGTAATATAAATCGATAACATCAACGCCTAAGCGAGATAAGGATTGCTCACATGTCTCCTTAATAACGTCAGGTCGTCCGTTTATTTCCCGCATGCCATCCGCGTTTCCGCGTAAACCGCATTTGCTGGAAAGCACGAACTCGTCACGTCTGGACCTAATGGCCTTGCCAACCAGTTTCTCGTTTTCACCAAACCCGTAGAGAGCCGCAGTATCAATCAAGGTATAGCCGGCATCTAACGCATCGTTGAGCAGCCGAACACAATATTCCTCATCTGGTCCCGGCCCATAACCATAAGACAGGTTCATACATCCAAGACCAATGTTCGATACTTCAAAATTTGCGATTTTGCGGCTTTGCATTATTAGCGTTCCTTTTTTGACTTTGTAGCAGGCATTTAGAAGTTCTGACCGGTAAAGATCAACCCCTTAATCTCGCCTTCTTTAATTCAATAAAAATCACACATAGGTCTAATAAACACAACTGCAATTAAGCCTCGAATTATATTGAACAAAGGTGGCCTTTCGGGTAGAAAAAAGAAGTCGAAACAATCAACTAATAATGAGGCCACGATGGAAGTGATCAGCCCACGTCAGGCAGACATAATGAATATGCTCCGTCAAGACGGCCGTGTTGGTGTTGAAGACCTTGCTGAACTTTTCAATGTCTCCCCGCAAACAATTCGAAAAGACCTGAATGAACTTGGTGACCAAGATTTATTACAACGGGTTCATGGCGGCGCAGTTTTGTCTTCCGGCGTCAAAAATTTCGAATATGAAGCGCGGCGATTACTTGCTGTCGAAGAAAAACGGCACATCGGAATTTTGGCGGCGTCCCTGATCCCTGACAACTGCACGTTACTGATTAATATCGGAACCACAACCGAACAAGTCGCCATTGGCCTTCGCGGAAAAGAAGGAATGATGGCGATCACTAACAACATCAACGTGGTCAATATCCTTTCAGGCACGCCAGGTTTTGAGGTCATTGTTGCCGGCGGTGTTGTCCGCCCAACAGACGGCGGCGTAATTGGTGAAGCTACCGTTGATTTCATCAAACAATTTAAAGTGGACTATGCCGTCATTGGTGCCTCTGCCATTGATGAAGACGGCTCTTTGCTTGATTACGACTACCGGGAAGTTAAAGTGGCCCAAGCCATCATCGACAATGCAAGGCAGACAATCCTTGTGGTTGATAGCATGAAGCTTGAAAGATCAGCCCCTGTCCGAATTGGTCATTTGACGCAGATGGATTATGTGGTCACCGACAAACCACTTCCTGCCAAATTGCAAACCTTGTGTACAGAGAATGACGTCATCGTCAAAGTCACAGAGAATATTTCCCTGCCCAGCCTGAATAGTTAAAAAACCTCGACCTTTTATCTTCATTTGCTTTCATTTTTCGAGCCGTAGCTGCTAAAATTGAAACAATGAAAAATAAATGTCAGGGAAGGATCTAACAGGATGTCACGCTTTATACTGGCAATCGATCAAGGCACTACATCGTCGCGAGCTATATTATTTGATCAATCGACAAATATAGTCGCAACAGATCAGCAGGAATTCACCCAACACTTCCCCTCCTCAGGGTGGGTTGAACATGACCCTGCGGATATATGGGAAAGCACCCTTTCCACCTGCAAAGGGGCTCTTGAAAAAGCTAATGCGACGATTGATGATGTGGCCGCGATTGGCATCACTAACCAGCGCGAGACGACGATAATCTGGGACCGGAAAACCGGCAAACCTATTTATAACGCTATCGTTTGGCAGGATCGGCGAACAGCAGACTATTGCGATCAGCTAAAGGCCTCTGGCCTGGAACCTCTGTTCACCGATAAAACAGGCTTGCTACTTGATCCCTATTTTTCCGGCACAAAGATCAATTGGCTTTTAAATAACGTAGAAGGCGCGCGCGCAAAAGCGGAAGCAGGAGAGCTTGCGTTTGGCACTGTCGATTGCTTCCTTTTATGGCATTTAACCGGCGGTAGGGTTCATGCCACCGACGCCACTAACGCCAGCCGCACCCTGATTTATGACATTCATGAAGGCGCATGGTCACAAGACCTTCTTGACGCCCTTGATATTCCGGCCTCACTCCTTCCAGAAGTCAAAGACTGTTCAGCCGAATTTGGCGATCTGGATCCAAATCTACTTGGCGGCACAACGAAGATCACAGGGATCGCCGGCGATCAACAAGCCGCCACTATTGGTCAAGCTTGTTTCGAGCCTGGCATGATGAAATCCACCTACGGGACGGGCTGCTTTGCCCTGCTCAACACTGGATCTAAACCGGTAAAGTCGAACAACAAGCTGCTAACAACCATTGCCTATCAGCTTGATGGGAAACCAACCTACGCCCTAGAAGGATCGATTTTCGTTGCGGGTTCCGCAGTCCAATGGCTGCGAGATGGACTTGGGATTATAGAAGAAGCTAGCCAATCAGGTGCGTTGGCCGCAGCCGCAGATGACGAGCAGAATGTTATCATGGTACCAGCCTTTGTTGGGCTTGGTGCCCCCTACTGGGATGCGAATTGCCGGGGCGCCATATTCGGCCTGACCCGCGCCACCGGCCCTGCTGAACTCTCAAAAGCAGCGCTTGAAAGTGTTTGCTATCAAACCCGTGATTTACTGAACGCTATGAAAGCAGATATCGGTGAAGATATGTCAACGGTGTTACGAGTTGATGGCGGCATGGCCTCTTCCAATTGGACCATGCAACGGCTTTCCGATTTACTAGGTGCCCCTGTCGATCGCCCCACAATTTTGGAGACAACAGCTTTGGGAGCCGCATATCTTGCGGGCCTCGCCGTTGGATTTTATCCAAAACCGGAAGAATTTGCAAAATCATGGGGCCGTGAAACTCGGTACTCACCAAAAATGCCTCAAAACATTAGAGATGCAGCCTATGCCCGTTGGCAAGATGCTGTGTCACGCACATTAACAAAGCAATAGGACGTTCCATGGAAATCGAATATTTTTTCGCCTCATACTCTGCTTTTGCTTATCTAGGATCATCCGAACTCGCCGCTATTGCAGAGCGGACTGGTGCCAAGATTATCTACAAACCAGTTGACCTTCGTGCCGTAATGCCTGCCGCCGGATCACAAAGTTTTGCCGAACGGAGCCAATTTCATAAAGATTATTTCTTTGGCCGCGAGATCATTCGCTGGGCCGAACATCGCGACCTTCCCATTATGAGCGGTATTCCAACCCATCACGGAAATGACATTACGCTGTCAAACTGCCTGCTGATTGCGGCAGATGCAGCTGGCTTTGATATGGATAAATTAAACCGTGAAATGATGAGGGCTCATTGGGTAGATGATGCAGATCTAGCGTCCGTAAAGGCTCTGGAAACTATCTGTGCAGCGGTTGATATCGATCCCGCACCGTTGCTGGATGCCGCAAGGACATCTGGCGTTTTAGATACATACAGAAGCTATACAGAAGATGCTATTAGCCGAGGTGTTTTTGGATCACCAACCTATTTTGTTGGCGACGACATGTTCTACGGTCAAGACCGGCTAGAACTGGTTGAGAGAGCTCTTCACAAACCTTATAAGGGGAAATGGCCAATTCGTTAGAATTGACACCACTCCCCCCTAACAAGAAGGTTTTGCTTATAAATCTATTCGGCGGCTTGTATTGGCATCGAACAGGTGAATATGGTCCCGAGTGATTGATATAGGTAATTGATCGCCCGGAACTGTTTTCAATATTCCTGACCGACGGACTGTCATATCTGTTTTATCATCACCAAAATGTCCATGAACAAGCGTATCTGCCCCCAGATGCTCAACCAAAGTCACTGTCAGCGGCATGGCGTTTTCATCGCCTTCAGCAAGTTCGAGGTGCTCTGGTCGAACGCCAAGTTTCACGCCTTTTCCGGCGTAGCTAGACAGTTTATCGCTTGTGATTGCGATAGAGATATCCTTTGTAATATCGACACTTGATCCCTCTGCTCCAATTTTTGCATCCATAATATTCATGGATGGGGAGCCAATGAATTCAGCTACAAATAGTGATGCAGGACGTTCGTAAAGCTCAATCGGTGTGCCTAGTTGCTCAACAACGCCTTCACTTAGAACCATCAATCTGTGACCAAGGGTCATTGCTTCCACTTGATCATGCGTAACGTAGACACTGGTAATCCCAAGGCTTGCTTGAAGACGTTTAATCTCTACCCGCATTTGAACACGTAATTTTGCGTCAAGATTGGACAAAGGCTCATCGAAGAGAAACACACTTGGTTTTCGAACAATTGCACGGCCCATGGCAACTCGCTGGCGTTGTCCGCCGCTGAGCTGTCTTGGTTTGCGCGTTAATTGCTCATCCGTAAGTTCCAAAATTCCCGCAACGTTTTTAACACGCTCATCGATTTCAGATTTACTAAGGCCCATGATTTTCAAACCATATGCCATGTTGTTGTAAACTGTCATGTGCGGATAAAGCGCATAGTTTTGAAAGACCATGGCAATGTCCCGTTTTGATGGTTCAAGATCATTAACGACTTTATCGCCGATCTTAAGTTCACCGCCAGAAACCGTTTCAAGACCTGCGATCATCCGAAGTAATGTGGATTTACCGCACCCAGACGGGCCGACCAAAACCAGAAATTCTCCGTCTTTAACATCAACATCTACACCATGAATGGCTTTAAAGCCGTTGGGGTAGATTTTTTGGACGTTATCAAGCTTAACACTCGCCATTTTGTTACCTTCAATCTTTACTTTTCAGTCTCAGTCAGGCCTTGAACAAAAAGCCTCTGCATGAATACGACGACTGCCACTGGTGGCAAAACCGACAATAATGTTGTCATCATAATCAAATGCCACTGAGGAGCAGATTCTCCTGCCTCCAGCATCCGACCGATTTGCATGACAATTGTGTACATATCTTGATCTGTTGTAATGAGCAGTGGCCATAGATACTGGTTCCATCCGTAAATGAACAAAATCACGAACAAGGCTGCAATATTAGTCCGGGACATGGGGATCAGAATATCTATGAAGAAACGAATTGGACCCGCTCCGTCAATCCTGGCGGCTTCCAGCAATTCATCGGGCACTGTCAAAAACACCTGACGGAACATAAATGTTGCCGTCGCAGATGCGATCAACGGAATAGTTAATCCCCAATAGGTGTCTAGCATTCCCAAATTTGCCACGACTTCAAACGTCGGCAAAATCCTCACCTCAACCGGTAACATCAGGGTGAGAAAAATCATCCAGAAGAAACCCATGCGAAACGGAAAGCGGAAATACACAATGGCAAAAGCCGACATGAGTGAGATAACAATTTTACCAATGGCGATCATCATCGCCATGATCATACTATTGACCAGCATGTAGGAAACGCCAGAGCCATCACCGCCCCAAAGGCCATCGTTCAGCACGACATCCAGGTTTTCGAAAAAATGTGTGCCCGGCCAAATTGGGAACGGTAGTTCTGACATACGGGCGGCATCGTGACTAGCGGCAACAAACGTTAGCCACAACGGAAGAGCGACAACAAACACACCGATGATCAAAATCAGATGCGCCATGGCAGTCAGAAAGGGTCTATTCTCAATCATTGTAAGACACCTTTTTCTCGACAAACTTGAACTGAATAACGGTCAGGCCAATCACAATTCCCATAAGGATAACTGACTGAGCTGCTGACCCTCCAAGATCGAGGCCCACAAATCCATCTTTGTACACTTTATAAACCAAGATCTGCGTCGAGTTAGCCGGTCCGCCCGAGGTAATCGCATCGATGATACCAAAGGTCTCGAAAAAGGCGTAAACCACGTTAATCACGAGTAAGAAGAATGTCGTTGGCGAGAGTAGTGGGAACACGATCGATACAAACCTTCGCGCAGGCCCAGCGCCATCAATTGCCGCAGCTTCAATAAGAGATTTTGGAATTGATTGAAGACCCGCAAGAAAGAACAAGAAATTATAGGCGATTTGTTTCCAGGCTGCTGCAAAAATTACCAGCGTCATTGCCTCGTTCCCGTTCAGCTTATGGTTCCAGTCATACCCAATGACCTGCAACACATACGGCAATACTCCAAGTGTCGGATTAAACATAAAATACCAAAGGGCACCGGCAGCGGCCGGTGCAACAGCATAAGGCCAAATGAGAAGGGTTCGGTATAAACCTGAGCCCTTAACCACGCGGTCGGCCATTACAGCAAGTAACAACGCAGACACCATGGAAAGTGAGGCAACTAGAAAAGAGAAAAAGAAAGTTCTCTGAAAAGCGTCCCAATAGAGTGGATCGGCAAAAAGCTCTTCAAAATTTTCAAACCAAACAAATTTTGAAGACAATCCAAAAGGATCTTCAACCAGTAACGATTGATACAACGCTTGGCTGGCGGGCCACATAAAAAATATCACGGTTACCAATATTTGCGGCAAAACCAGCAAATAGGGTAACGCTGAAGGGCCAAAATGAACGCGTTTCAACATAGTTTTGGGAAACCTACTAATAAGTATCCCGCCGCACAATTAGGTTGCGCGACGGGAACAATGTGAAGTGATTAATTGTTGGCTTTTTCGAACTTACGAAGAAGCATATCACCACGTTTCACAGCATCTGCCAATCCAACATCTGCTGTTTTGGCACCTGACCAGATGGCTTCCATTTCTTCGTTGATAACATCGCGAATTTGCACAAAGTTACCGAAACGAATACCACGAGAAGATGGTGTAGGCGTATTCAAGCTCAACTGTTTAATAGCAGTATCTGTACCTGGGCTTGTTTTATAGAAGCCTTGGCTTATAGAAAGCTCATGCGCCGCTTTAGTGATCGGAACATAACCTGTTTCTTGATGCCACCAAGCTTGGACTTCAGGAGAAGACAAATGTGTCATGAATTTTGCGACACCTTTGTAATCATCCTTTTTCTGGCCTTTGAGAACCCAAAGAGTTGCGCCGCCAATGATAGAGTTTTGTGGTTTGGCAACAACATCTTTATAATATGGCAACATAGCTTGGCCAAATTCAAATTTTGCATCTTTTTTGATGGAGCCGTAATAAGCGGATGAGTTCATCCACATGCCACATTCTTGACTGATGAACAACGGTAAGCTGTCACCGCGGCGGCCGCCGTATTTGAACGTGCCATCTTTTGTCCAGTTAGCGAGATTGTTCCAATGTTTTTTCACAGCCGCGTTATCAAACGAGAACTTTGTGTTCAAACCTGCGAAGCCGTTTTCTTCGGTTCCCATTGGAATGTTGTGCCACGCGCTGAAGTTTTCAGCCATGACCCATGATTGGTAACCAAAAGAGAAGCCACACTTGTATCCAGCGCCGCGCAATTTGTCAGAGGCATCTTTCATTTCGCCCCAAGTTGCGGGTACTTTTGCGATACCGGCTTTTTTGAATGCGTCTTTGTTATACCATAGAACAGGAGTTGAGCTGTTAAACGGCATAGACAGCAATTCACCCTTAGGTGTTTGATAATAGCTGATTACGGCAGGCAAGAAGTCATTCGTATCAAATTTTTCGCCGGCATCTTTCATCATTTGTTCAACAGGATAAACAGCGCCTTTAGCTGCCATCATTGTTGCAGTACCAACTTCAAAAACCTGAACAATATGCGGTTGTTTTTTCGCGCGGAACGCAGCGATTGCAGCCGTCATAGTTTGTGGGTAGGTCCCTTTAAATGTCGGAACCACTTTATAGTCGGATTGAGATTTATTGAAATCGTCCGCGATCTTATTGACGCGCTCACCGTTAGTGCCACCCATTGCGTGCCACCAATTGATTTCAGTTGCCGCAGATGCGATTGATGTACTACCAACCAGAACTGCGAGTGTTGCAGGCGCAACAATTCTTTTCAGAATAGACATTGTTCTTCCCTATCGTTTGATGCCATTAAGCCAATTCTGGCTCTAAAATCATTTATTATAACGGGGGCATCATTCTCCCGTGATTACAATAATAGGATTTAAAGCCTCTACAATGACGTTTTGATGACAAACACCTGTTCCTGCCGTTTCATCTTCATTTTTTTTCGGTTTTGATAATATAACAGAATGAATTCATAACATCATGTTATATAGTGAGGAAATTCAGAAGGAAATCAGTCATGATTCGTTTAAGGCAACTCGAAGCTTTCAGGGCAGTGATGTCCACAGGTGGTGTTACGGCAGCGGCAAACATGCTCGGCATATCGCAACCCGCTGTTAGTCGCTTAATTGCTAGCTTTGAGCAATCCATGGGTATGTCATTGTTTGATCGGAAACGCGGACGGCTATCCCCAACATACGAGGCACGCTTCTTATTGGATGAAGTGGAGAGAGCGGTATCGAACCTCGAACATATTTCGCGTCTATCCGAAGATATTCGAAATCAAAAAGCCGGTCATATACGGATTGCTTGCCTTTCAGGCTTCGCTACATCCTTCATGCCAGTTACAATTGCTGAATTTCTCAAAGACCGAACTGACGTCACAATCGCGATCCAAACGAGATCTGCTATCAGAATTAAAGAATGGATTGCAGCCCAGCAATATGACATCGGAATTGCCGATGAATTTGAAGGCCACACTGCCATAAATCATGAGGTCATTAACATTCGCACTGTCTGTGTCATGTCACCCCAGCATCCCCTAGCCTCTCAAAAAATGATCAGAGTAGAAGACCTCCATCAAATGCCCATGATCATTCAAGACAAAGAAAACAAATTCCATCATCAGCTAAAGGCGACATTTGATCGTGCCGGCGCAAGCCTGAACACAAAAGTTGAGGTGAGCCAATTCGCAACCGCCTGCCTGCTTGCAAGGCAAGATGTCGGTGCCGCGGTGGTGAGTTCAATTGATGCAGCAGAATATGCGGGGCACGGCTTAATTTCGCGGCCGTTCGAGCCGTCCTTGCCTTTCAAACTCAGCATTCTATTCCCAAAATTCAATCCACGATCATTGCTTTTACAAGACTTCGTGAAGCATTTCAAAAATAGAATGTCCCCGTTTATTTTGTAATCCTGCTTTGTCGCCCGCTTACCAAGTGTCAACAAATGTGCGTTTTTTACCGGTTCTGCGAACAGGCTTAAGAACGGCTTTCAAACCTTGTGCAAGCCTCGCACGTGTATCCGCAGGATCAATGACATCATCAATTTCCATGTAGGCCGCGGCATTGACGGCTTTGCCGCGCACATAGGATTCATCAACCAGCTGATTAAACGTGGCATCACGTTCTGTCTCATCCTCAATCGCTGCCAGCTCTTTCTTGTAACCCAGACGAACTGCCCCCTCCAATCCCATTGGTCCCATTTCACCCGTCGGCCAAGATAAACATAGGAACGGTGCATGCATGGACCCACCGCCCATTGCCTGCGCACCGAGACCATATCCTTTTCGTAAAATCACTGTAAACACGGGAACAGTAATACTGCCAAAGGCAGCGAACAGGCGGGCGGTTTTGCGAACCAAAGCCGTTTTCTCGGCCTCCGGCCCCACCATGAAACCCGGTGTATCGCAAAGGGTTAATAAGGGGATATCAAATGCGTCACATAACTGGATATGCCGCGCCGCTTTTTCAGAAGCATCAGCATCAATCGCGCCCCCCAAATGCATGGGATTATTTGCAATTAGTCCCATAGGTTTGCCTTCAATCCGCAAAAATGCAGTAATCATTCCCGGTGCAAATTCGGGGCGGATCTCCTGCACACTTCCAATATCTGCCAACAGGTCGATTACATCTCTAACATTATAGACCCGCAGCCGATTTTCAGGAATTATCCGCCTAAGTTCCCGCTGATCAGATTGCACCCAGTCTTTTTGAGCGCCTTGAAAATAGGAGAGCAGGTTTTTAGCTGTATCCGTTGCTTCCTTTTCATCATCAACAACAATGTCAATTACCCCGTTGGGGGCTTGCATTGAAACTGGGCCAACCTCGTCTGGCGTATAAACACCAAGCCCGCCACCTTCGATCATTGCAGGACCGCCCATACCGATGGACGTGTCTTTTGTTGCAATTATAATATCACTAACGCCCATAAGTGCCGCGTTCCCAGCAAAGCATCGTCCAGAAGCAATACCGATACGCGGAACCAGGCCAGACAGCCGTGCATATGTTTGAAACGTAGGTATATCCAAAGTGGAAGCCGCATTAATGTCCACATCACCAGGCCGCCCGCCGCCGCCCTCTCCATAAAAGATAATCGGGAGCTGTCTTGCTTCTGCCAGGTGCAATAATCTGTCTGTTTTTTTATGGTTCATAACACCTTGTGTGCCTGCAAAAACCATATAGTCATAACCTAAGATGACACATGCCGCGACATCACCGTCGAACAAATCCCCATTGACACTTGCCGTACCTGCCACCATTCCATCCGCTGGACTTATCCGTTCCAGCGTTTCAACATCATGCCGTGATCGCTGGGCAGCAATGTTCAATCCGCCGTATTCAGAAAAACTTCCCGCATCAACTAATCTCTCAACATTTTCCCGAATTGTGGATTTACCAAGCTTGTGGCGTTTTGCAACTGCTTCGGGCCTCGCCTCGTCCAAAATTGCATTTTTCTTTTTGAGAAGCGCTTCCAAATCTGGCCTAATTTCATCCAAATCAACAGGCCCATCATCAGTCATCTCTGACGAGCCTACTTCTCCCGGATGAAGATAAAACAGTGCCGAATTTTCCGCGACGGTTTCTCCAACACTCTGTAGAACCTCCATTACAGTTCCGCTAAACCCTGCTGTGATTTGATGCTCCATTTTCATAGCCTCGAGAACAGCAACAACTTGCCCCTTAGATACAAGATCTCCAACGCCCACCAGAAGCTCTACGACTGTTCCCATTATGGTGGACGAGATGGTCTCTGTTCCAGCCGGCGCTTCTGCGTTTTTCTGCCCTTGATCTTGGGTCAGCACCCCAAACGAACAATCCTTATTTTTAGGCCTTGCCGAGAGTATTGACGTTAGATTGTCATCAATAAAGCGGGTTGTGACTTTGCCATTTCGAACGTTTTCATTTGAGAGAAGGGATCTCAAAAAGGAAATACTCGTTTCAACTCCCTCAATCCCATAATCGGCTAATGCCTGATCCGTGCGCCGTAAGATATCAACATAGGTTGCTTTTGGATCACTAATGATGACTTTAGACAAAAGCGAGTCGTACCGTGGGTTAGCTGTCCATCCCAAATGCGCAGCACCGTCAATTCTGACACCTCGACCTTGGGGCACTTCATGACCAGTTATACGTCCACCTGATGGACGAACATTACCCTGTTCGTCAAAATTCTCTGCATTTACACGTGCTTGAACTGCAAACCCGAGCGGTGATAGATCCGATTGCTCCAGTCCAATTTCAGCAAGGCTTTCCCCGCTGGCAATTCGAAGCTGGGTTTCCACCAAATCAACACCCAAAATTTCTTCAGTGATCGTATGTTCTACCTGTATGCGGGGGTTCGCTTCCATAAAGGCAAAACTGTCATCAACAGCCGATACCAGAAACTCAAAGGTACCAAGTCCTTTATATGCTAAGTGGTTGGCCATTTTCAGAGCAGAATTAAATAACGCGTCCCGCAACTTTGGATCTAAACCAAAAGCCGGTGCGATTTCCAACACCTTTTGGTTCCGGCGTTGCAACGAACAATCACGCTCAAACATGTGCAAGACTGATTGCCCATCTCCGACTATCTGAACTTCTATGTGCCGGGCATCTGGCATGAACCGCTCGACATAAACGCGCCCGTCTCCAAATGCGGCCATGGCTTCATTCGCCGCACTTTTATAGGCATCCTCCAGCTGGTCTTTAGCTGCCACCAACCTCATCCCGCGTCCGCCGCCACCAGCGATCGCCTTGATGAACATCTGGTTATCGGGTTCCAAATCTGCAAAAAACTCTCTTGCGGCATCAAGCGATGTTTCTTCATTGCGCCCTGCCAAAACAGGAACGCCCATGTCCATAGCTAACGCCCGTGCAGCACTTTTATCGGCGAGAACTTGAAGGGCATTGCAATCAGGCCCGACAAAAGTAATTCCGTCTTCTGCGCACCGTCTTGCCAATTCAAGGTTTTCACTTAAAAATCCGTACCCCGGATGAATTGCATCCGCATTACTATTTTTTGCAGCAGCAATAACAGCTTCCACATCCAAGTAGGCCGCAGGACCTGTCCCTGGCAGTAATTCTGAAGCATCCATAATACGCGCATGTAAAGCTGCCGCATCATCTTCCGGAAAAATAGAAATACAGGTAATATTAAGGTTGCGGGCGGCACGAGAGACGCGAATAGCGATCTCTCCGCGATTGGCAATCAGCAGACGTTGGATAGACATGTTCCTCCAGGAGCGGGCAAATGCTTCTTAGTTATTTTGCCTCATTCTACACTGGCCAGTTCCAATAGGAAAGATCCGCAGGCGTGATCGGGTGGTTTAGTTTTGTGAGATTTGATACTTTGCAGCGACAAGCACATGCTGCACAAGAGAATGAAGGCCATTACTTCTGGAAGGTGACAAATGGCTGCTAAGTCCTAGGTCATCAAGAAACCCTGTATCAACAGCAATTATTTCTTTAGGTGTGCGATTATCAAAAACTGCCAAAATCAGAGCAATCAATCCGCTAACAATCATGGCATCACTTGCAGCTTTGAAACGTAATTTATCTTTTTCCATATAAGACAGAAGCCACACACGTGACTGGCAGCCCTGCATCAAATTGCCATCAATTTTCAATTCTTCTGGAAAATCCGGCAATTTTCGGCCTAAATCGATGAGGTAGCCATACTTTTCCGTCCATTCGTCCAGAAACAGAAAAGCGTCCTTAAAATCTTGTATGGTTTCTTCAGCTGATTGCACGACTTCGGACATTTTAAGCTCACCTGCATGGAATTACATTGCACATGGCTTGCTCTAGCAGGTTTCAATCAAGAAACAAACCCGCAAATAATCCCTAATCCGGTTTAACTGACGTTTGTCTGGCTTGCCATCCACTTATCCAAGTCGGATATTTCTTCTGAGCTCATACGAAGGCCAAGCTTACTCCGCCGCCAAACCACATCTTCCGCAGTACAAGCCCATTCCGTCTCCATTAGATAGCGAACTTCCAGCCTCGTGAGATCCGCTCCAAAGCACTCTCCCATATCAGCATTCGATGTAATGCCACCCAACATTTCAACCACCTTAGTTCCGTAAGAGCGGACAAATCGCTCCGTGGTTTTGGGCTCCAAAAATGGATAAGCCTTCTGGTATTCTGCAACAAGATCCTCGAACCCATCCATGTTGAAATCACCGCCCGGCAGTGTCGAGACTTCTGTCCAGCGCGGACCTTTTGCACCAAGCGCAGCCTCAACTTTTTCCATCATCGTCTCTGCTAGGCGCCGATAGGTCGTAATTTTTCCGCCGAAAACATTCAGAAGCGGGGCTTCGTTTGCAGCTCCATCATGCCGAAGAACGTAGTCGCGGGTTGCTTCCTGCGCTTTACTCGCGCCATCATCATATAGAGGCCGAACACCGGAATAACTCCAGACCACATCGTCTACTTTGACTTCGTTTGTGAAATACTCACTGGCAGCATCACACAAATAGGAGACTTCTTCAGGCGATATTTCAAAATCGTCGATCTTGCCCTTAAAGTCCTGATCCGTGGTGCCAATTAGCGTGAAGTCTTGCTCGTAGGGGATTGCAAAGATAATTCTCTCGTCTGCATTTTGGAAAATGTAGCTACGATCATGGTCAAAAATCTTTGGCACAATAATATGGCTACCTTGCACAAGACGGACATTGTGAGCCGAGACTTCTCCCACCGGACCGTTTAGCACTGTATCCACCCAAGGGCCGGAGGCATTAATCAAAACTTTTGCAGTTTGAACCGTTTCTACACCGGTTTTTTTATTCTTCGTTGAGACCTGCCAGATACCGTTTACCCGTTCCGCTTTAACGCAAGCTGTTTGGGTTTCTATTTGCGCCCCTTTTTGAGCTGCATCTTGTGCATTTAGAACAACAAGCCGGGCATCATTGACCCAGCAGTCAGAATATTCAAATCCCTTTTCAAATAACGGCTTTAAGGGTTTCCCCGCATCCACGGATCCAAGATCAAGGGTTTTCGTTGCCGGTAATTTCTTACGGCCACCAATATAGTCATAGAAAAACAGTCCTAAACGAAGGAACCAAGCAGGGCGAAGTCCTTTGTGGTGCGGTAGAACAAAGCGCAACGGCCAAATAATATGAGGGGCCATTGCCCATAAGACCTCGCGTTCGCTGAGCGCTTCGCGAACCAGTCGAAACTCGTAATGTTCCAGGTAACGCAGCCCACCATGAACGAGTTTTGTGGCTTTCGATGAAGTCCCGCTTGCGAAATCATTCATCTCACACAGTGCTACAGAATACCCTCGCCCGGCCGCGTCACGTGCGATACCGCAACCATTAATGCCACCGCCAATAATGAAAATATCGAAGTTAGCTGACATCAGTGTCACACCCAAATCTACAATGGAAATTCAAAACGAATAATACCGAAATTAAAATGAACAAATACGAAAGGAAAAACAAAGTCAAAGAAAAAACCACATTTATGCCTTTTTCTCAACTATTTGCGCACCCAAATTACAGTTTCCTGATTGAGGATTTACTCTTTCGTGAGAATCGTTTTATATGCCATCTAAGCATCAAGAAAAAATGCATATAACGGGGGAATTATGTCAGACAGTGAAAACACCTTGGGTTTCACACCCATAATCGTCGGTGGCGCCATGCGGACGGGAACAAGTTTACTACAAAACATACTCAGCACATCACCGACAGCAAATGATATGATGGTTGAGTGCCAATATCTGACGGCCCAGCTCTCCCTATATCGAACTTGGCGCAACGAACCAGAAAGATCTTTATCTGACTTTTTTAAGGATGGGAACGATTTCGAAGATTACACTAAATCTTTGGTTATTGATTTTCTAAGGCGCACGCACAAACAACACGGAGAACCCAAGCATCTCGTCCTTAAACATCCCGAAATGACGCCGTACTTCCCCGTACTGGCCAAATTTCTGCCCCAAGCGCGCTTTGTTACGGCTTTGCGGGACCCTAAAGATGCCGTAACATCAATGCTAGCTGTTGCGGACCGACAAAGGAAACTAGGCAGGACAAGCAACATGAGACTTGCCGACCGAGATATGGAAAAGCTCACGAATTTGTTCATGAATTTTTACAAAGGATTGAACCATATCCCTAACCAGAAACCGCGGCGGATGATTTATTTGAAATATGAAACCTTCGCCACTGACCCCAAGGTCCTATTTCCAGCGCTCATGGAATTCACTGGTTTGGACTTGACCAAATACGATCCAACCGCTGACTGGAAATATGCCCGGCCTCGATCCCGCAACACAGCGTTCGATACTGATATTCGGGGGAAGGCACTTAGCAGCAGCTCAATTGGGAATTACAAAGACGCCTTGAGCACCGAGGAAATTTCAACTGTTGAAAGAACTGCGGAACCCTTCATGCGTGCTTTTCGATATTCATTTGCCAGCGACTACAGGAGCCCCGCACCTAAATAATCGAGAAAATCATGATGGGTTCAGTTTTTGTGGTCTGTCTTTTCGGAAATGGTGGATAATTCGTCAACATTTGCGGCTGGCAACAAAAGACGTACCGTTGTGCCAATATCGACTTCAGAATAAATTGAAAGATGACCATTTGATTGCCTAGCAAACCCGTAAACCATGCTAAGGCCAAGCCCCGTCCCCTTGCCCACTTCTTTCGTGGTGTAAAAGGGCTCTACAATGTGTGGTAATTTTTCAGAAGAAATACCGCAGCCCGTATCGCTAACAATTAGCGAGACATATAAGCCGGGGATCACATCACGCTCCATGGCAGCATAACTTTCATCGACTTCGAGATTGCGAATTTCGATAGTCAGAATGCCTTTATTTGACATTGCGTCCCGTGCGTTGATACATAAATTAAGCAATGCACTTTCAAGCTTTGCTGGATCCGCTTTACAGTGCCACAAATCCTTGTCAAATTCGGTATTAACTGTAATGGCGTCGCCTATGGTGCGCTTCACAAGCTTGATCATTTTTTCGATATGCTGATCAAGCCTGAATATACTGGGTACTAAATCCTGTTTTCTTGAGAAAGCCAACATACTTTGCGTCAATTCTGCTCCCCGGTCAGAAGCGCGCATGATTGCTTCCAGGTAATGGACCAATTCTGGCAATTTTGTTTCAACGGCTTCTTTGACCATTTCGGCGTTGCCTTGAATGACTGCGAGTAAGTTATTAAAGTCATGGGCGACGCCGCCTGTTAGTTGGCCAACGGCTTCCATCTTTTGAGACTGTAGAAGTTTTTCCTCCAAAACAACTTGGCCCGTAATATCCGTGCAACTTCCCCGATAGCCAAGAAATTTTCCATCATCTGCGAAACTCGGTAGTCCGCTTGTCCTGAGCCATATCTTTTGGCCTGTATCTTTTCGAAACCGGTATAAAACAAGATCACGGAAAGATTTATGCGCCGCCATCATATCTGAAAAAAATCGGAACGCTTTTTGATTTCTCGAGCCTGAACCTGTTATATCCTCAAGCAAAAAGCCAATGTAATCCTCGGCAGGAATACCCGTTGATCGTTCGACAACGGGAGAAATAAATGTAAACCGATGGTCTTCATCAGTTTCCCAATACCAATCATTACTGGCTCGAGTAAAGTCGACCAGCCGGCGTTCACTTTCTTCCAGAGCCTTCGTTACTTCGAGCTCTTCGGTAATATCCTTTGCTGAGAAATACATACATTCAACGCCGTTGGCATTGATGATTTCAGAATTGAGAGACAGAGTTCTAACATCCCCAGATCGCGTTAAAATTTCAGCGTTAAATTCTCGGGTACTCGGCGCTTTGCCGATCTGCTCCACAAGATAATCCCGATATTTTTGGCTTTTCCAAATATGTAACTCCATCGCGGTTTTCCCGATGGCTTCCTCTCTGGTAAAACCAAGGGTCTCGCACCAAACAGCATTTACATCAATCAAAGCACCTGTTTTAAGGACTGAAAGGGAGCAAATATTGGAATCCGCGTCAAACGCAGCCCGGAACAGTCCTTCGTTTTGCTGTAATTTGGTTTTGAGTTTTTGGCGTTCACTAACGTCTCTTTGGATACAGACGCTCCCGCCAGCAGCCGTTGAGCGTTCGTTGATTGCGATGCATCGGCCGTCATTTAAATAAAATTCAAATTCCCGCTTATGATCTTGCTGGAATTCATATCGACCGTTCAAAAAATCGTCAGCGCGACCATTATCAAAGCCTGGTATCAGGTTTGCATTTTCTGTATCAATCGTGATCAAATCCGTGACATGGGTACCTTGCGACGCTTGCGCTTCGGTGTATCCGTATAAGTCTCTGAATTTTTGGTTACAGCTCACCAAGACACCCCGTTTGTCATAAATAACAAACGCTTTTGACCCTTTTTCCAGGGCATCCTGTAGAATACTATCCAAATTTATGTTTTTATTCATACCGGTCAGAAGCCAAAACCTCATAATGAACACGAATACATTAAACAACGCCGAGTATTTGTAGATTACTCAAAAAAATGCGTTTTTTACTTACCGTCGCAGGGTTATTACGGAGATCAATTTACGCACAGAAACAACGAGTTGAAAACATATCATTTATTTCTCAACAAATAATTTACGAAAAGAATAATTTACAAAAAGCTGTTTTTATTTTGACAACTACTCACAGACCAAGAGATTAAACAAATATAACAATGGCCTAGAACTATTTGTCTAATTCTATTTTTGCGATTTTTTATATGTAATTTTACCAAAATTAAATCTTTACAGCCAATTATAGTTAACAACCAAGTGTATTCCGGCTCTTAACTTGTTCTAACAGTCGCTACTTATTCACCAGGAAAACAATAGTTTGAGAAAAACAACATTAGACGATGACAAACCCATGCTACGGCATTCAAAAATGCCGACCATTGGGAACACCAGTGTAGATATCATTGTCGCCTCTACGGCGTTAAATCTGCTTGCGCTAGCGCTTCCAATCATGATCCTACAAGTCTACGATAGAATTATCCCCAACAACGCAACGGAGACACTTGTTCTGTTGATCTTGGGCGTTGGTGCAGCCTTATTGTTGGAAGCTTTCTTTAGATTAGCGCGTGCCTATATCACGGCATTTTCAGGCGCACAATTTGAACATATTACTGGTTGCCGCGCTCTGGGCCGTACACTGGGGACAAATATCGCCCGTTTTGAAAGCGAAGCTGCTGGTGTCTATCTCCATCGCTTTAACGCAATTGACAGCCTTAGAGAGTTTATGTCGGGTAGCAACCTGCTTGTTTTTGTTGATCTTCCTTTTGCCGTGATATTTATCGGCATGGTTGGATACATCGGTGGAACTCTCGTTATCGCCCCATTGGTTCTTCTTGTGATTTTCAGCCTGGTCACCTTAGTGGTGGGGAAGAGTTTGAGAAAATCATTGAGCGAAAGATCAACATGGGAAGATCGGCGATACAATTTCTTAATTGAAGTCCTAACCGGGATCCATACCGTCAAAGGACTGGCACTAGAAGCTCAAATGATCAGGCGCTATGAACGGCTTCAAGAAACCACCGCTGGTATTTTACAGAAAATCACCTTTCAAAATAATATAGCGCAAGGGTTGGGTGCCATATTTTCCCAAATCACACTTGTCTGTGTTGCGGCATTTGGATCCATTTTGGTCATTGATGGGGCGCTAACTATTGGTGGCTTGGCAGCCTGCACGCTATTATCAGGACGAGCATTGCAACCTCTGCTGAGAGCAATGGGCGTCTGGACGCATTATCAAAATGTCAAACTGGCCAAAATCCGGGTTAATACACTGCTGCAACTTCCCCAAAGCGAGGCACCTATTGCTGTGTCGTACAAGGATATTCAAGCCAACGACGAAACCGGAATTAGCCTCACTTTTGAAAATGTAACCTTTTCGTATAATGAAGACGAGAGCCCCTTATTTGAAAATATATCAGCGACATTTAACACAGGTTCGACAACCGCAGTTGTCGGTGCGAACAGTAGCGGAAAATCAACACTTCTGTGGCTTGCCTTAGGGCTTTTACCCGCCACATCGGGTAGGATTCTTCTGAACGGTAAAGACATCAGATCTATATCCCGCGATGAATTGCATAGCAAAATCGCTTACCTCCCTCAAAATGGTGCCATTTTCCACGGAACTGTGATGGAAAACCTAACGACCTTTAGAAAAGGTAGTTTTATTGATGAGGCGATAAAGCAATCGCAACTACTGGGGTTAGATAACTTTATTAAACGGCTGCCATTAGGGTACGATACGATGATCGGCGATGGGGCTGCGGATAGCCTGCCGGGCGGTATTCGCCAACGGATTGCCATAGCGCGGGCACTTGTCAGTAAACCAGAGATCATCCTGTTTGATGAAGCAAATACTTCATTGGATGCCGCTGGTGATGAAATCTTAAAAAATACTTTGCTCCGTCTAAAAGGCCAGAGCACAATAATTCTTATTAGCCTCCGTCCATCGCTTCTCAAAATCGCTGATATTGGCTTTAGGATCAAAGCGAAAAACTTGGTCCAAACCCCTGTCGAAGATTTGGTGCAGTTCAAACGCCCCGCAGTCCAACTCCCAATTAAAAAGAAAACGATATAAAATGGCGTTTTTAGCAGCAGAACCGGATCACCCGGAGCAAAACAATTGGGGACGACATACCCAGTATGCCGCGTGTCTTTCTCCCCTATTAAACGCCCTTGGATGGAGAGGAGACTCCTCTCAAGTCATTGAAGCCATGCCTCATTTCAAGGAAACTATGGATCTTCTGGATCTAAGGGGTGCTCTTGCCAATCTACATTATGAGAGCCAGGCAAAAACAACGACGTTGAAGTCTATCGACCCTCGCTTATTTCCCTGCCTGTTCGATCCTGAACAAGGGTCTGTTAAAATTCTCATTTCTGAGAAAAAGGGTGGCATTTTTGTTTTTGATGCGAGGACACAAGATTACAGCGTAATTGATGAAAAATCTGTCTTGAAGGAAAAAGGCGAAGCCTTCTTTTTTCGCCCCACACCCAAAGAACAAATCGGTCAGTGGAATTCCAGCACGAATTGGTTTCGGGCTGTATTTGATCGATTTTCACCTCTGACCCGGCAAATTTTAATTATAACGTTCCTGCTTAATATTTTGGCCCTCGCAACTCCTCTGTTTATTATGTCCGTATATGACATGGTCATCGGATCAGGCTCTACGGAGACCCTAAAATATCTTCTTATTGGTGTTGGAATTGCGCTTGCCAGTGACATCGTTCTTCGCCTAATTCGGGGTAAAATGCTGTCTCACATTGGGGCTCGACTGGACTATATAATCGGCACAACAGCACTGCAGAAAATCCTATCATTGCCCGTTTCTCAAACAGAACGAAGTTCTCTTGGATCGAAGATCGCCCGCTTCCGCGAGTTTGACATGATCCGGGATTTTTTCATCGGCCCCATGGCCATGGCTCTTCTTGAAATGCCGTTTGTTTTTGTCTTTTTGATTGCGGTTGGACTAATAGGCGGACCCTTGGTTTTAATTCCCATAATCATGCTGGTTCTATATGTCATTAGCGCCTTGGTTATCTTGCCGATTATTCAAAAACGAACCGCCAATGACCTTTCTCACTCAGCAAATAAAGGTACGTTTGTCACTGAATGTTTTAACAACATGCGAACGATCAAGCATTTAGGCGCAGAAGAAATTTGGTTGGAGCGTTTTAGAGACATTTCCGCGGGCAACGCCCTTGCCGGCATCAAGCACAACATGATCGGGGCAGTGGCACAAACCTTTGCCCATGTCGTCATGATCTGCTCCGGTATTTTGACACTTACATTCGGTATTTCTCGTGTCTTTAACGAAGATATGACCGTAGGTGCACTGGTTGCAACGATGGCCCTGGTTTGGCGGCTTTTATCGCCAACACAAGCTGTATTTCTGGCGCTAACGAAACTAAACCAGATCGGCATCAGCATTAACCGCATCAACCAATTGTTTTCACTACCCAGCGAGAGCAACCCATATGCGTCATCCAAATTAAAAGAATTTAAGGGACATATCACGTTCTCAAGGGTCAGTTTTCGATATTCCTCGGATCAAGATCCCGCTGTGATGGGACTTGATATCCAAATTGCACCGGGTGAAGTTGTCGCCTTTGCAGGCGCTAACAGTTCTGGAAAATCCACGGTTATTAAGTTGCTGGCAGGCCTTTACCAACCACAGGTAGGTAAAATCTCAGTCGATGGCGTGGATATTCGTCAAATTGACCCGCTCGAACTTCGAAAATCAATCGGTTACATGCCCCAAAACAGCGAGTTATTTCACGGAACCATTCGCCAAAACTTACTTCTTGCCAAAAACGTTGCCAGTGAAGCGCAAATCGTAGAAGCCTGTGAGTGGGCAAACTTGATGGAAGATATCGCCAAGCTCCCTGAAAAACTCGATACGCGTATTGGCGATCAAACATTGTTGCAATTACCCGCGGGCTTCCAACAACGGTTGATCATGGCGCGGGCATTTTTGTCTAACGCCAAGATCATGATCTTTGATGAACCTGGAAACACCTTGGATGAAGCCGGTGATCAGGCTTTCCTTGATGCTGTTGAAAAAATGCGCGGCAAAGCGACTGTGATCATCATTACGCACAGACCAAGTCACATGCGTGTCGCTGATCGTGTTGTCTTAATGAATAGGGGCATTGTTCAGACAATTGGTCCCGCGTCATCCATAATCCCGCTTATCTTTGAAGGTGCATAATGGGAAAACCACTTAAATTTCTAGCGATCGACCAAGGAAAATTTTCTGAAGACGATAAAGTCTTAGAAAAAGGGAAGCCCGAAAGCCTCCGCCTTGGCCAATCCATTATGCTTGAAGAAGCGGGGCCGTCCTCCTTACTTCGAACCGCTATCTTGTTCAGCTTTGTCATCCTTTTAGCATTTATCTACTGGGCGCAAAAAGCTGAAATCGATGAAGTTTCGGTGGCGTCGGGTGAGGTTATTCCGTCAGGTGCTGTGCAAACCATTCAACATATTGACGGCGGCACCATTAGCGATATTGCAATCTCAGAAGGTGAGATCGTAAAAAAAGGCCAAATCCTCGTCCGCTTGGATCCAACAAACATTCGTGCCGAACTTCAACAGCTTGAGACCCAAAAAATCATTTGGGATCTAAAAGGAAAAAGGCTGCAGGCGTTTGCTCAAAACAAGGAGATCATCGGATCTGTTGCAGATCCGCGTTTTGCAAATTTCCTGAATGAGCAAAGAAATCTACTCGAGATTCAGCAACTAGATTTAAAGAACCAACAATCTGTTTTGCAAACTCAAGTTGATCAAAGACAGTCAGAATTTTCTCTGCTTCAAGATCAAATACTTATTTTGAAAACTCAAATAGAGCCGCTGAAGGAGCAAATGAAAATTCGAGAAAGCCTTCTTAAAAATAACACGTTAAGTCGGTTTGATTTTTTAGATAGCCAACGTCAATTTTTGCAAGAAAAAGGCAAGTTGGACGAACAAATCCTTAAGCAAAAATCAGCAGAACAAGCAATCCAAGAAGCCATTGGAAGGCTCAATGAGCTGAACAGTAAACTGAAAAGAGAAGCCCTGGATGAAATGGCCTCCGCCAACGCTGAGACCTTGAAAATTGAAGAAGATCTTATGCGGCTGAACGCAGCTCTTGGCCGGTTAAATATAGTCTCTCCTGTTGATGGCATCATTCAAGGGATGGATGTAAATTCCGTGGGAACAGTCATTAAGCCTGGAAACCCAATTCTATCCATCGTCCCCATTGACCAAGAGCTTATTGTCGAGACCCGAATTCGCCCAGAGGACATTGGATTTCTTCAGCTTGGACAAAATGCAACGGTGAAGTTCACGACCTATAACTACTCCCGCTATGGATCAGTAGAAGGCTCCTTAACCCATATTTCAGCAACAACATTTGAAGATGAACAAGGGGAAAGTTTCTACAAGGGTAAGGTTGCATTATCGCAGTCATTTGTTGGCCGTAATCCGGAAAGAAATTTAATCTTGCCGGGCATGACTGCGACTGCAGATATTCATTCAGGAAAGAAAACCTTGCTTGAGTACCTCTTGAAACCAATCCATACAACGCTTACCCAATCCTTTAGAGAACGGTAAGTCCTTCGGATAATTACTCAGGTAAAGAAGATGAACTGTACGTAGGTGCAAGTGAGAGACTGCTTTCACGCCTTCGCGTAATTATACGTCTGAATATCTTGCGCAAATATCGTCTATCTCATCCATTTTTGACATGAGAACATCGACCAGCTTGGGTTCGAACTGTTTGCCGCGTTCTTCTTGCAACAATGCAAAAATTTGATCCCGTGGCCAAGCCTTCTTATAACATCGCTCATTTCCAAGGGCATCGAAAACATCTGCGATGGCAGTAATCCGGCCAAAGAGGTGGATTTTCTCTCCTGAAATATTAAAGGGGTATCCACCGCCAGCCCATCTCTCATGGTGATCTCGCGCAATGATTGCAGAGGCTTGCAAGATCCGCTTGTTAGAAGATTTTAACATGTCATACCCAAGAATTGCATGGGTCTTCATAATCTCCCATTCTTCGGGCGTGTGTTTTCCTGGTTTATTTAAAATGGCATCTGGGATACCAATTTTCCCAACATCATGAAGCGGAGATGCCAATTTGATAATTTCGGCTGTCTCTTCGTCCAAGCCATAGCCAAGAGCTAAAACTTTACTAATTTCGGCGACACGTTTCACATGATTGCCGGTTTCTTTTGATCGTGTTTCCACTGCCTCACCAAGCATGTAGACGATCTCACGCTGCGTCTCCTCAACTTCTTGATGCAAATCTATATTTTCATATGCTATTGCGATATTTCTCAAAAAAACCTCCATAAGTGACTGATCCAGTTCACTCATGGGCTTCAAACCCGATAAATATAAAACATTAAACGAGCCGTTTGGGCTGCTGAAAAATCCCGTGAAACGATCTTCACGATAACATCCTTTTTCAGTCCGAATTGCCTGTTGAACATCCTCAAGAATATCCCGTTTCAGCACCGCTTTTGCATCCTGCCCTACGAACGACGCGTATTCACCAGTACCGGCCATAACTTTGAGGTTTTCACCGTCCTTACTTAAAGCCAGACCATCGGCCTTCATGTAGGCGGCTCCACTATCCAAATGGAGAAGCGATGTCAGTTGGCTGAGGACACCTTCGGTGAATAGACGGATATTTTTCAGCGCGAAAATATCAGCCGAGCTGGTAATCACTCTTTCCAGACCCTTCTTATTGGTTTCAAGGGCGATGATGTCTCTGTAAGAGCGAAGCGAGGCATACATCAGCGTGAAAAGCTTCTGGGACGTCAGCTCTGTTTTTTCTTTATAATCATTGATGTCATATTTTTGGATGACTTCCCGTTCTGGCGCTTGGCCAGGTTGTCCCGTTCGCAAAATGATTCTGGAAAGTTTATTGCCCGCCTCTTCTCGGATAAACTTGGCAAATTCCAGCCCCGCATGCTCGCTCTCCATAACAACATCTAGCAAGATAATCGCAGTGTCCGGGTTTTCCAATATAAGCTTCCGACCCTCAACAGCCGTATAGGCATGGAAAAACTCTAGCCCCATTCCATCAAACGTAAATCCGTCCAGCGCTAAAGTCGTCACTTTGTGAACAGCTGCCTCATCATCCACAAGGATAACCTTCCAAGCCCCAAGTTTTTTTGGGATAGGAACTTCTTCGTGATCACTATCATCATCAGCAAACATTAAGTCGTCGTCACTATCGATCATTCCTGAATTTCCTTGTTGAAGGGAAAAGTAAATTCAAACTCTGTCCCGGCACCTAAAACGCTACTGCATTTCACAGTACCTCCGAGTGTCTGGGTTGTTTGGTTATATAAAATATGCATACCCAAGCCACTCCCTCCGGTACCGCGTTTTGTCGTAAAGAACG
The DNA here is from genome assembly GCA_036960775.1 of Pseudomonas marincola. Taxonomy (GTDB): domain Bacteria; phylum Pseudomonadota; class Alphaproteobacteria; order Sneathiellales; family Sneathiellaceae; genus Sneathiella. The sequence continues at coordinate 3,454 of JBALWO010000039.1, read as the reverse complement.
GGTCAAATATTTTACTGACCGTTTCCTCGTTCATTCCCTTACCATCATCAGAATAAGTCATCTTTACGCACCCATTTTCGGCGGCAACATGAATTTTGATACACCCTTCATCTTGAGGCTCGTATGCGTGGATGAGGGAGTTCATTAACAAATTGGTGATTATTTGAGCGATAGGTCCCGGCACTGTCTCAATAGTTAGGTCCTTATCTCCCTCAGCAATGATGGTCAGTTTTGTCCGCTTTAACTTTGGCTGCAAACTGATTAAAATCTCATCAACATATTTGAGAAAATTGAAAACCCTGGGCTCTTCACTTGATTGATCAACGGCAACTTGCTTAAAGCTTTTTATCAGATCTGACGCTCGCAGCAGGTTGGCGTAGATCATATCCGCTGACATTGTCGCAGCATCGACAAAGGCTTTGAAATCTGCTTTTTTCAACTGCCCGTTTTCAAAGTCATGTTTGAGGGCCACTGTTTTTTCTTGTAAATGAGATGCCGCCGTGACGCCAACACCGATGGGCGTGTTAATCTCATGAGCAACACCCGCAACAAGCCCGCCAAGAGATGCCATTTTTTCGGATTGAACCAATTCCTTTTGAGTGTCCTGCAATGTCTCAAGTGTGTCTCGGAGTTTTTGGTCCGCCTCTTTACGCTCTGTAATATCGCGGACAATGGCAGTGAAAAAATGAGTGTTATTTGTTTTGAGCTCACTGATAGAAATTTCCATAAAAAATTCCTCACCATTTTGGCGTTTTGCAATTACTTCTCGGCCGCCCACCCCTACAATCTTAGCTGCAGCTCCATTTGCATAATCTGAGAGGATACTGTCGTGACTTTCAGCAATATCGTGAGGCATTAGTAATTTAATATTCTGCCCTCGAATATCAGATTCCTTATGTCCGAAGATTCGCTCTGCGGCAGGATTATAGTTGAGGATATTACCTTTTGGATCCGCCGTAATAATGCCTTCCAGAGCACTGTTCAACACCAGTTTAACATGCTCTTCCGCCGATTGCCGTTCACGCACCTCTTTCACAAGATCCCGAGTTCGCTCCAAAACAACTTCTTCCAAATGCTCTCTTTGGTGGAAAAGCTCGCCTTCCCGGTGATTAACTGTATCTGCGAGAGAATTGATCGATTTTGCAAGTGTTCCCAATTCGTCAGAAGAGGCCTTACCGATGCGAAGGTATTTATTACCGCCCCGAAAACCTTCTGCGGTTGCCACCATTTGACGTAAAGTTTTTGCAGGTCCCAGTGTTAATAGAAACCAGAAAAGGGCGGTGAGAATAATTGCAGCTAAAACAAAAATGCTACCGTATCTTTTCATAGTGAGAATGTTGCGTGTCATCGCTTTTCGAGAGACACTCACTCGAGCCCATCCGATATGCAAATTACGCAACATAACGGGGGCCACGATCTCTACAATTTGATCTGTGTTTTGTAAAACTTGGACTTCAGCCCCTGATTTCTCAAGGTAATCACTCAACTTCTTGTCGATGGAAGTCCCCACGACATTACTTTTATTATGAGCAAGAATTTCACCATATTTAGTGAAAACCATAGCCGTTTCCATATTTGGATAGTGAGATTGTGCCTTTAAAGCAATATTCAATGCCTCTGTATCATTCGCTCCCACCCCGTTTTCACTGCTAATGGCCAATGAGATCGCGAGGCCTTGAACTTGAGTAAGGCTTATGTCTTTGAAAAAAGAATGCTGATTTTCAATGTGAAGGCTTCCAACAATAGTAAGCATGAGCGCTTGAAAAACGACGACCCAAAGCAACAGCCTATTTCTAAGTGATTTCCCCCAAAATCGCGTTATATTTTGAAACAGTGACATTAGCCGCTCATCGATAATGAGAGATTGCATACGAGCCCGTTCAAACGACAAGTGGCTTTCAATGGCGAACTCCTCCGTGCAAGAACTGGACGCTCACAGTAAATTGTTGAGCACGATCACTATGCTAAGTATCCGTCCTTAATAATAAGTAAAGCATCCTCTAATATTTAAATATTTATGTTATTAATGCGATGAATTCCTTAATTCTGCAGACGATTTTTGAATGCTTTAATCACGGATTTAAATAAGATAGGCTCATGGGCAAGAAAATAATTTTCAATGCCCCAACCAACTGAACCAAGGATCTATTCAATGTCAGAAATCAAACGGTTAAAATCAGGCCCACGAATGAGCCAAGCCGTCATTTATAACGGGACTATTTGGCTCGCGGGCCAAGTTGGATCTCCTGGAAAATCAATTACAGAACAAACTGCCACAATATTATCTCAAGTCGATAAATTGCTTAACGAAGCTGGGTCCAGCAAATCAAAAATACTACAGACGACAATTTGGCTGTCCTCTATGGATGATTTTAGCGAAATGAATCTGGTTTGGGATAACTGGGTGGATCAAGAAAACGCCCCAGCACGGGCCTGCGGCGAAGCCCGTCTTGCAACACCCGATTACAATGTAGAGATTATGGTTATTGCCGCCGTGTAACAATGAGCTCCCAGCCGACCCTCGTTAGCAGGGCGGACTCTGCCCCCTAATTCTGCATCTGCCGAACAGATATTTGGAAATGATCCGTTATGAAATATCACCCCCAAACCAATCCTCCGGCAGATGCTAACGTCCGCCGCTCCGTTCCTCCAGTCGTCTGCTATCCTATTGCAACTTTACCCCGGCCGGTCATGGACATTTATTCTCAAGCACGCGAAAGTTTAATCCTACAAGAGAAAATCACAATTCCCCCGCGGGATGCCAAAACATTTGCTGTACCCGCTGGACATTTTTTCCGGATTACCTGTCCAGATGGGCCGCAAGTCGGCGATCTAAATCTTTGGAGTGCTGATAATCTTGATGAGAGGTTTTTTAGCGGTAAAACCCGTGCTCTCCACGGGACACACGTAAGTACTGGCGACCAACTTTGGAGCAACCTTCCCCATATGCGCCCCATGGCCACACTAACGCATGATACCTTGGATTGGTATGGCTGGGATGAGTTTGGGGGCAGTGTCCATGATGTCATCGGTACAAGATGTGATCCCTATACAAATGCAGTTCTTGGGAGTGATGATTATCATTATTGCTGCCATTCGAACCTGACACGAGCGCTCGCCGCAGATCGCAATATCTCTTTAGTGCAAGCTGAACCCTTTGTTCACGATGTTCTAAATGTCTTTATGTGTACAGGTTTCACACAAGACACCCATCAATATTTCATGAAAGCCAGCCCGGTGCGAAAAGGTGATTACTTAGAATTTTTTGCAGAAATTGACCTTTTAGGAGCCCTATCAACTTGCCCCGGCGGAGATTGCAGCAGCAGTCACTCAAGCGAGGCGGCATCATGTTTCGCCTTAGATGTGGAAATTTATAAATGCGGGAGTGATCACCTAACCAACTGGCGATCCCCACCTAAATCCAGCTATCCAGGGACACATGGTTTAAAATAAT
>JBALWO010000110.1:0-3516 GCA_036960775.1 Pseudomonas marincola | reverse complement strand
TTGCTTCGCAGTAATTATGCCCAAACTTGATCTGTTGATTGTCAACACAGCCGAATATTCCTTGCAGTAAAAATAGTAATTCTTACCGCGAATTTCCACGTCTTCGATTGGGGTGGATTGGATAATATCCTGGCAATGTGAAATAAGGTCATCAGCGGAGAGCGCCTGCAAACCCAAATTCTTTGCAATTCTGACGAGGCCGAGTTCCGTATTTTGGAAGTTGTCCGCAATGTATTCTTTGGTCGTCTCTAAGATGCGTTCTTGTTCGAGCATTTATCATTCACCAAAAGGACTATTGAGAGTGGATCATACCTTTTTTGTAAAAATATAGAAATAAGGAGGGATCAATAATTACCTTTATCTGCGAAGTGTGCGGCCCCTAGTGTGCGAGTGGCTTGAAATGATTGACCAGATAATCAACGAAGACCCGGACCTTTGGCGACAAATTGCGCTTTTCTGAATAAACCGCGAAAATATCTGAAGCCGCCAGGGTGTACTCGGTCAATAGACTGACAAGGCGGCCTTCCCGCAAATCCGGTTCAACCAGATAGGACGACAACTGTGCAATACCGAGACCCGCCCGAGTAGCGTAGTACACAGCGTCTGCACTGTTGGCATCAAAATTACCCGTCGCCTCATGCGACCAAGTCTCTCCATTCTTTTTAAACGTCCAGTTATTCCAATGATTTACCGTCGAAATTCGGAGGCAGTTATGGGCATCAAGATCATCCGGTGAGAGTGGAATGCCGTGGCTTTCAAGGTAAGCGGGCGCCGCACAAATAATCCTGTCGTTGCGCGCCAATTTACAGGCAACAAGGGAGGAATCGGCAATTTGCTCCGGAAAGCGGATCGCCAGATCATATTCGTCCTGGGAAAGGTCAATATTTCGGTCTGTCAGTTCAAACTCGACCTTTAAGTCCGGATAAAGATCTGTGAAACCGGGGATAAGGGGCAGGAGTTGTGCTTTTCCGAAGGCCACTGTAGTGGCAATACGCAAGTGGCCCTGGGGCCGTCCACTCATAGCAACGGCCAGTTCCTCGGCCTCAATGACTTCAGCAGAGATCTGGGCACAGCGCTCATAAAAAGTGCGGCCTTCCTCCGTGGGAGACACTTCGCGCGTGGAGCGGTTGAGTAACCGAACCCCTAATCGGTTTTCCAACTGGCCGATCTGCTTGCTAACAGCCGATGGTGTCAGGCCGAGGCTCCGCGCGGTGGCGGAAAAACTGCCGTGGTCCACAACGTTTGCGAACAAGATCATTTTACTTGATATATCCATTTAACTGCCTGTTCCTGCTGTTCCTTACAATCAAAGGGGCTGTGAATATTTAACGGATTATCAATTGTTGCACCACAGCATATGTTGTGTGCATTGCAGCATAAATCAAACTGTAAGGCAATTCATATCGCAAAGGTAAAGAGGATTATTATGACTAATTTATTACGCGGCAGAGATCCCGAAACTCTTACTCGGGCTGAAATCGACCAAATTATTGATGAATGCCATCGCTTGAGAAGCGTCTATCTTCGCCAGTTGTTTGACAAAGGCGCAGGACACTTCGCTCAAGCAATAAAGCTTACGGTTGGAAATATTCGTGACAATTGCACCGTACTTAACACGCGACTGCAACAACTTCGTCGGTCGCTCACATTAGATTCCTCCGGTCAGGAGTGACAGATGCCTGATTTGCTTGCCGGAGCAGTTTCTGTTCCGGCGCAGAGGCGTCAGCTTGGCATGCTATCGCCGAAAGAGGAGGAAGCTTTGTTGAGCCACCATCTACAAAAGTTGGAGCCGAAAAGTCGCTATTTCCGTTTTGGCAGAATGATCGGCGATGCTGCGATACATGAGTATTGCGCAAGTTGCCGGGGCGTTAGGTCTCTGATCTATTCCACGCATATTGACGGAGAGCTGCGCGCAGTCGCCGAGATACGGCTGGATGCAAGTAATCCTCGGCAGTTGGGCGAGCTGGCCATGAGTGTCGAAGACCCATGGCAATTCAGCGGCATAGGCACAGAACTATTGCAGTACACGCTTACCAGTTTGAGACTCAATGGAATTTCCAGACTTAATATGATTCTGATGTCTGAAAATCATGGAATGCGGAAACTTGCCAAAAAACATGGCGCGCACTTCGATGTATCGTCGGCGGGCCAGACAACTGGATATCTTGACGTCTGACCGATCTCCAATTGTGAAACATCACAAACGACGATGTTGGATGTTGTCATCTATGAACTCATCGGTGATTGTAAGAAATTTCTAATTTGATGGCAAGGTGATGGCGGTGAGGATCAAGTGAAAGCTTGGTTTGAATTGGCTAATCTAGGGAAAGTCACCATCGAGTTGAAGCCGTAGTGTCAATGCCTCCATTTGCTGAGCTTAGCCTGTTTATTTTTTAGAAATCGAATGACAGGTGCTTGGGAAGCTAAGGATATGGCTTTGTCGTAGCACTCGTATGCCATTTCCAATCGACCTGAACGGGAAAGCAACTCTGCTCGAGCCGCCCACAAGGGCTGGAATTCTGTTCCGAACTGCAGCTCTAAACTCTCTAAAGTTTTAAGTCCCATTTCTGCTCCATGCAGGTTTGCAGTAACGACTGCTTGCGAAACAGCTGCTCCAGCTGATGGCGCGACTTTAAGAAGGGCATGGAACAACTTATTTAGTGCCTCCCAATTTGTAGTTTCTGTGCCTTTTCTGGCTAAATGAACAGATTCAATTGCCGCTTCAATTTGAAAACGACCGATAGATGTTAAGCTGTAAGCATGACTAAGTTGACGATTGCCATAGGATATTAAGTCGTCATCCCAGTTTTCAGTGTCCTGTTGTTCAATTGGCACCAGAACGCCTTCAACAACCCTTGCGGTTCTGCGGGCATGGTTGAATGCAATCAATGCCGACAAACCAAATACTTCAGCATCATTTGGTAGGAATTCACACAACAGGTTAGCTAAATATAGTGCCTCTTCACCCATCCCATCGGCCGGATCTAACCAATCATGGGAATGTAACGCGTAGATAGCCTCAAAGATTGCATTGCTTCGTTCAGGCAAATGCTCAGCATCTGGAATGTGAAAAGGAATGCCCGAAACTTTTATTTTAGCTTTAGCTCTAACCAAGCGTTTGGAAAGAGCCGTAGGGGAAATCAAAAAGAGTTGCGCTATAATCTTGGCTTCGATGCCTAAAACTGTTTGCAGCATTAGAGGGGTATGTAATTCAGCCGCGATTGCAGGATGTGCACATACCATAAGAAGAGAAAGCCTTTCATCTACCAGTGAGCCAGTATTTAGCTCAGGGGCAGGGATGTCAGGAATTTCACTTATAGTTGGGAATTTTGTAGTATGGCGTTGGCGGTCTGTCAGGCGATTGCGGGCAACGGTTAGCAGCCAAGCGTCAGGGTTATTTGGAACGCCTTCTTTTGGCCAGTTGGTCAGCGCCTTTGCAAAGGCATCCGCCAAAGCGTCTTCAGCTGATGCAATATCGTGAGTGCGCACCGAAAGGTAAGCAAGAATTCGGCCATA
>JBALWO010000109.1:2529-3601 GCA_036960775.1 Pseudomonas marincola | reverse complement strand
TTTTGCGACGACGCTGTCTTGCGGAGTAAAACATGGTTGATTTAAACGATCCGGTCCTGCAAAAAATTTCCGTTGTTGTACCTGGTGAATTTCGTGAAGCTCTTGCTGATGCAGGAACGGGGGTTTGGCTCTGGGATATTGCCGCCGATCAAATTGATTTTAGTGCGGGAATGGTGGCACTGACCGGTATGTCAGAGCTAAATGGAGGACGCCGGGACGAAGTTCTGGCGGGCCTTATTCACCCAGAAGATATTTCAAAAATTCAAGACTCCACAAGACGCTTATTCGATGGTGCCAAAAGCTATGAAACCCTGTGCCGGATGCAACATAATTCGGGCCATTACATTTGGGCGTATACCCATGGGACACTTGTTCGAGGCGAAGAGGGAGAACCCCAATATCTGATTGGGATTGTTCGCATTAGGGATCAACTAACCCGCACCAAACGAGACCTCTTACATGCAGAGGAGATGGCGAAACTCGGAAACTGGAACGTTGATATCGCCTCTCAGGAGCTTTCTTGGTCAGAAGGGGTGTATAATATGCTTGGGTATGAGCCATTAAGTTTCGCGCCTAGCATAGAGTTTGGATACAGTTTATGGCCAGAAGAAGATCGTGAAACTATCGAGAACATAATCGATAATGCATTGAAAACAAAAGAAAATTTTGACTTTCGCTCAAGGCTTCGGCATGCAAACGGCAGTGACATTCACGTCGAAGTGAGAGGTGCCGTCGAGGTGGGCGTAACGGGAGCACCTGTTTCCTATTATGGTATTATCCAAAATATCACTGACGAGGTTAAACGCGAGCAGCAGATCCGGCAATCACAAAAGCTGGAGGCCGTGGGAAACCTAACCGGTGGGATTGCTCATGATTTCAACAATCTTCTGGCTGTTATCCTTGGTAACCTCGAATTGGTTCAGGAAGAAGTGGCCGATGGGGTTTTAACATCACGAGTTGAGGCCGCCATACAGGCCACATTACGCGGATCAGAACTCACCCAAAGCATGTTGAGTTTTGCCCGCCGTGCAGAATTGCAACCCACATGTTTGGATCTCAACGCTGTGGTCAG
>JBALWO010000109.1:0-2429 GCA_036960775.1 Pseudomonas marincola | reverse complement strand
GGGTTTATGCACCAATCAAATGGATCTGTTCAGGTGTATTCGGAAATCGGGGTTGGGACGACTTTCAAACTCTATTTCAAGGCCTTGGGCGCGCAACTGACTGCCCCCCTTATAGAAGTAGCTCCCGCCCCGCTAGAGAAGGTATCAGGCCGCCGGATACTCGTGGTTGAAGACCAGAAGGAAGTACGGGAGATCTTGGTCTCGGTGCTGGAAAAAGAAGGGTATAACGTCACGTCAGCCAAGTCAGGGGATGAGGCAAAAACGTTATTTGACGCCGATTCAAATTTCCATTTACTTTTGACCGATATTGTTATGCCTGGCGACCTTCAAGGTCCCGCCTTGTCGGGGGTTTTACGCAAGCAAGCGCCAGATTTACAAGTTGTCTTCATGTCCGGTTACGCCCGCGAGGCAACACTGCAGGGAAACGAGCTGCGCTCCGATGATATCCGACTGACAAAACCCGTCATGAAAAAAGACTTGTTGGCGGCACTGGAAAAATCGTGGTCAAGAAAAGTAAACGCTGAGGTCTGAATGGGTGTTAGCAATGCCAAATTTAAGGTATTTTTTTGACGTGAGGATAGCAGAGCCAAAATATTACAGGCCTGCTATCCCCAAACATTAGCGGTTAAGCGTCTACGACCAATACTTGGCCTGTAATGAAGCCATCAACAGAACGCTCGAAGGCTTTTCCTACGAGACGACTTGAGACTGGCTCGAAGCCCGGCATCATTTCACCATAGACATCCCACGCTTCTTCCAAAACTGTGGGATTGATTGAATTGATGCGAATGCCGCGGGGCATTTCAAATGCAACACATTTTACAAAGGTGTCTATGGCGCCGCTCGTTGTTGCATCTGCAATTGCGAACGGAATTGGTTTAACGTTTAGGATGCCTGTGATTAGAGTAAAAGATCCCTTATCCGCAATGTAATCTTGGCCAATACGAACCAGATTAATTTGGCCCATCATTTTACTCATCACCGTGGACATCCACTGGGCTTCTGTCATTTCAGCAAATGGGGCGTACTCACAAACACCGACGGTGTTGACTACGGCATTAAATTCGCCGACCGTTTCGTACAAATTGCGGATGGACGCTTCGCTGGTGATGTCCACGACGAGATCATAGTCTTCAGCCGTGCGCCCAGCTGTTATCACTTTATGTTGGCCCAATCCAGAAAGAGCGGCTTTGCCCATGTGGCCCTTAGCGCCGATAAGAATTACTGTTTTCATAATGTTTTCCTTTTGAGTTCAGTGACGATAACAGAGGCGGTGATGGACGTTAGCCAGCCTCGCTAAGGATATATGGTCAGCTTGACATACAAATTGGAAACCATATGTAATTGTATCAATTACAAACAAAACTGGTAATGTTTTGATCTTTGTGAACTAGGGAGACATGTGAGAAAAATGAGTAAAATTAATCGACTTGAAATTAAGCAGATCAGGATACTTCAAGCACTTTTACTCGAAAAAAATGTGTCCCGTGTTGCGGATCAAATTGGTTTAACGCAGCAAGCGGTCAGTGATCACTTGAGAAAATTACGTGAACTCTTCGACGATCCGCTTTTCATTCGGAAGAAAAATGGGCTAGTTGCAACACCTATGGCAGAAAGTTTGGGCCCCAAAATAGACCAAGCCTTATATGCCTTCGATGGACTGCTCCAGCCAGAAGTCTTTAACCCAGAAGACGCAACGGCAACATACGTTATTGCGGCTACTGATTATGCCCAGCAAGTTGTATTGCCTGATTTAATTTCAAAACTAAGGCACGCGGCTCCGTTATTGAAGCTAGTCGTTCGTGATTTGGATATAGACAATTTACAAGATCAAGTGGCCTCAAGCCGAGTTGATCTGGTTCTTGCCGTTCCCGACTATATCCCAAAATCCTATGGCAAAATCTACTTGTTCACAGAAAAACACGTTTGTGTGGCATCCAAGAAATCTGCGTATGCGCAACAAAATTTGAGTATGGAAGACATCGCTGTGATCCCCCAAATAATTGCCACGCCCTCCCAGCCAAATTTTCGGGGATCTGTCAGCGCATGGTTTCAAGACGCCGGTTTTACGCCAAACGTCATCATATCAGCACCTTGTTTTTCCGTCGTTCCAAGTTACATAGAGGCGACAGATGCAATCTCGTTTTTGCCATCAAGAGCCCCTTTAAATGACAAACTTGAAATTTTAACACTGGAAGACTGCCCCTTAGAGTTTGATGTTATTGCGGCTTGGCACTCAAGGTCGGATAAAGATCAGCTTCATAATTGGGTTTTAGAAATTCTAAAGCTGCAGTACTCAATCTAATTTGGTCCGTTTTCTTGGAAAACTTCATGAAAACCATTTTTATTCAATTACAGCTTGCTTCAAACAGCATGGCGCTTACACTCTGTGACATGTAACATGGTCAGTTCATAATATTTTTGGGGAC
>JBALWO010000038.1:0-32669 GCA_036960775.1 Pseudomonas marincola | reverse complement strand
CATAAAAAAGGCCGCAACTGACAGAGTTGCGGCCTTTTTTAATATATATATGTATTTACGCAGAGCCAGCGCTTGCTTCTTCTGCTTCTTGTGATTTATGGGCTTGGAACAAACCTGCAAAATCAATGGGATCCAACTGCAACGGTGAGAAACCACCATCACGCGTAACGTCAGATACGACCCGGCGAGCAAATGGGAATAAAAGACGTGGGCATTCGATCATGCACATCATTTCCACGGCTTCAGGTGGGAAGTTCTTAATCAAGAACAGGCCGCCATAAACAAGCTCAACTATGAATGCTGTCTCGTCTTCATGCTTGGCTGTTGTTTGAATGCGAAGCTCAATTTCAAAGTTTTCTTCGTTCAGTGCACGGGCTTGAACATTAATACCAAGCTCGACAGTTGGCTGAGGCAATTCTGGATTTAGGCTTGCCGGAGCATTTGGATTTTCAAAAGAAATATCCTTAATATACTGCGTGATAACGGACATAATTGGTCCCTCATCTGCTAGGCCAGCTTCAGTTTCCAAATCATTTTCTGCCATATTGTGTGTATCTCCCAAAAATAGGCGGTTTCTTTATAAAAAAGTTGTTCTTTGGCTACCATGTATTATGCGTAGCCACAAGTAGAAGAACTAAACCCTCTACGAGTTATCATCTGTATATTTCTGTGGGCTTCGTTATGTATCTTTATCTGAATTTTCACCTGAGTTTTTAGACCAAGGGCTTGCCTCGTTAGGGGCGCCGATCTGGTCGTTTTCAGCCTCATCCACAACGGAGTATTCGCCCTCAATTATAGGGGATCGGCCGTTTTGCGGGTTTTGGTGAAACGCGCTGCCGCCGCTGGTGCTTGCAAATGCGCTGTTTTTCGCCAACTGGCCTGCGATCAGGTTCCGAAGGGGTGTTAAAAATAGCAAAAATCCAACTGTATCGGTCACAAATCCCGGAATAAGCAGGAATAATCCAGCCAGAGCCAACATAACGCCGCTTAAAATCTCATTTACGGGAGATTTTCCAGCATTGATATTACTTTGTGCTTTCAGTAAGACAGATAGCCCCTGATGACGCAGCAATGCCATGCCAGCAATGGCTGTCAGTATGGTCAATATGGCAGTGTTCAGTGCGCCGATTTCACCGCCGACTTCAACAAAAACCGAGATTTCTAGAATTGGGATGCCGATTAACACAGCAAGAAACAGCAATGGCAAACTTGTTTATCCTTCTAATAGTTTCTATGTAACCAATAGGCACAGATTAAACGCGGGTTGAAAAGATCCGCCTAGACCTGAAGCCGTGAAGGGGTTACCTTCAACGTTTGGCTTATCTATACATAGGTATGCTTTGGCATTTTACGATATTCATGTGAAGACTATATTATGGGCGACGGATTTCAGTTTCTAGACATTATTTTACTTGTCATGATTGCGGCCTTCATTTTTTTGAGGTTAAGGAACGTTCTTGGCCGCAGAACAGGCCACGAACAACCCCCTCAAGAAGAGATATCTCAAAAAACATATGAGGATCCGGACAGCGTTCATGGTGACGAAGCTCTTGAAAATGTCGTCCCTCTGAAAGAGGGCATTGATATTGAGCCACAAAACCCTGCCCAACAAACACCCATGGCGCGGGCCCTGCGAGAAATTCACGATCTTGATCGGAACTTTAACCCAGATACTTTCGCAAGTCAGGCGGAAATGGCATATGAAGCCATTGTCGAAGCCTTTGCTAAAGGCGATAGACGCGTTCTTGGTGATTTGCTATCTGAAGAGGTTTACAATAATTTCTGCTCGGCCATCGACACCCGTGAAAAAGCAGAAGAAGCTATGTCTACGGACATTCTTTCCATCGAAAAATCTGAGGTTACTGCCGCAGAACTCAAGGGATCAGAAGCTGAAATCACCGTTCATTTCGAAACCGATATGATTTCAGTGACCACAAATGAAGAAGGCGTTGTCGTCAACGGCGACCCTCATCCACATATGGTCAAAGAATATTGGACATTTGCCCGTGATTTGAAATCAAGAAATCCGAATTGGTTGTTGATCATGACGCGCAGCGCGGAATAATTTCTGATTATGGTGAGACGGTTGCTCGATAGGAAGCGGTCTATTGCACTGGGCGTAGGTCTTTTACTCGCCGCATCGGCACTGCTTGTTTGGGTGTTTTTAGAAGATGAGAAACCTAAAAAAGACAGTCTTCAACTGGCAGAAGCACAGTTTTCTGACCTGTCGGCTTGGGTTGACGATGATTTAGGTGAATTTCTGCCAGCGCTGCATCTTTCCTGCAAAAAACTACTGAAATTACCGGATGCACGCTCTTTGGGTGGTAACAAAATAGCCGGTACTTCTGCTGATTGGAAAGAAATCTGCAAGCAAGCGCTGGATTTGCCAACCCAAAGCAGCGCAATCAGATCTTTTATTGAAGAAAACTTCACGCCTTTTCAAGTGACTAATGACGATGATCCGCAAGGTTTATTCACAGGTTACTATGAGGCCAGCCTTAACGGCAGCCTCACCCAGTCAGATGTTTATAAAACGCCATTGTATTTACGACCTAGTGAGCTGGTGATGGTCCACCTTGGCCGCTTTCGCGATAGCCTAAAGGGCCAACGCATCGCAGGTGTTGTAAAGAACGGTGAGCTATTCCCGTTTGCAGACCGCAAGAAAATCGACGAAGGCGCGTTGGACAATAAGGACTTGGAAATTGTCTGGGTGGATAGCGCTGTTGATGCTTTTTTCCTACATATTCAAGGATCAGGCCGCGTTTCTCTTGATGATGGCAGCGCCCTTCGTGTGGGTTATGCCGCGCAGAACGGCCATCCTTATTTCGCCATTGGGAAGACCCTTATTAATGACGGTGAAGTTCCTCGCGAGAAAATGTCTATGCAAGCCATCCGGGACTGGCTGGAAACTAACCCAGAAAAAGCAGATAAGTTAATGCAGGAAAATGCCTCCTATATTTTCTTTAGGGAGCTAAAAACCACCGGCCCCATTGGCGCGCAAGGGGTTGAATTAACACCGGAACGAAGCTTGGCTGTGGACCGGAAGTGGATGCCGCTTGGTGTTCCCATGTGGCTGGAAACGGAAGTGTTTGATGGCCCGGAAGAGACAACAGCTAAACCCTTTAATCGCTTGCTAATGGCGCAAGATACAGGCGGTGCCATTCGTGGTCCCGTGCGCGGCGATGTATTTTGGGGAAATGGCGAGGCTGCTTATTCGCGGGCCGGCGCCATGAAAAGTGAGGGAAAATACTGGATCCTTCTGCCAAATGACGTGGCAAAACGCCATTTATCTAAAAACAACGACTGAGCCGTCTGGCGGAAGTCTCTCAATGACAGTATAGTCCCAAAAAAGAGCTTGGGAGAGATTTTGTTTATGTCAGATACCGATGAAAAATTGGAAGTGGCGTTATTTGTCACTTGCCTTGTGGATATCAATAGGCCCTCTGTTGGGTTTGCGGCTGTAAAACTGCTAGAGCAAACCGGATGCACGGTAGTCGTGCCAGATGCACAAACCTGTTGCGGCCAACCGGCTTATAATTCCGGTGATCGGCGCACCACAGTGCAAATTGCAAAAGATGTGATCCGTAATTTTAAGGGTTATCGCTATGTGGTTGCCCCATCGGGATCTTGCGCCGGCATGATTACCAAACATTATCCAGAGCTTTTTGCTGATGATCCTGACATGCTGCTAGAGGCACAAGATCTCGCAAGCCGCACTTTTGAGCTGATTTCATTTTTGAAAGATGTCCGCGGGTTTGAAGCCAAAGACGTGACGTTTAACAAAAAACTCACCTACCATGACAGTTGCGCAAACCTTCGCGAAATGAAGGTGGTGGACCAGCCAAGGGCCTTGCTTGGGGGTGTTGAGGGTCTTGAATTGATTGAGGCTGAGGACCGGGAAGCCTGTTGCGGTTTTGGTGGCACATTTTGCATCAAATACTCCGAAATATCCGAAGAAATGGTCGATAGGAAAATTGATAACCTGCTGGCAACGGGTGCAGATACGCTTGCGGCGGGCGACTTGGGTTGCCTGATGAATATTGCCGGGCGCCTTTACCGTAAAGGGCACACGATGAAAGTTCTGCATATTGCGGAAGTTCTGGCCGGTATGGGGAACGCCCCCGGAATTGGCGAGGGGACAGATCAATGAAGGTAACAAGCCGGAATTTTAAAGAAAAGTCCCATGAAGCCATGCAGGACCCTGATTTGCGAGCCGCCCTTGGCCGCGTAAAAGAGGGGTTTACCACGGCTAGAAGTGTGGCCGCATCTGAGCTGCCTGAATTTGAAGACCTTCGCGATAAAGCCCGGGACATCAAAGACGATGTTTTGGAAAATCTGGATTATTATCTGGAATATTTCGATGAAAAAGTGACGGCATCCGGTGGCCATGTGCATTGGTGTTCCAGTGCAAAAGAAGCCAAAGAAGCGGTTTTGAAGATCTGCCAGGATGTGGACGCGAAAACGGTGACCAAGGGTAAATCCATGATCACAGAAGAAATCGCGCTCAATCAGTTTCTGGCTGCCAACGGGATCGAGCCGATTGAGACCGATTTGGGCGAATATATTATCCAGCTTGCTGACGAGCCGCCCAGTCATATTATTGGTCCTGCCGTTCATAAGACCAAAGAGCAGGTCACTGAGCTGTTTTATGAACATCATCAGCAATACGGTTATACAGAACGCGAAGAAGATCCTGAAAAATTGGTGGGTGAAGCCCGTGCTGTCCTTCGGCATAAATATGTAACGGCCGATGTGGGTATCACCGGCGCTAACTTTTTGGTGGCGGAAACCGGCTCCACCGTCATTGTCACCAATGAAGGGAACGGCGATCTTACGCAATCTTTGCCCAAAACCCATATTGTGGTGGCAAGCTTAGAAAAAGTTATCCCAACATTAGAAGATGTCAGCACCGTTATGCGGGTTTTGGCACGCTCTGCCACGGGCCAGGAAATGTCTGTCTATACAACGTTTTCCACAGGTCCAAAACGCAGTGATGATATTGATGGCCCGGAGAATTTTCATGTGATCTTGCTCGACGGCGGTCGATCAGAAATGATCGGCACTGAGCTGGAAGAATTACTGCGGTGTATTCGCTGCGGTGCTTGCATGAACCACTGCCCAGTGTATCACGCTGTTGGTGGTCATAGTTACGGCTGGGTTTATCCCGGACCCATTGGCGCGGCCATAAACCCGCAAATGGTTGGCCTTGAAGAAGCGCGTCATCTTCCCAATGCTTCCAGTTTTTGCGGTCGCTGCGAGGAGGTTTGCCCTGTACGGATCCCGATTCCGAAGATCCTTCGTCATTGGAGAGAACAAGCTTTTGAGAAACAGATTGCGCCAAAACCGGAACGCTGGGGCATCGAACTTTGGGGGTTTTTCGCAAAACGACCCCTGCTGTATCGCTTCGCAACCCGCTGCGCCTCTCGAATTTTGACATTGGTTGCTGGAAAAAAAGGACGGCTTAAGTCTCTGCCCTTTGGTAAAGGTTGGACGTCTGTTCGGGATCTGCCCGCCCCGCAAGGCGATACTTTTATGGGACAATGGCAGAAAAAACAAAAGCAGGAGGGTCAGATATGAGCGCACGTGAAAAAATTCTAGGCCGAATCCGCGCACAAAAGAAACGCGGTGCTTTGGATGGTGAGACACAAGATTTACTTGCCGCGAGAATAGCGAAGCACGAGCGAAATGTGATCCCCAAACGCGGACAAATCCCGCTACCTGAACAAATGGATTTGCTGCAATCAAAAATGGAAAAACTGTTGTCCACTGTAGAGCGGGTGGCAGATGCTTCTGAGATCCCATCTGCCGTACAGGCATATCTTGCAAGTCAAAACTTGCCGTCGCGTATAAAGATGTCGCCGTCTGAAAGCCTGACTGAATTGCCGTGGGGGGACATTCCCACCCTTGAAATTGTAACCGGCGCTGGCGCTGAAGAAGACATGGTGGGCATGTCACCGGCGTTTGCGGCTGTTGCAGAAACTGGGACACTGATGATGGCATCAGGCCCAAAAACGCCGTCTACGGTGAATTTCTTACCTGAAAATCATATTGTGGTTTTGCAAGCCAGTGATATTACCGGATCATACGAGCAGGCTTGGGATCGTTTGCGCGGTGCGACGGAGAAAACCGGTATGCCGCGCACAGTAAACTTTATTTCCGGCCCTTCCCGCACAGCAGATATTGAGCAGCGGTTGATTATGGGCGCACATGGCCCGAAATCTTTGCATGTTATTTTGGTTGGTGATGGAACGTAGCGGTAAAAATAAGGGCGGTAAAAAAGGATCTTCAGGCAGAGGTAAAAGCATGAACTCTGAAGATACCTCCTTGTGGGCTCATGTGACCAGGCGGGTGACGCCCATGGAAAGCAACCGTCATACTGGCTTTGAAGATTTGCTGCGGGATGCGATCCCGTTAAAGTCTGTGCTGAAATCCAGTACGAGTGCGCCCCGAAAACGCAGCGAAAAACTGCTTGTTCCAAGGCCGGCTTTAAAGACGAGCGTGCAGATCCAAAATCAAGTGTTCAAAGAAGCAGTTGAGCCGTCTGCACGGCAAAATGTTGCAGGGCTTGACCGAAATTCGTCAGAGCGTCTGCGCCGCGGTAAAATGATCATTGAAGGCCGCGTGGATTTACATGGCCTGACAAGAAAAGAGGCTTTTGCCAAATTAAGGATCTTTATCCATTCAGCCCATAGAGCCGGGAAGCGATGCGTTCTGGTCATCACCGGTAAAGGATCTTCTATTGAACGGACAGATGACGCCTCGTTCATGGGCGGCGGCCGCAAGGGTGTATTGCGGGAAGAAGTGCCCAAGTGGCTAACAGAGGCCGCCTTGCACCCCATGGTGCTCGATTATAGAACCGCTCAACCCAAGCATGGCGGCGGCGGGGCTTTATACGTGCTTCTTCGCCGGGCAAGACCTTGATATGAGGAGAAACCCATGACCCCTTTTGGCCTGCATGTGAGAGCGCTTCGCAAATCGCAAAGTGTCAGCTTGAAAAAAATGGCAGAGGATCTTCAAATAAGCTCTGCCTATTTATCTGCGCTGGAGCATGGGCATCGCGGCCAACCGTCTTGGTCTTTGGTGGAGCAGATTTGCTCCTACTTTAATATTATTTGGGATGATGCAGAGGAAATGCACCGTCTTGCGGCCCTCTCTCATCCAAAAGTTACTCTCGATACAAGTGGGCTCTCACCCACCGCGACAGAATATGCAAATCTGCTGGCCCGTGAAATTCGAAATTTATCTGAACCCAGATTATCTGAAATGCTGGAATATTTGAAAAATTCCACACCCATTCGCCCATGACAGAGCCCCGCTCCGATAAAGGTGTTCGCCTAGCAAAAGGTGTGCAAGTTTTGTTTGAGGCTATGGGCTACGCCAGTTTGACCGAGGTTAATCTCAAGTCACGCCGCCGCGTTGATGTGATGGGGATAAATGACAAAGGTCGTATTCTAATCGCAGAGGTTAAAAGCGGCCCAGCCGATTTTCGCAGCGATACAAAATGGCAGGAGTATCTTGAGTATTGCGATGAATTCTTTTTTGCCGTTGGCGAAGATTTCCCCACTGACTTACTGCCAGATGATCAGGGTCTTATAATCGCCGACGAATTTCATGCAGAGGTTTTACGGCAATCACAAGATTTCAAGCTAAATGCCGCCCGGCGGAAAAACGTAATCCTGCGATTTGCCCGGCAAGCCGCCACGCGCCTTCGTGCCGTTTAGGCGTAAGGGTCTTCTTTTGATAAGTAATCGGTCACGTAATCTGCTATCCCATCTTCAAGCGAGTAGAAATTACCGCCATATCCCGCAGCTTTTAGCTTGGCCATATTGGCTTCTGTAAAATACTGGTATTTGTCCCGAATGCTGATAGGCGTGTCGATAAACTTGATGTCAGGCTCCTGTCCAGCTGCCTTAAAAGTTGCAAGGGCAAGATCTTTGAAGCTTCTGGCTTTTCCGGTGCCAAGGTTGAACAAACCTGAAACCGCGCGGTTATCAAGTAACCACAGGACAACTTTGACGCAGTCTTTGACGTAGACAAAATCACGAAGCTGTCCGCCATCTTCATATTTTGGGTTGTGAGATTTGAATAAGGTTACCGCTTCACCGTCTGCAATTTTGGGGTAAGACTGGGCGATAACACTCTTCATATTGCCTTTGTGATACTCGTTCGGGCCATAAACATTAAAGAATTTAAGGCCTGCCCACTGTGGTGGTGTTGGCCCTTCGCATTGAAGGGTATGGGCGACAAATTTGTCAAAGGCATGCTTGCTGTAACCGTATAGATTAAGCGGCTTAAGATCTTTCAGGCTGTCTTCGCCTTGGTCATCATCAAACCCCTGTTCCCCGTCGCCATAGGTGGCAGCAGAAGAGGCATATATGAAACTGGTATTGGTTTTACGGCACCAATCCCAAAGAGCGCGAGTTGGGCGGAAATTACGATTTAGGATCAAATCTCCATCGGTCTCGGTTGTTGCGGAAATTGCACCCATGTGGATAACTGCATCAAGATCATGATTGCTGGTCAACCAGTCGGCCAAATCATCTGGATCGACAAAATCACAAATCACATGATTTGCGAGGTTTTTCCATTTGTCGCCCTGCTCTAGCCAGTCGCAAATAATAACCTCATCGCCTTTTTCAGAAAGGGCAGCCGCGATGTTTGAGCCAATAAACCCGGCGCCGCCGGTAACCAAAATTCGACGTGCCATCTTAAGCGCCTTTTTTTCTATCGATTTCCAGTAATCGCTGGATCGTGCTTGTTGTACTAAAACCGTCTTTCAGTTCCGCAAGGAAAACGCGGCCGCCATAGGCTTGTACGATTTCGGCGCCAACAACGGTTTCAACCGTATAATCCGCGCCCTTCACCAGAACGTCAGGTGACAGGGTTTCGATTAAATTGATGGGGGTATCTTCTGCAAAAGGCACAACCAGATCAACATCTTCAAGGCTTGCAAGAACAATGGCCCGTGATGTCTCCCCCGTTGCCGGACGATCAGGGCCTTTAAGCCGGCGAATGCTGTCATCGGTGTTCAGGCCGATGATTAAGCGGTCGCATTCTGCTTTTGATTGACCAATTAGGGAAATATGACCGGGGTGAATAAGATCAAAACAGCCATTGGTAAAGCCGACCTTCAGGCCCCGTGCCCGCCAGGCATCAACAATTTCGCGGGCTCTTGAAAGGCCCGTTACCTTTTCATCGACCGACTGTACTTCCGCATTATGAAGGGCCGCTAGAATTTCATCGCGGCGAACGGCAGCAGTTCCTGATTTTGCAACGACAATACCGCCAGCCAAATTTGCCAGCATGGCCGCATCGCGCATTTCTGCACCTGCTCCAATGGCAAGTGATAGGCAAGCAATAACACTGTCGCCGGCACCGGAGACATCGAAAACCTCTTGTGCTTGGGCGGGAATATGGTGTTCCGTCTCGGCGCTGATCAAACTCATTCCGGCTTCAGAACGAGTAACTAACAATGTTTCGATATTATCGCGTGCGAGTACAGATCGGGCTGCTTGTTCTACATTTTTATCCGTATCGCAAGGCTGGCCTGCGGCCTCCACCATTTCTTTTCGGTTCGGGGTTAGTAGTGTCACACCTGAATAACGGCTGAAGTTGGCGGATTTTGGATCAGCGATGACCGGTATTCCCGCTGCGTTGGCAAGGGAGATGGCTTTTTTAAGCACATCATCAGACAGAACGCCTTTGGCATAGTCTGACAGGATAACCACGTTAGCGACCGTCAGTGCTTGCTCAAATTGGGCGATGACTTTGTTTGCGGTATCTGCGGCCAAAGGATGCGTGGCTTCAGCATCTGCCCGAAGCAGTTGCTGTCCATCTGCAATAAATCTGGTTTTAACGGTAGTGGGACGTCTTCCCGAACAGACCAGTGCGGATGTGAGTTTGGCCTCCGATTGCAGTAAATGATCAATCTCCCGCCCTTCTGGATCATCTCCGGTCACTGCGACGAGGGTTGCTGACGCACCAAGGGAGAGGAGGTTGCGAGCCACATTGCCTGCCCCGCCCAACATGGACTGCTGATGGGTAATACCCAGCACTGGAATGGGGGCTTCTGGCGATATGCGTCCCGCACTGCCATAAGTGAAGCGATCAAGCATGACATCGCCCAGACACAAAACATGGATCTGTTCGAAGCGGTCAATAATGGGGGTGATTTTTCTAGGATCGATCATATTTATGCCAGCTTCAGGCTTTTTTCGAGGGCACCGCACAGCATATGACCAAGAGTAATATGCATTTCTTGAATGCGCCGAGTGGAAGTGGACGGGACAATGATAACAGGATCAGCAATATCTGGCATAACGCCGCCATCACGACCGGTAAGTGCGGCTGCTACCAACCCTTTACTGCGAGCCATTTCGAGCGCTTTCACGATATTGGGACTGGTGCCTGACGTGGATATCCCAACGGCAACGTCACCGGGTTTTCCAAGGGCATCGATCTGGCGGGCAAAAATAGCGTCATAACCCAAATCATTTGCACCAGCGGTCATTGCAGATGTGTCGGTATTAAGGGCAATGGCGGCAATGGGTGCGCGGTCATTAATAAAGCGAACCACCAGTTCCGCAGAGAGATGTTGGGCATCAGCCGCAGATCCACCATTTCCAAAGAACATGATTTTTCCGCCGTTTTGGATTGATTTCGTCCAGGCGGCGAGCATTTTTCCAAATGGCTCTTCAAGGCGGGCACGGGTTTCCGCCAAGACTATCGCGTGATCTTCCAATTCATCTTGAAAATACGTTTGAAAATCCAAAATGCAGCATCCTTACTTAAAAGCGTTGATTGGGCGCTAGTATAGCCGCAAATATGGCTAAAAATAGCCAGTTAATTGCGAATGATGTGATTTTGAAGGTCAGGGGTTACTTTATCTGGCTTCCATAGGCGGTAAAGTCCCATTCGCCACATCTTTTATAAGCCGAAGATGGCGCGGTAAGAGGTCTTTATGAGCGTAATTATCCACAACAGTTTGCCGGGCTGCATCGCGGATATGTCCAAGGTCCTTGTGATTATCCAATGCAAAAGCAATACGCTCAGCAAAGGCTTCATGATCAAAGAAATCAGCAAGGAACCCGTTTTCGCCGTCCGTAATCACTTCTTTTACGGGCGCTGTGTCTGACGCCACAACCAATGCGCCGCAAGACAGCGATTCAATAAGGGACCAAGACAGAACAAACGGAACTGTCAGGTAGGCCTGCACAGTAGAGGCTTGAAGTACTTTCAGATAATCAGGATAAGGAAGCAGGCCTGTGAAATGGAGGCGGCTTTCATCAAAATCTAGCTCCTTAACCATGCGTTTACCCCAACCATCACCGTCTGCCAGTTTTTTGCCATAGGCAACTCGGTCATTACCAACCACGACAACATGCAAGTTAGGGCGTTGTTTCATAAGAAGGTTTGCAGCTCGCATGAATTCTGGAAATCCGCGATAAGGCTCCATCCCGCGAGTTGCATAGGTCAATATTTCATCCACATGGGATAAATCTATGTCACCAAATTTCTTTTCGGCCGTAGGATCTGGCTTAAAGAAACTTGTATCAACGCCATCATGTAAAACGGACATTTTTGATTTGAAGACATCGGGAAATTGAGAGGCCTGAAATTGAGTGGGGATTTGTCCCCAGTCGCAATGGGCGAGATCCATCAAAACGGGCACATTTTTTGTTCTAATGCGGCTCGCATCATCATATTCCATTTTTGAATCTGGTAAGAAATCGGCGTCGGAGCCGAAGGCGTGATAATACCATTCAAAATAACAAAGCAATTTTGCCTTTGGGAAAAGTTCTTGCACATAGAGGGAGGGCCCCCAACCGGAATGGGCACAGATAATGTCGGGCTCGAACCCTTTTTTCTTTAAATCTAGGCAGGCTCGGAAAAGAGATTGGCCATTGATAACGGCTGTTTCCGTTGTCCTGAGATAATGATGGGTTTCGGGCTTGCCTTCACGGTGAGGCTTATAGATTAGGTTGACGACACCCGGAATTTTTTCAATGGCTCTATGGGACGCGAAGACCACTTGGTTTTTCTTCTTTTCAGCGAGTTTCCGCGCCACATGTCTGTATTGCGCTGGAAAGTTGTTGTGTAGAAATAAAACCCGCATTGCCCGCCCCTATGGTCGCCTTAGTATTTTGTTTGTTATGAATATTCTGAAAACCTTAATTCAAGAATAACATCAAGTGAATAAACAATTCTTGGTTGATGTTCACTTACAGTGTCACCTCAGTGCCGCAGATCAGGTGGGTTTTCACTTTTGGACGGGCTCTGTCTCTGTCTCTGCCTCTTTTTGTTTTGGCTGGTCTTTTGGTGCCCGTTCTTTTCGGGGATCAATACTGTCAAAGCCTTCAAAAGGCGTGTTGAGCCGATCAATGGTCATCTGCACATAATCTGGGTTGATATCAAAGCCTTTGAACTTTCGATCCAGCACTTGGGCAACCCGCGCTGTTGTTCCGCTCCCCAAAAAGGGATCAAGGACCACATCCCCTTCATTGGATGCGGCCATAATTATGCGTTCTATGAGAGCTTCTGGTTTTTGGGTTGGATGGGGCAATCGTTCTGCGGCGCAGTAGTGCACATGACTAAATTGCCAAACGTCTCCTGGGTTTGCGCCCGCCATATTATTGCGTTTTCGAAAATATTTCTGCGGGACACGCACGTCATCTAAGTTAAACAGCGCATCAGCGCCCTTAGAGAACCATAGAATATCTTCGTGGCGGGGCGAGAAGCCTCTTTTACGGCCGATCCCTTGTGTGTAATGCCAAGTGATCCAGCCTTGAGGTGATAGGCCGAGTTCTTCTTCCAAGGTGACATAAAGGCGCGCAATATATTTAACGCCCATAAAGCAAAACAAAGATCCGCCAGGTTTTAGGACCCTATTGGCTTGCAGCAACCAGTCTTTTGTAAACTGATGATATTCGGATCGTTCTTTTAGATCAATGTTATTGCCGTAGTTTTTCCCCAAGTTATAAGGAGGATCGGCGACGATTAGATCAACACTGGCATCGGGCAGTTTTGAGAGTTGTTCTACGGCCTCTCCGCAAATTATGTCCTGTGTGAAAGTCTCACTCATTTATTGGGGGGACCGCTTTGCCATAATACGTTGCAGTGTTCGGCGGTGCATATTCAGGCGCCGCGCAGTTTCTGACATATTGTGGTCGCACAACTCGTACACACGCTGAATATGTTCCCAGC
Organism: Pseudomonas marincola; assembly: GCA_036960775.1. Classification (GTDB taxonomy): domain Bacteria; phylum Pseudomonadota; class Alphaproteobacteria; order Sneathiellales; family Sneathiellaceae; genus Sneathiella. The sequence continues at coordinate 19,466 of JBALWO010000038.1, read as the reverse complement.
GAACCCGGTCAGCAGACATGGGGTTCTCTGGCGGAGAGGGTTTCTCGCCGCCCGTGGCATTAAGCGCACTCACAATATCATCCACATTTGCGGGCTTTGCCAAATAATCAATAGCGCCGGCTTTTACCGCCGCAACCGCAGAGGCAATATTCCCATAGCCTGTCAGCATGACAATTTTGGCGTCAGGGCTGGTTTCTCTAATGACTTCCACCACTTCAAGCCCGCTGCCATCTTGAAGGCGCAGGTCCACCACTGCAAACTCAGGATTGCTTTCAGTCGCTTTTTGACAGCCTTCTTTGACGCTATTGGCAAGGGTTGGCGTAAAACCATTTTTTTCCATAGATCGACCGAGACGATTTAGAAACACTTCGTCGTCGTCTACAATAAGCAAGCGTTTATCATCCATCACAACATCACTCCACACCGCTTAATCCATCACCAAATCAAAATAGCACACTTGATCATAAGAAACAGGTCTTACAAATACGGATCAGATTTTTCAAGGGCGGCCCGTGACCATTCTACCACGACTTTTGCCCCCTTTTGGCGTCCATTACCAAAAGAAATCGTCCCGCCGCTATGCTTAATCAGCATGTTGGAAATAAACACACCAAGCCCCATACCGCCGTGCCCAGCACGGCTTGATGTATACGGCTCGCCAAGGCGGCTTAAAATTTCGTCACTAAAACCTGCGCCGTCATCTTGGATAATGGCTTCAACTTTATCGGTGGTCCAACTCAGAGTGATGGTTACTTTTGTGGCGGCAAATTCTGCGGCGTTACTGACCAGATTTCCAAGGCCATACAACAATTCCGGTGTGGCGAATAACTTGGGCTGCGTTGACATATCACCAACCGTCAAGATTTCGATCTCTGCGCCTTTGGCAGCGTGTTTTTCCACAACAAGCGCGAGCAGGCTTTGAAACGGTAGGTAATTATGGTGGGCATCTGTTTGCAGAAAACGGTCTGTATCGGGTTTGGAGGAAAGATGCTTGAGCACTTCCGCGCATTTTTGCGCTTGCTCATAGAGAAGATTAGCATCCTCAGCATGATCGCTTCCTTCTGGAAACTCTCGGGATAATTCTTCTGTTACCAGCAATATTGTGTTGAGCGGCGTTCCAAGTTCATGGGCCGCCGCCGCTGCGATCCCACCAATGGCCGATAACTGCTGTTCTTTTGCGAGGGCAAATCTCGCCACGGTCAAGGCTTCTGTCATCTTCCGGGTGTCAGATGAGATCCGCCACGCATAGCCAGAGAGAAACAATGTTCCCAGAACAAGGGCTGACCATATGGCGAAGACATAGGTGTCGGAAAACGCCATTTCGATGCCCGGAAGTGGTAAGGGCTCATGAAAGAGGGCCAGAACAGTGATCGCGACAATGGTCGTAAACTCAAGGAAAACGGTTCCTTTTAACGAGAGACTTGTGGCCGATATTGTCACAGGAACAAGGAACAGCAGCGAAAAGGGGTTCGTAAGGCCACCCGTCAAATAGAGCAGGCCGGTCAATTGCAGCGCATCATAGAAAAGATACGTAATTGCCCCTGTATCGGAAAGGCGAGCTGCAGAATTATAGCTGATGGAGACCAGTATGTTCAGCAACGCACTTGCCAAAATGAGGATGGAGGCCGGAACAATGGGTAAATCAAAGCCCAGAAAGCTGTGGACAAAAAGTAGGGTAAAGGCCTGCCCTAAAACCGCGAGCCAGCGAATATAAATAAGCGTCTGCAGTCGTACGCCGCCGGAAGCCACGAGGAAATTGGGGTCCTCTTCTCCAGATTTTAAGATATTTCCAAATGCCATAAAGATTAATTTATGCGCCGGTCATTAAATTATAATTTCCGGCTCTCTCCAATGCTCATCACCCATGTGTTCGCCTTATCATAACCTGCATCTAGGGCTGCCTGCAAGAAGCGGCCGGGAGGTTCGAACAATGGCTCATCCGTTAATCGAACCGTTCCCCAATGCATGGCGACAAGGGTATCGCTTTTAACGTCTTTGCCAATATCTACCGCTTCTTCAGGGTTTGTGTGATGGGCCTTCATGATATCGCGAGGCTCGTAGGCTCCAATGCCAACAAGTGTATAATCGAAGGGGCCGAATTTCTCACCAATATCCTTGAATAACGGCGCGTATCCACTATCTCCAGTGAAATATATTTTATTGGCTGGAGTTTCAAAGGAATAAGACGCCCATAGACTTTTGTTGCGATCAAATAAGGTGCGTTTAGACCAATGCTGGGAGGGAAGCGCGCGAATTGTCAGGCCTTCAATATCGAACGTATCCCACCAATCCATCTCCACCACGTTTGAGAAACCGCGTTTGGTGAAATAGCTTCCAAGGCGGAGGGGCGTGATAACGGTCATGTGACCCTTGCCCCGCAGCAAACGGAGTGTTCGGGCGTCCAAATGATCATAGTGATTGTGAGACAGCACCAGATAGTCAATTGGCGGCAGGTCGTTGATGTGAATACCGGTCTCTACAAACCGTTTTGGTCCTGCAAAGCGAGACGGGGAGGCATGGCTGGAAAGGTAGGGGTCGGTTAAGATCACTTTTCCGCCGATTTTGATCAAAAAACAAGCCTGCCCAAGCCAGGTTAAACTATCACAATCCAAAGCCAAGTTTGTGTGGAGCGTTTTTGCGGCCTCTTGTTGGTCGATAACATGACCCTCTGGAATATCTACTTTTTCCCGGGAATATCCCATCATTCTGAGCACAAATGAGATGTAACTTTTCCAGCTGGCATGTGTGATGTCTGGGTTAGGGAGGTTTTTGAACCGTTTCCCGTGATGCTGCGGCAAAGGCGTTTCCTCGTGGGTTGCGCCCGTTGACGATCGTTTCAGCATACTTGCACTCCTTTTTGCGGGGAACTTCCCGTAATTGTAACTTAATTATGTCACATTTATGGGCTCAATTACAAAATGCAATTGGTTTTCCAGTGGGAGAGAGGTAATCTTTTCCCAATTGAATTTACTGGATACATCAATGATGCGGTCTTAATTATCTGAGCCAACGGTCAGTATCCTTCGGGGGAAGAAAATGTTACGAAAATTCAACGTGTTAAAAAATACTCTTGGGGGCTTGGTTGCAGGCCTATTGTTTGTTTTACCCGTTAGCTCTGCCATTGCCGACAGTGACCAACAACAGCTTGTGGACAAAGCCAAGATCACTGTTGATGCTTTGAAAAATCAATCGGAAATGGAGCAATTTCGGAAATTGCTGGCAGTCTCCAAAGGTGTCGTTGTCTTTCCTCAAGTCTTGAAAGCCGGGTTTATCATCGGTGGTGCTGGCGGAACGGGCGTATTGCTTGGCCGTAACGCCGAAGGAAATTGGAGCTCCCCTGCGTTCTATTCCATGGGTCAGGCAAGCATTGGCTTACAAATTGGCGCCGAAGCCAAAGAGCTGGTTCTGGTGATCATGACCGATAAAGGGTTGGATGCGATCATTAAGAATAAAGTGAAGCTTGGTGGTGATTTAAGTGCAGCCGTTGGCCCGCTTGGTAAAAATGTGGGTGTGTCTAGCACGACGAATATGGATGTGGATATCTTCTCTTTTGCCAAAACGGCCGGTCTGTTCATTGGCGCATCTGTTGAGGGATCAATCCTTGATGCAAAAGATGATTGGCAACAGGCCTACTATGGTAAGCAAGTGACGGCGCGGAATGTTGTTGTTCTCAGAAGTGTTGACAATGCCAAATCTGACGCTTTGAAAGACGCTTTGAAAGAAGCCGAAGCTCCTTAAAGTTATTGCTGCGTTAGAAGTAGCTTTTCAACAGCGCGGTGGCGGTTGTCTCTGGCATGATCGAGAGCTGATCGCCCCGTAAAATCAGTGAGCGTGACATCCGCGCTTTTTTGAATAAGCACCCTCACCACATCCAACTGACCATTTTGCGCGGCTTTAATAAGCGACGTTTCGCCTTGTTTATTTTCTGCATCGATCTTCGCGGCCGAAGCCAATAACAGATCCACAACGTCTGCGTGGCCTTGAATAGCCGCGTGCATTAGGGTTGAATTACCAAGTTTGTCGTTCAAATTCACATTTGCCCCGTGCTCAATCAGGGTTTTGACAATCTTCAAAGCTCCGTTTTCCGCAGCCCGGCTGATCAGCGGAACTTTGCTGTTATCACGGATATTTACGTTGTCCCCTTTGAGGAGGTAGGCTTCGACACCTTTAACGTTATTCTGAATAACCGCATCGAAAACTTCGTGATCGCCAAATAGGACATCTGCAGAAGCTTGACGTTCCGTCAATATGGAGGACGCGGAAGCCGCCCCTAGAAATATAACTGCCATTGCAAATAGGCGTATAGAAAAACGCATGGTGGACCCCTGTCTATCGGTACATCTTCTAAGTGTAGCAGATCACGACTAAAAGGGGCACTTAATAGACACATTCTTTCATCGGAATCTTGTTATGTTGCGGCGCAGCGTAAATTCTGTTACACTGCAGCATTACAGTTGTTGTCTTGGCATTAGGAGTGCGATCATTGCTCTATCAGTTTAATGAGTTACAGAGACTGGCGGTCTCTCCCGTCCGTATCGCGGCCCAATTTCAATCTCAGTTATTAAGAAGCCCGTTCAATCCCTTCGCTGAATTGCCAGCGGTCAGAAAACTCGCAGCCTCTTACGAGCTGTTTTCAGAGATGACCCAAAATCATGGTAAGCCGGAATTTGGTTTGAATGAGACTGTGATCGATGGAAAAAGCGTTTCGGTTACAGAAGAAATCGTCCACGAACTTCCCTTTGGTCAGTTATTGCGCTTTAAGCGTGACACATCCAAAAATGATCCGAAGCTTCTAATTGTTGCTCCCATGTCGGGCCATTTTGCCACTTTGTTGCGCGGCACCGTCGAAGCTATGCTGCCCGGTCATGATGTGTATATCACCGACTGGATTGACGCCGCAGCCGTCCCTTTAAGTGATGGCGGTTTTGATCTCGACGATTATATCGACTACGTGCGTGAATTTTTAGGTGTTCTTGGACCAAATTCACACGTGTTGGCTGTCTGTCAGCCCGGTGTTCCTGTGTTGGCAGCCGTTGCCTTAATGTCTGAAGATGATGATCCGAATTTACCCACATCTATGACCATAATGGGCAGCCCTATTGATACGCGCCGTCATCCAACGGTTCCTTGTGAGCTTGCGATGGACAATTCCATTGAACGGTTTGAACAAACGGTAATTCATCATGTTCCTGTGGTCTATCCGGGGGCATTTCGCCGTGTTTATCCTGGGTTCTTGCAGCTTGGTGGTTTTGTTAGCATGAATTTGGACCGCCATGTGGATGCCCATCTTCGCCAGTTTGATCATTTGGTTGAGGGCGATGGTGATAATGCTGAGAAGCATCGGACATTCTATTCTGAGTATAATGCAGTCATGGATTTGAGTGCGGAATATTATCTCCAAACCATCGAAACCGTTTTTCAAAAGCAATCTTTGGCAAAAGGCGAGATGATGTATCGCGGCGATCGCCTCGTGGATACGTCGACTATTCGCAAAACAGCCTTGTTAACCGTCGAAGGCGAGCTTGACGATATTTCAGGCGTGGGACAAACCGTTGCAGCCCATGATCTGTGCACGAATTTAGCAAAAACCAAGAAAGATCATTACGAGCAAGCCGGCGTAGGTCACTACGGCGTCTTTAACGGATCAAAGTTCAGAGAATTTATTGCACCGCGCGTTAGCAATTTCATCAAAAAGCATGATACTGTAAAATAACAGTACGACGTGTTGATGAAGGTTGATTAAGTGGCAGATAAACCCTTTTGGGAAGAAATTCCCTTATCTGAAATGAACAAAGAACAGTGGGAATCCCTCTGTGATGGTTGCGCTAAATGTTGTCTTCTGAAATTGGAAGACGAAGATACTTTAGAAATAGCCTATACGAATGTGGCTTGCCGGCAGTTGGATTTGGGCAGTTGCCGGTGCATGAATTACGAGAACCGGGCACGGCTTGTCCCTGACTGTGTCACCATGACACCGAAATTGGTTCCAGAACTGGCTTGGATGCCAAAAACCTGCGCCTATCGCCGTTTGTCAGAGGGAAAGACCCTGACGTGGTGGCATCCCCTTGTATCAGGATCTCCTGACACCGTGCATGAGGCAGGCATATCCGTTCGAGGTCGGTCGGTTTCTGAACGCATTGCAGGCGATGTTGAAGACTATATCGTGTCGTGGCCAGAAGAAGATGCCAGTTAGGCGTGGGCACACTTACCCTTCATTTAGAACCAGCCCCCTATTTTGATTTTTCTGGGCGTCATATCCCGGTTAATATTGTCAAATCGGCGCGCGCTAAAAACATAAAGCTGAAAGTTCGGCCAAGTGGCGTGGTGGAGCTTGTTTTGCCAAAGCGGGTTTCTCTCAAAAATGGATTGGCTTTCCTGCAGTCTGAACAAGACTGGATTGCAAATGCCGTTAAGGATATTGAGCCTTCAGTTGCCTTTGAAGACGGTGCGGTTATTCCCATATTGGGAAAGCCGCATACCATTTGTCATACACCAAGTTCCAGGCGGGGGGTCTGGACTGAGGATGACAAAATTCTTGTCTCCGGTGATTTACCTCATTTACCGCGGCGGGTCCGGGATTGGATCAGACGGGAAGCCAAGACCCAACTGACATTAAAAACAACTTACTATTGCGCGATCATTGATGAACCTGTTCGTCGTATCACTATTCGAGATCAGAAAAGCCGGTGGGGAAGTTGTTCATCTGCTGGGAATTTGAATTTTTCGTGGCGGCTTTTCCTGATGCCTGAGGATGTCATGTCCTATGTTGTCGCCCATGAAGTCGCTCATTTACGTCACTTAAACCATAAGAAAGAGTTTTGGGATTTGACTGAGAAATTGTTTCCAGAAATGGAACGTGCAAAAAAATGGCTTAAAATAAACGGGACTTCATTGCATAAATATGATACAACTATCTAGAGTAAATTGCGTCAGTTAAGCTTTATTTAGTTGAAGAATAATAATGAAAAGCCTCCGACCTGATACGCTACCATTTACGCTATTTCTGTCTGCTGCAGTGGCCCTTGGACCTCTGTCGACCGACATGTATTTGCCCAGCCTTCCCCTTTTATCCGATGTCTTTGCAGCACCGGTGTCTGAAGTCCAATGGACCTTAAGTGTCTTTATGATTGGCGTTGCTGCGTTTCAGCTTATTATTGGCCCTCTATCTGATCGCTTTGGCCGCAAAAACATCTTAACGCTTGGTCTCGTCACATTTTCTGTTGCCTGTTTTGCCTGCCAGCGGTCAGTAACCATTGAAGAGCTGACCATATATCGGTTGCTACAGAGTTTTGGTGTTTGCACCGCCATGGTTATTCCGCGCGCCATGGTTCGTGATCTATTCCATAGAGATGCTGCTGCATTGCAGTTATCAAGAATGGGTACCTATATGGGATTTGCTCCCGCACTTGCTCCCATTATCGGAGGCTATATTGCCCTCTCTTATGGATGGGAGGGTGTGTTTTCTGCTCTGGGATTCTATACTCTGGTCCTGGCAATCGTCGTGGTATTCTTTATCCAAGAGACATTGCCGAGGCGAGATCTTACTGCCTTATCACCGGATAGAATGGCCACCAATTACCTTGAAATCGTATCATCTTTGGAATTTGTGGGGTACGTCATTACAGCGGCGCTGTGTTTTGGTGGATTTTTTGCCTATTTGTCAGGGTCTTCCTTTGTTTTGATAAATGTCATGGGCATTCCAATAGACCATTTTGGATATTATTTTTGTATTGTGGTGCTCGGTTTTATATTTGGAACTCTAATGGGGCCAATGTTCACCCGAAGGCTAAATTTATATAAATCGTTGCAGGTCGGCGCTTCCTTTTCATTGATTGGCGGTAGCATGCTGTTGCTGTTGGCTCTTGGCGATATATTGCACCCCCTAGCGATAGTCGGGCCGATGCTCATCTACAATATAGGCGTTGGTATGGTTCTGCCCCAATGTCAGGCGGCAGCGGTTCATCCCTTTCCCGCAAAAGCGGGGGCTGCCTCTGGGTTATTGGGCTTTATCATCATAGGCTTTGCAGCCTTTCTTGGTCTGATCGTCGGTGAGCTGTATGTGGGAACGCAAATGCCCATGGTCACCACCGTTTTTCTAATGGGCGTCGGAACCAACCTGTTTTTTTATGCTGTGGTCTATCCCCGTAAACAACAAACTGCCTAACCGATTGTTAGGGCTTTTCTTCTTCGGGCTCTTCGTAAATGGGGGTGTTTTTAACTGGCTTGCTGTCTGAGCTGCTAAATGTTTGGACGATGCGGTCCCAAATACTTCCCTGAGAGGGCGCCGATTTTTCTGCTACTGCGACAAACACAGTGGGCTCCCTTTTTCCTTTAGCCCGGATCATAAAGTCTTTCCAAGCAAAAGATGGCAAGTTACTGCCAGTTACTTTTTTCGTGGCGGCACCGTTATCATTTCCAAACCAAACACCGGTGACAAGATCGGGAGTGAAGCCAATAAACCAGGCATCCCGGTAATCTTGCGTTGTGCCGGTTTTTCCAGCAGCCGCAAATCCTGGATTAGCAGCACGGCCTGTGCCGGATTTAAGGGCTGCCGCCATCACATCCCGCATCTTATTGACAGTTTGACCGCTGATCATACGGCCCAGTCCAGAACTGTTGCGCTTATACAGGAGCTTTCCATGTTTATTTCGCACTTCGAGCACGCCAAAGGGAAGGACACCTTTTCCGCCATTGGCAATGACCGCATAGGCCGCGCTTATTTCAAGCAAGGTCACTTCGTTGGTTCCCAGCGAAATAGACGGATGGGTCGCCATTTTTCCGGTCAAACCCATTTTGGCTGCCATTTTGGCGATATTGCCACGACCAACATCTTCGCCAAGTTTAATGGCAACCGTATTAATGGATTTTGCATAAGCATCGCGTAACGTCATACGTCCTGCATATCGGCGCGTATAATTTTTTGGCTTCCAGCCATTGATATTAATGGGACCGTCCACATAAATATCATCAGGGGATCGGCCCGCTTCAAAGCCCGCTGTATAGACAATTGTCTTAAAGATTGAGCCCGGTTGCCGGCGAGCAGAGGTTGCCCGGTTAAAGACCGATGCCGAATAGCTCCGGCCGCCAACCATGGCTTTCACATCGCCCTGTGGGCTTAAAGCAATTAAGGCTGCTTGCGTGACTTTGTAGGATTTTCCATTCTTTGCCAGCTGTTTTTCAACAGATTTTTCAGCGGCTTTTTGCAAAGCCATATCAAGGGTCGTTGTAATTACCAAATCTTGTTCTGTTCGTCCAAGGAGCGCTCGAACTTCAGTGACAACCCAATCAGAAAAATACCGAACATTCTTAAAATTACTGCCGGCATTCCGCAAAATCGCGGGATTTTTCACCATTTTATTGGCTTCTGCGTCGGTCAGATACCCGACTGATTGCATGCGCCGAAGGACCACTGTAGACCGCTTTTGCGCGCGCTTAATGTTTGCTGTTGGGGCATAATATGTAGGTGCTTTTAGCAGGCCTGCCAACATGGCGGCTTCAACTGTACTCAGGTTTTTGATGTCTTTTGCAAAATACTTGCGGGTGGCGGCATCGATCCCAAAAGTTCCGGACCCAAAATACATTCGGTTGAGATAAAGGGCGAGAATTTCTTCTTTGCTGTAGGTCGCCTCCAACCAAAAGGCCAATAACACTTCGCGAATTTTACGCTGAATGTTGCGTTTTGGCGTCAAAAACAGGTTTTTGGCAAGTTGTTGAGTAATTGTGCTGCCGCCCTCAACGATGCGGCCAGCTTGATAGTTGCGCCACATTGCACGGATCAAACTAAAGGGGTTAATTCCAAAATGAGTATAAAAATGCGCATCTTCTGTAGCAAGAACCGCTTGTTTCATGCGATCGGGTATTTGTTCGGGTTTTAACATACGCCCATACAGATCCCCATAAGTTGCAAAGCGCACATTATCTACGGATTTAAGAACAAGAGAGGGGCGTTTCTCGATGATGTCTATGCCTGAAATGTCAGGCAAGGTGTAGGCAAAATATCCAAAGACAACGCCGACAACAAGAATACCCCATAAAACCAATGTGCCACCCCAGTTCACCATCGCTTTAATCAGGCCATTGCGTGCTTTTGGGGGTGTGGCTGCGGGTTTGACAGGTTTCTTCTTGGGGGATGGTTTTTTTGCCGTCTTGGATGCAGCCGGCTTTTTCTTTGGCGCAGGCGTTCGCTGGTCGTAATTGCTGGGTGCCTTTTTTCCGGGCTTTTTACTGGATGGTTTTTTCATAAATATAGGTATTTCATGGCCCAAAAATTCGACATAGAGACAGTGTACTCAAAAAAGGTACGATATTAAGGCAGAAATACAGAGAGGAGCGTGAAGGGGCGTCTATCGATCCAGAATTTATTTGATGTTTGCTGCGTATGTTACGCGTCCAGAAGTCGTGCCTTTGCAGATCTCGTCTTTGCGTTTGATGTTTTTACGAGCTGTTTTGCTGGCTGTAATTTTGGTTTTTAGGGAGACAAGTGCACAGGAATAGACTTCGCCTGTTTTGACATCTTTTCGCGCAGGTGTAAATTTTTTGACACGGCCGACAACGCGAATAGATTTGTCTAGGGTTTGATCAGTTATAACATCGCGCAAGTTAAACGCGTGGATGTCTTTAACCACTTTGCGCATCATATATTCTGCGTCTTCCAGCATATCCTTTGGAATAGAGTTTGCCGCTAAAGCTGGTTGGGTGACGATAGTTCCAACGATCAATAATCCAAATACTGCTAGACGTTTCATACGGTGTTCAATTCCTATAACTACTGACTATAAAGGCGCATAGTATGTGACTTTTGTCCTAAAACAAACAGCCTACATGCGCCTTTATAAATTTTTCTTTATCTTACCTATATAAAATAGGTTAATTCAGACTTAAACGCGGATTTAAGTGTCCAAAACCCGCACTTTAAGAGCATTTTGTTGAATAAACTCACGTCTTGGTTCAACAACATCACCCATTAGAGTTGAGAAAACCTCATCGGCTTCATCCCCATGATTGACCTTAACCTGCAACAATGTGCGGGCTTCGGAATCGAGTGTTGTTTCCCATAGCTGCTCTGGGTTCATTTCACCCAATCCTTTATAGCGTTGCATGGTCAAGCCTTTGCGGCCAACGGCAAGAACGGCTTCTAAAAGCTCAAGCGGAGAGTTAATGGTCTGGTGTTTGTCTTTATAGGTAAATTTACCAGATTTTGTGTAAGCTTCTTGCAATTCATCTTTCATGGTGTGAAGCCGCTGGGCCTCTGCAGAATGAATAAGATTGCTGTCCACATGTTGGACTTCTGTTACACCGCGAACTTCACGAGAGAACCGCAGGCTGAAATCTTCAAGCACTTCACCGACCCACCCACGTTCGGTCTCCGATGACATGGCATCCAGACGTTCTGCCACAAAAGCGGCCGCTTTGGGGCCATTTATGGGGTCATTGAGAACTTCATCGTTCAAAGCACCGGCAATGGCGACTTGTTCCACAATTCCTTTTGTTTGCAGGCGGGCAATGGCGTCGATGAGGTTACGGCATTGGCGGGCATGATTGATAAGTCCCAGCAAATCTTGACCCGAGCGTTGCTCGCCCGTGGACAGGGTAAAGACAGCATCTTCAGTTCCCTGTTCAATGAGGTATTCTTCCATTGCCGCTTCATCTTTGAGGTAGACTGATGATTTACCGCGCGCCACTTTGTAAAGAGGTGGCTGCGCAATATACAGATAACCTTTTTCAATCAGTTCAGGCATTTGGCGATAGAAAAACGTCAGGAGCAGTGTTCGAATGTGAGATCCGTCAACGTCCGCATCGGTCATAATGATGATTTTATGGTAGCGGGTTTTTTCAATGTTAAATTCTTCGGCGCCGATACCAGTGCCAAGGGCAGTAATGATGGTTCCGATTTCTTGAGAAGAGAGCATGCGGTCAAAGCGAGCGCGCTCCACGTTCAAGATTTTACCGCGCAACGGGAGAACCGCCTGATTGTGACGATCTCGGCCTTGTTTGGCTGATCCGCCCGCACTGTCTCCTTCCACGAGGAAGACTTCAGAAATAGCAGGATCTTTGGATTGGCAATCGGCAAGTTTTCCGGGCAGACTTGAGATATCTAGCGCGCCTTTGCGCCGAGTGAGTTCTCTGGCTTTACGTGCCGCTTCACGCGCAGATGCTGCTTCAAAAATCTTGTAGATAATGATCTGAGCTTCTTTTGGATGCTCTTCAAACCACTGGTCCAACCCTTCGTTCACGCAGCTTTCAACGATTGGACGAACTTCACTTGAGACAAGCTTGTCTTTGGTTTGGGACGAGAATTTTGGGTCAGGAACTTTGACAGAGACAACGCAAGTGAGGCCCTCGCGGGCGTCATCACCGGTGATAGAGGCTTTCTCTTTCTTAGAGATACCAGAGCTTGCTGCATATTTATTAATTGTTCTGGTCAGGGCACCGCGAAAACCAGCTAAATGGGTTCCGCCATCGCGCTGTGGAATGTTGTTGGTAAAACACAGGACATTTTCGTGGTAGCTGTCGTTCCATTCAAGAGAAACTTCAACGCTTGTACCGTCTTTATCAGATTCAAAGTTTATGGTTTCTGGAATAAGCGCATTTTTTGAGCGGTCCAAATACTTCACGAAGGCTGAAATACCACCATCATATTGCAGCTCGACAGTTACGGGTTCGGCAGAGCGGAAATCATTGAGTTGAATACGAACGCCTGAATTTAGAAAGGCCAGTTCCCGCAAGCGATGTTCCAAAGTGGCAAATTCAAATTTCACATTGGTGAAAGTATCGGAGGAGGGAACAAAAGTGACTTCTGTTCCTGTGAAGGGTTTATCGCCGCCGTCATCCAGTGGAACCCTTGGGGCATCACCGGTAATTCCCAAGCGATCTAGGGCATCACCATGGGAGAATTTGATCTCGTGGGTTTTGCCGTTTCGCCAAATTTTCATATCCAGCCGAACAGACAGCGCGTTCACAACAGAAACACCAACACCGTGAAGACCACCGGACACTTTGTAGGAATTTTGATCGAACTTACCACCAGCATGGAGCTGGGTCATGATCACTTCAGCAGCAGAGACACCTTCTTCTTCGTGAATATCCACGGGGATACCGCGACCATTATCGCGAACGGTAACCGAGGCATCGCTGTTAAGGGCAACATAGACAAGATCGCAATGACCAGCCAAAGCTTCGTCAATTGCGTTATCCACAACCTCATACACCATATGGTGCAAACCAGAGCCGTCATCTGTATCACCGATATACATGCCGGGGCGTTTTCGAACAGCATCAAGGCCTTTGAGGACTTTGATGGAATCGGCGCTATAATCATCTGCGGCTGTTTGGTCTTCACTCATACGTCATATTCCTTAGGTTCAGCTCATCAATGTCGGGGCTAACCGGCCTTGTTCAACTGCAAAAAATTGTGCCCGCTCTCCGAGCTCGGAAAAGAGTAAATCGTCGGTTCCTGTCATCCATGCCTGCATTTTCAATTCAGCAATTTCATCAAACAGGGCGATCCGTCTCGTCTGGTCCAGATGGGCCGTAATTTCGTCTAGTAATAATACCGGGGCTTTGCCATGTAATCCAGCCTGTAGACGCGCATCAGCAAGGATTATTGAAATTAAAAGCGCCTTTTGCTCGCCAGTGGAGCAAAGATTGGCTGGTTGGCTCTTTTCCCGGTGTAAAACCTGCATATCACTGCGATGCGGGCCTATGGTTGTGCTGCCCGCTTTTGCGTCTATTTTCCGTACTTTTTCGAGAGTCTCGCGGTAATTATCTTCTGCGGCCAAGGCTGGCATACTGGCAACGGCCGTCTCGAGGTCTCCAAAAAGAGATATCTCCGCTTTTGGGAAGGCAAATTTGTTTGATGCGCGTGATTTGCCTTCTTCGTCCAACATGGCACGGTTTAGTCGGTTAACGGCCTCGACACGGGCGGCAACTATGGCAATTGCCTGCTCCGCCATTTGATGTTCAAGAGACGTTAGCCAGTGGGGATCGTTCCGGCCTTCTTTTAACAGGCGGTTTCGTTCCCGCATAATTTTCTCATATGTGGCTGTTCTTTTAGCGTGAGCTGGATCAAATCCATAAACCAGACGATCCAAAAACCGCCGTCTTCCGCTGGCACCTTCTTGAAAGAGGCGATCCATTTGCGGTGTCAGCCAGCCGATATTGAGAATTTCCCCAAAATCTGTCGCTTTCATTCCGTTTTGCCCATCAATCCTGACCGTCCGCTTTTCAGTTTGCGAAAGGTTACCATCTGCCCGGATAAGCCCTGTTCCAAGGGTTCTACCCAACTGTCCATCGTGTACGGTGGCCGAAACGGCCCAGCCGCCCTTGCCAAAATTGCATTCAGGGTCGTTCAATTTTGCCCGGCGCAAACCCCGGCCCGGCGACAAAAAGGAAATGGCCTCCAATAGATTGGTTTTGCCACTGCCGTTGGGTCCCGTGAGGACCACAGGGCGGGTATCTGTTTCTACTTTTAAATAGGTGTAGTTTCGAAAGTCCGTCAGAACCAGCCGCGTCAGAGCAAGTGGGGTCAAGTAGGGCTCCTAAGGGAAATAATGCTGAACAGGCGAGAAATCTCGCCCAGCCCAGATCAAACCCGCATTGGCATCAGTACGTAAAGCGCCCCATCATCAGTGCCATCTCGAACGATGGTTGGTGATTGCGCATCAGCAAGAACGAAACGGGCATTGTCGCCCTCGATCTGCCCTGTAATGTCCAATAGATATTTGGAATTAAAGCCGATTTCCAGATCACCAGAGCTATAGCTTGCCGAGAGTTCTTCGGTGGCGCTGCCGCTGTCTGCACCTGTTGCAGATAGGGTGACTGTATCGTCTGACAGGGATAGCTTAATGGCGCGTGATTTTTCAGTGGATACGGTTGATACACGGTCTACGGCTTGTGCAAATGATTTGCCGTCAAGCTCAAGTACCTTGTTGTTGCCCGATGGGATAACGCGTTCGTAATCAGGGAAGGTGCCATCAATGAGTTTAGATGTGAGAATAGAGCCATCAAATGAGAAGCATATCCGGTTCTCTGATAGGGAAATAGAAACATCACCGTCTGTATCATCGATTAATTTGCGCAGCTCATTTACAGCTTTGCGCGGAACAATAACACCTGGAATATTTTCAGCGTTTGCAGGGACCGGTGTTTCAACGCGGGCTAAACGGTGCCCGTCAGTTGCAACGGCCCGAAGCACAGGAATACCTTCATTTTCTGCGGCATGTAGATAGATGCCGTTCAGATAATAGCGGGTTTCTTCTGTGGAAATGGCAAATCGTGTTTTGTCGATAAGACGCTTCAACTCTTTCGCTGGAAGCGTAAAATTGAACGGAAGTTCGCCGGTTTCCATAATCGGGAAATCGTCTTTTGGCAAACAGGAGAGTGCAAATTGCGAGCGGCCGGCGCGAACCGTTAAGCGGCCATCTTCGCCTTTGTAATCGAGTTCAACTTGTGATCCGTCGGGGAGTTTGCGGACAATGTCATAGAGGAGGTGGGCAGGTGCTGTGATGGAGCCGGAGGTCGCAATTTCAGCAGAGACTTGCTCGTTAATGGCAAGATCTAAATCTGTCGCGGTTAAGCCCAATACGCCATTATCTGCGTTGAGCAGAATATTTGAAAGTATCGGAATGGTATTCCGGCGTTCAACTACACTTTGCACATGATTGAGTGCGGTGAGCAAAGTACTGCGTTCTATTGTTAATTTCATAGGCTCTACTTAGCTTTCAGACATTCCCACGGATCAAACACCATCATGCCTGATAAAGGTGCTCAACTACAACAATATTTTCCCATCCCCGCATTGGAAATATCTGAGTTAAGGAGTTGATTCAAAAAAATGAATCGCCTAGCAGTTAAACAGAACTTCCAGTTTGGAGTATCCCCAGCACTATATCAGATGAAACTGTGCTTGCCCACGTAATTTAACAGGGGCTTTGTTTCGTTGAATTGATAGGTTTTTTAGGGACAGGGATCGGTTTAATGTCTCAAAACCGGCTAGTTTTCGAGCATTCGGCGCAGCAAATCGATATCTTCTGACAACGATGTATCGCTTTCCCGTAGCTCGTCGATTTTACGGACCGCATGCATAACTGTTGTGTGGTCCCGGCCGCCAAATTTCCGGCCAATCTCAGGTAAGGAGCGACTGGTCAGTTGTTTTGCAAGATACATGGCCACTTGTCTTGGGCGGGCCACTGCGCGGGCTCTACGAGCGGAATGCATATCCGACATGCGGATGTTGAAATGCTCCGCTACCCGTTTTTGAATTTCTTCAATGGTGGTGCGTCGATCATTGGCTCGAAGAAGGTCGCGGAGGACTTCCTGAGTGCTTTCGATGGTGACAGCCCTACCAACGAGGTCAGAATAAGCCAGAACCCGGTTAAGGGCGCCTTCAAGCTCTCTCACGTTGGATGTTATGCGATGGGCAAGAAATTCCAAAATGCGAGGATCGATGTTAATGGCGGCTTGTTCGACTTTCGACTGCAAAATGCCCAATCGCAATTCATAGTCAGTTGGGTGAATGTCTGCAACCAGTCCCCAGCCCAGGCGAGAGCGCATGCGCTCTTCCATACCTTCAAGGTCGGTCGGGGATCTGTCACCAGAAATAATGATCTGGTGGTTTTGATCAACCAACGCATTAAAGGTGTGGAAAAATTCTTCCTGAGTGGATTCTTTTCCAGCAATAAATTGAACGTCGTCAATCATCAACACATCAACAGAGCGGAACTGCTCTTTGAAGCTCATGGTGTCTTTGTAGCGAAGCGCACTGATAAAACGGAACATGAATTTTTCGGCAGAAAGATAGAGTACTTTCTTATCCGGTGCATTATCCGCAATGGCGTGGCCGATGGCGTGCATCAGATGGGTTTTACCAAGGCCGACACCGCCATATAGATAAAGCGGATTGAACGGGATGTTGTCACTTGCTTCGGCAACCCGGCGGGCAGCAGCGTGCGCCAGCTCGTTTGATTTACCCACGACAAAATTATCAAAGGTAAAGCGGACGTCCAATTGAGATTTCAAGTTGCGGGCAGAGTCAGGCGATGCGTCTGCCTTAATTGGGCGCACTTTCTGGCCCGTATGTTCCAGCGGAGCTTGACCTGGACTGCTGTCAGTCACGGCCGCGCCGGTTTCTTTAACGTGGATATCAATAGATTGAATATCGTCGGCTTCAAGACACCAAATTTGCCTGATCCGATTTGCGTAGTTGTTTATGACCCAGTCCCGCAAAAACTTGGTCGGTAGGGACATGGTGACATGCCCGTTTGAAATGGCTTCCAGTCCAATATTCTTCAGCCACGAATTATACGTGGCTTCCCCATATTCTGAACGAAGTCGTTCACGGACCTTGTTCCAGGCATTTGAATGGGGAGTTTGAATAGGGAGGGCGCCACCTGTTGTCATATCAGTTTTGCACCCAATCCAGGCCAGCCATTTTCCAGCCGCTTACAGACCCGCGGTGGCGCTGTCCGTCATGATTGCCTTCAAAACCTTCAAGAATATTGTAGGAATTTTCAAAGCCAGCTGAAGTAGAGGCAAGAGCCGCTGCAATGGAGCGAACGCCAGAGCGACAAAGGAACAATACCGGAGCAGTCGGGTCAGTTTGAACGCTTTGAAGCGCTGAGACAAAGTTCATGTTCGGAGACATGTCTGGAAACAGAACCCATGAAATAGTATGGCAGGATTTCCCAAGGCTAGACAGCTCTGGAAGGCCCACATAGGCCCATTCTGCAGTTGTGCGAACATCAACAAGAACGGCGTTTTTAGTCTCCGCGAGCATTTGCCATGCTTCAGTTGGTGTCACATCGCCAGCATAACCGAGATCGCTGGAATTTGTTCCTACGTTCGTCATAAAAACGGGCCCTTCGCCGGTTTGTATAGAAATTTAACAAATGGACCCAGATGCAAAGAAGTCGTCAGGCGCCGCACTGAAAATCAATGCGATGCGGGTGAAATTCTTAAACCTGGAAATGACAGCAGGTGGTGCGGTCGGCGCTCGGCAAGTTCTAAATATAGTCCTAGCCGAATAGCGTTTTAGTCACGCTATTCATCCGATCGTTTACTATCAAATGTCTGTTTGTTCTCCCAATTGCGAGGAATTTAATCGCAACTTATCCACAGATGCAAGAGAGACACTCAACATTTTATGAAAATAAACTTATGAATAGATCAAAGAAATTCTTGACCTACAAGATGTAGCTATTTCGGGGCTGAAAGCAGAAGATAGCTAAACTATATAGATAAATTTAGCGAAAATATTCTCTTAAAAAACGCACCATTTGGGCGAAAAAAAAGCCGTGACCGATAACCGGTTACGACTTGATTCTCAATAGTGTGCCTGTATTTATACAGACAGAGCTTTTACTCGAGCGTTCAAACGAGAGATTTTACGACCAACAGTGTTGGCTTTCAAAATGCCTTTAGTAACGCCACGTGAGAGTTCAGATTGAACAACACGAAGTGCTTCGTTAGCGATTGTTTGTTCGCCTGCAGTAATAGCAGTTTCTACTTTCTTAATGAAAGTGCGGATACGGCTGCGACGTGCACGATTACGGTCTGTGCGTGTCTCTGTCTGCCGGATGCGCTTAAGAGCTGATTTATGATGCGCCATGACAAATCCTGTACATATAGCTTCGAATTTCGGAAGCCGGGTTATAGCCAGCCATCTTTCCGCCGTCAACAGGAGAATCCATCTCAAGCGGTAGAAAGTGACATTTTGAGTGAATTTATTAAGAAAAACGGGATTTTCTTAATAAATGCCGTGAAATTTATCTGTTTTTGAAGGCCGGAGAGCGCTTTTCTGCAAACGCAGCCATGCCTTCTTTTTGATCTTCTGTGGCAAAAGTCGAATGAAAGACACGTCTTTCGAACATGATTCCCTCGCGCAAAGTTGTCTCATAGGCCTTATTGACGCTTTCTTTGCACATCATAACAACCGGACGGGACAGCTTGGCAATGGTTGCCGCAGCCTTGATCGCTTCATCTTCAAGATCATCAAGAGGGACAATGCGGCTCACAAGACCGGAACGTTCGGCTTCTTCTGCGCCCATCATGCGGCCTGTTAGGCACATGTCCATTGCTTTTGATTTTCCAACAAAACGGGTCAGGCGTTGTGTGCCGCCCGCTCCTGGTATGGTGCCCAGTGTAATTTCAGGTTGGCCAAATTTCGCGTTATCAGCACAAATAATGAAATCACACATCATGGCAAGCTCACAGCCGCCACCGAGGGCAAAACCAGCAACCGCCGCAATAATAGGTTTCCGAAAACGAGCTGCTTCTTCCCAAGTGGCTGTAATAAAGTCAGCTTCATAGACATCCATATAGGAGCGGTCTTTCATCTCCTTTATATCGGCACCAGCAGCAAAGGCTTTAGAAGAGCCTGTCAGCACCACAGCGCCAATGGAATCGTCTTCTTGGAATTTTTTAAGGGCGTCGCCCATTTCTTCCGTAAGTTCCTGACAAAGGGCGTTTAA
>JBALWO010000037.1:24574-33177 GCA_036960775.1 Pseudomonas marincola | reverse complement strand
TACGACCCATGCCAGTCGTAATGATTTCTTCTCTAACCCAAGAAGGAGCAGAAATTGCAGTTCGGGCTTTAGAAATAGGCGCTGTGGATTATATTGGGAAACCAACTGCCGACGTTCAAGTTGGTTTGAAGGGAAAAGCAGCCGAAGTTATTTCAAAAGTGAAAATTGCCGCACGGGCGAATGTCAGTGCGCAAGTGAATAAATCGCCCTCAAAGACATCTAATATCTCTTACAGTAGTTATAAAACAACGGAGCAAGTAATACTAATTGGTGCCTCCACGGGAGGTGTTGAAGCATTACGGCAAATCGTCACGGCACTTCCGCCCAATAGTCCTGCGGTACTTGTTACGCAACACATGCCTGCTACTTTCACTTCTTCGTTTGCAAATCGCATGAATACTTTATCAAAAGTTACTGTTTGTGAAGCCACTGAAAATCAGCGGGTCTTGCCGGGACATGTTTATATTGCACCAGGCGGTAGACATATGGAACTCGCTCGATCGGGTGCAAATTATATAGTTCATCTTCATGATGGCGAAAACGTAAGTGGTCACAAACCATCCGTAAACGTTCTATTTGAATCTGGTGCAAAAGTCGCAGGTTCAAATGCCATAGGGGTTATCCTAACAGGAATGGGCCGTGATGGCGCCGAAGGACTCCTCTCTATGCGGCAAGCAGGCGCGCATACCATCGGGCAAGATGAAGCTTCATGTGTTGTCTACGGCATGCCACGAGCCGCATTCGAGCTTGGTGCTGTCGTAAAGCAATATCCGATTAGCGTTATGGCAACGGCTATTTTCAACACTCTAGAAAAGCAAGATATGAAGGCCATTAGAATATGAAAGTGTTACCCCAGTTTGTTTCATTCTTTAATCCAGAAAAGGAAACTGGATCATGAATAGCATTGCACCCGAAAGTACAGATAGTTCACTTTTCTCAGCAACTGAGGCGGATGTAATTCCGAATGAACTACAGGAAGATACTGAATTTGAGTCAACTGCAGATATTTTGAAAAAGGTGTCTTTAAATCCTGACGACCCAGATCTGCCATTTCAGTTCTTGAATAGATGGCTCAGTCTTTCTGAAACACAACGAAAAGCCATGACAATTATCATGAGCGAAATCGATCTGGTATCTGAACTTGTGGAAACCAATATTTCAGATATTTCAACCAAATTTCAAGAACTTGCGAAAAACAGTCAAACGCAAACCGAACAAGTTAGTATATTAGCAGATTCTGCTCAAAACATTGAATATCAGGGAAAATCAATTGATCTTTCTGAAGTTATAAACACGATCGATGAACATTTAACCAGCATGATCGGGAAAATCATTGAAACATCAAAACACGGCGTGGAAGTCGTCTATGCCCTTGATGACGTCAAAAATGATGTTGTAAAAGTTGAAGCCCTAATCGATGAAATTGAATCCATAAACAAACAAACCAATATGCTCGCGCTAAACGCACGAATTGAGGCCGCCCGTGCCGGCGAGGCTGGCCTCGGCTTTGCGGTTGTCGCACATGAAGTTCAAGAACTCGCACGATCCATCAATACGATGGCTGGGACCATGCGTGAGGAAATATCAGGCGTTGCAGAAGGAGTCCGGCTTGGACACAGCCGAATTAAGGAAGTTGCCAACATCGATTTATCAAAAAATATTTTGGTGAAAGAAACTATCCGCGAACTCATGGACTGCATCATGCAACAAAATGAAACCAGCACCCAAGCATTGCGATCCTCTGAAGAAATTTCAAAAGACATTACGAAAGATATTTACGGCGTTATCACACGCCTTCAGTTCCAAGATCGCGCCAAACAACGCATGGAAAACATCAATACAACCCTCCGAGTGATGGAAGAAAGCGCGCAAACCTTTTCTACGGAAACACAACAAACTTTCGAGACAAACCTTGAAGGACGGGCCCCAGAAGATGACTGGTTTAAATCCGTTATCAAAGATCTCACCCTGGGTGAAATGAGAGGACGTTTCTTGAAAGCTGTCTTTGATGAAGGCGACGAATTTACTGAACAAACAGAAAATACCGTTCCCGATTTGGTTGAAGGTAACTCGATCGATGATGATGATGACATAGAGTTATTTTGATTGGGAGAGACCGAATGAAAGACAGCGTATCCGCTACTGATGGTGGCATAACGATCGCAATCGCAGATAAATTGACCTTTGAAGATCACACCAAGTTCAGAGACTTATTAAAGCTTATTGAAAGTAAAGATCACAAAAGCTGCCGGTTTGATTTACAGGGTCTAATAACCATAGATTCAGCCGGCCTTGGAATGCTGATGATTGCCTTCGAGACCGCTGAAAAAGCAGGCGTCAGTTTTCAGATCTATAAGCCCGGCGGGCAAGTTAAGCAACTCTTGGATATTTCGGAATTTGATAAAGTCATGACTATTGTATCGTGAACTAGAGAAGTTGGATAAGCATGAATGAATTGAGTCATACAACGCCACACCCATCGGAGAATGTATTGAGTAACGAAACCTCTTCTATTTTCGATGCAGATATACTTATTGTTGATGATTCCTCTCTCATAAGAGAGCTAATTGGCGCATATCTGCAAGCGGCCGGGTATACGAACCTCCGTTTCGCAACAGATGGGCAGAACGCAGTAGATCTCATAGCAGAAAGCAAACCAGATCTGGTCATTTTAGATTTGGAAATGCCGATTATGGATGGGTTTCAAGTCTGCAAAAACCTTCGCGCTCAACCTGAAACTAAAAACCTCCCTATTCTCATTCAAAGCGGTCGTGACACCGCAACAGATCTAACCAAGGCATTCAGCTTCGGTGCCACTGATATGGTGTTAAAACCCGTTAAAAAATATGAAATCCTTGCCCGTATTAAAGTTCATTTAGAAAATCAAATTTTAGTAAAAAAACTAACGGCATACCATAAGCGTGTTGCCAGTGAATTAGAACAAGCTCGGCGGTTACAACTGGATATCTGTCCAACAAAAGATGAACTCAAAAACTACCTTGCAAACTACAATCTTGACTTTGGTTGGCATTACGAGCCGTCCTCAGAAATCGGGGGCGATATTGGTGGTCTTTTCCCCATAGATAAAAATAAAATCGCCTTCTATATTGCGGATTTTTCAGGTCACGGAGTGGCTGCCGCCTTGAATACGTTTCGCCTGCAAAGTTGGTTGGCTTCCGCTAACGATCTGTATCAATATCCTGAAAAATTGTTAGGTGAGTTAAATAACTTCCTGCATGAAAACCTTGCATCTGGCTCTTACGCCACCATGCTTTTCTTTTGCCTCGATATTAAAAAAGGGGAACTTACCTACTCTGCTGCGGGAAGTCAGCCACCGCTTATTCATTATCCAGATGTAAGCGATGAATTTGAATTACTCAGCTCAAAAGGGATGCCACTTGGGCTCCGAAGCGGTTGGGAATATAAGGCCACAAAAATTGCTTTCAGGCAAAACACTCGAATGATGATTTACAGCGATGCGTTGGTTGAGGTGAAAACGCCGGAGGGAAATTTCATTGGTGATGAAGGCATGCGAAAAGAAGTTTCTCAAACTTGGGTTAAACAAACATCGCACGAAAAACCTATTTCAAAGTTTGTAGAGAATTTCCACCAGAGAGTAGGAGATGAAGAACCTGACGACCTGACGATAATATGTTTGGAAAACCTAAATGAATATAGCAACTAATTATTCGAGCGCCATTTTGTTGCTGGGGAAAGAAAATGGCATGCTCGCAAGCATCAAGCTAAAGAATACGGCAGATCCCAATATTCTACTTCTTCCACCAGAAGAATTGGAAAAAGGTGATCTCGATTTTGAAGGCGAGTTTGCTGCAATTGTTGCTGTTGCAAGCGATCTGAATGACAATCAACAAGAAATTGCGCTCCATCTTCAAGAGCTAAAGCCCTTCGCTCATTCAAAATTAATTTTACTACATGAATTGAAATCTCAGTCAGTAATTCCGCCGTCAGAGTTCCAGCAGGGTGTCACTTTTATTTGTTCTCCCAATACCGGAGACCAAATAGATGCGCTTATCCAAAACTCGAAAGAACATCATCGGGAAACACTGTTACGTCAAAAAAACCAAGAAGAACTTCATCATGCGTTACAACTCCTAAGACATGGTGTGTTTCAAATAAAGACCTTGTCAGAAGCCAAATCCCTTTCAACCTTGCTTGCAAGTTTGTGCCCAAATAGCACTGAAGTGGCCCTTGGTTTAATAGAATTGATGATTAATGGTATTGAGCACGGAAATCTTCAAATCACCTTTGAGGAAAAAGGAATATTGTTAAAAGAAGGTCAATGGCATCTAGAAATTGAACGACGATTGAGATCAATTGAACACCGGGATAAACAAGTAACGATCGAATTTTTAT
The DNA here is from genome assembly GCA_036960775.1 of Pseudomonas marincola. Lineage (GTDB taxonomy): Bacteria > Pseudomonadota > Alphaproteobacteria > Sneathiellales > Sneathiellaceae > Sneathiella. The sequence continues at coordinate 28,803 of JBALWO010000037.1, read as the reverse complement.
ACAAAAAAGATCGGATCGAATTTCTAATTACAGACGAAGGTTTAGGATTTGATGCTGATAAGTATTTGTCTAAAGCGTCTGAAGAAAAAAGAAAAGCTGACCTCACAAATTTTCATGGACGGGGAATAAAACTCGCGTCGCAGCTTTGCTTCCAAAGGGTCGAATATACGGGCATCGGAAATCAGGTCAAAGCCACGATTGAACTGGAGTGAATATTGTTTATGTCAGATTCAAGCCAAATTCATAAGCTCGAAAATAAGTGGAACGGTTTCAGTCGTTCAAACCGAATTGGTGTTGTTAGTGTTCAATATTTGATCACAAGTATTTGTATAATTTCTTTTTTTTACCCCATTTATTTAATCGATTGGCCGAATACCAGAGAATTATTAATTGCCATATCAAGCCTTTCTATATTTGTTAGCTTATTGACAGCCGTTGCTTTTTTTGTGTTTTTCTATTTTAAAAAAAACAACATGTTTCTCATAATTTCGCTGACAACAGCTGGCGCAACCGCCTTTGCCCTTTATGACTTGATACCCGATCTATATGCACCTGATATATTCTCAGAAAATCATATTGGAGATCCTGAAAAATATTCTCATGACAATCACTTAACTCACTTATTCTTAAGCGCAATGTTGGGTTTTGGATGTTATCAAAGACGGTATATGAGCCACATTAATCCGCACGACTTGAAACATATTATAACAATTTCAGCTTGCCTATTTTTTCTGATTTCATTTTTGGGGCAGTTTCTAATTCAGGATCCATCTAACCATCAGATGGCAGAGACCGTAAGAAACGTTCTGCAATATACCACTCTCTTAATTTTGGCGGGAACATTCGTTGGATTTTTAGTCAAAAAAGTAAATGGCCCTGAAACCATAGAGTTTTGGCTTGTTTTTTACGTGGCCCTGACGTTTTACATTCATATGCCCAGTGTTGATGAAGTTTTCATAGCCCCGTCTTTAAGCCCAGCACAAGTAGGTTTCTACACCATTGGCACATATTTAATTTTGCTAAGTGGTTTGGTTTATAATTCCCTATGGATCATTTCCAGAGAAACAGCGACATTAAAAAATCTAACCCAAAGAAATGAAGCCATAGAGCTACTCTATGTTGGTGGGCTCATTATTTCTGAAACAAATGATTTCAAAACGGCGACATCCCAATGCCTTGAGAGATTGGCCAACTTCGGAAAATGGGATTTAGGCCATGCCTGTTATATAGACAACAAAAACGATGATTTGGACCACTACTGGTGCGGCGCCAAACACACCGAATGTGACAGTTTTAAGGATATTACCCAGCGGCTTGGAATAGAGTATGGGGTTGGATTTTCCGGAAAAATTTGGGAAGAAAAAAAATTTCTTAAAATCGAAAACATTCAACACGTAAAAGAATTTCTTCGCAAAAGGCATGCTCTTGAGGTTGGGTTAGTGTCAGCCATTGCTTTTCCAATTGTCTATGAAAAGAAACTCGTCGCCATATTAGAGCTGTATTCAACAGAAAAACAGAATATTGATGAAGGGTTTGTATCCACAATAGGATCACTCTGCCGTCAACTTGAAATTCTATATGCAAAAGAAAGACGAGTTGCAAATTTGGAGGCCCATGAGAGGTTACTGCAAGAACTTTTCGATGCGTTTCCTGCGGCCATAGCAACCTTTAATCAAAATGATCAACTAACTGTTTACAATCAAAAATTCGCAAAACTGAGTGCAATATGTGGTCTAGATTTCCTTGATGGTATCGAATTTAGTGACTGGGCTACAGTTGCTGCCTATAGCGGTCAGATGGAGGAAGCATTTGGTCGAGAACAGCAGTGGATTGATGAACGATTAATCATGCATAAAAAAGGATTTCGAAATCAAGACAAGAAACTAACAAATGGAAAATCCATCCGCATAGATGATATAGCTCTAAAAACATCTGGAACTGTTAGCATCTGGTCGGATGTGACTGAGCTCAAAGAACATGAAACTAAATGCCAAACACTTCACGAAATATTGGCAACCACCTTAACTTGCTTTTCCGATGGCGTTTGCATTTTCGATGCAAAAATGAATGTAGTCGCCCATAACAATTCCCTTATAGAATTGTTAGAGTTACCCGTAGAAAAAATTGCCGAAGGCACGACATTCAATGATTTTCTCGACATATTTAGACAGAACCAAAACCGATTTAATAACGTCATAACCCAGATCTCAAGCTTGCTCGCAAAAATAACGACGACAAAAAATCCCCAAATAAATCATAACGTTAGACTCGGCGAAAAAATAATGATGTTACGGGCTATGCCCCTTAAAGCCGGTGGATTTATCCTTAATATTGCAGAGGTAACCGCCACGCAAATCCAATTTAAAGAGCAAATGGCCGAACAAGAATTAAACGAAATTTCAAACAAGGCCAAATCTGAACTTTTGGAAATTATTAGTCATGATTTGAGAACCCCAATGAACGGTATTTTGTCCGGTATTGATTTGTTGGGAAATGAAAATTTAAAAGGCACTCAGCTGGATCATGCCACCACTATTAAAAATTCTGCGCATTCACTCATGCAAGTTTTGAACGACAATATAGAACTTATGAAAATTGACACTGGTAACTCCTCCTTGGATATTGCTCCTGCCTGTATAAGTGAAATGTTACATCAACTTAAGAACACGTGCAGTTATCAAGCGGCCAAGAAAAATCTAAATCTTACGATCAGTCGAAATTCAGATTTACCTGATATTATTGCTTGTGATATCGACAAAATTCTCCGCATTTTAACTCATCTCTTGAAAAATTCCATTCAAAATACAACTAGTGGAACCATTGCCCTCACAGTCGATCCGATCAAAACCAGTGACGATGAGTATATGGTCACTCGGTTTAAAATTAGCGATACCGGTCAGGGATTTATCGATATTCAAAAAGAAATCCTAACGCACGAAAAATCACCAACTGATATGCCGTCTGACAGAGCTGTTAGTGGCTACTTTACAGGTTTAAAACTTGCGACCCATTTGGTTGAACTCATGGGCGGTGATATGTCAATAAGTGAACATGGGTTAGAGGGAACGTCCCTCCACTTTGATTTAACGCTGAAGATTTCAAATTGGAATGACTTTAAGGAGAAAAACTCAAACGATTTTTCAAACGGCGATGGTGAGTTTGAGGGTCCGCCTCTCTGCGTTCTAGTCGCAGAAGACCACCCGATTAATCAAGCCATTGTGGAGCAGCTTTTAAAGTCATGGGGAAATGAAGTTGATATTGTTGAAAATGGAGAACAGGCTGTTGCCGCGGTCGCAACCTGCAAATACGATTTGGTATTAATGGATATCCAAATGCCGGAGATGGATGGCTATACAGCGACCACCGAAATTAGGAAGCTTCCTGGCCGCGTGAGAGATATTCCGGTGATTGCTCTAACGGCCAGTGCGATGTACGGCGAGAGAAAACGCTGTCTTGATGCGGGGATGGATGAATATCTTCCGAAACCGATTGAAAAGAAAAAATTAGCGCATTTTTTGAACAAATACAGCCGAGAGAAATTTACAGAACAAACACAAACAGAACCTGGGAATGTTCATCTCAATCCTGCTCCTACTATGGATCAGCAATCCTCTGGTTCTCTCGATCTTGAAGCTCTTCAGAAATTGAATGAAACTTTGGGGCAAGCTGTTGTTGAAAACCTTGCCGAGAGAATGCTGTCGCAATATGACGAACAGCGGAAACGAATTACAAAATATATGCAAAATGAAGAATGGTCTGAAATTCGCCGTGAAGCTCAAGATATACAGAGTTGCTTTGCTCAATTTGGGTTGCAAAATGCGTCTAGTGAAGCTGCAAAAGTAGATGTATTTTGCAGACAACGTAATTATGGTAAAATCATCGAAACGACGCCCGACATGCTTGAAAGGTGTGATGCGGCAATTGCAGAACTTAAAACTCAATTCCATAAAAACTAATCCAACACACAATTTGCTTGTTCACTGTGGACTGAAAATGCAATGTGAAGCATCTGCGGTTAATAAAAAGAGAATTGAATGAATTCCGGATTTGCAAAGCTTGGTACCCACAATATTTATTATAAAACACAAGGAAATGGCCCCCGGCTAATGATTATAACGGGAACCAATTCTGATACTCGAAACAGCCCTACAATCTACGATGCTCCGGGTGCCAAAAATTTTGAGATTTTAAATTTTGACCACCGAGGAATGGGCCAATCCACTAGCCCA
>JBALWO010000037.1:0-24474 GCA_036960775.1 Pseudomonas marincola | reverse complement strand
CACCCAAAGCTCGCAGCACGCACCTATGATTATTATTATCAAGGAGCTGCGCCTAATTATAACGATCCCGTAAAGTTCACAGCGATGAAGCAGCAATTTGCAGCACGCGCGGATCATGATGTTTATGACAGATTGAAAACCCTAGCCCCCCCAACCTTTGTAGCTGGCGGAGAGTTCGACGGCGTAGCACCGCCGGAAAATTCAGCCGCTATGGCAGCAGTTATCCCTAATTCTGAATTAGAAATATTTAAAGGCGGGCACCTGTTCCTAAAAGAAGATGCTAAAGCTTGGCCTCGCCTATTCAGCTTCCTCAATCCCAGCAGTTAGTTTAATGTGAAACCATATTTTTGAGGGGACAGTTGAATGGGTAGTATTCGGAACATACTTTTTATTATGTGCGATCAGTTACGGGCAGATTACCTTGGCTGCAGCGGTCATCCCACAATTAAAACGCCAAATATTGATAAGCTTGCAAGTCGCGGAGTGAATTTTTCTCGAGCTTTTGTTCAAGCCCCCGTCTGCGGATCTTCCAGAATGTCATTTTATACGGGCCGCTATATGTTCACCCATGGTGCGACTTATAACGGTGTCCCCCTTAATATCGGTCAACCCACACTTGGTGACCACATGCGAGAATTAGGCGTTCAAACCGGCTTAATCGGAAAGACCCATATGGCAGCCGATCGCGCAAATATGGAAAGGCTTGGACTGGACCCATCATCGAAAACGGGCGTCCTTGCAAGCCAATGTGGGTTTGAGCCGTGGGAGCGTGATGATGGCCTACATCCCGACCAACTAACAGGTCCTAACTTGACCTATAACGAGTACTTGAAGGGGCAAGGGTATGATGGCGATAATCCTTGGCATACGGCCGCGAATTCTGGTGTCGATGAAAATGGAGATTTACAGAGCGGTTGGTTTTTAAGAAATGCTCATCTACCAGCCGTCGTCGATCAGAAACATTCTGAAACTGCCTATATGACCAATCGGGCCATTGATAAAATAACTGAACTTGGGGACGATCCGTGGTGCCTGCATTTAAGTTACATTAAACCGCACTGGCCCTATATGGCGCCGGCGCCATACCATAATATGTATAGTAAAACAGATGTTTTACCCGTCAATAAGTCAGATGAGGAACGCATCGCCCCTCACCCAGTCGTCAACGCTTTCATGCAACATGAAGAAAGCCAGAATTTCTCCGACGAGGAAAAACGGCGTCACGTCATTCCCGCATATATGGGTTTAATCAGCGAAGTTGATGATCACATTGGTCGCTTGGTCGATTTTTTAGAAACGTCGGGCAAGATGGATGAAACCCTCATCGTTTTCACAAGCGATCACGGTGATTATTTGGGCGATCATTGGCTGGGGGAGAAAGAACTTTTCCACGAAGAAAGCGTCCGGGTTCCAATGATTGTCGTGGATCCATCAAATGCTGCTAATGGGACCCGTGGCAAGACGTGTGATCGTCTTGTGGAAGCCATTGACCTTGTTCCAACCTTTATTGACGGATTAGATGGTGCGGCTAAGCCCCATCTCCTAGAAGGCCGCTCCTTACTTCCTATATTACGTGATCATCAAGATTTGGATTGGCGATCTACTGCGTTTAGTGAAGTTGATTATGCGTGGCGCGGTGCTCGTCTATCGCTTGAACTTGCACCCGATAAAACACGCGGCTACATGCTGAGAACAGAGAATTGGAAATATGTCTCGTTTGACGGGTTTGGCCCGCAACTGTTTGATTTGAAAAATGATCCAAAAGAGTTACATGATCTTGGACAAAGTAATGAGCATTCTGAGCGCATAGGAGAATTTGAAAACGAACTCAACAAGTGGATCCGGGAGCGAAAAACCAGATACACCATTACCCATGATGCAATCGAAACCAAAACCGACACTGCCAAAGAACGCGGCATCTATTTCGGAGTTTGGTAGAGGATGGCGGAACCTTATATTCTTGCTGCTGATTGCGGTGGAACCCATTGCCGTGTCAGATTATATGATGTGAACGGCACGGCCCTATCCGATGGGATTAGTGGCCCGGCCAATATTAACTTGAGTGCATTTCAGACCGTTCAACAATTGGAAATCGCCGCAAATTCAGCCATTTCGAGGGCAAAACTTCCCATTGCATTATCGGATGTTGTTGTGAGTGCAGGGATTGCAGGGTTCGTTAGCACCGAAAATAAAGAGGCTTTATATCGTGAAAAACACCCTTTCAAGAAAATAATTGCAGCGAGTGACGCCTATACAGCGCTACTCGGCGCGTTTGGCATGGATCATGATGGCGCCATTGTAATTACGGGAACGGGATCTTGTGTCTACGGCCGTAAAAACCAAAAAATATTCACGCTGGGAGGATGGGGCCCTATTTTATCTGATCAAGCAAGTGGTGCTCGTGCCGGAATGCTTGCCGTTCGAAAGACACTTCAGGCACAAGACGGAATTATTAGTGGCACTACGCTCACTCTGGACATATCGGGCCGATTTGGGCCCGCCTCCGAAGATATTTACATTTGGTCCAAGTCTGCAACTCCGGCTGATTTTGGAACTCTTGCCCCCGTCATCTTTGAAACCGCCGCATCGGGTGATGAAATAAGCTTGGAGGTTGTTAGAAAACTTGCAACTGAAGCCGAACAGTTAATTCACGCCGTCAAAAACCGCGCCTGCGAAAACATCATCCTTATGGGAGGCCTAGCGGATCCCTTACGACCCTACCTAAGCCAGGAAATCCAGCAGCTATTAATGCCCGGTAAAGGGGATGCCATTGACGGTGCTTTGTTAATGGCGCAAAACATAGATAGGTCTTTCGTGGAAGTGATCGGACAAAATTTATGAGAGCAATAACGGCACCCAAAATCTTAATTGCGGGAAACTGGGTAGAGGATAATGCAATCCTCATAAAAGAAGGCGTTATTCAGTCCATATGTCGTTTGAAAGATATTCCAGAAGACTACCCACTTGAAAAAATAACTGACGAATATATCGCTCCCGGATTTTTTGACATTCAGGTAAACGGTGGCGGCGGTTGTCTTCTGAATGATGAACCAACTCTTGATGGAATAAAGACAGTTGCAACGGCTCATCAAAAATTTGGGACCACATCATGGCTACCGACTTTAATCACGACTGACGTTAAAACTATGCATCGCATGGCGGATGCCATCGAGGAAGCAATTTCCAAGAACCTGTATGGCGTTCGCGGCGTGCATTTCGAGGGTCCATTTTTAAACCCAGACCGGAAAGGCGTTCACAATCCGAAATTCATGAGCGCAAATGAACAAGATTTCTTAAAGGTTTTGCAAAACCGGGATCTAGGACAAATTCTTGTCACCCTCGCCCCAGAGAAAACGTCTTCTGAATTTCGGGCAAGTTTAATTGCCCGCGGCATCACTATAGCGGCAGGGCACACGAACGCATCATACGACCTTACTAAAACTGCAATTGAGGAAGGGTTATCCGGGTTCACCCATTTGTTTAACGCCATGCCGCCCCTATTATCAAGGGACCCCGGCGTTATTGGTGCCGCACTGGACAGCCTTAAAACATTTAGCGGACTAATTGCAGATGGACATCATGTTCATCCAGCCACTTTGAAAGTCGCCCTAAACTCTCTAACGCCGAAGAGAGCCATTCTTGTCACTGATGCGATGCCCCCAGTGGGAAGCACTATAACCGAATTTACTTTGTGTGACTTACACGTCAGCGTTAAAGACGGACGCTGTGTCACCGCCGAGGGTACACTCGCAGGATCAGCAATTAGTATGGAAGATGCAATCGTTTATTGCCTTGAAAAACTAGAGGTTACACTCGCTGACGCTATTCAAATGGCCAGCACAACTCCGGCTCATTTCATGGGTATCCATAAAAAAATAGGCACCATAGCGAAAGGCTATGATGCCGAATTTGTTTTTGTATCTGAAACCGGCCGCGTTACGGGAACCTACCGTCACTAACCTCTAGATATTAGGTTGCACACTGCCATCATGCATCCATTTAGCATGAGACGGAGCCTTCTTTGTTTTGTCCCATTCTTCCAGCATTTCCCATTTAACATCGTCAAGCTTGCGGCTCATATCAGGTGTCGCTGTGTTCGCTGCAAGCTCAAGGCGATGACCACTAGGGTCAAAGAAATAGATAGATTGGAACAATGTGTGGTTCGTTGGGCCAAGCACGTCGATACCGCCAGCCTCTAACCGGTCTTTAGCTTCCATCAACTCATCCATACTGCCCACTTGCAAGGCAAGATGTTGAACCCATTCAGGCGTCGCTGGGTCTTTCCCCATAGGAGGTGAGTTTGGAATTTCAAAAAATGCCAGAACATTCCCTGCACCAGCATCTAGAAACACGTGCATGTAGGGATCAGGGGCTTTGGTGGATGGAACTTCATTTTCTGCAATTGCTAATACAAAGTCCATGTTCAAGTACTTCTCATACCACTCCACAGTCTCTTTAGCATTTTTGCATCTATAAGCGACGTGATGAATTTTTTGAACTTTCATTTAGCAAGCTCCCTGCCCGTTGATTAATAACATAAGTAGAAAATAAGTTACATTTGTAACTAAATCAAGTTAAAAGCGATTTCAGTCCAAGATTATTAGCTTTAAGGGAGGTATAGCTCTTCTTCTAGAACGTGGTGCCACCACACAACGGCCTCGTTGCAGGCCGTTTTTAAGTTTGGCAGTATTTTCACCGCTTCATCCAAATCGCGATGTAACTGGTCCATCTTCTCAGTCAAACAGGCAAGTTGCAACATTTGAACAGAATAACATGCCCCTTTCAACGCATGACAAGACGATTTCAACGCGTCTGCATCCTCTGTATTAAATGCGGCTTCAATGGCCGTTAGTTCTTGCTCGATTGATATAGGGGCACAAGCAACCAATTCTTGTACGATAGAAGCACCGGCCTTTTCGGTTAGCTGTTTCAAGAAAACTAAATCTCCAACCGGCAGTTCATTACACTCTGAAACCGACACGTATTCGCCCCCTAATCACAATTAGGATTTCATAATAGGCCGGAAAACCTTACTAAAAGCTATCAGTCTACGGATTTTTATCAGCCAAAATCATTTCAGAAGCTTTCTCTGCAATCATTATAACCGGCGAATTCGTGTTTCCTGACGTTATTGTGGGCATAATCGACGCATCAACTACACGCAAACCACCGACCCCATGAACACGCAGTCGTTCATCAACAACAGCCATGTTATCGCTGCCCATTTTGCATGTCCCAACGGGATGGAAAATGGTCGTAGCAATATTGCCCACCTCTTTGAGCAAATCAGCTTCACTCTCAATAGCCACGCCGGGTAAAAACTCTTCGGGCTCCAATGCGGCTAACGCGCTGGTTTTCATCAATTCTCTGGTCAGTCTGATACTATCGACAGCTATTCTTTTATCATTTGGCGCTGACAAATAATTCATATTTAGGACAGGTTGTTCTTCAGCAACTGTACTGCCTATATGGCAGGAACCACGACTATCTGGTCGTAGATTACAAACGGAGACTGTTACCGCAGGAAAAGGATGAAGTGGATCACCCAGCTTATCTGTGCTCAACGGTTGCACATGATATTCCAGATCAGGAGTTTCAACAGATGGGTCACTTTTAGTGAAGATGCCAAGTTGGCTCGGTGCCATAGAAAGTGGCCCCGTTTGTTTGAGTAGATATTCGGCCCCCATCTTCATTTTACCAAATATACTGTTTGCCTGTTCGTTCAACGTGGTCGCGTTTTTAATTTTATAAACGGTTCTAATTTGAAGGTGATCTTGCAAATTCTCACCAACGCCCTGTAACTCATGCCGAACGGGGATATTGAATTTCCCCAAAACATCAGGTCGTCCAATTCCCGATAATTCAAGGAGTTTAGGGGAATTCACAGCACCAGCAGCCAATATAACTTCACAACCCGCTACGGCAAAAGACGACACGCCTTTAACTGAGAATTCGACGCCCGTTACTCTTTTACCCTTTAAAGTGAGTTTTTCTGTAAGGGCATGTGTAATGACGGTTAAATTTTTTCGGGCAAGTGCTGGCCTTAAAAAAGCCTTGGCTGTGCTCCAACGAACGCCTGCTTTTTGATTAACCTCAAAATATCCAGCACCTTCGTTATTTCCACCGTTGAAATCATCAGTTTTTGGGATGCCCAATTCATTGGCCGCATCTATAAAATAATCGAGGACATTCCAGGATAATCGCTGTTTTTCAACACGCCATTCGCCTTTGCTGCCATGATCATCAGAGGGCCCTTCGTGGTAATTTTCAGACTTTAAAAAATAGGGTTTGATATCATCCCACGCCCAACCAGAGTTACCCAGTTGCCGCCATTGATCGTAATCTCTAGCTTGCCCGCGCATATAAATCATTCCGTTGATTGACGAGCAACCACCCAGTACTTTTCCGCGCGGATAATTGAGAGAGCGACCGTTCAACCCGGCATCAGGTTCCGTCTTCATCATCCAATCCGTGCGTGGATTACCCATGCAATACAAATAACCAATAGGAATATGGATCCAGTGATAATTATCTTTGCCGCCAGCTTCTAAAAGAAGCACTTTATTTTGCGGATCTGCAGACAATCTATTTGCTAAAACACAACCTGCCGACCCTGCCCCAACAACAATGTAATCATACTCACCTAAATCTTGCGGTCCGCTCATAGACGTCTCCCTTTTTTCAAGATAATAAACGGGAGTGCGTAAAAAAGTCGATCTTTTTTATAAGAAAAAATTTCAAAAAAAAGACCTGCATAAAGCAGGCCTTTAGATGAAAAATGTACCAGCTATGATAATTATTTCACCATGAAATTTTCCGCTAGAACAAAGACACAGACACCGACTGCCATATATCTTATTTTGTCTAGGTAGATTTCAATTTTTAACCAATAGAAGCGATAAAAAAACACCGCTTTATCGTTTAACCTCATGCGCATTATTTCTCTTTTATAGTATTTTCAAGGCTCTAGTTTTAAGACTGTTTAAGCCAAGATGCGTCATTAATATTTTTGACTGTTCAGGGTGACGCCCATTTTCATCACGTATCAACAGTGTAATATGTTTTTCCGTGTCCCAACCATTGGCCCGAAAAGTGTCTAACTGAAGTTGTTCTTTCCCTAAGATTGCGACCATGGGCCATGCGTTCTTTTTAGGAATAAGGAGAGACTCATCTTCCATAGAAAAAAGATGCTGTCTTTTTTCTCGGTCCCCGCTCACGTAGGTTGAAAGGAAGTTCTGTGCAACCGGGTCAACACAACAAATGTGCCCCTGTTTATCCAATGAAATCACATCACCAGCTTTTAACAGTTTCTCAGCATCCCGATTTGCGTAAACGATTTCACGCTGAATGTTTAGAATTAAAATTGCAGGTGTGAGTGTGTATAGAATTCGCAGAGCGGTGTTATAGAAATCACCGCCGGATTTTGTCTTAGTTAAAGAAACAGTGGAATTTGGTTTGACCTTAACATTCCCGCGCAAATCAATCCCCTCAGATCTTTGCGCTATAGGGTTAGTTGTAACCGACTCCCCTTTTGAAAGGCCTTCAATACTTTCAAAATCAGTTACTGTTAAGCTAAAACCAAATTCATCCACTGTCACTCTATTACCCCGAAGATCTATGATCCGAAAACGACTATTACACAATGGGGCGAATTGAAACGTGAATCATTATTACCAAATATAACAAAAAGTATAATAAATATATATTTATCAATTATATCAATGATTTAAATATAATTATTTTTCTAAAACACCCGCCAATCGGAGCCCATTTACGTAAGTTTCCGTAATATCTTCCTCTAAAGGAGGGTAATTATTTAAATGCCAGTCGACGGAAAAATCAGGTTGAAACTTTTTAAACTCCTGATGAACTGGCTCCGCTTCTTCAATTCGGCCCAGATGTCCAAGACTAGAAAGTAATGGGCGATAGTTAGCGTGAAAATGGGGATTGTTCCGCAATACCTGCCGTCCAATACGCACGGCATCCTCGTATCTGCCTGACAGCATACTTGCGATACATCTTGCCGTATCAAAATAATAGGGATGGGCGTCAAACGGCATAATTTGTCGGCATCTCCCCAACATTTGCAACGCTTCGTCAGGTTTGCCAATGTAGCAATGAGTAATCGCGCTAAAGCCGAATGCATAGGAACAGTTTGGATTGGCCGCGAGCGAGCGGTCGAAATATTCCAATGCGGTTTCAAAGTCGTGATAAACGAAGGCCTCCAAATGTCCTGCTATAGCAAGACCAATATCACTGCTGGGGCTCAGTTCTATCGCTTGACGGATTAATAGGCCAACTTTATCACGGGTGGCTTGCGGATCGGAAGTGAACCCCTGGCCCAACTCAATAGAGTGTAAAAATGCAAGCCATGCCATTGCTTCAGAGTAGCCGGGTGCCTGTGTAAGGGCTCTTTGTAGATAGCGCTTGGCTTCTGTAACCGCATCCTCTGAAAACCTGAACATTATAGATATGGCGCGCAGCACACACTGACGGGCGTTCAACATTCCATCTTCTAGCCGGTGAGATTTGTCCGTTTCCGCCAGCTCAATTTTCCGGTACATCTCAATGGCAGCTAAAATTGCTTGCTCATCATTTCCGGCAAGCAGCTCTTTCATTTCGGGTTTCACTCGCTTCATCCATAGGATATCGCCAGAACTCCCGTCGAACATTTGCACCAATACTGTGGTGTGGCCTTCCACAGATATTATGTTTCCGCGGATCTTATAGGTCGCCTCAGAATTTAGTAATTTTCCGCCGCCACTATCTGCCAGATCACTAATAAGTTCGACTTCACCACTTCTCACCGAAAATCGGTCGTTGCAAGCTAATTGCTCGCAAATATCTGATCTGAACGTTTGAGCGACGAAATCAATCACTGGATCGTCACTTTTGGTGTTAAAATTTTCCACATAAATTGTCGGTTTAACAATTGAATCACCGATAATTTGAAATGATGCAGCAGGCTGGAAACTCGCGGTCAAAGACTTGTGTGAGTTTCCCTTGATCTGCTCCGCCAGTGCGAAGGTCGCCTCAGAAGGTTCAACGTCCAGTTCCCGACGGAGAATTTCTTTACATATATCGAATTGACGGAGAGCCGATGCTCGGTCTCCCTCTTTTAAAAATGCATTCATCTGCGCGCGATAGGCGCGCTCATTTGTTGAATCAAACTTTAAAATTGCTTGAGAAACACGTTGGATTTCAGAGATTTTTGAATCTCCGGCGCTCAATTGATCCAGTAGTTGGACGAGAGAGCTTTCAAGGTCTTCATTACGTTTGAACCCCTCAAAGGTTAGCCAGTCACAAAAGACCTCCGCATCAACAATATTATCTTGAAGAAGTGGGCCCAATTCACACGACAATAGCTGCTCGGCAATGGGCGCATTAAATTCGTTGGAACATTGAGTGGCAATCCGCGCATCCACCCACAGTTTTTTCAGGTTTAGCGATAAATATTGAGCGTCTGCTTGGAATAAATCGGATCCAAAAGAGTGTTCCATATCCTTAATTTCACGGACAGCCTGACGAACACTCGCGAAGGGATCTTTTCCATTTGCCCATAACAAGTCAGCCGCGACTTGTCGGCGAATAATGCCCTTCCCTGACAATGCAATATATGCAATCAAGGCGGCCGTTTTATCACGTAGTTTTGGAACAGATTGTCCTGAACTCAATTCCCAAGAAAACTGCCCAAACAAATGTAACTTCGCACTCATCATAAATGATCGTTTTTAAGAGGGTCATAAACTGTAGAATTCTACTACACGACATTAGTGTACCGGCTGCTATTATTATATGTAAATAATAAACTTTCCGTTGAATTCCAATGCCCCCTAACCAAATTCAAAAAATCGAGAAACCTAACCAGTTACAAATTAGTGTCAAAACATGAATAGAACCTTGAATATTGCAATCTAAACAAGCCGTTTAGATAATTTGAGCATTGGATTACAAAATCTCCATATTTTTAGCAATAGATACCGCTTGCGTTCTGTTCCGCGCTTGCAGGTTCTTCATTAGATTAGAGACATGGATTTTCACAGTACCCGCAGAAATTCCAAGTTCAACACCGATAACTTTGTTGGATTTTCCTTCTGATACAGCGCTTAGAATTTCTCGCTGCCTTTTGGTCAACAATTCATCCGCCGTACGACCAGAATTATCCCCAAATTTAGGTTGCTCCGCACCATTTATACCTAACGAGTGAACTTCAGGTGGAAAGTATCTGCCGCCAGCCAATAGTAGTTTTATTGCCGCAATCATAATTTCTTTGCTATTAGAACGATCCAGAAAACCTTTAATATTATACCTGAGAATAGTATCGACATATGCTTTGCTACTGGCATTTCCAACTACAATAATAGGGATATTAAAACCGAGCTCCTGCATGCGCACGAAGGCGGAATCTTTCACATCAAATTTTTCATCAATGGAGAATACAACTATATCGGAACCGTGATCTTCCAGGCAACTCAGCGCCTCTTTTATTGAACTGGCCTCACATATGACTGAATCTTCAAAATTTTCTTCCAACGCTACTTTAAAACCAATTCGGCAAATTTCAAATTTGTCAATTATCATGGCACGCATACTATTATCTCTTCTCCTGGCTCCTAGTTATCAACCTAAACGTAATATTCGTTTTGGCTGCCTCCGCGGCGCCAATATTAATTGAAATACAGGCGTACCAATTGATTCAAATCAATTGAGAAAATTTAATTGACGCATATATTTAACAATTTTCTGTTCTTCACAAAAATTCGTTTAATTTCTCGACCATAAGGAATTACGCTAATCTCGCGCAAAACATAACCAGAAACGAAATATATTAGGGCGATCAAAATGCCGACCAGCGAAAAACATTTTTCAACTCATGCTGCCGAAACAGATCTGCGAAATGATGAGTTAAAAATATATGTGAACGGAAATATCGTTCCCAAGAACCAAGCGGTTGTCTCTGTTTATGACTCTGGCTTTATGTTGGGTGATGGCATCTGGGAGGGTATCCGGTTTTACAACGGTAAATGGGCGTTTCTGGACGAACATATGAACCGACTTTTTGGGGCGGCAAAGGCAATAGATCTCGATTTAAAACTCAACCGATCTGAATTTGAGGATGCTCTTTTTGCCACGGCAAAAGCCAACAATATGACTGAAAATGTTCACGCCCGCCTTATGGTCACGCGGGGCGTTAAAGAAAAACCGTTCCAAGATCCAAGGTTAAGCCAATCAGGGCCCACGATTGTGATCATTATGGAGCATTCAAAGCCCAGCACTGATCTTGTGGATCAAGGCATACGCCTACATACGGTGCCTGTGGTGCGGGGCCTACCCATGTCACAGGATCCAAAATTAAATTCCCATTCCAAGTTAAACTGCATTCTTGCCGGTATTCACGCGCAAAAAGCAGGGGCGGATGAAGCGTTAATGCTAGATCCACACGGATTTGTTAATACCACAAATGGCTGTAACTTCTTTGTTATTCGAAGTGGTGAGGTTTGGACATCAACCGGTGACTATTGCATGAACGGGATCACGCGGAAAAAAGTTATCCAGCTTTGTAAGGCCAATGGCATCCCTGTATACGAGAAAAACTTTTCTTTAACAGAGACTTATGATGCTGATGAGATATTCTTAACCGGGACTTTCGGCGCACAAACACCGGTGAGCGAGATTGACGGTCGCACTATTGGAGACGGCAAAGCCGGTCCTGTGACAAAACGGATCAGAGAACTCTACTTCAATTTGTTACAACAAGTGACGTTGAACTAAATTGTCCCAAGGACATTTTCGGTATATACGCAATGTTCCTTTTGCCGGTATGAGGGATTATCTACTTATGCGCAGGCCCGCGCATTTCTCAAGGAAATTTTATGAGCAATGATGTCCCTACTGCATCTTTAGGATCAGTGTCTGAAGATGCCCTTCCCGCGTTTTTGGACAGCACCTATTCCTGGGTCCGATTGATGATGTCCCTTGTCATTGCCACAGTCGGCAGCGTCGGAATGTGGTCGATAATTGTTGTTATCCCATTGCTCGAACGTGAGTTCGGATCGGATAGGGCTGAAGCCTCCCTTCCCTTCACAACGATTATGATCGGTTTTGGGCTTGGCAATCTGTTTGTCGGAAAGTTGGTTGATCGTGTAGGGATCTTCATTCCTATGGCCGCATCAGCCATTTTGCTTGCCAGTGGTTTCTATTTGTCCACGCTTGTAACAAGCATTTGGCAGTTTGCGATCATTCAGGGACTATTCATTGGTTTGGGAACGGGTGCCTGTTTTGGCCCCCTTATGTCAGATATTTCTCATTGGTTCTATAAACGGTTAGGGATAGCTATTGCTGCTGCGGCAAGCGGTAACTACTTTGCGGGAATGCTTTGGCCCTTATACCTAAAAGGGATTATTGAAAACGAAGGATGGCGGGTTGCCTATATGAACATTGCCTTCATAATTTTGTTGGTAATGTTACCCCTTACTTTTCTGTTACGCCGTAAACGCCCAACCGTTAAAAACGGTGTTGGAGCCACGTCCCCGTCAGCGGTACAATCGGGGCCTCAACGACAATCATCTGGCATGACGACGCGGACGTTGCAGTTACTTATGATTGTCGCAGGCATCTCCTGCTGCGTGGCTATGTCTATGCCGCAAGTACACATTGTCGCCTATTGCGCGGATCTGGGTTACGGGATCACCGTTGGCGCTGAGATGCTATCTCTTATGCTCGCAGGGGGGATTATTAGCCGCCTTGTCTCTGGTATTCTTTCCGATTATATCGGTGGCGTCCGAACACTGCTGCTTGGTGGCATACTGCAATGCATTGCTCTGTTCCTATACATCCCGTTTGATGGAATGGTTTCCTTGTACATTGTCTCGTTTGTGTTTGGCCTGTCGCAAGGTGGTATCGTGCCAAGCTACGCCATTATTGTACGGGAATACCTTCCCGCCAATGAAGCCGGACAACGAGTTGGTTTAGTCGTTCTAGCAACCGTTATGGGAATGGCACTCGGCGGATGGTTATCTGGCTACATCTACGATTTAACGAGATCTTATCAGGCTGCTTTCATAAACGGGATCGCCTGGAACTTCGTCAATATCGCCATCATATCCATAATACTATTCAAGACAAAAGCTGTCAAAACACCCGCTATGGCATAATAAAAAGGCGGCTAAAAAGCCGCCCTTTATTTTCTGTAATTGAAGCTCTTAAACGTCGGTTTTTGGCGTGTTGCTTTCTTTATCTTCAGCAACCACAGCCGCGGCTTGTTTCGCATCTTCTTCGCGTTTCACGCGTTGGTGGGTCGCGATGGCGAAAGGAATTGTCCCAAGATACGCTACCGCAACAGCCGACAGCAATTCCCACGGGTAGCTTGCCATAACAGCGGCAAGGCCGCCGACGACTATTAGCATTGGCATGATAAATTTACGCGGGACGCGAAGGCGCTTAATGGAGAATGTTGGAATTCTGCTCGCCATTAAGAAGGCCATGAACAGCAACCACGCAGCGTTCAAAATAGCTGATTTAAAAATCTCAGCGTCAGTATAAAAACTAACAACCATAAACAGCATGGCGATCGCTGCACCGCCGGGTGCCGCAATACCCGTAAAATAGCTACTTTCCCACTCAGGACTTTCTTCATCGAGCATTGTATTGAAACGAGCAAGACGCAGGCCGCAAGACACCGTGTATACCAATGCAATGATCCAACCGAGACCACCAAGGCCGGCATCCAACGTCCAAAGGTATAGAACAAGCGCCGGGGCAACACCAAAGCTCACAAAATCCGACAAGGAATCCAGTTCTGCTCCAAATCTTGTACTGCCTTTCAGCAGCCGGGCCATACGGCCATCAAGTCCGTCCAGAATAGCCGCGATTAAAATCGCAGAAACTGACAATTCCCATTTCTGCTCTAACGCGAAACGAACAGATGTTAAGCCGGCACACAGGGCAAGTGTTGTCAGCATATTTGGGATTAGCGAGTTTATCGGTAGCTCACGTAATTTACGACGACCTAAAGCCATTAACGAACCTCCACTGAGATCGCAACAGTGTTATCAGCTTGCAAATCAGCGATGACAGTCTCACCGCCAACCATATTTTGGCCGACACCAACCTGTGGCTCTACGCCATCTGGAAGGTAAATATCGGTACGGCTGCCAAAACGGATTAGACCAAAACGCTCGCCAGAGCGAACTTCTTGTCCGTCAGTCAAATGACACACGATACGGCGGGCAACGAGGCCTGCGATTTGAACAAAGACGATGTCTTTACCGTCTTTAGTCCGCAAATGAACTGCGTGACGTTCGTTTTCATCTGACGCTTTATCAAGGGCCGCGTTCAAGAATTTTCCGGGGCGATACACCTGTTTCACAACAGTACCGCCAAGTGGAACTCGGTTCACATGAACATTAAACACGTTTAAAAAGACACTGATGCGCAAGAGTGGATCATTGCCAAGTCCCAATTCTTCAGGCGGGACAGAGCGTTCAATCATCTGCACAACACCGTCTGCAGGGCTCACAATCAGTCCCTCGCGTGTTGGCACATGCCGATCGGGGTCACGAAAGAAATAGACACACCAAAGAGTTAGACCAACCCCGATCCAACCCAAAACAGATCCAGTAAAAACGAACAACAAAAACGTAACCGCCGCAAAAATTGCGATAAAGCGATAACCTTCTTTGTTAATCGGTACCAAGACTGATTTTAACGTATCCATATTTTCGTCTCTCAAATACTATTTAAGTCCGTGTCTAGCCTATAACGCATACACGGTGCAAAAAGAACCTTAAAGATACAATAAAATGCGATTTTGACCTAGTCTTGAACGCGCAATAATTTTTCCTGCATGCTGGCGGCTTCTTGTTGGCGTTCCCACATTTCTGCGTATTGCCCTTGTTTTTCAAGCAATTGTTGATGTTGGCCGCGTTCAATGATTTTACCCGCGTCTAAAACAAGAATTTCATCGGCGTCAACAACAGTGGATAATCTGTGAGCAATTACCAACGTTGTTCTATCTCGCGACACCTCTTTCAAACTTTCCTGAATGTCCTGCTCTGTTCGTGTATCGAGAGCCGACGTGGCCTCATCAAACAGTAGTATACGAGGACTTTTAAGGATCGTTCGGGCGATCGCCACCCGTTGCTTCTCGCCGCCTGAGAGTTTCAATCCGCGTTCACCAACGTTAGTGTTAAAGCCTTCAGGTAATGCTTCAATGAAACTATCGATACTAGCCATTCTAGCGGCTTCTTGAATTTCTTCGGTGCTGGCTGCAGGTCGCCCATAGCCAATATTATATTCTATGGTGTCATTGAACAAAACGGTGTCTTGGGGAACAATACCAATAGCGCCCCGTAACGAGGATTGTTTGATCTCTCGAATATCTTGACCATCGATTGTAACTTTTCCCGAATTCACATCATAAAAACGGAACAAAATACGCGAGATTGTCGATTTACCTGCGCCTGAAGGCCCAACGATGGCCACTTTTTGACCGGCTTTAACTTTAAAAGACACATCATGCAGGATCTGGCGGGCATCGTCATAACCGAAATCAACGTTCGAAAATTCTATTTCGCCGTCACCATCTAGAAGTTCCACAGCGTCCGGCTGATCGTCAATTTCCCGGTGGACATTAAGAAGCTCAAACATCTTTTCCATGTCCACAAGGCTTTGCTTGATTTCACGGTATACAAATCCCAAGAAATTAAGAGGTTGGATCAGCAACATCAAGAAAGCATGGGCTGCAACAAAGTCACCAATGGTCATACGGCCTTCTGCCACGCCATTTACAGAAATTAACATCACAAGCACCAAGCCAAGACTAATGATGAAACCTTGGCCGATATTCAAATATGCTAACGTAGTTTGGCTACGGATAGCGGCTTTTTCATATCCAGCGATTGCTACATCAAATCGGCGGCTCTCATGTTCTTCATTGCCGAAATATTTAACAGTTTCAAAGTTGAGAAGACTATCGATGGCTTTGGTATTGGCCTCACTGTCTTTCTCGTTCATTGTCCGGCGATATTTCAAACGCCATTCAGTAACCGCAAGTGTGAAATAGATGTAACCAAATAACGTCACGCCTGTAACAACGGACATCATGTAGCCATACTCGACCCACATAATGCCGCAAATGAACAGGATTTTCAGTAGTGTTGGGATGATGTTGAACAACATAAAACGGAGAAGGAAATCAATCCCCTTGGTTCCCCGCTCAATCACACGGCTCAGTCCCCCAGTTTGGCGGTCTAAATGAAACCGCAACGACAATCGGTGCAAATGTCTAAAGGTTTCAAGGGCGACTTGCCTGATGGCGTTTTGACCCACTTTTGCAAAGATCGCATCTCTAAGCTCGCCAAAGGTTTGCTGCAACAGGCGGGCAGCACCATATGCCAAAATTAGACCAACAGGCACAAACGCCCAAGCCTGCATGGAATTCATATTTTCAGTGAGATAATCGACGAGGTATTTTAAGATATAGGGAGAATAGACAAGTGAAACCTCAGCAGCTAACAAAAACATCACAGCAAAAAATATGCGAAGTTTTAAATCTGGTCGATCTTTTATCCAAACATATTTAATCAAAGAAAAAGCAGTTGCGAAATGACTTCGTTGGTCACTCTCAGTGTGGCTGTCAAATTGTGCTGGACGCATTCACATATCCTAATATCTATTTTTTTGCATCATAATTGAATTTGCTGTGACCGGTTACCAAATTTTTAACCACTTTGCTTTCATAGTAACGAACATCACAACACCTACTCTGTTCGAATGTAAGTAATTTGTCCATATGACTGAAAACAAGATCGAAAAAAATTCTGGCAGTATTGAAGACCTAATCCAAGAGGGTGATGAAAAGCTTGTCTGGCTAACGCCGAAAGCCCCTTTATCATTCAGGTTCATTTGGGAAAAAGTTCTCTTTACAGGCAAACTTACTAAAATCGGAGACGAACACCGATTAATTCTACTGGGCGATCTTGGCCCTCTTCCCTTTTCGGCAGAAAGTCCTTCATTTCGGGAACGCCTTCTTAGCCTTATTGCTTGGCATCCAGAAGAGCGAATGAAATTCGTTTTAGAGCCTAACCAGCAACGCGTTTATCTCATGATAGATGACATATTAAGCAAAGAGCTGAGCGGAAACCTACTGATTGCGTCCGTCGTTGCCTCTCTATTTCATGCCCGCCCATTTATTGAGCTTGCTAAAGAAGTTGGATGGCAACATCCAGATCAACCACCGCGCCCCACCCTAAATGTCGTTTCTAAGAAAATGACGTCAAGCGATTGATCTAATTGACTGAACTCTTGGATGGAAGCGTGAATATTTGACCAGGATAAATGAGATCAGGGTCTTTTATCTGGTTCTCATTCGCCTGATAAATCAAGGTATACTCAGTGCCTTCACCATACATCCTGCGAGCGATGCGCCACAGACTGTTACCCGGCTGTACAATTGCCCGAATTTCCAGGCCGCCCTTAGCTAGAATAACATCTTCGGCAGGGGCCCGCTGAAACGGGATCTCAACCCGAGATATGACATCTCCTTTTGGATCCAACTGATCGGCCCGTAAGTTATACTTTCCCGCAGCAATTTCATTTTCAGGTGTTAAAGCCCAGTTCCCGTTTTCATCAACGGTCGCCGTCCCAATATGTTTATTTTTCAAATAAACTTGAACTTCATTTCCAGGTGTCCCTTTACCAGACAGGGCAACATTTCCTTCGTTATTATAATCAATACTGCCAACTGAGAGTTCTTTGGCGCCCTCAACGTTTCCGACAGGTTCTGGCATTTGCAGCAACCGTGTAACGCGTTCTTCAACTTCTGATTTATCCTCAGAGGCCTTCGGCGCGAGGACAGCGAGCGCTGGCGCCCGATCTACAACAGCTTTATTGCAATCTGGAACCTGCATAATAACCATGCGGGATGTTTCTACCTCCCGGTTGTCCGGGTTTAGGGCCTTAGCGTTTATTTCTTGTGCACCCGGTGCCAATGGTTCCGGTGCCACGAACACCCATTCACCCCTGCGCGATGCAAAAGCATTTCCAAGGACTTTACCGCTTGCCAAGATTGTTACTTTTGCTGTCGGTTCAGCGCGTCCGGCCACAAGCAATCCACAATTTTTATCAACCCTCACCACATCAAAGCTGGGGTTTTTCATCGCGATAATACCAGCCGGCACCTCAGGCTTGGGTGCGGTTTTCTTCACGACAATGATAGGTGCGTTTTCTTTTGGCGTTAAGGGGGTGGCTGTAACGCTCTCGGTTTTTTTAACAACTTCATCTATCTGTTTGGGCGTGTTTTGAGTTTTTTGTGACTCGTCCCCCACATCGTTGCTCTTGGTTGGAACACTTGCAGTATGAGGGGGTGGATTGTCGTCTCTCAAAAAAAGAAAAAGACCAGATGCTATCACCAATAGCAGGACTAAAATTACGATTACCCGCACAATAAATTCTCCCAAAACCCCATTTGAAAACAGTATGTACTTTTGCCTTCATCGACGCAACTAGAGGATTATCTGGGATGAAAGCCAGTCTGTTTACTTGCTGGTCTTATGTTGGATTGCAGGTAAAGACTTCAAGTAGGCAGCCATTGCAGCCCTATCTTCTGAGGTCAATTTTGATGTTCCATATAAGATGACTTCTTCCATATTTCCTTGAACGTCATCAAAATCGGGTTTCATTCCAGTTTTCAAAAAACTCACGATATCCCCTTGGCTCCAATCTCCAATTCCCGTTTTAACATCAGGTGTTATATTTGGAACCTCACCGATGGTATCAGTTTTTGTGACACCGGAAAAAGCGCCATCTGTCACCATTCCTCCAAGAACATTTCGGGGCGTATGACATTCAGCGCAGTGACCAAGCGCGTTAGTGAGGTAACCACCTCGTTCTTCTTCTGCTGTAGCACCCTGAGGCGCCGAATAAGGTTTATCGCTAAAGAACAGAAGCTTCCAGCCCCACTGCAGCCATCGCCACGAGAAAGGGGCGCTGACATCATGATCTTGATTTTTGCGCACTACGGGATCTAAAGATTTCAGGTAAGCGAATATGCTGAGGGCGTCCTCATCCGTCATTTGAGTGTAGCTGGCATAGGGAAATGCTGGAAAATAATGACTACCGTCCGGTCTGATGCCTTGTTTCAAAGCCGCCAGAAATTCTGATTTTTGCCAGCCCCCGATACCCGTTTCCGTATCAGGCGTGATATTTGGTGTGTAGAAAATACCGAACGGTGTTTTCAAAGCATGGCCACCGGCATAGGGGATCGCCCCTTTTTCAAGGGCCGTATGACAGGCCATACAGCCTCCCGCAGCAGTCAGGTATTTTCCACGCTCAAGTTCGGTGGCGTTAATCTGCCCACTGATTCCTAAAATCAGTAAACAGAGTAACGGCCCCCAAATCTTTATGGGATTTTCAATTTTCCAATTCAACATGCGACGACTTACTATTCGCTATCAGTCTTTTGGAACACGGAATGGTTTATGGCATCCGCCACATGTTTTACCAGTCGCGCCTAATGCTTTACCGATATTTCCCTGTTCACCGGTTGCCGTTGCCACAACAAGGCCGTCGGCAGCATTTTTAAGAGCAGTGATAGCGGCGGCAAACTCGGCAGGTTTTGTCCAAATTTCAGGCTTTGAGCGAGATTTGGCAACACCTGAACCCGCTGGGAACAGCGATGCCATCTCATCTGCGATTTCTTTAACTTTCATCGCTTTGGCATTTAGTGCAGGCGTGTAGGCGGCCTCACCTTTTGCAACAGCAGCAAGTGCTTTCATGCTACCGCCCAATTCCTTCATCTTATTAATACGATTATCAGCTTCTGCATTTCCTGTGGACTCAGCATGGGCAACAGCAGCCATGGTGGCGCCTAGTCCAATAAACGATACCACAATACCAGTAACAACCAGACGACCAATTTTATAGCTCATATCTAAATCCCTTTGTTTTTATTGATAGTAATTCAAACTCATCGTACTTCCGCCCAAATATAAGGCAATTCTTTTATTCAGGTAACGAAATTATATACTCTTTACCTGTGTATCCATGCTTCTTATCTCTAGCGCGAACAGTCACTTCTGTTACATCCATGGGAATGGAGAGTTTCATTGACCGTGTAAAGGGTTGCTCATTATCGTGGGGGTGCATTAACACGCGCGTTCCCAGCACATGCCCTTTGGGATCCAAGACATCCCAACGGTCTGCATAATGCTCCCATCCCTCATCGGAGTGCCTTACAGTTACAGAAAACCGATACATATCCGCATCCGTTTTCACAACCTCAACATTTATCACATCAGCACCACCGGCAAAAACGGGGCTTGACGAAGCTGCTGCTTGCGCGCAAATAACAAAGAGCAAACCTGATAAAACTTTCCAATTAAGACGGGTAACAAATTTCATGACAAAGATTTCTTCCTTGTGTGTTTACTGCGGTTCCAGAATGCCTGCTGATGAAGCTTTTTCAAAAGCGGCCCATGATCTTGGAACACAGCTCGGTCAAAATAACATTCAGCTCGTCTATGGCGGCGGTCACGTGGGACTAATGGGGATCACTGCCGATGCCACTTTAGAAGCTGGTGGTCAGGTTATCGGGATTATCCCCCATCACCTACATGATATTGAGGTTAGTCACGAAAATTTGACAGAACTCCATGTCGTGGACAGCATGCATATCCGCAAGCAAATGATGTTTGAACGCTCAGATGCCTTTGTTGTTCTGCCCGGTGGCCTTGGAACGTTGGATGAAACATTTGAGATGGTGACCTGGCGGCAACTGGGTCTTCACGACAAACCAATTTTGCTGGTCAATTACAAAGATTACTGGAAACCTTTCCTAAATCTCATTGATCACATGATCGAAGCAGGATTCGTAGAAGCCTCCGCGAAAGAGTTTTTTACGGTTGTAGAGCACTTGGAAGACATACTACCTGCACTTAATCACTCTCCGGATGCAGAAATAAGCCCAGATATCTCAAAAATGTAAGAAAATTACCTTTTTTTGATCTGGGTCCCTTGCGAATGACGCAAGCAATGCTATTTTGCGCCCACTGAATAAATATTGTATGGCAAGAAGGATCACGAAATGTCAAAGATTAAAGTCGCTAATCCAGTCGTTGAGTTAGACGGAGACGAAATGACCCGGATTATCTGGGACTTCATCAAACAAAAGCTCATCCTTCCTTATCTCGACATTGATCTGAAATACTACGATTTGGGCATGGAGTCTCGCGACGCCACCAATGACAAGATCACTGTTGATGCAGCAAATGCGATCAAAAAATATGGTGTTGGCGTCAAATGCGCGACAATCACTCCTGACGAAGACCGTGTTGAAGAATTCGATCTGAAAGAAATGTACCGTTCACCAAACGGCACAATTCGGAACATCCTTGGCGGCACTGTTTTCCGTGAGCCAATCATTTGCGAAAATGTTCCGCGCCTTGTTCCAGGTTGGACTGACCCAATTGTCATCGGCCGTCATGCATTTGGTGATCAGTACCGCGCAACAGACATGTTGATCCCGGGTCCTGGTAAACTCACAATGAAATACACACCAGCAGACGGCGGCGAAGAGCAGGAATTCGAAATCTTTGATTTCCCTGAAGCCGGTGTTGCAATGGGCATGTATAACCTTGACGAGTCAATTCGTGGCTTTGCACGGGCTTGCATGAATTATGGTCTTGTTCGTGGCTGGCCTGTATACCTCTCCACTAAAAACACCATTTTGAAAAAATACGATGGTCGTTTTAAAGACCTGTTCGAAGAAGTTTTCGACAGTGAATTTAAAGCGAAATTCGAAGAAGCCGGTATCACTTACGAACATCGCCTCATCGATGACATGGTCGCATGTGCCATGAAATGGTCTGGTAAATTTGTTTGGGCTTGTAAAAACTACGACGGCGACGTTCAGTCAGATACTGTTGCTCAAGGTTTCGGCTCACTTGGTTTGATGACATCAGTTCTGATGACACCAGATGGACAAACTGTTGAAGCAGAAGCAGCTCACGGTACAGTAACGCGTCATTATCGCGAGCACCAAAAAGGCAAAGAAACGTCAACTAATCCAATCGCCTCTATTTTCGCTTGGTCACGTGGTCTTATCCACCGTGCGAAGCTTGATGATAATGAAGATCTGAAGAAATTTGCTGAAACATTAGAGCAAGTTTGTGTCTCAACTGTTGAAGCCGGCGAAATGACTAAAGATTTGGCCCTTCTTGTTGGACCAGATCAGTCTTGGCTGACAACGAACCAGTTCCTTGACGCACTGGATCGTAACTTGCAAAAAGCAATGGCGTAAGTCATTTGCGAACATAGAAAAGGCCGGCTTTATCGCCGGCCTTTTTTTTGACTATTTCAGTATCTTCATTGAAGAGAAAAGACTTATTACGCGGGTTTTGGAAAACAGACCGCTTCGATCTTATGTCCGTCTAAATCCAGTATAAACGCGCCGTAATATTCAGTCATAGCACCCTGACGTTTTCCAGGCGCGCCAGCATCTTTGCCACCACCCTCAAGAGCAATATTATAAAATGCATCAACTGCATCTTTAGTTTTGCACCGCAGGCAAAAATGAAAGCCGCTATTTTCAGAAAGAGGCGCCATCCCTGCCCGCGCATTGAGCCAAAACTCTGGATATTGCTTGCCATATCCATAAGTGCCCTCTCGCTGAACAAGTAGGGAAAATCCCAGTGTTTTCAAAACCTTAGTGTAGAAAGCACCGCTGATGTTCAAATCATTTACGGGAATGGAAATATGGTCAATCATAGAGACATCCTACAATATAGCAGCTCGCCGGCCCCACAGTAATTCATTGGAATATTTACGTCCATCCCGTCCGGTTTGCGGTGTGGTTTTCAAAAGAAGTTGTTCGCCGCGCCATTCCATAGTCCGAATGAGCGGAGTTCCAAGCCATTCTGGAATTGTCGCCAAATGAACATCGTGAATAACTTCATCCCCTTCGATGCGATAATCACCGGCATAAGATAAACACTTAGATGCTTTTGTGTCAGATCCCGCCGCCTCGTCTCCAAAATCTGCGCGCATCAAAAACCCAGACATTACACCTTCTTTTGTGTAAATAAGTTGGCCCTTGCCATCCTCCCCCATGGGAAATTTGTATAACTCACCATCGCGAAAAGATCGCCAGTCAAGTAACTCCCATGTGCCCAGAAGATCTGTCATGTTTGTTGTACCGCTCATACTGCATTCCTTATTATTTATTTTTATCTGCGATCATATCTTAGGACGGCAAGAACCGGACGGGCAACAAAAAAGGCCAGCCCTCATACAGGCTGACCTTTTGTAAATCTAGATGACGAAACGGTTTAGGCGTCTTCGTCTTCTGGCGTTCCTTGGAGTTTGTCTTCCAAAATACCTGCGTTTGCGCGGATTTTGGTTTCGATCTCATCTGTCATAGCGGTGTTTTCGAGAAGGTATTTCTTCGCTTGCTCTCGTCCTTGACCGATACGCTGACTATCATAGGAATACCATGAACCTGATTTCTCAACGATTTCAGCCTTCACGCCAAGATCAAGGATTTCACCCATCTTGGAGATACCTTCACCGTATACAATATCAAATTCAACGACCTTAAAGGGAGGGGCGACTTTGTTTTTCACCACCTTCACACGGGTTTGGTTACCAATAATTTCATCTTTGTTCTTAACTTGACCAATACGGCGAATATCAATGCGAACGGAAGCATAGAATTTCAGCGCATTACCACCAGATGTTGTTTCTGGGCTACCAAACATCACGCCAATTTTCATGCGGATCTGGTTAATGAAAATAACCATGCATTTGGATTTAGAAATAGACCCTGTCAATTTCCGAAGCGCTTGGCTCATTAGACGAGCTTGAAGACCCACATGGGTGTCGCCCATCTCACCTTCGAGTTCTGCCTGCGGAACCAACGCGGCCACACTATCGATAACAAGCACGTCGATGGCACCTGACCGAACAAGCGTATCCGCGATTTCTAACGATTGTTCACCGGTATCTGGCTGAGAGATGAGCAATTCATCGATATCAACCCCAAGTTTCCCAGCATATACCGGATCGAGGGCATGTTCCGCATCAACAAACGCACATATGCCGCCTGCTTTTTGCGCTTCTGCAACAACATGAAGGGCTAGTGTGGTTTTACCTGAGCTTTCAGGGCCGTAGATTTCAACGATCCGACCTTTCGGTAGCCCGCCAATACCAAGCGCAATATCAAGCCCGAGGGAGCCAGTTGAAATGGCTTCAATGTCCATCGTATCTTGTTGCCCAAGCTTCATGACGGACCCTTTACCAAAGGCCCGATCAATTTGGCTCATCGCCGCTTCTAATGCTTTTTTCTTATCCATGCCACCGTCTTTTACAAGATTTAATGCTGCCTGTACCATCTGTCCCCCACTTATTTCATAGGTGCGCTAAGTATGCAATAACATCAATGTACATGTTTTGTTCTCATTAGCAAGCGCTTTTTAAGTG
>JBALWO010000036.1:0-34061 GCA_036960775.1 Pseudomonas marincola | reverse complement strand
TCGTGAAGAATATCTTCCACATTACGCAGTGGAAACCGAACATACATCATCACGGCCAGCCGGATACCCTCAGGAGGGTTCTTTACGTTAACTTTTTTAACAACTTTGATACTCTCTAGCGTCCTACAAAGGCGCTAATTGCGTTCTTGAATGCAGGTTGACGACCCAGTTCATCTTGAATTTCACGTTCCAGTTCAATTTGACTTTCAAAGCTGTTGTTAGCGGACGCGTTCATTACCCTTTTTGATTGTGCCAATGCAACGGCAGGCAATGAGGCGAGCTTACTGGTAATTCGGTTAATTTCGCCTTCAAACTCATCTCGTGCTACAGTTTTCCAAACTAGTCCCCATTGCTCAGCTTCAATCGCACTGACTTTTTCCGCCAAGAGAACCATTGCATTTGCTTTTGCCGTTCCGATTAGGCGCGGTAGGAAGTAGCTGTTTCCGCCATCCGGAACCGCACCAATATTAATGAAAGGTTCAAAGAAATAGGCGTTTTCTCGGGCAAGGATGATATCACCGGCAAGGGCAATGGCCACCCCAACACCTGCTACAGGACCATTTATTGCTGAAACGATGGGTTTTTTACATCTGCGGAGTGCCAAAATATATGGATGAAAATGGTCATCTAAAACAGCGCCAAGCGTGAAGTCATCGTTGAATTCGACAGTACTCAGATCAAACCCCGTACAAAAAGCCTCTCCTGAGGCTGTTTGTACTATGACTTTAACCTGAGTGTCATTTTCCGCTTTCTTCAGGGCATTGAACATATGATCCACAGTTTCGCAACTTACCGCATTCATTACTTTCTCGCGGTTTATCTTGATCGTGGCAACCGGGCCTTCGACACTGTATTTTACTAACTCATCGTTCATGAGATTTCTCCTCTTGCAGAAAATTAGAAACGGAACACACCAAAACCTTTTTCTTCCAGGGGCGCATTTAAAGAACTAGCGATGGCCATGCCTAATGCATTTCGGGTATCGGCGGGATCTATCACACCATCATCCCAAATGTTAGAGGTCGCATGGTAAGCGCTCGTCTGTTCCTGATAGGCGGCATGGGTCTCATCATAGATCTCATCCAGCTCTTGTTGCCGAACTTCTTCACCGTTACGTTTTAGCTGGTTCAGCTTGACCTCAGTCAGTG
The DNA here is from genome assembly GCA_036960775.1 of Pseudomonas marincola. GTDB lineage: Bacteria > Pseudomonadota > Alphaproteobacteria > Sneathiellales > Sneathiellaceae > Sneathiella. The sequence goes on along the minus strand of JBALWO010000036.1, from coordinate 32,913 downwards.
TTTTCGCGGCTTGTTCTCCGCCCATAATACCGATTTCATGGTTAGGCCAACTAAACAGATATCTGGCATCGAAGGCACGACCGCACATGCCGTAATTTCCGGCTCCAAAGGATCCATGACACATAACCGTAAATTTCGGCACGCGACTTCCTGCTTGCGCCATGATCATTTTGGCACCGTCTTTTGTAATGCCGCGCTGTTCATATTCACTGCCAATCATGAAACCGGTTATGTTTTGCAAGAAGACAATGGGAGTTTCGTTTTGATTGCAAAGCTCAATGAAATGAGCGCCCTTTAGGGTGCTGTCGTTAAATAAGACGCCGTTATTTGCTAAAATACCGACCTTATATCCCCAAATATTGGCATATCCGCAAATCAGGGTTTGGCCATAGTTGGGTTTGTATTCGTGAAACCGACTACCATCGACAATACGAGCGATAATCTCGCGCATATCGAATGATTTTTTGATGCTATCTGGCAGAATTCCATAAATTTCTTCTGCATCATAAAGTGGGGGCTCTGGCGTGTCCTGTTGTGCATCCCATTTTTTTGGTATGTCCCATTGAGCGACGATATCTCGGCCAATTTGAATGGCCTCGTCTTCTGTTGCCGCAGGGTAATCGCATGTTCCGCTGATCTGAGTGTGCATGTCGCAGCCACCAAGTTCATCTACGGAGACAACTTCGCCTGTTGCAGCCTTTACCAACGGTGGCCCACCTAGGAAAACAGCGCCGGTATCTTTGACGATGACACTATAATCGCTCAAGCCCGGTATATATGCGCCGCCAGCAGTACAATGACCAAAGACGAGGGCGAGTTGCTTGACGCCTAATTTGCTCAGAATGGATTGGTTTCTGAAAATGCGCCCTGCCATATGACGATCTGCCATGATGTCAGATTGCATTTGCAAAAATCCGCCAGCGGAGTCGCAAAGATGGATTACCGGTAATCTATTTTCAATTGCGATATCAAGGCATCGCACAATTTTTTTGATTGTGAGGGGGTACCAGGCACCGCCTTTTTGGCTGGCGTCGTCCGCATGGATGATAACTTCCTGGCCACTGACAATACCGATACCGGTAATACAACTAGCTCCTTTTGATGCCCCATCGTAGGAGGCATTGGCCGCGAGGGTAGAGAATTCCAAAAACGGTGTTCCGGGATCAAGTAATTTCTCAATTCTTTCGCGGGGAAACATTTTGCCTTGTTTTTCCAGCCGCACCATGTCGCGTTCAGGGCGTACCCAGCGTACATTTTTGATTTTCTCTTTCAGCTCTTCAACGAGTTTTTTATTGTGGGTGTAGTTATGTCGAAATGTTTCACTGTTGGTGTCGATCGCCGTTTGCAGTCGTTTCATACTTCTGATCCTTTTATTATTATGTGCCTGCTACTCGGCGGGGGTTTCGACTAATTCTGGCTCTAGTGCGATCAAACAAGCATCACGTTCAAATGTTGCACCTTCAACAAAACAGATTTGAGAGATAGTTCCTGCGCGGGGAGCACTGAGCTCAGTTTGAAGTTTCATACTTTCGATGGTGACCAGAATATCGCCTTGTTTGACCGACTGCCCTTCAGCGCAAGAAATGTCGATGATGAGGCCAGGCATCGGGGCCACTACTTGATCGCCAGTTTCCGTGTTTTCTGTAACGGTTGCGCTGTGTCCAAGGAGCTTTACCTCCAAGTTTCGACCATCAATATGGACATGGATATTGTCTTGTTGTTGCCCTGTCAGGAAAGAAAGCTCCTGCCCGTTCAACGTCATGGTGCCTTCACCGGCATAATTTGTTTGGAAATTCTGCACGACAATATCACGGCGGTTAATCGTTAGAATGAGGTGAGGTTTGCGGGATTTGATTTCAGCAGATACAATTTGATCTGAGATTTTTAGGTATTGGCTCATACTAATTTCTCCAGGCGCCAATAGAGGCGTAAGGTTCGATCATTGAAAAAGCAGATTTGTGGAATTCTGTTTGAGATAGAAGCGCGATAACCGCGGCTGCATCCAAACTGACGTCTTCAGCTTCTGGTGTATTCAATGCAACACGATTTTCAGAAATGAAGCTTGTTGTCGTTACACCTTTCAAGAACGCAGAACAGTCCACCAGTTGTTGTAGGAAATTTATATTCGTTGGCAGTCCTAAAATTACATAGCTTGAGAGAGCCTTTTCTAAGCGTGCACAGGCTTCTTCACGACTGTCACCGAAAACGATGAGTTTTGAAATCATCGGATCAAACGTGGGAGAAATTGATTGTCCCTCCTGGACACCTGCGTCTATTCGAATACCTTTCCCTTGGGGCTCTTTAAGCTTGAGGATTTTCCCGATTGCCGGCCTGAAGTCATGATCGGGCTCTTCTGCAGAAATCCGGCACTCAATAGCGTGTCCTTTGATAGACACATCTGATTGTTTGAAGGAGAGTACGCCTGTGTCTGCAATGCGTAACTGTTCTACAACAAGATCAATCGAGGTTACGAGCTCGGTCACAGGGTGTTCGACTTGCAGCCTTGTGTTCATTTCCAAAAAGAAAAATTCCCCAGCGCCATCAACAACAAACTCGACTGTTCCCGCGTTTAGATAGTTAGCGGCACTCGCCAAACTGACGGCGGATGCTATGAGTTTTTTACGTGTCGCCGCATTAAGGTTTGGGGCAGGAGATTCCTCTACAACTTTCTGGAAACGGCGCTGAATAGAACATTCTCTTTCGTAAAGATGGACAACATTACCTTTCCCATCGCCTAACACTTGAACTTCGATATGACGCGGTTGTTGAAGATATTTTTCTGCGTATATTCTAGGATCGCCAAAATAACGTTCGGCTTCACTGGACGCTAATCGCGCCTTTTCAGAGAAATCAGCAGGACTGTCCACAATTGTCATGCCCTTACCGCCGCCGCCAGCAGATGCTTTAATCAAAAGAGGATACCCAACGATTTTCTGCGTCTCTTCTTTAAATTCTTCGAGTGTGCCGGTTTGAACAACCGAGGGGGCAATAGGACAATTGTGTTTGGAGGCAAATTCTCGGGAACGAACCTTGTCGCCCATTAATTCAATGGTTTTCGGGTCTGGCCCAACAAAGATCAGCCCAGCTTCAACAACTTGTCTGGCAAAGCCACTGTTTTCTGACAAAAACCCGTAACCCGGATGAATGGCGTTTGCCCCGGTTCTTTTACAGATATCAATGATTTGTGGAACATCCATATATGCAGAAATAGGATCAGATCCCGAAAGCTCAACGGCTTCGCCAGCTTCTTTTACATGCGCAGAGTTTCTATCTTCAAAGGCATATATAGAAACGCTTTCCAATCCTTCAGAATGGATCGAACGAAGAATGCGTCGAGAGATTTCGCCTCTGTTCGCGACAAGAATTTTTTTTATGTTTTTATATTTGAAACTGTCTTCGCCTAAGACATTACTGCAATCAGTTTTTGGCATTCGGATTCTCCAGGGATGCTTATTGAAGATGTTGAGCGGGAATTACCCGCTCAACATAGTGTTGTTAATATTTGGCAAATTCCGTCACTTGGGTGATTTTATTATTACCAGCGTCAATGGCCAAAACTCTCACGGCCGTTGCGGACACGTGATCAGTATTTGAAAATTTAACAGGGAGAGTGATCCCGTTGGTGTCAAATTCAGAACCGCTGTTTAGTTGCGCAATAACGCAAGCTCTGGTGACGTTTTGTCCACACCGATTAGCAGCTTCAATCATTACGCGCGTGGCGACATATGCTGTCACTGTGTAGCGATTTAGGCCTGCAATCTCTTCGGGTTTCAAATACTTGGCAGCCAAGGTTTCGAAATTCTGTGTTTCTTTGGTGCCAAGAGGTGCGACATAATCTGAAGAATTGTAGGTATAGCCGTAATTTTTGTTAAGTTTCACAACAACGGGTAGCGTTGATGTGGGGACGGTTGCAATGTCGAGTTTCATTTTAAATTTGCTGGCTTCTTTAAGCATACCAACGGTTTCAGTAACAACACCTCCGGCCACAAGAACATCAATTTTTTGAGCCCGTAACTTCAATATTTCAGCACCGAAGTCTTTTTGACCGCGTTTAAAGCGAACAGGTTCAACGGTTTTCAAGTTGAAATCTTTAGCAGCGCGCGCAAATCCGGCTTCCACTTGCAAGCCAAAATCATCGTCTTGTCGAATTATAGCGTATGTTCCGCCTTTGCGGTTTTCGGCGATATATTTCAGTTGTGAATATATTAGAGAACTGTAGTTTGCCCCGATCATGAAGATGTTCTTCCGGATAGGCTCAACGGCCGCAGTACTTGGTGAGAAGTTCACAATAGTCGGTAGATTGTTTTCTTCTATCACGGGCAACATAGCCGCAAGGTTAGCATTGCCGCCTGTTCCGATAAGGCCAAGAACACCATCCGACAACAGCTTTTTCAAGGATTGATAAGATTGCGAAGGGATATATCGGTCATCTTCAGTTGCGATACGGATTTGCCGCCCATTGATACCGCCTTTTTCGTTCACTTCCATAGCCGCGACTAAAGATCCGTAATGAGCAGCTTTACCCAAAATGGCCGGTGGACCTGACATTGGCAGAACATTTCCGATGACGATCTCTTTTTCAGTAACGCCTTCATTCGCCTGCACAGTACCGGTTAGCATAAAGCTCACGATCGCAGTTCCGACGAATTTCGAAATAGTTCCTACTCTATTTAACTCACACATTTTCTTCCTCCCAGGTGGACCGTTGTGAACCAACGGCAGTTAATTCGTAATCAGATGGAAAAAGGCCAATTGGACCAGTAGCGTTTGGTTTTTCGCCAAACTCCGATCAGCCCTTCTGGCTCGATACGCAACATTAGAATGATAAGAAGACCAGTCATAAGGCCCCGAACTTCGAAGATGTAAGACGAAATATTGGCCGATGAATCCAGGTCTAGAAATTCTATGCCATAGCGGACAGCTTCAGGCAGCAGAGTAATAAATATGGCCCCCAATATGGCACCTGCCACAGACCCAAGACCACCAATAATGATCATGGCGAGGGCCTCAATACTGATGAGCAGACTAAACACATCCACATTGATAAATTGAATTTGTAGTGAGGTCATGGCACCGGCTAGACCGACAATGAATGAACTCACAACGAAGGCCAAAAGCTTGTAACGGTTGAGGTTGATACCCATTGATTTGGCTGCAATGTCATGGTCCCGGATGGCGCCCCAGGCCCGACCAATTTTGGATCTCAACAAATTCAAGACTAAAATTGTAACCAATACAACGGTGGCGAGTGAAAAATAGTAAAAATGGGCATCATTAGATAAATCAAAACCAAAGAAAGTAGGTTTCTCAATTCTTACGCCAAAGGGCCCGTGGGTCAAATCTTCAGCGAATAGAATGAACCGTGTAATGATGAAGGAAAAAGCAAGGGTTGTAATTGCCAGATAAAGTCCCTTTAGCCTGAGTGATGGGATACCCACAAGTAAGCTGATCAAAGCTGTAATGACACCTGAACCTAAAAATGCCAATTCAACGGGCCAGCCATAATCTGTGATCAGGAGGCCGCAGGCATAAGCACCGACAGCAAGGAACCCTGATTGCCCGAGAGATATCAGTCCTGTGCTGCCCGTTAGGACGTTGAGTCCAATTGCCCCTACAGCAGCAATGAAGACGCCAATTGCAATGGTCAAAATATAGTCATTCACAAAAAATGGGAATATGACTAAGCCCAGACACAACACGCCAACCCAGCCCCATGTGACGGGATTGTCCGTTAAGGCAACCCGCTTGCTGTAGGTTTCGATATAGTTACCACTACGCATCAAACACGCTCCAGTTCACGCTGGCCGAACAACCCATATGGGCGCACCATCAGCACAAATATAATAATGATGAAACCGGCAATATCCTTCAAACCTTGGCCAATATAGCCCTCAGATAGATCTGCTATGACGCCGATGATAATGCCGCCTAATCCGGATCCAAGAGGGGACTCGAGGCCTCCCAGAATAGTGGCAGGGAAAGATTGCAACCCGACAAACCACATATCAGGGGTTCTGGCGAAGATGATCGCAAACAGCACACCTGCCAGACCAGAAATTACCGCTGAAATGGCCCATGAGATACTGTAGACATGCTTTACATTGATACCCATTAGTAATGCCGCGGTTTCATCCACAGCAACGGCGCGCATAGATGTTCCTGTGCGTGTAAATTTGAAGAACGCCCAAATACTGATCAGTACTGTTAGAAAAATAGCGATTGCCGCCAACTGCTCAGAGAACAAAATGACACTCCCTATTTCAATAATTTCATTTTTCATGGGCGCGGGAAAATCTTCTTGATCCACGCCCCAAATAATAATGGTTACGCTGCGTAAACTAATGGCGAGGCCAACCGTTACCATCACTGTCGCCAATGTTGATTGACCGAGCATGGGACGAATAAATAGTCTTTCAAGTACAAGTCCAACGAAGATGGAGGCGACAACAGTTATCAAGAACAGAGGGATAAGGCTGTAATCTACAAAAGATCCGAACGTGTAGGCCAAATATGCGACCAGCATAGACATTTCACCTTGAGCGAAATTGACAATTCCGGTGGTTCGGTAGATGACAGCGAAAGCGATAGCGAGAAGGCCATATAGGCAACCCATTACGAAACCGGATGCGGTCAAATTTAAAAATAAGTCCATTGTTGGCGCTCCTACGCAGCTCCGTAAATTTCTGTAATCTCGGGTTTGAATTTTGTTTCGATAACGGCGCGTCGAACTTTCATTGTTGCTGTTACCTCCCCGTCATCGTGATCAAGTTCTTTTTTCAAAATTACGAATTTTCGGACATTTTCTACACGTGCAAACTCCTCATTTACAGATTGTACGACGTCCGATATGAGGGCATTTATTGTGTTATTTTCCGCGAGACTTTTATAGTTGGTGTAGGCGATTTTTTCTCCCTGCGCCCATTTTCCAACGGTTTCAAAGTCTAATTGAATCAAAGCACTTAGGAAGTTTCGGCCGTCGCCAAGTAAGATGGCTTCTCGGACATAAATGCTGTCTTTGAGACGGTTTTCGATAAGGGAAGGGGTGATGTTTTTACCTCCACTGGTGATAATAATATCCTTCTTACGGTCTGTAATGCTTATGGACCCGTCTTCCAGAATTTCACCGATATCTCCGGTGTGGAGCCATCCATCAATAACTGTATTTTTTGTTGCCTCTTCATTGTGAAGATACCCTTTGAAGACCGCACGACTGCGCACCAAAATTTCACCATCGGGTGCAAGTTTTTGCTCGTAACTTTCAAGAACGGGTCCTGAGGTCCCCAGTGTTGTTGAGCCGATCCGTTGGCTATGAGAAATACCGCTTAGTTCTGTCATTCCATAGATCTGCATAACGGGAATGCCAATTGTCCAGAAGAACAACAACACCTCGGGTGAAACTGACGCGCCACCACAAAAACAGTTTTGAATATTGTTCAGGCCTACATGTTTTTGTAATGCACGGAAACACACGACCCAAAGAATGAAGAAAGTCAGCCGATCAATGATGGATGTTCGGCGTCCACCGTTTTCCAATTGCCGCTGAGCGATCGGTTTTCCGATTTTCAGGCAGAATTCAACCGCCGTACGTTGAAATTTGCTCGCGTCGGAGAGGCGAACCATAACGCTTTGCTGTAGTTTCTCCCAAATACGCGGGACCCCCAAAAAACCTTTCGGTGCAATTTCTCGCAAATTGAGAGTGACAGCATCCACGGATTCCGCAAAATTCACGTCCGTTCCGTTGGTCAATTGCATGACAGTTGAGAACAGCCGTTCAGCAACATGGCAAAGCGGCAAATAGCAAACGACATTCCAGTTTTTATCGTTAATACCTTGGCTTTTTGCGAGTTTCAAGGCACCCCAGATTAGTCCCTCATGAGATAACATAGCCCCTTTAGGTTGGCCTGTGGTCCCGGATGTATAAACAACAATGGCAGTGTGATCTGGCGAGAGGCTTTCAATCGATTTTTCAAATGAATCGCCGTAAGAGGATTGTTTGACGCGGCCGCTTGTCAATACATCATCGAAGCTTAGGATGGTGTCTTGCGCGTATTTCCGCATCCCCTTCATATCAACACAGATAATCTTTTCAAGATGCGGTAGACCATCCGCGTCATCCATCGCATCAAGGATCTTGTCGACCTGTTCTTGATCGCCGCAGACAACAAATCGAGCTTTGGAATGGTTCAGGATATACTTTACCTCAGGCCACGGATTAGTGGGATAAACACCAATACATGCACCGCCTAAACCTTGTGCGGCCATATCTGCATACATCCATTCTGGCGTGTCTTCGCCCGCGACGGCGAGGAAATCATCTTCGCCAAACCCTAGTTCTTTAAGCCCATAAGCGAAGTGTTTGCTGCGCTCAAAGTATTCTTTGAAATTTGTCCGCTCCCAAATACCAAAATTCTTTTCACGAAAGGCCAAACGCTCTGGGTTAGTTTCCGCCCAGTATTTAAGTAAGCCCGGTAAGCTGTTGTTTTCACACAATGTCATATCTCTTGCGGTCATCACTTTTCCCTAGTTCCTGCCCAAATAGGCTTCAATAACAGCCGGGCTCTTTTTGATTTCCTCAGGGGTCCCATCAGCAATGAGAATGCCGTGATTTAGAACCGCAACGCGGTCAGAGATGTCCATGACAATCGCCATATCGTGTTCAACCATGACAACTGTGATGCCCAGTTCATCGCGAATATCCATAATGAAACGAGCAATATCTTCGGTTTCCTCAGCATTCATGCCTGAAACCATTTCATCCAAAAGAAGCAGTTTTGGTTTGGTCGCTAACGCGCGGCCGAGCTCAACTCTTTTTTGTAAACCATAGGAAAGCATGCCAGCAGGTTGATCTCTCAAATGTTCGATCTCAAGAAAATCTATGATTTCTTCGGCTTGACGCAGGGCTCCCTTTTCTTCATTTCTGGCACTTCCCCAATACATGGCGGCGCTGAATATATTCGCCCTTAATTGGTGGTGTAATCCGACAAGCAAATTGTCGATAACGGAAGCATTCGAGAAGACAGCTAGGTTTTGGAACGTTCGACTGACGCCCCATCCGGCAAGTTTATGCGTGGGGGCTTTATGAAGGCTGTGTCCCTCAAATGTGATGGTTCCCTGACTTGGCTTAAACATAGCGCTCATCAGGTTCATTAACGTTGTTTTGCCTGCGCCGTTTGGGCCAATCAGACTGTAAATCTGTTTTTCGCCAATATCTAAAGAGATATCACTTACTGCGCGAACACCACCAAATGACTTTCCGACATTTCGAAGTTCAACGATTGGGTTAAGCACAGTCATGACAGCCACCTTTTCCGACGTTTGTAGTGTTTTATTTCTGAATAATTTTTGCGTTCTCCGGATTCTGAAAACCCAAGAAAGAATTCTTTAACGTCATCATTTTTCTTAAGCTCATCAGCGTTGCCATCCAAAACAATGCGGCCATTTTCCATGATGTATCCGTAGTCAGCGACAGAAAGTGCAACTTCGGCATTTTGTTCAACAAGCAGAATCGAAAGACCGTTTGTCTTATTCTGATGAGTGACGACTTCAAAAATCTTGTCGATGATCTGCGGGGCAAGTCCCAGGGACGGTTCATCTAACATCAGGAGCTTCGGTTTGGCGACGAGTGCGCGTCCCACAGCAACCATTTGTTGCTCACCACCAGATAAGTAGCCAGAGAGCGTTTTCCTACGATCGGCTAACTGCGGAAATAGGTCGTAAACTTCATCAAGGCTGTCTTGAAGTTCGCTTGTTGGGCGAGAAAATGCGCCAATGAGAAGGTTCTCTTCGATCGTAAGGGTGTCAAATAGCCGACGACCCTCTGGAACTTGAACAATTCCGGCTTTGACAATCTGGTTGGCATTTTTTGTGACAAGGTCAAGGCCATCATATTGCATTTGCCCATGTAGTATTTCACCTTCTTCGGGAAATAATATCTGGGATATTGTTTTAAGGACGGTCGATTTCCCCGCGCCATTTGACCCAAGTAACGCTACAATCTGACCATCTTCTACTGTTAGGGACACATCTCTAACGGCTTCGACAACGTGATTGTAATGGACTTGAATATTTTTGATTTCTAGCATCGACCCTTTTCCATAATTATGTCTTTCGTTCGAGTTGCGCGGCAACCTCTTCAAGCCGCGCGGCAACGTTGCCCAGACGCGTTAAGCCAGTAAAAAGTTCGGCTGGTTGTGATTTATTATCCGGTGTTTTGGCGATGGCCCTGTAGACCATATCCGTTACATCTTCGGCCATTTCAGCAGGGCTGAAATCACCGCCGCCATTTAGGAAGGTCCATGTGGCGTGTTCCATGGTGCCAAAGATCATATCCCGGATAAATTTTACAGAAACGCCATCACGACATTCACCATCTTCAATGCCTTGGGTGAGGACAACCAGCGTGACTTCGGTATATCTACGGTTCCAGTCTGCAATGTTTGTATTGCGGTATCCAGATGCATTTCGAAGCTCACTCAACACAAGACGACAAAGGTCAGGTTCTGCAAGAATTGCCGATAAATGCTGGAAAATGATGTAATGAATACGGCTTCTCATCCCAGCGCGCGCGCTTAGTTGAGCCGTATTGTCCTTGATCATTCGCTCGTACCATTTCTCAATGACCCGAACGAGCAAATCTCTTTTGTTGTGGAAATATTTATAAATGGTTCCCTCAACCACACCTGCTTTTGATGCAATAACGGAAACCATCGTGCCTTCATATCCGTTTTTGGAAAATTCAAGCCGGGCCGCTTCGAGAATATCTTTTTCTCTTTGCGCTCTTGGTAGGCGGGAATAGGTACGTTTTGTTGGTTGCTTGCTCATGCTGCGTTCTCAGTTCCGTTGTTCTGAATTTCTGAATACAGCGGTCCACCAGCCTCCAGCCAAATGGCTGGAACTTGAACTGGTATACTGAGAAGCATCTGCGCCAAGGCTTTGCCTTGAGCATCGTAACGCAAGGATGCAACCCCGCCACCGCCGAGCGCATCATGCAATAGAAAATTAAAACCGTTAAGCCCTGGCCACTCAAATCGTTCAACATTTCCTTCAACGATGTGAGAGAAATACTCTTTGACCCTCTCAGGCGTCAGGAAAGCCCGCAATATGGGCAGGAAAATTGGATTTCTGGCCATTATACCGATATTTGCTTTGTTCCCTTTGTCGCCGCTACGACCGTAGGCAAGGCGGATGAGCGAAACCGTAACGCCATTTGAAAGGCGAGGGGGCTCTTCCTGCAGGGATTCTTTATGAATGGCCGGCGCCGAAAGGACGTGAAAGGAAGGCATCGCGACATCAAAACTCTTCTTTTCGAATAGAATTTTCTGCTCTACTTGACCCTTGTCCACGAGAAATGAGAACAGTTTTACAACCGGTTGAACTTTTGGTCTACCAGCAGAAAACCCGGTGATACCTTGCGCCATAGATGTGCCAGATGGCATCAGTTCGCGCGCAAAAATTCCCACTGCTTTTTTATCTTGATGCTTAACACCAATTTTCAAAATGATTTCACGGGTATTGAGTGCCGTACTATGGGGGCCATAAGTGGCTTCTGATCCAAGGACTTCAATATTCGTTTCTTCATATCCACCAAGGGACAAATTTTTGAAGATATTTTCAGTCCGCGTGAGGATGGCTTTCCCAACGGCTTGAGCTTTTGCCGCGGCGTCAATGCCCCCGATCATTATTAAGCCTGTCGCTCTAAACCCGTTATGCCAAGTTGCGGAAACTTTATAGGTGTTCGTTGGCGCTTTTCCCCGGACACCAGATACCATTACGCAATTTTCAGCGGTTTGTTCCAATTTTATCTGCGTTAGATCGCAGACAACATCAGGCAGTATATAGGCCGACGGATCGCCAACTTCATAGACAACTTGTTCAGAGATGGTTTCCGGTGTGATTAATCCGCCGGTTCCTTTGGGTTTATTGACAGTAAAAGACCCGTCAAATTTACACTCAACGATCGGAAATCCCATATTGGTCCAACCGGCAGAGACTTTCTGCCAATCGGTGAAAAGTCCGCCCGTTGCTTGCGTGCCGCACTCAAGAATATGACCGGCCAAACTTCCCGATGCAAGAGCGTCATACTCGGTCTCTGTCCAACCAAATTCATGCATTAACGCGCCAAGCGTCACCGCACTGTCGACAACTCTGCCTGTGATGATAATATCCGCACCCATCGCTAAGGCATCGCGTATTGGGATCGCGCCAAGATAAGCGTTCATGCTCATAAAAGTGCGGGGCATTTCTTCACCGGAAAACATTTCCGTGTGTTTCTCTTGGCGTAATTTTTCGGCCTGCGGCAGTAAATCATCCCCACAGACAGCAGCAACCTTCAGGTCAACACCGGCGGCTTCGAGAACTTGCTCAAGGGCGATTTTACAAGCTTGCGGATTAACGCCACCAGCGTTGGCGATCAGTTTAATTTTCTTCTTTGCGATCAAGCCAGCCATTGGCGCGACAACGGAATGCACAAAATCAGGTACATACCCGCTCTCTGGTTTACGTTCTCTAACTTTAGCGAGAAGCGACATGGTGATTTCGGCCAGGTAATCAAACACGAGATAATCGATTTCTCCGTGATCAATGAGTTGGCGGGCGCCTTCAGCCGTGTCTCCCCAGAAGCCGGAAGAGCAGCCGATTTTTACGATTTTATCATCTAAGCGGGGCATGTCCTATTTCCCTGTCCAGATGGGGGCGCGTTTTTCTTGAAACGCAGCCATGCCTTCTGCAGCATCTTCTGTTTTCGACATGTAAGGGAGGAGAAGCTGTGTGTATTCCAGAGCTTCGCGCATGGGCATATCCTGCATGGCATGAAGGCCTGCTTTGCCCAACCGAATTCCTGTGGGAGATTTATTGACTATTCTGGAAAGAAGCCAGTCTAGTTTTTCGTCAAGTTCGTCTGGCGAAGCAACATAATTGACCAGCCCCATTTCTAGGGCATCATGGGCAGAGAAGCTCTCGCCGGTGATACACATCTCCATCAATTTTCTGCGCGGAAGTATGCGCAACATGTAAGTGAGGATGGTTGCGGGAAATAAGCCGATTTTGGATTCGGGCGTTCCAAACAAAGCCGTATCTGAAGTGACAGCCAAATCACACATACAGAGTAGACCGAGACCACCCGCCAGCGCATGCCCATTGACGCGGGCAATGATGGGTAGGGAGCAATCTTCGACGACTTTGAATAGATCGACAACAAAATGTTGAATGGTGCTGTGATCAGTATTAAAAGGCGTGCCTTCTAATTCCGGGCGGAGATCGCCTCCCGCACAGAATGCTTTGTTGCCGGCACCTGTTAAGACAATCGCCCGAATGTCTTTGTTTTGTGACGCAGTGTGAATGCCTTCCGCGATGCCCATGGTGACCTGTTCATTGATAGCATTCCTGCGTTCAGGCCGGTTAATGGTGATCCATTGCACGGCGCCTCGCTGTACTGAAATTACAGGTGTTGAATGTGACTCACTATTAATTGAATTCAACTCATTAATCCTCATAATATTTCGCTATTATCAATTTTTCAACTGATGTTTTGAGTTTCATATAAAGAATCATGAAGTTTAGAAAGGCCGACAAAATGCTGCCTAAATATGCAAAACTTCATGTTTTTTCACGTTTATGTATCAAAGGGTCTCAACATTCGGGTATTTTTCAATATTATCCAATTCATTTCCATCGCATTTCACAGATTTTCGGAGTTGACAAGCGCTGCGCATTAGTTAATGAATTGAACTCATTAAACATCACAGAAATTTTCTGTCAACCAGAAATAAAAAAATATTGGTTTCATGTGTTTGGATGAAACACTCAGGGAAAGGTGAAATTTATGTTCGTAAATAGTTCTTCCGATGCCACATCTTCACGCGCTGATTATGAACTCAGCCCGGAGCAACGGGAAATTTTGGACCAAGTTGATAGGTTCGCAAAAAAGGAGCTGTATCCTTTAAGTTCACGTATGGATAACGAAGAGTGGTGGCCGGATCAGGCATTTCCGCGAATGGGCGAATTGGGGTATTTCGGCGTAACGGTTCCAGAAAAATTTGGTGGAATGGATATGGATTTAATGACCAGTGGCGTTATCGCCCAGGGTCTGTCTCGATGGAACCATGCAATCGCGTTATCCTGGATTGCGCATGAAAACCTGTGCCTCAATAATTTGTATCGAAATGCCAATGAGGCTCAACAAAATAAATATTTGCCAGATTTGTGCAGTGGCAGGAAGATTGGTGCGCTTGGTTTAACGGAACCAGGGGCAGGATCAGATGCCTTAGGATCTATGCGAACAACAGCGCACAGAGAAGGCGATTTTTACATATTGAATGGGTCCAAAATATTCATCACCAACGGCCCTGTTGCAGATACTCTTCTTGTCTATGCCAAAACAGATAAAGAGGCTGGCGCTAAAGGAATTTCAGCCTTCATTATCGAAAGCAATTTTGAAGGGTTTTCAGTTGCCCAAAAACTGGAAAAAATGGGCTTCAGAGGCAGTACCACAGCCGTATTGTCTTTCGACGATTGTAAAGTCCCAGTGGAAAATTTGGTGGGAGAAGAAAATAGCGGCGTAAAGATCGTTATGAGTGGTCTGGATTTAGAACGTTCTATGATCTCACCTCTTTGTTTGGGGATTGCAGAACGGGCGCTGGACCTCTCTATCGATTACGCCAAAACACGCGAACAGTTTGGCAAACCCATCTCTAGTTTTCAAATGATCCAATCCATGTTGGCAGAGATGTATGTCTGGATAGAAAGTATGCGGTCAATGACCTATCGCGTTCTTTCCGCTGCGAATGAGCTGGAGGTCGGCGGTGGTGGTCGCGGAGAAATACATGCACTGACGGCGGCATCGGTCATGTTTACATCAGAAATGCTCAACAAAGTTCTTAATCATGCGATGCAGATCCATGGCGGTAGTGGGTATATTTGGGAATCTGAAATCAATCGCTTGTATCGTTCGATTAAGTTGCTGGAAATTGGAGCTGGCACCACAGAGGTTCGGAAAATCATCATATCTGAACATCTTTTGAAGGATTAAGAGTATGTCTTCAAAAAAAGTTTCAATGTCTATTGATGATAACCCGTATCGATTGAGTGACGAAGACCTTGAAAACAGGGAGTCGCATATGGCACCGGGTCTTTTGAAAAATCAGGTGGTGTTGGTTTCTGGTGGGGGGAGCGGCATTGGCCGCTCAACCGCTTGGCTTGCTGCCCGCCTTGGGGCGCATGTCATTGTTGCGGGTAAGACGATGGAGAAGCTGGACGCGGTCTGTAAACCACTTACTGATCTTGGATTTAAATGTGACGCTATATCTGTGAATATTCGAGATCGCCAGTCAGTTGATGATTTGTTTTCAAAAATTAGATCCGAATTTGGACGCCTGGATATTCTTATCAACAGTGCTGGAGGGCAATTCCCGCAAGCCGCCATAGATTTTTCTGAAGGTGGATGGAATGCCGTTGTGGATACAAACCTCACAGGGACATTTCATATGATGCAGGCGGCTGCGCGGCTTTGGAAAGACCTTAATGCATCAGGATCGATTGTTAATCTTGTCACAGTGAATAGAGGCTTGCACGGTGTTTCCCATTCTGTGGCAGCGCGGGCCGGGGTAATTGCTTTTTCAGAATGCGTTGCCGTCGAATGGGCCCCTCTTAATATTCGGGTGAACTGTGTTGCCCCCGGTACAATTCAAACAGAAGGTTGGGTGACATATTCAGAAGAGGCGCGCCAAACCTATCCCAAAACGAACCCCATGATGAAGGTGAGCAATCCGTGGAATATTGCTCATTCCTGCCTTTTCGTTGGCGGTCCAATGGGTGAGTTTATGACAGGAGAAACACTTGTTGTGGACGGTGGGGGGCGCCATTGGGGGCAAATTTGGACAACTGGACGTCCAGATTATTTTTCAATCGATGATGAGGACGCATGATGACATTACCTAAACAGCTCGCCGGAAAATTGAGACTCCCCGTTATCGGCGCGCCCATGTTCTTGGTGTCTTTTCCACCGCTTGTTACCGCTTTATGTAAGGCGGGTCTTGTTGGAAGTTTTCCGCATGTGAATGCCCGCTCGACTGAAGAGCTTGATGCTTGGTTGACTATGATTGAAGGTGATTTAGCAGATTATCAGCAAGCGAACCCAACAGCCCTGATTGGGCCAATAGGGGTTAATTTGGTTTTGCATGATTCCAACGTGCGATACAAAGATGACTTGGACGTTGTGATTAAACATAAGGTTCCGATTGTCTTGACGTCTCTTGGAAATCCAGGAAAAATTGTAGAACAAGTGCACAAATATGGAGGATTGGTTTTCTCTGACGTTATTAACGCACGGCATGCTCAAAAAGCTGCGGATGCCGGCGTCGACGGTATAATCTGTATTGGAGGCGGCGCGGGAGGGCATGCGCCTGTTCAAAATCTTGTTTCTTTAGCACGAGAAGTCCGGAAATTTTGGCAAGGGTGTCTTATACTTGGCGGCGCAATAAATGACGGACAGAGTATTCGAGCGTGTGAGGTATTAGGGGCTGACCTTGCTTATGTTGGGACACGTTTCGTGGCAACAAAAGACTCCAATGCGCAACAGGCTTACAAAGACATGATCGTGAAATCAGGTGTGACGGATCTTGTTTATACGGATCGGTTGTCTGGTATTGGATGTAACTATCTTATTCCATCACTCGAAAAAAATGAAATTGATCTAACGGTACTGCCCCCTAAAAAACCAGATTTAAGTGCTTTATCTGATAGCAATGCGAAGTTATGGCGCGATATCTGGACTGCAGGTCATGGGATCACAAATATTCATTCAATACCGTCCGTAGAAACCCTCGTGTCCGACATGGAAAAGGAATATAATGTGGCCTGCAAACTGGGTGTAAGTGCAGCTATTGGGTCGGGAGTGTCGGATGAGTAAAGTGTTAGAATTTTTCTTTGATTTTGGTTCTCCCTATTCCTATTTTGCATTCTCCCAGATTTATGAGATAGCAAAAAAAAATGATGTAACTGTTAATCTGAAGGCAATAATTCTATGGCCAATTCTGAAAGATATGGGGGCACCGGCTCCTTTGCAAGACGGGCCAAAAGCGCGATATCTTTTGCATGATATGCAGCGGTCTGCCAAATTTTACGGTGTCGAATATATCCACCCAAAAGAGATTGC
Source organism: Pseudomonas marincola (assembly GCA_036960775.1). Classification (GTDB taxonomy): domain Bacteria; phylum Pseudomonadota; class Alphaproteobacteria; order Sneathiellales; family Sneathiellaceae; genus Sneathiella. The sequence goes on along the minus strand of JBALWO010000036.1, from coordinate 15,764 downwards.
TGGATCTACCCATTTGGCAGCTCGCGCCTTTCACTTTATACAAGCTCACAACCCTGAGCTTGTGGAGGGTTATACAGAGCAGGTGTTCATTGCTCTGTTTCAGCAAGGCAAAGATATCAAAAAAAATACAGTGCTTCTTGAAATCTGTCATGGCCTTGGATTCTCGGAAGACATCTTAGAATTAATGCTAAGTGACCAAACGGCCAAACAAGCACTGAATGCAACCGTTCAAGAAGCGGCGCAACGAGGCGTCTATGGCGTCCCCTTTATGTTTGTCGGGGAGGAGGCGTTCTTCGGTGCTGACCGATTATCGCAACTGGGCTGCTTTCTTGAGTGAATTTAGAATAGATGTATAGTTTCTACTAATTGATAGCGGAAAGAATTCCATAATATTCTCTTTTTGAAACTTTGATTTATTAGGTTTTGCATTAAAAAATCTGGAATAGTTGTTACGAGGGCAGTGGTACTAGTGTGTCTTAAGGTGAAGTCTTGAAATAACGGAATGGACTTTTCATTTGGTGACGGTAAAACTAGCTTCATCACGGTTCAAGCAATTTTCCTCTGACAATGCCAAAATGGAATCTATACGGTTCTACAAATCTAGGGGCATATCATGCCTAGTATAGGCTCGCCTCCATTTAAATCTGTCAATCCTTATGTGTTTCAGTAATGAGTGAACGGATTTTTAGTTTGGCTGTAAGCTCCCGATTTCAGTCAAAAGCTCATGGAGGAGCTGTACTTTTTCGCGGCCAATTTTTTGTATAATTTCCTCATCTTCAATTTGAACCTGGGCGCGGATCTGTATAATTCTCTTAAGGCCCAGTTCGGTCAGAACCAAGTTGACTTGACGATGATCTTTATTAGCAATGCGGCGATGAACAATGCCATCGGACACCATTCGATCCACAAGTTTGGTCAGTGTCGGTGGGTTCATCAACACAATTTCTGCCAAATCGCCCATGGTCAAGTCGGTGTCCGCCTCAAGGATCTCCATCACGCGCCATGCTTCAACCTGAACACCAAATTCTTTTAGTCTCTTAGTAAGAGAGTTGTGAATTTTGCGGTGTGCGGTCGCCAGGGAATAGGAAATGTAGGATTGAACTGGGTATTTGCTTTGCATAACGTTCCATTCTGATCGATGTGATGGTTTCTAATTTAATTGACTTGGAAAATGAATTCAATGCATAATCATGTTTATGATGGTCGCACCCCTAAAAAATTTGCTTGTGCCCCCTACACCTGCTCATGTGTTTATGCCCAATGAGCTGAGTGACCTTGATAATGGCTTAAGCACATTTCCCGGAAAAACATTTCGTATTGGCCTTTTGATTCCGATGTGCGGATCTGCAGGACTTTGGGCGCCTTCCTGCCTTTCCAGTGCGCAAGTTGCGGTGTCCCAGTTAAACGCGGCAAACGGCATATGCGGAAAACCTGCGGAGCTCATCATGATTGATTCCGCGCTGGAAGCGGCGATACCGGTTGAACAAGTCATTAACGAGCTTATTGAAAACAACGCGATAGACGCGATCGTGGGGATGCATATTAGTGCCGTGCGCCAAAACCTAAGCAAGATTGTTAGACAACGCATCCCTTATATTTATACTCCCCTTTATGAAGGGGGAGAGAATACCAACGGGATTTTTGCGATCGGGGATACGCCAGAGCAACAGCTTGGCCCCGCACTAGAATTTCTGAATGATGTACATGATGTTAAAAGCTGGGCGCTTATTGGGAATGATTATGTTTGGCCCAGATCTTCTAATTATTATGCGAAGCGCAAACTTCATGATCTTTCATCATCGGTTGCGTATGAACGATATGTGCCCTTTGGGATGAACGATATGACGAGCCTTGTACATGAATTGGGGCAGTCAAATGCAGACGGAGCGCTTATCTCTTTGGTTGGGCAAGATGCGGTTACCTTTAACCGGGCATTTGGCGAAGCGGAAATGCATAAAAAAATGATACGCCTGTCCTGTGCGATCGAAGAAAATAGCCTTTTGGCGACTGGCGAAGAAAACCTTCATGGGCTTTATTCTGCATCGTCTTATTTTGGCGCACTGAACACGCCTGCCAATATTAGTTTTAAAGAAGCCTATTATAATATTCATGGCGAAACTGCACCGGTTTTAAATTCTTTGGGTCAATCGACCTATGAGGGGGTTCAATTTCTTGCAGGATTGATGCAGTCTCATAAAGACGATTGGAAAAATAAAAATAGTAGTGACTTAGGCGGCATCAATTTTTCAAGCGTCCGCCGTTCTTCTTCCGATGAAGACGCGAACTCAAAACCTCCAATTTATCTTGCGAAAGCCGATGGTGTTGTTTTTAAAATAATTAAAACACTTTAAAAACAAAGCATTAATAGTATTTAATTGAATTGGAAAACATTTTACTTGAATCGGAAATTAAATTCCTTCAAGCTGCATTGATGAAAGCGACTGTCTTGAAAGTCGCCCGTTAGCATCAAGCTGTTTGGGAGGATCGTTTTGGTCTGGGTTGTGTTATTTGCCGTATTGGCTGTTTTTCTATTACTAGGTATTTGGTTTCTTGCGAAATTCTACGCAAAGGCCTCTCTTAGTTCCGCAATTATTCGTACTGGCCTTGGCGGTATGAAAGTCGTCCTGAACGGCGGGTGTTTTTCCCTTCCTATAATGCATCAAATTCAACGGGTCAGGTTGGGAGCTGTCTCCTTTTCAGCGTCAAGGCTTGGCCAGGACGCGCTGCTCACGAAAGACCAGTTGCGTGCCGACGTCGCAATGGAATTTGAATTTAAAGTCTCCCCAACACCTGAGGGGGTTGCTGCAGCGGCTCAATCTTTGGGGGCGCGAGTTGAACGCAGCGGTGACGCCATCGAAGAGGTGCTCAAAGGTCCGCTTGTGGACGCGATGCAAAATGCGGCAGCGAGTAGAACTCTTGACGATATCCATCATGATAGAGCCAGTTTCACACGCGATGTTCATACTGCCGTTGAGATCAAAGCGCAGCAATTTGGCCTTTCTTTAATTTCCGTATCGCTTATTAGCATGGATCAAGGAGATCTTTCGCAATTTGACGATAAGAATGCCTTTGTTGCTCAAGGCATGCGCCGCCACGCTGAGCTTATTTCAGAGCAACGCCGCGAACGTGTTCGTATTGAAACTGAAACAGATCTCGCCGTCAGAGAAAGCGGTTTGGCAAAACATCAGCGCCAGCTGGAAATTGAACGTACAGAGCGCGAGGCGGCTATTGCGCAGCGGGAAGCATTGGACCGGCTTGAAGCTGAATCCCGGGCGAAAATAGAACAAGCCAAAACCCAAGCCAATTTAGATTCTGAAACATCTCGCATTGATGCAGAGCAAAGAATAGCGGCGGCGAAGGTCGCGAACGATGAGAAGTTAAGGCGTTCGGAGATGTCAGCGATCTTGGCGCTGGAAGAAACTAAAATCGAAAATGACACACAGCTGGCCCGGTTGAGAACAGCAGAGTTTGAAATACAGGCAGCAGAAGAGACCGCAAGAGCGCAAATTTTGCTCGCGGCAGAAGATGTTCAAGCTCAAAAAGAGCGAGCGGTCGCGAAACGTGAACATGAAACCGCACATCTGAAACAACGAAAAGAAATCGATCTTAGTACGGCAAAAGCGAAAAGTGATGCTGCTACGCTGGCGACAAAAACGGAAGCCGAAGCAAAAGCAGCGCAAACAATTGCGGCAGCGGAGCTCACCAAAGCAGAAGCAGAGGCTGCAGGTCGGATTGCCCAGATTGCAGCGGAAAATTCCATGAGCGCCGGAATTATCGGGATGCGCCTAGAGGAACGTAGGTTGGACCGGATGCCAGAAATCATGACGCAAATGATGAAGCCCGTTGAGAAAATTGAGTCGATTAAAATCAATCAGATTACAGGTCTAGGCGGTAACAGTTCAGGCGGCGGTGAACATGGTGCCGAGGGGGCTTTTGGCTCCGCCATGGATCAAATCCTAGGCATGGCGGTTCGCTTGCCCGCAATGAAACAAATGGGAGAAGAAATTGGCCTCGATTTTGATGCCAATCTGGCAGGCCGCACGGCCGATTATGCCAATCGAATAAAAGATAAAAAATAAAATTATTAACGAACATGGTCTGCGGACTGTGTGTGGAGGAGGAAAAAATGACGATAAGCAGAAGGAACTTCATCGCGGCAGGGGCGGCTCTGGGCAGTACAATGATGCTACCGCGCATTGCCATGTCGGCAGATACGATCAAATTAGGCTCCATTTTGGACATGTCTGGCATCTTTGATGCTTACGGTAAGCCCATGAATTTAGCCCTTCGTCTTGCTGTTTCGCAAATCAATGCTGATGGAGGATTGTTGGGTAAAAAAGTGGAAGTTGTCTCTTACGACACACAATCGGATATGGCCCTTTACAGCCAATATGGCCAACAACTTGCACGCCAAGATAAAGTTGATGTTGTCCATGGCGGGATTTTGTCCGCATCCCGAGAAGCCATTCGCCAGACAATGCGTAAAACAAAAACGCTGTATTTCTATAATGTCCTTTATGAAGGCGGCGTTTGCGATCGCAATATCTTCATCAACGGCGTGACACCAGCCCAGCAAGTTGAAGCGCTTGTACCCCACGCAATGAGTAAGTCCGGTAAAAAGGTCTATATCCTTGCCGCTGATTATAATTACGGTCAGATTACCGCAAAATGGATACAAAAATTCGTTAAAGAAAATGGCGGCGAAACCGTGGGGGTCGACTTTTTCCCGCTAGATGTGGCTGATTTTGGATCGACCATAGCAAAGATCCAAACGGTAGGTCCTGACCTGGTGATTGCGCCCTTGGTGGGCGGCGCTCATCTTTCTTTCTTCCGTCAATGGGCGGCTGCGGGAATGAAAGACAAAATTCCTTTAGCCTCGACAACTTTAGGCGTCGGGAACGAGCATAAAGTTCTCACCGCAGCAGAGGGCAATGGGATTATGGTCGCGTATAATTACAGCCAAGAGCTGGATACGCCTGAAAATGCCAGCTTTAAAAAAGCATGGGCGGACGCCAATGATGGCGACCAAAGCATGCATGAAATTGCTGTTTCGAACTATCATGGTGTGCTCACTTGGGCTGAAGGTGTTCGGAAAGCGGGCTCTCTTGATCGGGATGCCATCACAGCAGCTCTGGAAACCGGCATTTCTATCGATGGACCCGGCGGTAAAGTGACTGTTGATCCGAAGACCCATCATGCGGTCTTAGACGTTCATTTAATGGAAATTCAGGACCAGAAAATGAAAGTCATCAAGACATTGCCACAACGCCAACCTATTGACACACAAGCGGTTTGCGATCTTAACACGAACCCGAATGACAACAAACAGTATGAGATTCAGATCTAGTCTCCCTAAGGTTTGACCTTCCTGGGGGCGGTCAAAAGCTGCCCCCACCTTTTTAACTCTCATGCCGGAGCATGTTACCGGCTTGTCAAAATTCGTGAGATTACATGGATCTGTCCTTCGTCATACTCGTAGAAATTCTCTATGCCGTTGCCTCTCTTGCTTTGATCAGCGCTGGATTAGCCGTCGTGTTCGGAATGATGAAAGTCATCAATCTTGCTCATGGCGAATTCATGATGATGGGGGGGTATGTCACCATTACGGCAGTAAATTTGGGAATTAATGTGTTTATTGCCATGTTGATTATCGCCCCGTTGATTGTGGGTTTTATCGGTCTGATTGTCGAGCGGTTGGTGATCCGGCATCTATATGGCCGCCTTGTTGATACAATGCTGGCGACGTGGGGCCTAAGTCTCTTCTTTATTGGTATGGCCACAATGATATTTGGCAATACCACGACAAGTATCACAACGCCAATCACGGGCTTCGCCATCGGAAATTATCAAATAAACGGATATAATTTTTTCATAATTTTCGTCTCCATTATTTTGATGGTTGGTATGTATGTGCTTTTGAAAACAACCCGGCTTGGATTGATTGCGCGGGGCACTATGCAGCGTTCTGATATCGCCGCGGCTCTTGGATACAGTCCTGATCGTATCTATATGGCAACTTTTTTCTGCGGCGCCGCGTTGTCTGGACTGGCGGGCGCTGTCTTGGCGCCTCTTGTGGGGTTAGTGCCTACATCCGGCGGTGCCTATATTGCCAAAGCATTCATTACGGTGATTGCGGGCGGCCCTTCCCTGATTACAGGCCTGTTGAGTAGTTCAAGCCTGTTTGGGGTGGTCAATCAAATTTTTACGTTCGGAATTTCGCCCGTATTCGGTGAGGTTGCCCTGCTTATTACGGCTGTCATTCTGTTGCGCTTATTGCCGCAAGGTGTGACCGGTAAATTCTTCAAGGGGAAAATGTAATGCCTCAATTTTGGAGGAAAAGTGACAGTGCCGCGATCGTTGTCGCCCTGTTATTCATGTGGTTAATGCCATTCTTAATCAGCACATATACGTTAACTGTGCTGGTTATCTATGGAATGCTGGGATTAAGCCTTGGCCTTATATGGGGTTTTGGCGGTATTTTGTGTTTCGGACAAGCTGCATTCTTTGGGCTAGGTGCCTATACTTATGCCATTGCCGCCATCAATATTGGTGAAAGCACTATACCTATGCTTTTGGCCGTATTTGTGCCTGCGCTTTTCGCGGCCCTGTTGGGGGCCATGATGTTTTATGGGCGGCTTACTGATGTCTATCTTGGCGTCATTACGTTGGTTGTTACCCTTATTCTGTTCAAATTTGTCAATTCTACAGCCGGGCCGCAATATACTATCGGTGAAGCGCGCCTTGGCGGCTTTAATGGTATCCCGGGTTTCCACACTCTCAACATACCGGGCCTGCCAGAAGAGTTCATTTGGGGGGATGCGCTTTACTATGTATGTGCTGTTGCATTGCTCCTTGCTTATTTCTTCGTCACTTGGTTGCTCCGTACGTCATTTGGACGCATTGCCATTGGTATCCGGGAGAATGAAACACGGGTTTCCCTTATGGGATATGACGTTCGGGCACGCAAAACAGCATTATTTGCGATTGGGGCCGCGATCGCCGGGCTTGCAGGCGCATTTTTTGCCAATTGGGGTGAAATTGTAACGCCGGGCCTTTTCAGCCTCGGCCAATCTGCTGAAGTCATTATTTGGTGCATTGTTGGCGGGCTTGGTACACGGTTTGGCCCCATTATTGGCGCGGCGGGTCTTGCCTATCTTAAATTTTTACTGGGCCAACAAACCTTCATCGACAACACATTGATTACCGGGATCATTCTTGTTTTATTCGTTCTGTTTTTGCCGAAAGGCATTGTGCCGGCTGTGTCTTCTCTTTGGCAAATCAGCTTTGGTAAGCGAGCGTCCCGAAAATCTGCAAATCGGCGCTCTAGCCGTAAAGTAAGGAATGCAAATGGTTGAAGCTGTCTTAGAAACAGTGGGCCTGACCAAGCGATTTGGCGGCGTTGTTGCATCTAGCAATGTTAACTTTTCGCTCAAGCCTAATGAGCTTCGCTGCTTAATCGGTCCCAATGGCGCTGGCAAATCAACGTTTTTTAAATGCCTGACGGGCTTGCACACGCCATCTGAAGGTCAAGTCTTTATGCGAGGGCAGGAAACCACAGGATGGCACCCCCACGAAATCGCATCGCTGGGTGTAGGCATCAAAACTCAAGTCTCAAACGTCATGGACGGCCTGACCGTTTTTGAAAATATATGGATGGCGGGACGCCGTTTCATGTCAGCCAAAGAGGCGGCTCAAAAAGCTCATGATATTATCGACCGATTGGCTTTGGGCCCGATTGCAAAGTCTGAGCTGGGCAGGTTAGCCCATGGGGAGAGGCAGCGGGTCGAACTTGGGCTGGTTGTCGTCGCAGATCCATGGCTGGTCCTGTTGGATGAACCGGCTGCTGGTATGACGGCTGAAGATGTGGATCGGATGAGCGCAATTATACACGAGCTTACCCGAACCTCTGCCGTTGTGATCGTAGAGCATGACATGCAATTCATACGATCCATTGCCTCGACAGTGACCGTATTTCATCAAGGCACGGTCTTGATGGAGGATCATGTTGATGTGGTTATGTCTGACCCGACGGTCCGTAATGTATATTTGGGGAAAAAGGCGGAATGACGGAAGAAACTGAAACAATTCTCCTTGATGTTAAAGGCCTTTCTGGTGGTTATGGGAAGGTTCCTGTACTTCACGGGATCGACTTTACTGTCGGTGAAAATGAGGTCGTTGGTATTCTCGGCCATAATGGGATGGGAAAATCCACTCTCTTAAAAACCCTCATGGGATTTCTGCCCTCAACCTCAGGGGTTCACAGATTTAGCGGGACAGAAATCACCCGCATGTCCCCAAACGAGCGCGCCAGCATGGGGATCGGTTATGTTCCGCAAGGCCGGGGTATTTTTCCGCAACTCAGCGTTCGGGATAATCTTCGTTTCGCATGGCATGATTATTCAGGGGGCAGTGAGAACGATGTGATGGAAGCCGTTCTTTCTGAATTTCCTCGGCTTCTTCCCTTGCTTGACCGGGACGGCTGGGCACTATCGGGCGGTGAGCAGCAACTGCTGGCCCTCGCGCGATGTTTGATGGGAGATCCTGAATTTCTGCTGCTGGATGAGCCCACAGAAGGTATTCAACCGTCGATCATCGAAGAAATGTCCGAAACACTTCTGAAACTGCGTCAAGACAGAGGTTTGTCGATCCTTCTTGTTGAGCAAAATTTTGACTTTATCGCTGACTTATCAGACCGGGTTCTTGTCCTTGAAAGAGGCCGGATTACGGGTGAATTGTCACGAACAGAATTATCGGATCAAGACAAAGTCGATGCCTTTTTGGGATTTGGTGCGGCCCGTTCGACGCGGGGCAGCGGCGCGCCTAATTCGGCGCGGGTTTCGAAAATATCGAACGGCATCTTCTCCCCTACCTCCAATCTTATATCGGGTAAATCTGAACCAAGAAATATCCCGACATTTCCAACACCCGCAGGCCAAAAAACAGCGGCCCCCCTTCCAGTATCCAACAAGATTACGGTGACTTCTATGACCATCAAACGTCCCACACTCGGCCAGATGCGTGATATGGCAAATCGCTTCGGCATGAGCCTATCTGATGAAGAGCTCATGGAATTTTCCGAAATTATTGAACCCACCATGCAGGCTTATGACCGTCTGGATGCCATGCCTGATAATCTGCCTGAAGTTCGTTATCCGCGCAGCCCGGGACGGTTCCCCGATCCAATGGAAAATCCGTTAAACGCATGGTATGTCAAAACTGAAATACCGGGCGCTCCGGATGGCCCATTGCGCGGAAAGCGTATTGCGCTCAAAGATACAATTTGTTTGGCGGGCGTGCCCCTTATGAACGGATCTTCAATCATGGAAGGCTATACCCCAGAAATTGATGCGACGATTGTAACCCGCATGTTGGATGCGGGCGCTATAATTGCTGGGAAAGCGCACTGCGAAAATTTCTGCCTTTCTGGAGGCTCCCACACAAATGCGAAAGGCCCCGTTCATAATCCGTGGAAACGAGGATATATGGCAGGAGGATCATCCAGTGGGTCTGCCGCTCTTGTGGCCGCAAAGGAAGTTGATATGGCAATTGCGGGTGATCAAGGGGGCTCTATTCGCTTGCCTGCATCTTGCTGCGGAACGTATGGCATGAAGGCCACTCATGGCTTGGTACCTTACACCGGCGCAATGCCCATTGAACAAACAATTGATCATCTGGGCCCGATTACAAATAATGTGGCTGATAATGCATTGTTACTTGAAGTGCTTGCAGGGGAAGATGGCTTAGATCCCCGTCAGTATAAGCCAAAAACATATCGCTATACGGAAGCTTTAGGGCGCGGTGCCCACGGAATGCGGATCGGTATTTTGAAGGAAGGTTTTGCGCACGAAAACAGTGAAGAGGACGTGAGCCAGAAGGTTATGCAAGCCGCGGATCGTTTCCGCGAACTGGGCGCCCTTGTAGAAGAAGTTTCTGTCCCAGAACATTATATGGCATTAGATGCATGGTCGGCGATCACCAATGAAGGCGTTCAAGATGGTATGATGTGGGGTAATTCGACCGGTACTAACTATCGCGGTTTATTCTTGCCCTCCATGACGGATCATATGGCTCAATGGAGAAGTCGGTCCAATGAGCTCAGCCATTCGCTTAAAGCAACGATGTTTATTGGGGAGTATTTTCAAACCCAATACCGCGGGCGGTTTTATGGGAAAGGCCAGAATATTATGCGAAAGGCCAATGCGCGTTATGCGGCGGCTTTAAAAAATTATGACTTACTCTTAATGCCAACAATGCCTATAAAGCCACAGGAAATACCGCCCGCTGATTGTTCCATCAGTCTCTATGTTCAGCGCGCCTTTGAAATGATTGCAAATACGGCCCCATTCAATGGCGGACTGCCCGCGATGAGTATTCCATGTGGTCTCATTGAAGGCTTACCTATTGGAATGCAGCTGGTCGGGCCTAACTATGGTGAATTGAAGATATATCAAGCCGCCCACGCGTTCGAGCAAAGTGGTGACTGGCGGGCAATGTAAGGAAACGATGGATGTCTATATTAAACGAGAGTCTTTCAGGAAAAATCAATGCTGCCGGTCTACAAAAAAATGCAAATCCAGCCGGTCATCTCAAAAGGCCTGAAGGCGGTATTTCTTACGTAAAAGGAAATACAGATTCTGAACTGCATTACACGACTATTCCCCAGTTGTTTAGTGCTGCTGTATCCCGATTTGGTCCTCATGATGCTCTCGTTTTCTCAGCCACAGGCGAGCGTTACAGCTATTATGATTTCGACCGTGAAATCGACGCCCTTGCATCCGGGTTTTTGGCTTTAGGCTTGCAAAAGGGTGATCGGGTGGGCCTTTGGTCCCCCAATCGGTATGAATGGGTTCTCACGCAGTTCGCCACCGCGCGGATTGGTCTGATTATGGTGAATATAAATCCAGCTTACCGATTGGCTGAGCTGGAATATGCGATCAACAAAGTTGGGTGCAAGGCGCTGGTGCTTGCGCAATCTTTTAAAACCTCAGAATATTTGACTATGGTCAGGCAGTTGGCCCCCGAATTAGAACATTGCAAACCAGGTAAATTGAAGTCTGCTAAGCTTCCTTCCCTTAAATTTGTGATCGCTATGGACGATGATGCGGGGCCTGGCACGCTCAGTTTTAGTGCGCTGAAAACTTTAGGCGGCCCTGCGCAACAACTCCGCCTCCCGGTAATAGACGCCACCTTAAGTCCAGACGATCCTATCAATATTCAATTCACATCGGGTACAACGGGGGCACCGAAAGGCGCCACCCTTTCCCATTATAATATTGTCAACAATGCTCGCTTCGTTACGGATCGAATTAAACTAACCGACGCTGACCGGTTGTGTATCCCAGTGCCGTTATATCATTGTTTTGGTATGGTTATGGGGGTTTTAGGCGCGGTCAGTAAGGGGGCGACCATGGTCTTTCCCGGTGAAGCGTTTGAGCCTGTTCCAACCCTGCAAGCTCTGTCATTAGAAAACTGCACGGCCGTTTATGGGGTGCCAACAATGTTTGTCGCCATGCTGCAAGAAATGGAAACACAGTCCTATGACCTGAGCGCCCTTCGGACCGGTATTATGGCGGGCGCGCCATGCCCTATTGAAGTCATGGAACAGGTCAGTGACACAATGAATATGAAAGAGGTCACGATCTGTTATGGCATGACGGAAACATCCCCTGTTTCCTTTCAAAGCTTTGTCGATGACCCCATAGACAAACGCTGTGCAACGGTTGGACGGATTCACCCAAATCTTGAAGTTAAGATTGTGGATACTGAGGGCCAAATCGTACCAATTGGCGAAAAAGGGGAGCTTTGTACTCGGGGCTACTCCGTCATGAAAGGTTATTGGAATGATGACGAACGTACCGCTGAAAGTATTACTGATGGTTGGATGCATACGGGCGATCTAGCCACTTTCGATGAAGAAGGCTTTTGTTATATCGTTGGGCGGGTCAAGGACATGATCATTCGCGGCGGGGAGAATATTTATCCCCGTGAAGTCGAAGAATATCTATTCCGCCATCCAGAAATCAGCGAAGTGCAAGTGTTTGGTATTCCCGATGAAAAATTTGGTGAACTGGTATGTGCTTGGATCGTTCCCAAACCAAACACGGACTTGAAAGAGGCGGCAGTAAAGCAGTTCTGCCAAGGCCAAATTGCCCATTACAAAATTCCAAAACACATCCGCATTGTGGCCGAGATCCCAATGACAATCACCGGAAAACCCCAGAAGTTTGTAATGCGGGATCAGATGGTGGCACTTCTAAGCTAACCAAAATTCTGCCTTTTTAGGAGGGGGCTTGGGACAGCGGTACTAGTGTGTCTTAAGGTGAAAGGCTCACACATAACTTTTAGACCTGAATTTAGATTAGTCTGCAAAAGGTGGTGCATGCCCCCGATTTGAACCTAATCAGATGATGCTAAACGTCACTGTTCAGTCTGGAGATTTCCCTAATATCAGGCTTGAAATTCCCTGTTCTAGTTTTATGGAAGATGCTCTGTAAGCGGTAGATTCCATGGTGTCTGAGTTCCCTTTCTACCCACAACAGCATGGTATTTGACGAATTTCCCAGTATTTTCCCTGCTTAACAGGGAATTCAGGGAGACGGGTTCGCATGAGACTGCTACCTCCACCATTATTTTAAAAGCCTCTTGGGGTTCAGTAACGTACTGATCCAAGGTTTTTTTTGTTTTGATGTGATACACAATTAAGATGCCTGAAATATAAAGAGATAGCCATCTCCTCATTAGAAAGCCCACGAGGCAGCAACAGACACTATGTGCGTGTTCGGATCCCAAAAGAACTCCTAAAGTTTTACAAAGGCTCAAAGAAGATTAAGAGACGTCTAAAAACATCTTTCCATTCGATCCGGCATAGAATCAGAGATGTTTTTAGGGGCAGCTGAAGCTAGCGTCTAGAAGGTAGAGTACTGTGGTTGGAATGGTTTGGGAAAACAATACGGAAATGGCTCAAGCTTCAAGTAAATAATCCTTAACAGTATGGTAAAGCCGGTAGATTATTCAGGGCTCAATTTGTATTATAAATATGGGCCTGTAGCTCAGTTGGTTAGTGCCGACCGCTCATAAACGTCTGGTCGCAGCTTCGAGTCCCGCTAGGCCCACTATTTATCTCGAAAGTAAATTTGAGGAAATAGGTCTTGACCCTTTTCCGCATACGAAAGAAATCACATAGTCAGCTGTTTTGTGCGTTATAATATTCAAATTCGTTGGTCTACATCAGGGACGGGAACAGCGTTGCAAAAAGAAATAATGGTACAGACAGGCTTAGCAAAGTGGCAAATGGAAGCACCAAAAAAGAGGTAATTGCATTCTTAACCGCTGAAATCTCTCCCCAAACTCTCATGGCCCCTTTAACACGTTTTACTAGAGCCACGTCGTTCCGGGTTTTATGGAAATACAGAATACAAACACAATCCCAGATGAAAGCTAAGTATCCGTAAAATAAGGTAAGTATGGCCATACCAACAAATCGAATACTCGAATTTTCAGTTCTGAAAATATTAGGAAAGTCAGAAAACCATGGATAGAGAGCCGCCGATCCATAAACAAGTTCCTGATAAATCATAGATAATAATAACAATCCAAAGAACATCATGAATGCGATACTTGAGCCAATCAAATGCCTATTAACAGTGGTCTCTAATGTGTTCTTACGTCGGTAAACCAAATTTTGTTTCCAAATGCGACTAAATTTTTTGGCGATTTTCACCGGTATAAGATTCTCTGCGTTAATGTCTTTCAAACAACTAAATACTAGAAGATCAACCTTCGAGCGGAATACGGATCCAAGAACAATGTGATAGAGAAAAGGCACTTTGCCAAAAAAGTTACTTATTGTACTTTCTGTGGGTATACACAAAAACTTATTCGCTTCAGGCTTTTCCATAATTTGGAAAGTATTCAGCCGATCGTGTAGAATGTCTTCGAGTTGTCCTACACTTATCTTTGGTGTCATGCGATTTACGACGAGCACTAATTTTTGTGACAATTTTATTGAAGGCTCTAGCTCTTGAATTTCTGACAACCAAGCAACCGTACCTCCAAACGTAACGGGATCGGGTTCGGAGACCAATATTACTTTGTTTGATGCTTTGACGGCGATACGTGTAAAAAGATCTGACGCTCCATGGCAATCCAAAATTATCAGATCAATTCTGTGACTCACTTTGTCCTTCAGATTTTTTAAGGTTTTCTCAAGTAGAGCGGCTATTTCTGGAGCGCGGTAAGTGTCTTTGCTTGAGCTAGTCGCAACGGCTGGAAGGAAATATAGATTTTCCTGCAATTTTAACATTTTGAAATCAGGCTCAGTGACGCCGTCAACTGGAAACCATTTTTGAACTGAGGGCGGAATTTCAAAGTGCGCAGATAGTAACGATGTCAAACCTTGATTTTCAAAATCTAGATCGACCATTAAAACATTGGCGGTTCCCTCGGCGACACTAGCGGCGATGCTGTTAGCGATAAGTGTTTTTCCAACGCCACCTTTACCGCTAGTTACACAAAAAATGACGGGATTGTTGGTCTGGGTGTCAGTCATACTATATATTTTGAGCCCTTTTGTTCACGTTTGCCATCCATCGCGATAGCTCCAATTTATTTTGTATCTTTTGAAGATAGATAATTGCGATAACAGCAAATATGGCCATGAGTATCAAAAGGTAAAAAAATCGTTCTAGATTTTCACTAACCAGCTCAGTGTGGCCCAAGCTTAAGCCGAGGGAGATAATGAAGATCATTATTATTGCGTATAGTGCAACTATAGTTCCGAACAGAAGGATCATCAAACTTCCTGGATCTTTGTTAGACAAAGCCAGTACAAAATGCCCATAGATCCCTTGCACTGCGCTGTTGCTATTATCAACAAGCTTTGCGTCTTCAACTTCCGAGTTGTTGTCGTCTTCATTATTCATGGCAACAGTTTGTCTTGCCTCATAGGGTTTATACGCACTGAATTATCGAAAGTTCCGTACAAGAGTAATCTCGATACTCTGCATAAAAAAAAGGCGTCTTACATTAGTAATACAGTGTATAGTGCTTGAAATAACCTATACTTTCAAGAACTAAGATTATTGCTATTTTTTCGGGTGGAAAAATAATACGAAATGGCGTCAAATTTGAACAGGCAGTGGTTTGTACCAGCTTTCAAGTCCAAAGTTGTATTGAAGCGTCGCAGGGTGATTGCAACATTTTTCTCTGTTCATATCCATAGCAGAATCTAAAATCGCACTTCCAAAAGGCAGTCTTGGCGACAAAATAGTTAAGACGTGTAATAGCAATTACACCGTTTGCACGCGGACTTATTGATTTGTATGGAGTAGGAGAAAGTCGAGGCTACTATGCAACTTTATTTATGCTTCCTAGTTCAACTGTACCGATGGTTTCAATGTTTGAGGCGGATATAGTGCCTGCTAAATACAAAATACGGCGCGCATTATTGACACATATAATTTTTATTTTACTATTTTAGAGTGGTATAAGTATATGTAATATATTTATAGGTTCGAGTCTTGCCGAACCCACCATTATTCCAAAGCCCCCTTAAATTTCAATATTTTATGAGTTTAAAGGGGGGGGGGTGCATTTTAAAATGGACCGTATTTGGGATGAAAAATACTGTAAAAATCCCAGCAACGTTAAAGCCACGTGATGTTTATAGCTATCGCTGCCCAATTCAGCCGACGTAAATTCAAATCACCACATTAAATAACATTTCAATTATCTGTGTTTGAAGTATGATCTTTGAAATAATAAAA
>JBALWO010000108.1:0-3742 GCA_036960775.1 Pseudomonas marincola | reverse complement strand
ATGAAGTATAATAAATATAAAGGCACACAATATTACCGCAAATGCGATCACCAGTCGGTGCAGGCGGTTTATATCGTTGAATCAAAGCCAAAATCTCAAATGGCGAATGAGTATGATGTCTTCAATGTTGTTTCTGTAGACGAGCCAAGCGAGAAAGTCCTAAGAACCTGCGACGAACTCGGCCTGGGCTAGGCCATTTTGGTGTCGGTCATGGCTCTTGCTCTCCCTGAGGGCTAGACCGGCACCTCTTCACAAGATCGTCTTAAACTCGCGGCTGAATTAGGATCCTTTGAATGAGCGGTATTACTTTAGATCTTTTTGCCTTGCAGTTATTTACGGGACTTGCGCTGGGTTCGATATTTGTCCTGCTGGCAATTGGGCTGTCCTTGATTTTCGGGCTGCTGAACGTTGTAAATTTTGCGCACGGGGCATTTTACATGATCGGCGCCTATGCCGGGGTCTTCTTTCTCGGGCTTACAGGCAATTTCTGGGTAACTCTTATAGCCGTACCTCTCACCGTTGCCGTGCTTGGCTTAGGCGTTGAACGGTTTCTCATTCGACCACTCTATGGTCGCGGTATCGACTACCCTCTTCTTTTGACATTCGGATTGGCTTTGGCACTGGTTGAAATTGTCAGAATTCTTTTCGGGTTGGAAGGCGTGCCTTTTGACACACCCGAAGCTCTGCGCGGTGCGGCAAACCTCGGATTTGGATATTTTCCCATTTATCGGCTTTTTATTATCGCTGTTACCGCTGTATTGGTCACCGGGCTATGGTTGTTCATCGAAAAAACCTCCTACGGCCTTATTATCCGTGCAGGTGCCCTAGATACCGAGATCGTACGGGTCTTGGGGATTGATATATCAAAAGTCTGGTTGGTGGTATTCGCCATTGGTACTGCTATTGCAGGCCTTGCCGGCGTGCTGTCGGCACCAATGCGGAGTGTGATTCCGGATATGGGGACAACAGTACTTGTTGAAGCGTTCGTCGTAACCGTAGTCGGTGGCATGGGGTCTTTGGTTGGCGCCGTTGTCGCCGGTCTTTTGGTCGGGGTTGTTGTCAGTATGACCTCCCTTTTCTGGCCAGATATGGCAGATCTTTCAATGTTTGCGTTAATGGCCGCCGTGCTGATGGTTCGTCCACAGGGGCTGTTCGGTAAAACAGGGGGCCTGGGATGAGCGGATCTCCTGGAAATACTGGCGAAATGCAGGTCTCAAGCAGGCGTCTTTCTTCTGTCGTGCGATCTATTGGACGTCACCGAGTGTTGGCAGTTTTAGTTATCCTGTTTTTCTTCCCTTTCATTCTGCCTTACGAAGCCTTAGCCGTGAACATTCTGATTTATGGACTCTTTGCCTTGGGTTTTAACATGGTATTCGGTTACTTGGGGATGCTGTCTTTCGGTCATGCTGCGTTTTTTGGCGTCGGTAGCTATGCCACTGGTATTGCGATGGTTCATTTTGGTGTTCCCTGGTTGCCGGCAATATTGCTCGGAATACTTGGCGCCGGACTAATTGCGATGGTCATGGGCGCGATGGCCATTCGGACCAAGGGTATTTATTTTGCCATGGTGACATTGGCCCTTGCTCAATGCGTCTATTACCTGATTTATCAAATGGAAGAATGGTCGGGCGGTGAGGACGGCCTAACGGGCGTGAAGACGGGTGATATTGATCTTGGATTCGCAACATTTAGCCTGTTCGATCCCACGGTGAAATATTACTTCATGTATATCTTTGTTGGTGGCGCCATTTTCTTTTTTTCACGCATCCTCGCATCACCTTTTGGCGCCATTCTTGAGGCGATCCGGGAAAACGAAAATCGGGCACGGGCGTGCGGCTATAATGTTTTGCTGACCAAATGGACAGCTTTTGTTATTTCAGGCCTCTTCTGTGGACTGGCCGGGGCGCTGAACGCAATCCATTTGTCTGTCGTTCCCATAGACTCACTTCACTATCATATGTCCGGGCAGGCGGTCATCATGTCTCTTCTTGGCGGAATGGGGACATTTTTTGGGCCCTTCGTTGGCGCTTTCGCCTTTTTGATGCTTGAAGACGTGATCACACTGCTCACGACCCACTGGCAGCTATTTGTTGGGGTCATATTTATGATTTTTGTTCTGTTCTTCCCCAAAGGAGTTTGGGGCTCGATCCTGCATTGGGTGTCGCGATGACGGCAGGTGAGACGACCGCACCGGAAATACTACGGGCTGAAAATGTGACGATAATGTTTGGCGGTTTCACAGCATTGTCAAATATAAATGTGTCTTTTCCAGAAGGCCGTCTTACGGCCATCATTGGTCCAAATGGTGCCGGTAAAAGCACTTTGTTCAATGTGTTGTCAGGGGCATTTCCACCAAGTACCGGGGAAATATTTTTCAAGGGAAAGGAAATTACAGGTGTCCCTCAGCATGCGTTTGCCCGAATGGGCATCGCCAAATCCTTCCAGATTACAAATATCTTTCCTAAGATAACCGCTCTGGAAAATGTTCGGATAGCAATACAGGCCATGACCTGCCGTTTTAATGTCTGGACGCCACGCTCCAAATACAAGGAAATGGAGGACGAAGCCGCAACTTTGCTAGAAATGGTGGGGCTGCATCAGCATCATCATCGTTTGGCATCAAATTTGGCTCATGGGGAGCAGCGAGCGCTTGAAATTGCGTTGGCGCTAGCCTGTAATCCGTGCCTGTTGTTGCTGGATGAGCCTACGGCGGGTATGAGCCCGGAGGAAACGTCCACAATGATGGATTTGATCACCGATCTGGCCAGCACCCGCACAGTTATTCTTGTCGAGCATAAAATGAAGCTTGTCATGGGTATTTCTAACCATTTGATTGTCCTTCATCACGGAGAGTTCTTGGCTGAGGGAACACCCGATGATATCCGATCAAACGACGAGGTAAAGCGGGTGTACCTGGGACAAGGAGCTCACTGATGCTGAAAGTAGAAAATCTTCATGCCTGGTATGACCATAGCCATATTATTCAAGGTATCTCAATCGAGGTTAAGCGCGGAGAAATTGTCTCAATTATAGGCCGAAACGGTGCCGGTAAGACAACGACCCTACGGACCGTCATGGGGCTGGTTGCCAAGCGTAAAGGAAGTGTTTTCTTTGATGATTATGGAGATATCCAGAAGGAACCAACGCATACGAGATATCACTATGGTCTTGGCTATGTACCGGAAGACCGGCGAATTGTACCGGGCCTGACGGTTCGGGAAAATCTGCGGCTCGGCCTTACTGCGTCAACGTCGAAGACCGATGAAAATATAGTCATTGACCAAATTGCCCAAACATTTCCAAGATTGAAAGAACGGCTCAATCAGATTGCAGAAACTATGTCTGGTGGTGAGCAGCAGATGCTTGCGATTGCTCGGGCAACTGCCTCTTCGCCAAAAATGATCATGCTGGACGAGCCCAGTGAGGGCATTATGCCGGTGCTGGTGGACGAAATGTTTGAATTGTTTGCGAGGCTTAAAGGGGAAGGAAAAACAATCCTGCTGGTTGAGCAAAATGTCGAACGCGCCCTCGAAATTTCTGACAGAGCCTACATCATGGACCAGGGGGTTATTGTTCATGAAGCGCAGGCCAGTGATCTTTTGGCTGACAAAGAAATTCAAAATCGATATTGTGCCGTTTGATAAGAGAAGAGCGTTTTCATACATTGATAACGCTATTTTTTGCTCCGACATTTGTCGACGAAGATTCCCTAATCTTTGAATTTTATTCCTTGTTCCGGTAA
>JBALWO010000107.1:0-3775 GCA_036960775.1 Pseudomonas marincola | reverse complement strand
GAGGAAATATCGACCCTTACGAACAATGTGATGGAAGCTCTTGAGACCTGCCGCGAGTATTTGCGCCCTTAAGAATTCTCACCGTTTGAACGAAACATATTATTACAGATAAGGTAGAAAACATGTCTTGGAAAAAAGTCGTCACAGCGTTTAAAGGTTTGGTTGCTGAAACTGGTGAGAATATTGCCGATAACCAATCAATCCGGATCATGGATCAAGAGCTTCGCGAAGCTACAGATGATATCAGTGCAGCCAAGATTGAGCTCACTAAAATCATGGCAAAACGAACTGCGGTTCAACGTAAAGTCACCGACCTACAAAAGAAAATCTCAGAGCATGAAGGCATGGCCGCTCAAGCTTTGGATAAAGGCGAAGAGCAGCTTGCCGAAGATATTTGCGTCCGTATTGGTGATTTTGAAGGTGAATTGGAGACAGAAAGCGGCATGCTTCAAAGTTTCACAAGCAGTGAAACCGCTCTTAAAAGCAATCTCAAAAAAGCTGATACGCGCCTTAAAAGCTTGAAGCAGCAGCAAGATGTGTTGAAGGCGACTGAAGCCGTGCAAAATGCGCAAGGTGTTGTGGCTAACCGTTTTTCTGGATCATCGTCAAAAATGACCAACGCTATGAGCTCACTAGAACGCATTAAAGAACGCCAGCAAGAACGCCAAGATCAGTTTTCAGCTGCAGACCAATTGGCGACTGAAGAGAGTGGTAGTGATCTTGATCGCCGCATGAAAGAAGCTGGCATAGGTGGACAATCATCAAAAACCAACGATATTATGGCTCGTATTAAAGCTAAGAAATAAACGTTCAGTTTGAATAAGATATATCGCCCGGCTCATTTAGGCCCGGGCGATTTTTTGGATCGGAAATAAGATGTTTAATAAGATTTTTGGCAAGAAAGCTAAAAAACCTCCCGTTCGTGATCTTAATAGTGTTCAGGATCTTCAAAAAGGAGATGCATTCCGTATTGGTTTCGATGTGCATCCAGAAATTTCTGATAAAGAGTTTTTTGTACAATCGGTGTCAGGGTTGGATTTAGCTGCAAAAACTGGTTTCGAGCGCCGAGTTTTTCATCTGGGAAATACTGACGATGGACGTGAACTTATCATGTGGGTTGATGAGGAACTCGGCCCAACGCGCCTAGCCTTCGCCTATTGCGCCAATCAGCCACATGTTGAAGAAATGGTCACGATTGATCAATTTGCCGAATTATTCTCCCCCGGGAGAGATTATTTAGTAGAGCTTGATGCCAATCCGGTTTCGCAAGGAAACCCATGGCTCGCGGCTAAATATACAGAAGATCAAGCCAAAGAAGTTTACTGGCTTGAAAGTGATCCCAAATTAGTGGGATCCAGTGATATCGTCTCAAACGATGAAACTATTTGTGATTATTACCGCCTTGTAGATCAAACTAAAGAATGCGCCATAGAGGCGTTTGTTTTTAGTGGCGGCAAAACAGACGTGTATTTTGTGAACTACCTCCCGACCTATAAAATTGAGGAACTGATGCCGGCAGGCTGACGAACAAGAAAGCAAAAAACGATGGTTCCCATTTTCTCTCGCAAATTACGAAGTCTTCGGCGACAAGCGCATCAGAGCCTCTATCTCTCGCGGCAAACCCAAGACTATTTAACGCAAGAGGCCCTGACGGCGCTCTTCTATCTGACGGTTATTATTTGCCTGCATACCTATGCCATGGTCGTCTTTGAGGGCCTTTCAATTAAAGATGCAACATGGCTGACAACAACGTCGATCACGACAGTTGGGTACGGCGATATATCGGCGAAAACGGACGCGGGACGGCTTTCCACAACGATCCTAATATTTTTTGGCGGCATTTTTGTTCTGGGTAAAATCGCCGGAGACTTTATCGATTTTCGCTCAAGTAGACGATCAGCCAAGAAATCAGGCCACTGGAGTTATAGTAGAATGAAAAACCATATCGTTATCATCGGATCCAAAACCGATTCAGAAATCCATATCCAACGTCTGGTGGCTGAATTCGAACGTAATCACGAAACTGCAGGTCAAGAAATTGTTCTCGTTACGAGTAGTTTCGGATCGGACCTTCCCTATTCCCTGCAACAGCAAAACATCAAATTTGTAAACGGACGTGGGTCTGATCCCACATTCTTAAAGCAGGCTGGTGTTACGAATGCGGATATCATTATTATTCTGGCCTGGGATGAAAACCAGAACTCATCTGATGGCCATGCCTTTGATATTATCAACCGCCTGCGAGAAATGGGATCGGATGCAAAAATTGTTGCCGAATGTGTCGATAACGGCAATAGATCTCGGCTCACAGCATCCGGTGCCTCAATGGTTCTTCGGCCAATCCGTGGCTACCCTGAGATGATTGTTGGCGGCCTTCTGAATAGGGGATCTATTGGCATTTTGGAAAACCTGTTCACGGCATCTGGCGAAAGTATTGTCGTCGACGAAAAACAACATACGGGGTCTTGGGCAGAGATTGTCACGAGCAGCGTGTCTGCCGACAAGGGCGTGCCAATAGCCTATAGGAGTGCCGAAACTGGGGAAACAGTTACATCTCCTGCTGGAAGCGCACAAATCAATGCGGATGCCATATTCGTATTGCGCAGCGCATAACAGGCATGGTGGCACCTATGAATTTATTGTTCACTAAACTGAAACCCGTTCTTTTCCTGCTCGCGGTCGTTTGGGCGGTCGAAATTGTAAATCTCCTGATGGGTCATTCTTTAAGCAGTTTTGGTATATTGCCAAGAACCATAAGCGGCCTCGTGGGAATTCCTCTTGCGCCTTTTCTACATGCAGGGCTTTGGCATGCGATTTCCAATACGCTGCCGTTCCTTATCTTGGGCGGACTGCTCCTCACCAATGGGCAAGATAAGTTTTGGGTAACAACCATTTTCATAATTCTTTTATCAGGACTGCTGGTTTGGCTCTTTGCCAGAGGATCCTACCATGTGGGCGCAAGCGCGCTGATATTTGGATATTTTGGCGCGCTATTGGGACGAGCATTTTTCGAACGCAGTTTTTCGTCGCTCATTGTCGCTGCCATAACTGTGGTTCTTTATGGCGGATTACTCTGGGGAATTTTACCCGTTAGAAGTTACATCTCATTCGAAGGTCACTTTTTTGGCTTGGTGTCTGGCGTGTTTTGTTCTTGGGTTCTTTACAAAAGAAACCAAGAACTGGTTGGATAAGTTTGAACATATTTTTATTGGTAGATAATCAAAAGGTAGTTTGCGTAAATTTTAGTTACGTTGACAATATTGGTCACCAAATAGTGGGCTAGATTGAATGTCATGAAAAATGTAACAGTTCTAACAATTCTTACGATCTCACTTGTTGCCTGTTCGACGGTTGAGTATGTAAATGAACAGCTCGTAGTGTTCGAAGGACAGCATATTCACGCTCTCATAAACACTATTGGGTTTCCCAACCGCGAGCAGGAAATTGCAGGAAGAAAAGCATTTGTATGGAAGAGCGAAGACATCGTTAATTCGGTGGTACCTGTATTCTCAACAACGCAGGGCGTTGCAGTAGCCAACGGCACCTCGCTCACCAAACGCACCACTGGAACCTACAGCCGATCGACGATGATTTATGTGCCAACGGTGACGCACAATTCCTGTGTAATTACAGTTGAAGTAGACCATGCCGGAATTATTTTAAACTCTAGGACTAGAGGCACTCATGGTGGATGCGCAGTATATGTCAACGACTTCAAGTTAGCTAAAAGGAAATGAGCAAGCGTGTTTTCCATTTGGCGACATAATTTTAAAAA
>JBALWO010000035.1:4741-35981 GCA_036960775.1 Pseudomonas marincola | reverse complement strand
TCAACCGCCGCCCGCGCATCTCTTCTATCATATCAACAATGTAAATATAGCAACCGCCGGTGAAACCGGACAAAAAAAACGCTGCCGGACTGTTTGACATTTCATCAAACTTGTTCGACCGCGTCGTTGCCGCACTTATATAACCAGTAAGGCAACGCCGTCAACAGAAACTTTAAAAAAAATGAGGAAAGTTAAAAGTTACTTTTCAATCATCCGAAGCGCTCAAATAATAACGAAATAATCAAGGCTGCTTCAATTTCTGTCCCACCGAAGTGGAGCCGCAAAATGTAAAAAATGGGCCTAAGAGTCAAGCGCTAAAAAGAAAGAAAGTTCTTTTTTCTTTAACTAAGCTTGAATAAGCTAGTGAGACCTGCAGAAACCTTGAGAAAGAGGCAAAAAAAATGCCAGCGCCAAAAATTGGATTAGCACTCGGAAGTGGTGTCGCACGGGGATGGGCACACATAGGAGTTCTTCGACGCCTCGAAAAAGAAGGAATCAAGCCCGACGTTGTGTGCGGCACTTCTATCGGCGCGCTCGTTGGAGGCTTATATTTGGCCGGTGAACTTGACCGATTAGAAGAATGGTCCCGTGACCTTGGCAAAGGAAGTATGTTTCGCTTCCTTGATTTGCGCCTACGAGGTGGCGGCCTAATCTCAGGTAAGAGGCTTTTTAAGCTAATTGACGAGTCAGTTGGCGGCATTTCCATTGAATCGCTCCCCGTTCCGTTTGCAGCAATAACTACTGAACTTGGAACTGGGCACGAAATCTGGCTCAGGAAAGGGCCCCTCACCAGTGCGATAAACGCATCTTACGCTCTGCCGGGTCTTTTTTCTCCGCAGAATATTGATGATCGATGGCTTATCGACGGCGCCCTTACCAATCCGGTTCCAGTTTCGGTCTGCCGCGCTCTTGGTGCACGGCTTGTCATCGCCGTCAATTTGAATGCAGATGTGTTTGGCATGACTGACGTTGGCGAAGAAAATCTCGACAGAACTACCGCGCCGGACGTTAATGGCGGTGGTCTATTTACAAGGACATCCCCAGTCAACCTGCTAAAGCATCGCTTTTTTGACAAATCAGGGACTGAACCCAGCATATTTGGCGTGATGATGTCGTCCCTTAACATCGTGCAAGATCGACTAAGCCGATCTCGATTGGCAGGAGACCCACCCGATGTGACCATTGCACCGAGATTGGCCCACCGCGGCCTTCTCGAGTTTGATAAAGCCGACGAGATGATCAAGGAAGGTGAAAACGCCGTTGAGAGAGCGCTTCCCTTTCTCCACCATGCTTTAAAAGTCTTATCTTAGTGGGTGTTTTTTATTGGCAAACCTAGAGTTTTAGCCCGTTGCAATATAATCGCGCATTGCAGCGGCTTCGCGCTCTATCTCATCCATTCTGAACTTCACCACATCGCCAATTGATATAAAGCCGACGAGCTTCGCATCATCCATAACAGGAAGATGTCGAATACGTTTTGTTGTCATCAAAGCCATAACCTGATTGATCGTATCTGAACGACTACAGGAAATCACATTCTTAGTCATGAGGTCTTCGGCTTTACTGCTCATACAAGCAATGCCATGGTTGGCTAAGCCATTGACGATGTCACGCTCGGAGATAACGCCTAAAACTGCGTTCGATGCATCTACAATCAGAATTGCACCAATTTTTTTGCCCGATAACACGCCTGCAATAGAAGTAATATCGTCATCAGCTGATGCCGTTATTATGTCGACACCTTTATCCTTAAGAATACCTGCTACGTTCATGCTTTCCCCCGACTTGAAGAAGTTTTACAAAAAACCTGCTTTAAAGATAACACCAATCACTCATATTCTCAAATTATGACTTATATATAGATCGGGCCGTCTTCTTCTTCAATGGGCGCTTCATCAATATTTGGGGAAATTACAATTGTCACTTCCCCCTTAATTTTCTCACCATCGAGCTGATCGATCAGCTCTTGAATTGTTCCGCGGTGTACTCTTTCAAATTTCTTGGTCAATTCAACGCAAACTGCCGCTTGCCGATCCCCCAAGCATTCCAGCGCAATTTTAAGAATTTTGGCCACTCGAAAGGGCGATTCAAAGAAAGCAATTGCGCCCGGTGTTTCCGCATAAGCGTTAAAAACTTTGCGCTGCCGTCCTGGCCTTCTTGGCAAGAACCCCAGAAAACTAAAGGCTGGTATAGGCAAGCCCGAAACCATAAGCGCTGTAATGACAGCACTAGGACCTGGCAGGGCTTCTACTCGATAGCCATTTTCAATTGCAGCTGTTGCCGCCCGCTGCCCAGGGTCACTAATTCCAGGCGCCCCGGCATCAGACGTTAGGCCAACGTTTTTCCCATCTCTGAGTAATGACAGAATACGGCCAACGGCTCGATCTTCGTTATGCGCATGGCACGAGAAAATAACGGGCGGGCTGTCCAGTTGATGACGCTCAAAAATTTTACGAGTATGCCTCGTGTCTTCACAGGCGAGCGCATCAACACTTTGCAGAACACGAACCGTTCTATATGAAATATCTTCCAAGTTCCCGATGGGCGTTGGAATTAAAAACAATGTGGGTTCGGTTGTGAATTCTTCATTTTCCATAATCGGCAATAAACATAATTGGGGGCGTGACACAAGAAATAATGCGACTACCGCGCCTTGTCTTCACTGTTCAGCCCTTGGATTAATTTGGAAAGGCCCGACCTGAACCATGTATTAAGTGCCGTTTTGTCAGCCGATTTATGCCAATAAAGGTTCATGTCTAGATTAGGAGCGCTGAACGGCAATTCAAAGACCTTACAATCGTGGAGCTTTGCCAGATTAGACGGCGCCGATAAAAACATATCCGTCTGCTGAAGTAGCGCAAACCCAGCCTGATGATGCTGCAACCGCACGACAATATTACGAGACATCCCCATCTGGCTTAGACCCACGTCGGCGACACCACCGCCGGTTCGACGGTAAGAGACATGAATATGGTCTCCTTCCAAATACTCAGTCAAACTCAAGCTTGTTTTCCCCGCAAGCGGATGTGTTTTGGACACCGCAACAACTTGCACATCTGATAGCAGCGGCATTTGCCTTAAACCATCATCAACAGGGATCGGAATATCAACCGCAAAGTCAATTTCGCTGGTTGCTAATTTCCTTGGGATGGATCGGCGGTTCAACTGGAAAATTTGAAGACTTATATTGGGCGCCTTCTCCCGAAGCAAGCCAATCAAGCGCGGAAGGAAAATAGTCTCTCCAATATCCCCGACACTTAAGCGGATGGTTTTCCTGATTTCTTTTGGATTAAACTCTTGATCTTGAAGCAGATTATTTTGAAATAATTGAAGCGCTTTGCGAACCGGCCCAATGAGTTCATCCGCCCGCGCTGTCGGGTTCATTCTCTTACCCGAGTTTACAAACAGAGGATCACCCACGGATTGTCGTAATCTTGCCAAAGCATTACTGATCGCTGGCTGCGTTTTATTTAATACTCCCGCCGCTTGCGTTAAATTACCGGTGTCATAAATCACCTCAAACACAACAAATAAGTTCAAGTCAAATTTTCTAAGCACATCACAGCCATTCACAATATCTATTTTAAGATATTCTTATTATAAATTTTGTTGATTGTATATGTGCGTTTATATTGGACCTCAGATTAAACCCCTTAAATTGGAGATCACCATGACCTCATCCGCTAAAGCCGAAGAGCTAAAGCAACGCGTAGAAGCTTTTATGAACGAGCATGTTTATCCTGCTGAGCAGGCCTATCATGATCACGTTGAAAATTCCGGTGATCGGTGGAGCATTCCGCCCATCATGGAAGAACTTAAGGCAAAAGCAAAAACTGAAGGGCTTTGGAATTTATTTCTTGCCGATTTCAGTGAATATGGTTCTGGCCTCACCAATCTTGAATATGCTCCGTTGGCTGAAATCATGGGTCGTTCCTTGATCGGCCCGGAAGTCTTTAACTGCAGCGCACCTGATACAGGAAACATGGAGGTTTTTGCCCGCTATTGCACAGAAGAGCAAAAGCAAAGATGGTTGGTTCCCCTATTAGAAGGTAAAATTAGATCTTCATTTGCCATGACAGAACCTGCCGTAGCGTCTTCTGATGCCACTAACGTACAAACGTCAATTACAAGAGATGGCGACGAGTACGTTATTAATGGAACCAAGTGGTGGATTAGCGGCGCACCAGATCCACGCTGCGAAATTTTCATTCTCATGGGCAAAACTAATCCAGACGCCCCAAGACATGAACAGCAATCACAAATACTTATCCCAAAAGATACACCAGGTGTAAAAATCGTCCGGGCCATGAAAGTGTTTGGATCAGATGATGCCCCTCATGGCCATGCCGAAATCACCTTCGACAATGTCCGTGTTCCTGCTGCAAACTTGATCGGCGAAGAAGGCAGCGGCTTTGCAATTGCCCAAGGTCGGCTTGGCCCTGGACGAATTCACCATTGCATGAGATTAATCGGCTGCGCGCAGCGAGCCCTTGAACTTATGTGCGCGCGGGTAGATAGCCGTGTGGCATTTGGTAAGAAAATCAGTGAGCAAGGCTCAATTCGCGAAGACATAGCTAAGTCTATTTGTGAAATTGAACAGGCAAGGCTGCTAACAATGAAGGCTGCTGAAAAGATGGATCAAGGCACATATAAAGATGCCAAAGATCTGATTGCCATGATTAAAATTGTTGCCCCGTCTATGGCGCAAACAGTTATTGATCGGTCAATGCAGGCTCATGGCGCTATGGGATTAAGTCAAGACACGTTCCTGGCTGAAGCATTTGCCTACGCTAGAACCGTTCGCTTTGCTGATGGCCCAGACCAAGTCCATATGAACTCGCTTGGCAAACAGATTGTGCGCCGATACGCAGACTAAACGGTGCGAGATAAAGAAAAACCCTTGTCCAGCGGACAAGGGTTTCCAGAAGATTAGGCCTTATTATTAATTTCTGCCTTGGCCTTGGCATTTCAAGCCCCCACATTGTCAGCAAATATGAACTATACGGCTCATAAGGACACTGTGGATCCGATTGCAGACCCTACCTTGCGATATAATCTGGCTAGTACCGACATTCCTCCCCAAGGAAGAAAATGGAATTTTCAAGCCGAGCCCAGATCTTTTTGTCTAGTTCCTCAACTTGCCCAATTATTAGCAGCAATTTCCTTTAATGACAAATTGTCATTTTTGACATTTCATCAATTTTCTAAAAATTTTATATCCAAAATTCTAAAATACATGCAATTACAACAAGTTATAATAAACAATAAAAATACAAAAATTATCGTCCGCTCTGGACATAATTAACATCAGCACCTGCCTCACTGTACAAACAGTCCTGACATCCACTGGATATTGGCTGAAAACTCCCAGAATCACGGATCTGGTTATTTTTCAAATTTATGGGTACACTCATTTTGGGGATAATCATCGGGGGTTGTTATCCAATGACAAATCGAAACACGACTTTTTTGAGTTCTATCTGTTTATTCATTTTATCATTTTGCATGCCAGCAATGGCCTCGCTAGAGGCCGCAAGGTCCGCGTATATGCAAGGGAACTACTCTCTGGCGCACGATGAATGGCAGAGACAAGCCACTATGGGATCCGCAGAAGCGCAATTTAACTTAGGGTATCTTTTTGAAAATGGGCAGGGCATGCCGCGGGATCTTTTTGCCGCTGCAAAGTGGTATGAACTTGCCGCTCGGCAAAATTATCCTACGGCCGCAGGCATGCTAAATGCTGTTCGCAAGAAAATCAGAAAAGAAAACGAGAAGAACCTTCTGCAATGGCTACCAAAAGCAGAAGCCGGAGAATCTGCGAGCCAACTGGCTGTTGCAAAACTATTGGCTGGTGGCAAAAAAACTGTTCACGATGAGGTGGAGGCAATGAAATGGTTGCTTCTTGCACTGGAGGACGCAGAAAACGGTACGACACACAAACGTATGCTGCGTTTTAAAGAGCACTTGGAAACGCGATTAAATGAAGAACAACGGCAAGACGCCACCAACCGCGTCACCGCTTGGAAGGATCTTCGAAAGCCCATTAACTGAATAAAATCCGCCCTTCATTATATGTGGCATGAAGAGTGCATGGTAGGTTCCATGTATTAACTTTAGACTTGGAGGTTGCCGTGCTTCATACCCCACAACTTAACCGCTCGATCCCGAACCGTTTTGAACAAAGAGACTCGTTTCGGATATCAAACCCGGTGTTGCAGGTTGAAATCAAAGGTAATTATTTTCTAACTGAGAACTGGTCACTAAATGGCTTACTCCTGTGCGGAATAATAGAAAACGCGGCCCTCGACATGCCTGTTTACGGCACATTTGGCCCCAACAAGAGTGCTGAGATTTGCAAATTTGGGGGACGCATTGTCCGGATTGACTTAAATGGCAATCAAATGGCGATAGAACTCGACGGCAGTAGCCGCGAAGTTGCCGCCTTACTTCCGTTGTGGGTTCTAAAATACGGCACAAAATAAGAAAAATGAATATCGGCGGCAATCCGCCGCCGCATATACCTGTATTTATCTACAAAACCCGCCTCTTAATGAACAAGTTTTTCGACATGGGCCGTAATTTTTGTAAGTGCAGAATGCCAATCACCGTCAGATAACTGCGCAGCTATCTCCAGCGCAGTGTCTTTTATTTTTGAACTCTCCATCAAATGCTGCAGCGTTCCGGCAAATTGATCCTCAGTAATACTGCCCCGAACAGCTTTTGCAGTTCCCGCCTGTACCATGAGTTTACTGTTGAGCATTGTCTCAGAATGTGTGGGAAACATTATCTGCACCCGTCCCGTCATCAAACAAGATGTTGATGTGCCGCCACCGCCGGAGTGAACAACCACAGATGATTTCGGGATAGCGACTGCAAAATCAGCTGGCTCGCTTAACATTTCAACTTTGTCGGATGCATAGTCAGATAGAGTCTTTTTTGAAGCCCCTCTTAAAAACACCGTTGCCGTTATTCCCAGCCGTTTTATAGCATCCAGCGCAACATTATTATCACCCGCCTCATGCGCCATATATAAGAACACGTGGGGAGCATCTGGTAGCGGTGCGAAATCCAAGCTTTTCTCTAATGGTCCCACTAAATTGAAATCTCGGTAATTTCTATATGGATCCAATTGGGGCACCGTACAAACATACTGCCCTTCTGTTTCAAATATTTGTGGTAAATAGTCGAGTGGGTCTCTGCCATCTGCAACTAGGGCATCATTAAAAATCCCTAACATTTTGCTCTGAGAGAGCAATCTTTTTCCGGTGGAAATTACATTTGGGTAGGCCTCAACATGTGAGGGCGGCAAGGTAAAGCCATTGCCAAAATTAATCATTGGAACAAGGCCACGCGCCGCCAAACTCATCCCTGGGCTATGATCCGCGAGCACCACGTCCGGTTTAACCAATTTTATCAAATTGGACCAAGCTGCGAACATCCCTCGCAATGTTTCAATGTGACCGAACCCCTGCCGTGCCATCACGTCGGCATAAGATGGCGTTGCGACCCCTTTGAGTTTTGGGTTAGTAGAGTTCAGCCAATAGGGGGCCTGAACAACTTTGAAATCACGCCCCTTTAGCGCTTGTTGTGTTTGCGGAACATTACGGACAGCGAACACAATTTCATGTCCGCGCTCCGCGAGCACGTCAGCAATTCTCAACATGGGATATATATGCCCCAAATTAGCTCCAAACTCAGAGCCAAATAATATACGCGCCACAACTGCCTCCAAAATGACTTCAGTCACAAAGATCTAGGAGCAATGATACAATCATTCCTCTATGATAAATGCAACTTTTGCCAGACTTGATGAAATAGGGATTCACTTGATATGTTGGACACCATAGAGACGCCAGCCTTAATTCTTGATGAACACCGGCTTGATACAAATATCAAAAATATGCGCAAGAGACTAAACACGGCTGGAGTTGAATTCCGACCCCATCTTAAAACGTGTAAGTCATTGGACATCGCAAACCGAATTTTGCCGCCAACAGAGGGCAGTAAAATCACGGTCTCAACATTGGCTGAGGCAGAGTATTTCCTAAAAGGCGGGTACCGGGATATTTTGTACGCAGTCTCAATCGCGCCCAATAAATTGAAGCGGGTTAAAGCCCTTCAAGAGGCTGGCGCAAACATGACATTACTGCTGGATACTCTGGTTGCCGCCAAGCAAATTTCAGAAGCGGGCCAAAAGATGGGGACAACATTTCCCTGTTTTATCGAAATCGACTGCGACGGCAAGCGAGCGGGCCTAAAACCGGATGATACTGCTGTCTTGGAAATCGCAAAACTTCTTAATGAGGCCTCGGGTGTAGATCTATCTGGTGTGATGACGCATTCAGGAGGTTCTTATTATTGCAAAAGCACCGATGAAATTTATGAGGTCGCAGAGAAAGAAAGACTGGCGATCACCCAAGCCGCAACCGCTATCAGGGAGCAAGGTATCAAATGCGCCGTTGTCAGTGCAGGCTCCACACCCACCGCAACTTATACCTACTCGACCGATGGCATTACCGAGATCCGCGCCGGCGTATATGTATTCCAAGATATGGTTATGCAAGCCCTCGGCGTTTGCCAAACAGATGACATAGCTATCTCTGTTTTATCAACTGTCATCAGTCACAATTCAGCTCACAATCGCTTATTGATAGATGCTGGAAGCCTTGCATTATCCGCAGATCCTGGACTAAAGAACGAAAAAGGCCAAACCCACTTTGGGCAGGTTTGTGAAATTGAAAATACGAAAGTGGTAGAGGGTTTATTTGTCAGCAGTACAAATCAGGAGCATGGGCTTATATCGCTAGCGGGAACAAATCACTCGCTAGACGACTTTCCAATTGGAAGCCAACTTCGAATACTGCCAAACCATGCCTGTATCACGGCGGCGGCATACCCCGGCTATCATGTCATTAGCTCAGAAACTGGGGATATTTCGGCGTACTGGCCGCGACATAACGGCTGGTAAGAACATCTAACCAGCCTAGCAAAATTAGCTTTATACAAACGTCGCCAATACCGCTTGACTAGATCTAGCCGAATGCCTAGCGTGGCATCCGCGTGTTGAAATACGCATCCTATATAATTCTGATGGGAGAGACCGGCATTGCCGGCGCCGAAGGAGCAACCGCCCCGGAAACTTTCAGGCAAACGAACTGTCAGAATTTAGGACTCTGGAGAGAGAGTGCCACAGCACTCCACCGAAGAGGTACCCGGCGAAAACCGGTCATCTTTCAGGTACATGGACAGAGGGGGCATCGTCTTGATTGTTGATCTTCGGATCACATATTGAAAAGAGGTGCCTATGACTGACTTAATAAAAACCGGACTTGGAAATGTAACCCCTGTCGTGCCCAATTCATCAAGCACGCGAGCACCCGTGTCCACATCCCAGTTAGATGTCAATATATCCGTCACTGACTTATACACCATCGGAATTGGTCCCTCTTCTTCGCATACTGTGGGTCCTATGCGGGCTGCAAAAAGATTTTCTGATCGTCTGCAAGCCGCCGGCCTTGTGGAAGATTGCGGCCGTGTCATTGTTGAACTTTACGGCTCGCTTGCCTTAACTGGTCATGGGCATGGCACCGACATTGCCATTCTTTCAGGCTTATCTGGTGAACGTCCATCCCTCATCGATCCCGCTGGCATTGAGCCAATGGTTGCCGACATTCGAAAAACAAAGACGTTGAATCTCGGCGGCGTTAAACCCATTCCTTTTTATGAAGAAGATCACCTCCTATTTCTGAAGGATGAGGTACTACCTGAACATTCAAATGGCATGCGGTTTTACGCCTATACTGCCGACGGGGATCAGCTTGCCTGCGCGGATTATTTTTCGGTCGGCGGCGGATATGTTGTCTCCCACGATGAAGGCGATCGGTCAGAGACAAAAGGGCATAATATCCAATTACCCCACCCGTTTAC
The DNA here is from genome assembly GCA_036960775.1 of Pseudomonas marincola. GTDB lineage: Bacteria > Pseudomonadota > Alphaproteobacteria > Sneathiellales > Sneathiellaceae > Sneathiella. The sequence goes on along the minus strand of JBALWO010000035.1, from coordinate 26,054 downwards.
GTCTGCCGATGAGCTTTTAAAAATCGGACAGGAAACCGGCCTCTCCATTGCCCAAATAATGCGGGAGAACGAGACTACGTGGCGTTCTGACGACGAAACTAACGCATTTCTGGATCGGGTAAATGATGCCATGATCGCTTGCATCCAGCGTGGCTGCGAAACCGAAGGAATTTTACCCGGCGGATTGAATGTAAAACGTAGGGCCTTTGATCTATACGCAGGCCTAATGGCTAACCCTGAACGTGCGTCCCGAGACCCTCTTACTGTTTTGGACTGGGTAAATCTGTATGCCCTTGCCGTAAACGAGGAGAATGCGGCCGGCAGCCGGGTCGTAACCGCCCCAACAAATGGCGCCGCCGGTGTCATCCCAGCCGTTCTTAAATATTATCAGCGGTTTAGTCCCAATGCGACCACTGAAGGATCTCGTAATTTCCTCCTCACGGCAGCGGCAATTGGCTCAATTTACAAAAAACGTGCATCCATTTCTGCCGCAGAAGTTGGGTGTCAGGGTGAAGTTGGTGTGGCCTGTTCAATGGCCGCAGGAGCCCTTGCAGCCGTTCTTGGCGGCACCAATGAGCAAGTGGAGAATGCCGCGGAAATCGGAATGGAACATAACTTGGGCCTCACATGTGATCCCATCGGCGGTCTTGTTCAAATCCCCTGCATCGAGCGCAATACAATGGGTGCAATGAAGGCGATCAATGCCGCACGACTTGCGCTTGCAGGGGACGGAACACACGTGGTGTCCCTCGACGAAGTTATCGAGACCATGCGGCAAACCGGCATTGATATGTTGAGTAAATATAAAGAAACATCACAGGGCGGCCTCGCCGTGAATGTGGTGGAATGCTAGAGCGCTATTTATCTGCTGTTAGAATTTTCTGAACATAGAACGGAAGCACAAAAGAGGCCTGATGAATTTCGGGACTGTAATAATCGGTTTCGATTGCCGCATCCAAGTACCGTTCCAGCAGAACATTTGTGTCCAGTTTCCGAAGCGATGTATCATTGGTCGCCCAACCAAAGGCCAATGCGCCGCCCACATAACTTGGAACCGTTGCCATATAAAAGCTGACATCTGAAAAAAGCGTGCCTAACCGGTCATAGCTATTGCGAAGTTCATCGGCTTGCACAAACGGAATACCATTTTGCGTAACGATGATACCGCCGTCCGTCAGACAGGATTTACAATCGCCGTAAAATTCTTGAGTGTAGAGCACTTCGCCGGGGCCGTGAGGGTCTGTGGAGTCAATTATGATGACGTCCCATTTATCCGTCGTTTCTTTAACAAACTTACAGCCATCTGTGATGATGACGTTCAATTTGGGATTCTCAAATGCCCCATCACTTACAGTTGGCATATATTCGATCGATAAATCGATAACCGTTCGGTCGATATCAACCAAAGTCACTTCGATTTCACTGTGTTTGAGCACCTGACAGGCGGCCCCACCGTCACCGCCGCCAATGATCAGCACTTTTTTCGCTGAGCCATGGGCAAGGATCGGAACATGAGCAAACATCTCATGATAAATAAATTCATCATTTTCTGTGGTTTGAACAGCGCCATCGAGTGACATCACTCGGCCAAAACGGGCATGATCAAATATCATAAGGTCTTGGTGTTCAGTTTTATCTTGATAGTGAATATCGCCAACTTCAAGCCCTAAACTAATGCCCGAATGCAGTCCTTCGTCGAATAGTTCCGTCATCCGATTACTCCGCGTTTCAGGTCATTTATCTGAACAGATTCTGGCTTGAAAGCTTTTTTAAGTATGGGCAGACACTTATGAGGTTCGGCTTTACCGCACATAAAGATATCCAGCGCCATATATCCCTCATCAGGCCAACTGTGAAAGCTAATATGGCTTTCCGCCAGAACAGCGACACCGGACAATCCGTTAGGCTCGAATGCATGGATGTGAATATGGAGCAGTGTCGCTCCAGAAACGTCAATGCATTCACGAAGTGTTTCTTCAATAAACGACGCATTATTTAGGTTTGAGCCACCCCATAAATCGACGATCAAATGAGTACCTGCGAAAACGAGCCCATCTTTTTCAACGAAATAATCGGGTTTCCGATCTTCGTTTACAGAGGGAAGTTCTATTATTTCAGAGGTTTTCGACATCAATTCCGCCATACTCATTTTTTGCCAAACTGGCGCTCAAAGATGGCGCGTTATCGCGAAATTCTGCGCCTAATACAAGGAAAAACTACATTCCGCCGATTTCCCAACATCAGACAAGTATATGAATAGCGCGCGCCGTAAAGAAAAGGCCTTTGTGATCAGTTTAGTAGGGTGCTACTGATATTTTACAAAATATGTTAGGACGGCCGACTTAAATGACCCGAAAAATGCAAAAAGCGAAAGCCGTAACCCTGCTGGCATTGGCGCAGGTTGCCGCCCTTTCCTTATGGTTTTCTGCAACGGCCCTTATTCCCGCCTTCAAAGCTGAGTATGACTTTAGCGACTTTCACGCCGCCCTACTATCGAGCAGTGTTGCCATCGGTTTTGTCCTTGGAACATTAGCCAGCGCTATCCTTAACCTCGCAGATAGATTTTCGCCGCACCGTATTTACCTTTTTTCAAGTTTGATCGCGATTTGTGCAAATGCTGGGATTCTGTTGCTTGAGCCAACCTCTCCTTCGGTTATTCTTTTGCGATTAATCACCGGAATTATGATGGCAGGACTATACCCCATCGGTATGAAAATGATCGCTACATGGGCCAATAAAGATGCTGGCCTACTTGTGGGTTTGCTCGTTGGGGCACTCACCCTTGGCAGCGCATCGCCGCATCTTCTTAATCTGTTAGACATTCAAGGCTTAAGCTGGAGAACGACAATCATTGCGAGCTCCCTTCTTGCCAGTTCCTCGTTGGTTCTAATTCCTTTTGTGAAACTTGGTCATGAGTTGCCTCCCGCGCCACCGTTTCGGGCATCACTTGCCCTGCTTTCATGGAGAAACAAAGCTCTGCGGTATGCAAATTTTGGCTATTTTGGCCACATGTGGGAACTTTATGCCATGTGGGCGTGGATCGGTATTTTCCTTCTTGAAAGCTACCGGATGTTTGGCCTTAAGAATGCGGAACCTTTAGCCAACCTATCAACTTTTATCACCCTTGCTGTCGGCGCAATTGGCTGCATTGCGGCAGGCCTCCTCGCCGATAAATTCGGACGAACGACTGTTACCATTTGGGCCATGTTAATCAGTGGTGCTTGCGCCGCTACTATTGGATTGTTTTTTGGTGGATCCCCTCTCCCCATTATGATTATTGCCATTATTTGGGGGATCACCATTGTTGCCGATAGCGCGCAATTTTCAACCTGCATCATTGAATTAAGTCCGCCCAATGTCATTGGAACGTTGCTGACCATTCAAACCTGTATTGGATTTCTCATAAGCCTGATCTCTATCCACCTGGTTCCCTATTTTGTCGAGTATTTGGGTTGGTCCTATGCATTTCTTCCCCTCGCTGTTGGCCCGTTAGCAGGCGTGTATGCCATGCGGAAACTCCAACAGCATCCAGATGCGGCTCTAATTGCTGGTGGGCGTGGATAGGGTTACGCTCAACACCAGTTCCGTCGTTTACCGCCCCCATATAAAACCGCCAATTCACGTTCGTACAGTGACTGCGCGACATTCTCTCCATCTCCGCTCCAGACAGATGCGAGAATACGGCCATATTTTTCGACCTCAATCTTGGTGATTTTTACGTCTGATCCAAGCAATCTATTTTCCAAGTAAGCTTTAGCTTGCTTCGCTTTTCTAACTTCTTCAACGCATTTGCCGCGAAGTTCTGGGGCGTCAATGCCGCGAAGCCTTATTTTTGCGGTCACCGTTTGTCCCGGCCATAAGGCGATTGCTGCCGTAATACTGTCTCCGTCGTAGACAGCCGTCACTCGGCCCCAATAATGGTTCCGCTGCAATAGAGTGTCCGTTTTAGCAAAGCTCACACTCGGCCAAAGCAAAAAAGCAACTATAAGTATAAATTTTCTCATTAAAACTATGTATGATTGAAATTCGATTATACAACTTATTTTGAATGTCCTGTTGACCCGGAGCGACCCTAAGATCACATTACAGATAGATCGAACCGCGATGGAAACTCGAACGAGGGTAATTAGTCATATGATCAAAGGATTACATCACAACGCATATCGGTGCAAAAACTCCGAAGAAACGCGCAAATTCTACGAAGATTTTCTCGGCCTCCCCCTTGTTCGTGCGTTTAGCATTGGTGCAACCAAAACCGGACGAGAAACAGCGGCCCTTCACACTTTTTATCAATTAGATGATGGCTCAGCTCTCGCATTTTTCGAAGTCCCGGATATGGAATTTGAATTCAAACCACAGCATGACTACGATTTACACATTGCCCTAGAAGTCACTATGGATGACATGATGGAAATGTTTGAAAAAGGCAAAGCCGCCGGAATTGAAACTCGCGGCGTTGCCGATCACAATTTTATTAAATCCATCTATTTCCGGGATCCAAACGGCTATGTTATCGAGCTTACGGCCCCAACAGGCGCAGAAGGTATTCGCGATACGTCATCAAGCCCTGCCCCTAAGGACATAGTGGCAGACTGGTCGCGCAAATATTCCTAAAAGAAATGCTTTAGACTCCTGCAATTCTTCTGGTATGTGGAAGCTAACATTTATTGATTGAAAGACCTTTGACGATGCGACTGCTCTCTACGTTCTCTTTGCTCCTACTTACTGCCCTTGCCTTTACATCAAACGTAAATGCACAAGCCTCGCAGGATCGGTATGTAGGATATTATTATCCGTCACCGCAGCAAATCGAATTATACTGTGCGCGTGTTCCGCAGCTTGCCGATATCACGAAAAAACGTCGGGTCGGATTTATCATCGGCGTGAAAAACGGCATGAACCAACAACCCTACGAGACACCGTATGCAGTGTTTGCAAAAGGTTCGCAATCGACAAAGCTGATCATCATCTCGAAAGTCGAAGGATATCTCAACACAGTGTACCGGGCTCGGGCGCTTCTTGCAGACCTATCTACAAGCGCACGAACCACACCGATTTTTGCTAAATCAAAGGCCCCGGAAGAGCTGACTTTCTTAGATCTAATGACTATTCTCGGTTTCAACTCAGTGACGTTGAGCGACGGCGGATCGTTCTCTCATCAGATCCAGATTTTGCCTGCCAAACATCCAAATTGCCTTAAAACAAAGAAAAGCTGATCTCAAATATTTTCATAGTCGATGGGTTGGAAGCGGTCCAATGATCGCTCCACCTTCGGCATTGGATATTTAAGACCCGTTGCGCAATTGAACAAAACGGCCCGGTCGGTAGGTGAAATCCGGCCCTCAGCCAAGGACTGCTTGTAGGCGACATATGTGGCCGCCCCTTCAGGACATAACAAAACACCCTCAACCCTGGCGACTTCTTCCTGTCCTTTCAGAATATCCTCATCTGGAACTGCGATTGCAAATCCACCGCTTTCGCGCACAGCCCGCAAGATCATAAAATCCCCAACGGCTATTGGCACCCGAATGCCAGAGGCAACCGTAAACGCTCCCTCCCAAAGGGGGGCATGCTCTGCGCCCTCCTCAAAAGCCTTAACAATGGGCGCGCAGCCAGTTGACTGCACCGCAACCATTTTAGGACGCCTTTGACCAAGCCATCCCATGTCTTCCAGTTCCTGAAACGCTTTCCACATACCGATTAGGCCGGTTCCCCCGCCTGTGGGGTAAAAGATAACATCGGGAACATCCCAACCCAGCTGTTCGGCAAGTTCCAGCCCCATGGTTTTCTTCCCCTCAATCCGGTATGGCTCCTTCAAGGTCGACACATCGAACCATCCCGTTTTCTCTTTCCCGTCACCAACAATTTTTCCGCAATCGTTAATCAACCCATTAACCCGGTATACAGTGCCGCCCTGCAACTCAATTTCAGACACATTGACTTCCGGCGTATCATCGGGGCAGAAAATTGTAGTTTGCAAGCCGGCACGGGTCGCATAGGCCGCCATAGCCGCGCCTGCATTTCCGTTGGTTGGCATTGCAAGCCGCTTTAAGCCGAGCTCCTTCGCCATTGCAACAGCAAGTGCAAGGCCGCGCGCTTTAAAAGATCCGGTTGGGAGCCGCCCTTCATCCTTTATGATCAGTTCGCCGCCCTTACCCGCAAGCCTGGGAAGCGATAGCAACGGCGTCAAAGCCTCTCCCAGTGCTGGAATATTGACACTGTGGCGAACGGGCAGCAATTCTCGGTATTTCCAAAAACCACCGCTTCTGGCCTCGATCTCTTGTTTGGTGATGCTGTTGGCGACTGCTTTCAAATCATACTTAACAATGATTGGTTTTCCAGCGCTTGAAAGCCCATGGATTTTGTCAGCCTCGAACCGCTCCCCGGTATACGCACACTCCAAATGGGAGACAAATGTTGGATAGTCTTTGGTCGTGATTGGGGATGGCATTTCGATCATTGTAAATTCCATATGCTGCGAGTGAATTTACATAGAATCATACTTTATTAATTGACCAAAGGCTAATTTTCAGATCAGATTTTGCGGCTCTTAGCATCGGTTTCATCATCGGAATCGAAACCACGTGCATCTAACGCTTCGGCGACTTCCGTCCCCATCTTTAATGTTCGAATGATCAAAGGCATCGCAAGAGCAAAGACATTTCGCTCCATTCCGCGAACCCGTTGGGCTTCGCGAACTTCTTCGGCCATAACGCCGATGACGGGAATAAACCGAACCGTGAGTGACAGAGCCAAGCTGATTTTGGCGACAGGTAACCAACGTCCAAATATGGACAAGCCCTTTTCTATGGCTTCTATCATATGGGACATCATTGTTGTCAGTGTCACCAGGCTGGCGGCAAGGATTAGAACCGCAAATCGCAACACGATAAAAATTGCGGCCTCTAGTCCTAGAATAAATATTTGGGCGAGGAATATAATGGCAAGAAGGAATAACGCGGGTTTAAGCTGCTTGAAGGCCAGCTTAAACGGAATTTTTGCCACCCCATAACAAGCGACCACCACAACAGCAACTGCAATCAAGATCTCAAGTCGGTCCACTTGAAAAAGAACCGTGCCCAATACCAACAACATCAGCACTTTATGCCCAGCAGCAATACTGTGGATCAACGATTGGGCGGGATGATACAGGCTGATCATTGATCACATAGTTTCAAATAATCACTTATCACGATTTCCGGTGAGCCGTCAGATGCGAGTTTTCCATCATGGAAACACAACACGCGGTCAAAATCGGCCAGAAGATCTAAATCATGCGTCACCATAATAACGCGCTGACCCAAATCACGAATAATCGACATAAGAAGCCGCTTATTCTTTAAATCAAGTAGAGTAGTTGGCTCATCCAGAACTATATATTCAGGCTGCATGATCAAGACACCGACGAGAGCAACAAGCTGCTTTTCGCCGCCGCTCAACTGATGGGTCAGACGATCCGCCAGATGTTCTATTCCGTAAGCCGTTAGAGCCTTTTCAATGCGCTGCTCAATATCCTCTTTGGGAAACCGCAGATTTTTCAAACCGAAAGACATATCTTCTCGGACTGTGGGATAGACGATTTGGTTATCAGGGTTTTGGAAAACAAATCCGACGCGGCGACGGATTTTCCGTCCCTCCGCGCGGCTATCAAGATCATCGACAGAAACGGTCCCTTTATCGGGAAGTTGAAGACCGTTCAGCAACCGCACGAAGGTGCTTTTGCCAGACCCGTTAAGGCCAATCACACCGATGCGCTGTTCTTGCAACTGAACAGACACATTCTCAAGAACAACGCGCCCATCAAAGGCGACATTTACAGACTCTAATCTAATCATGTCGCCCTTTCAGGAGGATTGGTTACGCTTTTGCTGAAATAAGCGGGTAAGAGCGCTTAACTGTCAAAATAATGCCAGTAGCGACCACAACTTTGATCAAGTCGCCCGGGACATAAGCCATTGAGCCCATAAATGCCTTCATGAAAGGAATTGAGGCTGTCAAAGAAAGCCACGGGATACCAATTCCGTATACGACAACAATACCACCAAGAATACAGGCGCCTGCCGCTGTTACAATGTTCAGTTTTGCCCAGCTTCTCTCGACGATCATGCCAACAACATATGCCGCAACGATCCAGCCGTACATGAAGCCTGCTGATGCGCCTGAAAACACGCCCATTCCGCCGCGTCCGCCTGCAAGCAACGGAAGACCTGCTGCGACCAAGACTAAGAACAAAATCATCGAGAGGGCGCCGCGTTTAGCACCGAGAATGCCGCCAGCTAACATCACGCCCATGGACTGTGCCGTAATCGGCACGCCAATTGAGGGGATGGTGATCGGCGGGAAAACACCAAGCACAGCCATTAGAGCTGCGAACAAGGCGATATAGACGATATCTTTTGTATTCATGACTAAACTTCCTAAGGGAATTGAGACTGTTCTTAACCTAAGAGTGTCGCGGTTTTACAGACCGCCCTTGCCAATTGTCCAGATTTAAATTCAAATTTCCTAGCATTCATCAATTGGAAGAGTATCCCCCTTTTAGATATCCATTAGCAATAACGCAATCTATGATCGTTTAGCGATCTCTTCCAACATAACTTCTGTCGCACCGCCGCCAATGGACTGCACGCGAGCATCCCGAACCATACGCTCGATCGGCGCCTCCTTCATATATCCGAAGCCGCCATGGAATTGTTGGCAATCATACATCACTTTATTGACCAACTCTCCGCAATAGGCTTTGACCATTGAAACCTCTTTTACGCACTCCTCGCCAGAGGCCTCCAACCATGCACAGTGATACAGAAGCTGCTGACCGGCGGCCACTTCGGCTTGACGTTTGGAGAGACGTTGGCGAATAACCTGCTTATCCCATAACGTTCCACCAAAGGCTTTCCGCTGTTTCACATATTCAAAAGTCAGATCCAACGCTTTTTGGGATTCACCCAATGCTTGTGCCCCCAAAACAATTCTTTCGTTTTGAAAATTTTTCATAATTGCGTAGAAGCCTTTGTTCACGCCTCCAAGAATATTTTCCTCCGGCACACGTACATTATCGAACACAAGCTCAGCCGTATCTGATGACCGCCATCCCATTTTATCAAGGGATCGCCCGACTGAAAAACCCTCTGTTCCTTTTTCAACGATGAATATGGTTACGCCGCGAGATCCCTTCGCCTCCGGATCTGTTTTTACCGCCACGAAATAAATATCAGCATGAACGCCATTGGTAATGAACATTTTGGTGCCGTTTAGCACCCAATCGGATCCATCCTTGACGGCACGCGATTTCATTCCAGCGACATCTGATCCGGCATCAGGTTCTGTTACCGCAACTGCCGTGATTTTGTTACCGGCGATGATATCAGGCATATATTTAGCTTTTTGTGCCGGTGTTCCTGCGTTCGCAAGGTGCGGAGATGCCATGTCGGTATGGACCAATGATGTGATAGCGAAACCACCAAAGGACGAATAACCGAGCTCTTCCGCGTAAACCACCGTTCCAAGAACATCGAGGTTGGCGCCGCCATACTCTTCCTCATACTGAATACCAAGGAACCCAAGCTCTCCCATTTCACGGATAACCTCTCGCGGGGTCATTCCGTCCTGCTCCCACTTCTCGCCGTACGGTAAAACCTTCTCGTTTACAAACCTGCGCACTTGCGCGCGCAACATGTCATGCTCTTCACTAAAATAAATACTCTTTGTCATTATTATTTTCCTATTTACGAGTTTTTAGTTTCAGGATCGATTGTCAGTAACAACGCGCCTTTTTCTGGGGTATCACCGATTTGGAAGTGAACGTCGGACACCACACCTGACACAGGGGCTTCGAGTTTCTGCAGAAGTTTCATAGCCTCTAAAACAATGACGGCCTCGCCTTTTTTCACGAACTGATTTTTGCGAACAAGAACATCTGCGATCAATCCCGGCATGGGCGCGAAAACTTGATTTCCACCATCAGTTTCAGAATGTTTTTCAGAGAGATAAACATCTTCGATTTTTAGCAGTTGGATTTGAACATCGCCAGCGTCATCAAACACCGAAACTGTTGAGCCGTTTATATGTGTTTTCGTTTTGGTCGCAATGCCACCGTTTTCATAAGAAATAGACGAGCCGTCTAAGCCCGCCTTTTCAAATGAGGCTGCAAGCTCCCCATCCAACAAAACCGAATAATGGCCATTACAATCTTGAAGCTCCACATCTTGATTTTCGCCATCAGTGGTTCTCATGACATAATACGCGCTTACTGGGCGATCTAAGGCCGCTGTCAGGCGCCAACTTCCCATTCGTGTCCAAGGTCCAGATCCCCCGGCCGTCAGCATATTCAAATGCCCGGCCAACACGGCTAAAGACAAACTCACCGCCGATGGTTTTGGTGCTTTCCAATCACCTGAAAAAGCTGTTTTGAGAGTAGATGTATGGTGGTTTCCGTCCGTAAATTCGGGCAAAGCCAATACATCTTTAATGAAAGATTTGTTAGTTCCGACGCCTGTTACCTGATATGCGCCAAGTGCTTTTATCAGTTTTCGGATTGCGGCGGATCGGCTACTGCTTTTGGCGATAACTTTCGCAAGCATGCTGTCATAGTAATGGGAGACGATGCTGTGGTTCTGGATACCACTATCAATTCGAACATTTTCAAAATCAGGTTCTTCATAACAGGTAATTTGACCCGTTTGCGGAAGATATCCTTTTTCAGGATCTTCTGCGGCCAAGCGAGCCTCAATAGCCCAACCTGTGCACTGGATATCACTTTGGGCAAGAGTTAGAACCTCCCCTTGTGCAATTGCAATTTGCCATTGAACGAGATCGATACCAGTGATTTCTTCTGTCACTGGATGCTCCACCTGCAGGCGCGTATTCATCTCAAGAAAATAAAACTCTTCTCGTTTCACATCATATATAAACTCAACCGTTCCAGCACTATCGTAGGATACATGCCGGGATAAATTCACCGCAGCTGACAATATTTCAGATCGAATATTGTCAGGTAAATTTGGCGCGGGGGCTTCTTCAATGACTTTTTGATGATTGCGTTGGATAGAGCAATCGCGTTCAAACAAATGCACTACATTTCCATGCTGATCCCCTAAAATCTGCACTTCAATATGACGAGCGTTTTCCACATATCTCTCAAGCAAAACTGCCCCATCGCCAAATGCTGCCTTTGCTTCTTTTTGGGCCAAATTCAGCTCGTTTGTGAAATCAGCTAAATCTGTCACCAAACGCATTCCGCGGCCACCGCCGCCCGCACTGGCCTTGATCATCAACGGTACGCCAACGTCTTTGGCCGCTTGCGTTAAAACGTCTAGATCCTGATTAGCCGAATGGTACCCCGGAACGACAGGAACACCCGTTTCGATCGCAACGGATTTGGCTTCAATTTTAGAGCCCATTTTTTCAATGAGATCGGCACTTGGCCCAATAAACACCAACCCATTTTCAGCGCAAAGTTTCGCAAATGCCGCGTTTTCCGCCAAAAATCCATAACCTGGATGAATGGCTCCAGCGCCAGAGGATTTTGCCGCTTCAATTACTTTTTCCATATTGAGGTAGCTATTAGCCGCTTCCGACGCACCTATATGAACGGCTTTATCGGCAGCACTTACAAAAGGAGCTGACTTATCCGCATCGGAGAAAACGGCGACACTTTTTAAATCTAAACTCTTGCAGGCTCTGATAATTCGCAGCGCAATTTCACCGCGATTGGCTATGAGAACGGTATCAAACGCCATACCTGTTTTCCTGACATCCATATTAATTTCTGGGTTTTCGGTCAATTTTCTGCCCTCACATTCTATAAACGGGCGAGAATTTCTCAGCCTGAGGTGTTGACCTCACAATGGATAGACATAATCCCAGCACATCACGGGTTTGATTTGGGGCAATGATGCCGTCATCCCACAATCGGGACGTTGCATAATAGGGATCGCTTTGTTCGCCGTATTGAGCTCGAACTTCATTTTCGATTTTGTCTAACTCTGCGCTCGCAGCATCCCCGCCATCATGTTTCCCTCGGCGAAGTTCCAACATCACGTTGGATGCTATATCAGCAGACATTGTTGCAACCTCTGCATTTGGCCATGCGAACAGAAAATCTGGCCTAAAGCCCCGGCCACACATGCCATAATTACCAGCGCCGTAGGATCCGCCAATAACCACCGATAATCTCGGAACCCTTGCGGTCGACATTGCATAAACCATTTTCGCACTGTTTTTTGCGATCCCTCCGCGCTCTGCATCAGTACCCACCATAAAACCGGTGATATTGTGCAAAAATAAAAGCGGGATATTACGCTGATCGCACAGCTGAATGAAGTGGGCTCCTTTTAGGGCCGACTCTGAAAATAACGCTCCGTTATTTCCCAAAATCCCCACAGGTTGTCCTTGAATTTTGGCAAATCCGCAAACAAGGCTCTCTCCCCATTCAGGCTTGAACTCTTGGAAATCACTGCCATCAATGAGGCGAGCAATAACCTCGCGAACATCATATGGAATTTTCCGATCGTGACTGATAACCCCAGTAATTTCTTCAGGGGAATACAACGGCTCTTCGAACTCGTTAATATTAAAGGCTGGCAATCGTTCCATATTTAGGTTTGCCGCTATATCGCGAAGCCGGGCAAGGGCTTCAGCTTCATTTGCGGCAAGATGGTCGCTCACACCGGAGACTTTTGTGTGCATGCGGGCGCCGCCGAGAGTTTCCCCGTCGACCTCTTCGTTAATGGCAACCTTCACGATGGACGGGCCGCCCAAATGAATTCGGGCGTTTTCAGCAACCATAATAACTTGATCAGATAATGCCGGAATATAGGCGCCACCAGCTGTACACCCGCCAAACACGACAGATATTTGCGGAATACCGGCAGCGGACAACTGACATTGGCGATAGAAGGTATTTCCAAAATGATCCCGGTCTGGAAAGACACGATCTTGTTCAGGCAGGTAGGCACCGCCGCAATCCACAAGATAAATACACGGAAGGCGATGGGCGCTTGCGATCTCTTGGGCCCGGATATGTTTTTTGACTGTCTCATGGAAAAATGCACCGCCTTTTACCGTGGCATCATTGGCAATAATGATGCATGGCGTCCCTGCAATCAGACCGATACCCGTAACAATGCCCGCCGACGATAATTCCCCACCATATTGGCCCCATGCCGCCATAGGAGAAAGCTCAAGAAAGGCAGAACCAGCGTCCAGCAACCGGTCGATACGATCCCGAACCAAAATTTTACCGCGTGCATGATGGCGTTCTATCAATGCTGGCCGGCCGCTTGATGTCGCGGTTTTCATACGTTCTTTCCACACATCCAGCAAACCATCATAATGCTGCTGGTTTTTCAGGAATTGATCCGAACGCGCATCAAGCTTTGTCTCGATTGCTACCATTATTTTATTCCATTAATCCGTTCGTTAAAATCTCAAGGTAACCGTTTGCAAGTTCTGTCACGTCACCATGTGCGGGATCGAACCATTCCAATGTTGCATTTAACGAGCCGATTAACATCAATCGGAACACTTTCAAATCTACGGCCTCGTTCAGCCCGCCCATTGACGCCATGGATTGCAAGATATCATCCCACAGTTTTTCATACTTTCGGCGAACAACCCGGGCTTCAAGCTGCACATTTTCAGGCACTTGCCCATGAATACGAACATTGGCTGATGTGTAGTCAGAATGGGCAAGAAGGGTGTTCAAATGCGCCTTCACACATGCCGACAAAATCTGAGTGGCCGATCCTTTTTCTGCCGCTTCCTCATATGATATCTGTACGGCTTCATGCACCCGTTCAATTCCCAAGTTAAGCACCTCAAGCACAATTTCTTCTTTGCTTTTGAAATGATAATAAACGCTGCCCGCTTTCATATGCGCCGCCTCGGCAATCCCGCGCAATGAGACGGCGGCATATCCAGCCTCTCGAAACATATGTGCAGCCGCATCCAGAATGCTCTGCCGTGTTTCTGACGCAGCTCTGCGTTTTCCTGTGGCTTGTTCAGATGTCAATGGCTTGCCCTCTCAGATTATTCTAACTAACGTTAGACAATTAATCTCACCAAGTCAAATCTTACTCCTATGCGCTTAAAAACAGCGTGCCCAGAGCCAACAAACCTACATATGGGCTAACTGCCGCGCAGTTGAGTAAGGGTCACTGTTGGTGTACTTGCTTCAGGATCTGTCAGAATATGAATAAGGGACGGTTTTCCGCTCGCTTGGGCTCTTGCAAAAGCACCTTCAAAGTCTTCACTGCGCGAGACAGTTTCCGCATGTCCGCCGTATGCTTTCGCGATCATTGCAAAATCTGGATTTTTCAAATCGGTGGCTGAAATTCTGGCCGGATAATCTCGTTCTTGATGCATCCGGATGGTGCCGTAAACGCCATTATCAATTAACAATACAATGATATTTGCGCCGAACTGAACGGCTGTTCCAAATTCCTGCAAGGTCATTTGAAAACATCCGTCGCCTGCGAAACACACAACTTGTTTATCAGGGTTCCTCAGTTTGCCTGCCACGGCCGCAGGCAATCCGTATCCCATTGAGCCAGATGTCGGCGCTAGCTGTGTCCCAAATTTTCGGAAGCGCCAAAACCGGTGCAGCCATATGGCATAATTTCCAGCGCCGTTGGTCATAATCGCATCATCGGGTAGCTTTTCGCGCAAATGCTGCATTACCAATCCCATTTGCACATCACCGGGTGTTTGCGGCAAGGTATCAGTCCAAGCCCGATAGCCATTATGGGCCTCTGTCGCATAATCCTGTTGATCAGAGGGCGTAACCGTTTGCATCAATTCAAGAAACGCTCCCGGCGACGCATTTATGGCAAGGTCGGGGTTATAAATTCGGCCCAGTTCCTCAGCGCCAGAATGAATATGAACCAATTTTTGTTTAGGAGTTGGAATATCAAAAAGAGAAAAACTCTGGCTTGGGTTTTCAGAGAAACGAGCCCCCAACAGAATGACCAGATCGCTTTCACTAAGGGCTTTTTTCAAAGAAGGATTTATACCAAGCCCGATGTCTCCCGCGTAATTTGGATGCAGGTGATCAAAAAGCTGTTGGCGGCGAAACGAACAACCGACAGGCAAGCCCCAATCCTCTGCAAATTTCTGAACATCCTCAACCGCAGCTTCAGTCCAACGACTTCCGCCCAGCACAAGAAAAGGCTTCTCAGCAACCTCCAACATGTGTTTGAGTTTCTCAATCGAGTTTGGTGTGGGCGCAGGTTCTGCCACCTCAACGAAAGATCCAACCTCAACGTCACATTTTTCTGTCAGCATATCTTCTGGCAATGCCAAGACAACGGGTCCCGGACGGCCACTCATGGCCACATGATATGCGTGAGAAATGACTTCTGGAATGCGGTCAACATGGTCAATTTCTTCAACCCATTTTGCCAAATCGCCAAAGGTTTGTCGGTAATCGACTTCTTGGAACGCTTCTCGTCCGCGCATGCGCCGACCGATTTGACCCACGAACAAAATCATGGGAGTGGAATCTTGTTTGGCAACATGAACGCCTGCCGCCGCATTGGTTGCGCCCGGCCCACGCGTCACGAAGCAAATACCGGGCCGGCCAAGCATTTTGCCGTCAGCCTCCGCCATCATTGCGGCCCCGCCTTCTTGGCGTGCAACAACCGTATCTATAGGACTGTCATGCAAGGCATCCAACACCGCAAGGTAGCTTTCCCCCGGCACGCAAAAAACTCTATCAACACCTTGCGCTTCAAGGCATTCGACAATTAGCTCACCACCTGTTTTCATGACCGTCCATCTTTTTTATTATTTACCGCGCACAGTCGATACATTGGCTTGTAAAGGGGAGTATTTGCAACCGCTTTTCTTCGATTTCTTCACCGCAGTTTGAACAGGCACCGTAATGCCCTTCTTCTATGCGGACAAGAGCTGCCTTTATGGCAATAATTTCCGCCTTGGCTTCCGCTTCCAATCGTTCAAGAACTTCATCATCTTCACGTTCATGGGCTTGTTCTGAAAAATTCTGACTATGCTCGCTTCTCAACGACTTGTTCATTTCCTTCGCCCGAATTTCCAAACTATCCATACGTGCGGCCAAGTCTTCTTTGGTTTTTTTCAAATCTAACATTCTGTGCTCCCTGAGTGAGGTTGATAATGGCAGATTATTTTAGCTTCCATGACTCTAGATAATTCTTCAATGACAGAAATCAAAACCCGCTTAAGTAAATTTGTGTACCGTTATCCCAATATGTGACTGTATGTAGTGAGACCATTCAGGTAATAATTTGCATATGGCAAACAACAAAACGGTGGCTGGTTCGTGGGAATATTCGAAAAATATCTTTCAATCTGGGTAGGACTGGCAATGCTTGGCGGCATATTGCTGGGCAACCAAATTCCAGCACTATTCAATTTTGCGGCTTCATTGGAATGGGCTCATATTAATCTTCCCATTGCTCTCCTCATTTGGGTGATGATTTACCCGATGATGATACAAGTAGATCTCTCCACATTTAAGGACCTTGGCAAACGGCCCAAAGGGATCATTCTTACCTTAGTTATAAACTGGCTGATCAAACCCTTCTCTATGGCCGTTTTGGGCTGGTTGTTTTTTCGGGTCTTTTTTTCAAACTGGGTGCCGGCTGATACTGCCACCGAATATATCGCGGGGATGATATTGCTAGGGGTCGCTCCCTGCACTGCCATGGTGTTTGTCTGGAGTCACCTCACCAAAGGAGACCCAAACTACACCTTGCTACAAGTCTCCATCAACGATGTCATTATGGTTTTCGCATTCGCCCCGATCGCTGCATTTTTGCTGGGTGTGACTGACATTCATGTTCCCTGGGATACCTTAATTATATCGGTTATCCTCTATGTTTTGTTTCCACTTGTTGCTGGCATAACAACCCGAAAAAAATTCTTTGCCAATAAAAATTCTAGCGAACTCAATCATTTTCTAACCCGGCTTAAACCATTATCCGTTGTTGGCCTTTTGCTGACCGTTTTTCTACTTTTTGGACTACAAGCTCAAACTATTCTGGCAAGCCCCGAAACCATTGGATTGATTGCTATCCCGCTTATCATTCAAAGCTATGGCATTTTTTTTATAGCCTTTGCCGGAGCACGGCTTCTGAAACTCCCTTATAACATCGCGGCGCCAGCCTGTTTAATTGGCACATCGAATTTTTTCGAACTCGCGGTTGCTGTCGCGATTTCGCTTTTTGGACTGCATTCAGGAGCAGCTTTGGCAACGGTCGTCGGTGTATTGGTTGAAGTCCCCGTAATGCTGTCACTGGTTGCCCTTTGCAAGCGATCCCAACATCTATTCAACACCTCAGAGAGACATACAGATGACACTTAAAGTTGGCATTAACGGCTTTGGCCGTATGGGGAGGTTAGCTCTTCGAGCTGCATGGGACTGGCCTGAGATTGAATTTGTCCAAATCAACGACCCTGCGGGCGATGCCGCGACTTTCGCCCATCTGCTCAATTTCGATAGCGTCCACGGCCGCTGGAAACATGAAGCCCAGCACGAAGCATCAAAAATACTGATCGCAGATCAATCCATTGCCTTCTCGAGAAACACACCCATAGGCGATACGGACTGGTCAGGTTGCGATATTGTTATTGAAGCTTCGGGCAAGATGAAAACGACCAAGGTGCTACAAGCCTATCTTGAGCAGAATGTGAAACGTGTCGTCGTTACCGCCCCTGTAAAAGAGCCCGGCATTCTCAATATTGTTATGGGGGTGAACGAAGATCTCTATGATCCAGAAATCCATCCAATTGTAACAGCCGCGTCCTGTACAACAAACTGCCTTGCACCTGTTGTGAAAGTGATCCATGAAAACATTGGGATAAAGCATGGATCTATGACAACGATCCATGACATCACCAACACGCAAACGATTATAGACGCAGCCCATACAGACCTCCGCCGGGCAAGAGCCTGCGGAGAAAGCCTCATCCCAACGACCACGGGATCAGCAACGGCAATTACACATATTTTCCCCGAGCTAGACGGAAAATTAAACGGTCATGCTGTTCGGGTACCGCTTGCCAACGCATCGCTCACAGATTGTGTTTTTGAAGTCTCCCGCGACACCAGCGCAGAGGAAGTGAATCAACTTTTTCTGGATGCATCCTCCGGAAGCCTAGAGAATATAGTCGGGTACGAGATACGGCCGCTTGTATCTGCAGATTATAAAACCGACCCCAGATCCTGTATTATTGATGCCCCCTCAACAATGGTCATCAACCACACCCAAGTTAAAATCTATGCGTGGTATGACAACGAATGGGGATATGTAAACCGCACCATGGAGATCGCCAAAATGATTGGAAGCTTGGATCAGGATTAACCAATGGCCTCACGGAAACATGGCACTGATTTAAGCCAATACCTACTCATCACCGGTAACTATTGGGCGTTCACTTTGACAGACGGTGCCCTCAGAATGCTGGTGGTTCTACATTTCCACGAGCTTGGTTACAGCCCGCTTTCAATCGCACTGTTATTTATATTCTATGAGTTTTTTGGCGTTATCACGAATTTAATTGGTGGCTGGGTTGCTGCTCGGCTTGGACTAAATCACACAATGAACATAGGGCTTGCCCTGCAAATACTGGCGCTGGCTATGCTTTTGGTACCGCCCGCGTATCTCACCGTTACTTGGGTGATGATTGCGCAAGCTTTTTCAGGCATCGCGAAAGATCTTAATAAGATGAGCGCTAAAAGCGCTGTGAAATTCATGGTCGCGCCTTCATCTGAGGATAAACTCTACAAGCTTGTTGCATTGCTGACAGGATCGAAGAATGCCCTAAAGGGTATAGGCTTTTTCCTCGGAGGACTTCTCCTCAGCATATTTGGCTTCAGCACGGCACTAGGCCTTATGATCGGCATGCTCCTCCTCGTATTGACTATCAGTCTTCTTTTTTTGAACCCAGGTTTGGGGCAAGTTAAAAACAAACCAAAATTCAGAGATATCTTCTCCAAAAGCGTCGCGATCAATAAATTATCTGCAGCTCGCATGTTCCTGTTTGGTGCGCGAGATGTGTGGTTTGTGGTTGCGCTCCCTGTCTACTTGTCATCCACCCTCAATTGGGATCACTTGTCAGTTGGTGGTTTCCTCGCCTTTTGGATCATAGGATATGGATTTATACAAACACTCGCGCCTTATCTGACGCGCCGCCGTGATGGATCTCAACCGGATGGGAAAAGTGCTTTTGGGTGGGTTTTGGGCCTCAGCATCACTCCATTTCTAATTACACTCAGCCTCTCCTTGGGATTTCACACAGAAAAGAGCTTGATCATTGGCCTCATGGTCTTTGGGTTTTTCTTTGCGATTAATTCTTCTTTGCATAGTTATTTGATTGTCTCCTATGCAAATCAGGACAGCGTGTCTCTTGATGTTGGGTTTTATTACATGGCGAATGCAATGGGGCGCCTGCTGGGAACTGTCTTATCCGGCTGGGTGTTTCAGCTTTATGGATTGACTACCTGCTTGGTTATTTCTGGTGTTTTTCTCCTCATTGCCAGCGCTATCTCATTTTTCCTTCCCCGGATCACAAATAGACCTTCCCCTTCGTCACAATAACCACATTGGATTTTTCTATTTTCTAATGGAAAATTCTTTCTTGCAATTAAGAATGATTCTTATTACTACTATTTTCAGAATTTGTCTGGCCATACTTTTTGGCTGAATAACCGGAAGTATTAGAATGAAAAAAAGTGCACTCTTCGCCCTCCCTCTTATGGCACTTAGCGTCAACGCTAGCGCAGAAGAAGGATCATATCCCACTATATCAGGCGAGATTTCAATCGAAGTTCAAAATGATTGGACACATAAATCAGACGATCCGTCGGCGGAAATCAACGATCTTTACCCAATGATAAATCTGGCGACAACTGTCGGCTTCACCCCAGAATTCACCCTAAACTTAGAGGCAACCCTAGAGCCTGTGGAAGATGCTAGCGATGACCGCGCTTTTGAAGATCTAGGCGCATATGTTGGTGTCCTAACGCTCAATTACGATACAGATGATTTTTCTCTATACGCCGGTAAGTTTTCAGCAAATTTTGGTATTGCATGGGATGCTACTCCGGGCCTGTCTTGGGGTAATTTAAGCGAAGACTACGAGCTGGCAGAAATGCTGGGTGTGGGCGGCAGCCTCTCCTTTAATGCAGCAGGCCGCCACACAGTTTCCGCAAGCACATTCTTCCTCGACACGACATTTTTAAGCGACTCTGCGGGGACAAGCAGAGGCCCCATCGACAAATCTGATGGCGGCGCCGCCAACACTGAAAGCTTTGAATCTTTTGCCGTTGCCATGGATGGTAACTTCGCGGAGCTTGACGGCCTCCGTTATCATGTCGGTTTCTCATCTGCAGCAGAGGGAGATGATGGCACGACAAACCAGTTAGGTTATGCCATTGGCGCAGAATATGAAATTCCACTAACTGAAGAGACTACTCTCACACCGTTGTTTGAAGTTGCATACCTTGATGACGCCGCTGGTATAGAGGGTGACAATTCCCTCTACGCCACCGCAGGCCTAACCCTTGGTTATGGAAACTGGACTGCCACAAGCAGCTATCAGCGCCGGGACATTGAAAGCGCAGGCGGAGATTCTGACGACTACATCGTAGATGCAACAATTGGATATGACTTTGATTTTGGTCTCGGCATTGCCGCAGGCTACCGCTTTGTAGAAGAAGGTGATGTTGATTCCAATGTGCTGGGCATTCTAGCTGCCTACACATTTGAATTTTAAAACTAAGCCCTATTAGATAAGGTGAAGCCCGGCATACCACCGGGTTTCTTCTTAAATTTGCGAATACATAAACTCCCCAATAAAGGTTCACGTCCCAGAACCCTCCCCTCGATCTGCTTGATTTAGAGTCTACAAATATCAATTGATAAAGTTCTCAATGCATATGGATTGTTTTGGTCTCACGGCATCACAACATTTGCTCACTTTGCAATGGCTGCAGTGCTCGCATACAACCGCAAGATTACCCCCCATACGGCATAAGCCCTACCCATGAAACGTAATCTTTTATTAGCTTATTCAGCATATAAATTGAATGAGTAACACATATAAAAAGGGTATTGCAGTTTTGAATCTACTTTTGATCGACGATGATGCCATTGATAGACAAAACACCAAAAGAGTGCTGAGACGATCAGGACACTCAATAGATATTATTGAAGCCACTTCAGCTGAAGAGGGCATTCAGTTTCAACGCGAAAAATCCTTCGATATTATCCTCCTCGACTATCATCTACCGACAATGAGCGGCCTAGACGTTCTTCGGCTTTTCAACAAATCA
>JBALWO010000035.1:0-4641 GCA_036960775.1 Pseudomonas marincola | reverse complement strand
ATTCTAGTCCACAATATGGACATGCCATCCGGCCTTCGAAGTCTCACCCAGAGAATACTGTCCGTATTCTCCGACCCATTTGAGGTTGAAGGAGTGGAGCTTACCATAACGACCAGCATTGGTGTCGCCAGCTTTTCTAGTAGTTCTGACACTCCCTCGCAGCTTCTAAAACATGCGGACATTGCAATGTACCGATCAAAGGAGATGGGTAAAAATCAAATCCACTTCTACAGTAAATCAATTCACGAAACCGTTCACAGAAAGATGGAACTTGAACGTGATTTACGAGGCGCTTTAGAGCGCGATGAATTTATATTGCACTACCAGCCGCAAATGGACTGCGCCGACAATAAAATCATAGGTGTCGAAGCGTTAATACGCTGGCAACACCCAACCAAAGGACTAATCGGCCCTATTGAATTCATTCCCCTTACTGAAGAGACCGGCTTAATTAATGATATCGGAATATGGGTATTGGAGACCGTTTGCTCCCACCTCAACACATGGAATAAGCAGGGAACTGCAACTAAGGGAATGCTCACCGTTGCTATAAATTTATCGGCAGTACAACTTGGGTCATATGATTTTGTCTATAGAGTTAAAGAGCTGTTGAAAGAGTATGACATTGAGGCGGAACAGCTTGAATTTGAGATAACAGAAAGCGTGATCATCAAAAGTACTGATTTAAACAGGCAAATTTTGACGGACCTTTCTGATCTTGGAATTAAACTGGCATTGGATGATTTCGGAACAGGCTACTCCTCTCTATCGCAGCTTCATCAATATCCCTTTAAAATATTGAAAATTGATAAATCCTTTCTCAAGTCAATCTCTGAGAATGATAATGACACGACTTTTCTGAAGGCAATAAATGCACTCGCAAAAACATTGAACATCCTAACTGTTGTTGAGGGCGTTGAAACGAGTATTCAAAAAGGTTGGTGCCAGGAATTAGAATTTGATCGAATGCAGGGGTATTTTTTTGCAAAACCCATGCCCGCAGAAGAATTTCAAGCTCTTTTAGTAAGCTAGCAAACTTTGAATGACACCGAATAAATGGAAAATGGAACATTGTTCCTAAGGATCAAATGACATGACCGCTGTACACTCCGAAAACACCAGTGCACATGACACGAGAAAACTACTCGTGCAACGCGGAAGTTTACATTGGGTGCATTGGTCTGTTGTCATCTTGTCCGTCATTCTGACATTAGGTGCCTGGTACATATCTAGTGAGCAAGTTGCTGAGAAAAATCAGGCGGAATTTAGAAGACAAGCGGAGCAAGTGGTTACTCTGGTTGAAGAACGCATGCATTTGTATGAAAACGCCCTATGGGGTGGCGTCGCATTTATTGACGCAAGCGACCAAAAAACAACTTATGATAAATGGCTTGCCTACTCAAACAGCTTGCATATTGACGAGGTATATCCTGGAATTAACGGGATCGGAATTATTTACAACATTAAGCGCGACAACCTTGCTGATTATCTTGCTGCAGCACAAGAAGAACGCCCAGGTTATGGAATTCATCCAAAACATAGCGAATTAGAATACTGGCCCATTACATATATCGAACCCGTCGGACCAAACTCCGGTGCGGTGGGATTAGATATGGCTTTTGAGACAAATCGCTATACGTCAATCAAGAAGGCACGAGATCTGGGAACAGCTCAGGTAACAGGCCCCATAACATTGGTTCAGGATGCACGAAAAACACCTGGTTTTCTATTCTACGCTCCCTTTTATAAAGGCGGTAGTAAACCCACAACTATTGAAGATCGCCAGAAGAATATTATTGGTGTTACCTACGCCCCTTTCATTATGAGCAAACTAATGCTGGGAACACTCGCCAGCCAAAATCGGCAAATCCGGATCAAAATAAGTGATGGCGGAACGCTCCTTTACGACGATGAAGATAATGTTCAGAGCGGGCAAAACAGTAAAGATCATGATCCGCTATTCACCCAAGCTGTAAGTGTTGAAATGTACGGACGGAACTGGGATTTTGATATCCAGTCTAGCCTCAGCTTTCGGAACGCAACCTCCAGCAGCCAACCCTATTGGATATTGGTGGGCGGCCTAATAATCGATAGCCTGTTACTTGGATTATTTATACTTCTGACGCAGTCAAATCGGACGGCTTTGCGGTTTGCCGATGAAATGACAATTGCCCTCAAAGAAGAGTCAAAACGCTTGAAAAAATCTAATGACGATCTTGAGCAATTTTCCTATGTCGCATCCCATGATTTGAAGGCTCCTCTAAATTCCATCAAACAGGTTATTGGATGGATCGAAGAAGATTGCGGGGACATTATTCCTGATGAGTCTAAAGAGCATATCCAAATGCTTAAGAGCAGAAGTCAGCGAATGATGCAGCTTTTAAAAGATCTATTGGATTATTCGCAAGTGAACCGTTTTGAGTATTCGGTTGAAACTGTCTCAATACAACAAATGACAGCCGACATTGTCTTCTTACTAGGTGCTGAAGACAAGCTCAGTTGTAGTGTACCAGACATCGAAATTCAAATTCCGCGGGCTCCGTTGGAAATTGTGCTTCGTAACCTATTTTCAAACACCCTAAAACATCACAATAGCGAAACTGGGAAAATTAAAATCCATTACACAAATAGGGAAGATGGTCATGAAATCGCTATTGAGGACGACGGTCCAGGGATTCCTGATCACCTCCATGATAAAGCCGTTGAAATGTTCCAGACACTACAACCAAGGGACCAGGTGGAGGGTAGTGGAATGGGGCTCGCTATGGTAAAAAAGATAATCGAATTCCACGGCGGTACCTTCCAAATTGAAACGGGCCGAAAAACCGGAACCTGTTTTTTTGTTTTCTGGCCTTTTGAAGAAATTAGCTAAACGATCGAACACCGAAATGGTTTAAACAAATTATCAGCGAGTACACTTATGTCTCAGCACTCTAAAGAACTTACGATACTTTTGGTTGAAGATGACGATATAGACGCGATATCTATTCAACGCAGCCTAAATAAACAACGCGTTGCAAACACTATAATGCGCGCCCATGACGGCGCGGAAGCGCTGGAATTCCTTCAAGGTAAAAAAGTCCCGCGGCCTTTCATTATCCTTTTGGATTTACAAATGCCGCGCATGAACGGACTGGAATTCCTTGATATCATTCGAGAAGATCCCGAACTTACCGATTCAATTGTATTTATCCTGACAACCTCAAAAGCCGACCGCGATTTGGTTGAAAGCTATAACAAGCACGTTGCGGGTTATTTTGTAAAAGATGAAGTCGGCACCAATTTTATCGACATCGTAACTGTGCTGGAAAGCTATTGGAAAATTGTTCATCTTCCTTCGCGGAGTAGATAAACAATTATTCATACCTTTAATCTAATGTATCTCTACAGCTCTTTTCAGCGAAATTGCGAGAATGACCGACAGCATTGTTTATTAGTCATTTTCTGATTCATGGGAGATACAGATGGTAAGACTTCTTTCAAAGCTACCCATATTTCTGTTGGCGATATTCACCTTTGGTTGCGAAGAAGCTCCTCCCCCTAAAAGCGCATCATCTGAGACAATGGAAACGGCATCCCAGAATAAAAATGCACCCACTGATCTCTCAAATATTAAAATAGCTTTGGTCATGAAAACGCTTACGAACCCGTTTTTCATCAGCATGGAAAAAGGGGCTCGCAGGGCTGAAAAAGAATTAGGCATCACTCTTCTCGTAAAGACCGCAGCCCAAGAAACATCGACAATTCAACAAATTAACATCGTTGATAAACTCGTTCGCGAAGAAAATGTGAGCGCGATAGTTATCTCCCCTGCAAGTTCGGTAAAACTCATTCCCTCGCTAAAAAGGGCACAAGATAAAGGCATCCATGTCATCAACATTGATAACATGCTGGATCCGATTGCGTCTGAAGTCGCTGGCCTAAAAAAGGTGCCATTTATCAGTGTTGATAACGAGAAAAGCGCTTACCTATCGGCAAGAACAATTGCTATGGATGCATCGAAGCCAACTGAAGCTGGCATACTGGAAGGCATTCAAGACGCAGCCAACGCGCAAGCCCGAAAAAGAGGAGCCCTCAAAGCTTTTGGTGAAAACTCAAACATCCTAGTCGTAGCCTCCGAAACCGCCCATTGGAAGATAGACGAAGCCTATGAAGTCACTAAAAAGATGTTTACTGACCATCCAAACATCTCTGTATTATTTTGTGCGAACGATATGATGGCACTTGGGGCAATCGAATATTTAAGGGAAACCAATCGAAAATCAGTCCGTATCGCGGCCTTTGATGCAATTGATGAGGCCCGTCTTGCTCTGAAAACAGGTTGGCTAGATGTCACCATAGACCAACAACCTTCCATGCAAGGCTATGAGGGGATAATGGCCGCCATGCAATCCATACTCGGTGAAAAACCGAAACCGGTAACCCTGCTTGAGGGATTGATTATTTCTCAATAAACGATTGGCCAAGTATGAGTAACCGAATGTTCAAACCCACTATTGCAAAGAAACTATTTATCTACTTAATGTTGGTAAGCGTTATTCCTTTAATAGTGGTCGGCATCGCATCATATAAGCTATCGACCTCCACCATTATTCAGCAAGCAACCAATTCCGCTCAAAAAGAGATTATCCATCAACGTGA
>JBALWO010000034.1:34254-37061 GCA_036960775.1 Pseudomonas marincola | reverse complement strand
GCCAATTGCAACAAACCCAAAATCGATATCTGGTCCGGTAGAGTGCTTGAGATGCGAAAACTCCACCTGCTCTCCCACACGGTGGACTGACCAAATTCGATCTGGGTCAGTGGCATCGCAAAATATTCCCTTCAGACGAATAACGCTTTGAGGCATGTTTGATACCATTTGCTGAACATGTGGTACGGAAAGTGGCTCTTTAATGATCAATGAGCAGCGGGCGAACAAATCCGCATGGTTTCTGTTGGAGGAAACTGGCAATTCACTTTGGTCGGTGTTTGGTTTTAAGTCTGGTCCAAATATCACGTCTGGCGATACCTTCGATCGATCGGTGTCTATGATCGGTGCCGTCGCGTTGAGAGTTTTGACATACCGAGTGACCGCCTCGAGTTCAGCCGAGGAGATGCAGTCCGTTTTATTTATAAGCAGAAGATGTGCGGCGCGAATTTGCTCTTCAACAACTGAAGTGAGATGTTGATCTGAGGCCGTCTTTTGAATGTTCGCGGCGTCCACCACTGTAACAATAGCGTTTAACGCCAAGTCCGGTTCTGCCTTTCCAAAATTAGCTATTTGTTGAGGCTCGGCAACCCCGCTTGCTTCAATGATTAACTGATCTGGAGCTGGGTTGAAGGCAAGTGCATCGTCAAACGCCTTATAAATATCACCACCCATACTGCAGCAAACACAGCCATTTGACAGCGTCAGCGTATCTCCGTCCTGATCACGGATAAGATCTGAATCAATAGCGATATCGCCAAAATCATTGACCATAATCAGTAATCGCTGATTTCCTGCATTGCGGAGCAGATGGTTAACCAATGTGGTTTTACCACTGCCAAGAAAACCAGCAATTATTGTTATGGGAAGCGGGGTGTTCCTGCCGATCATGATACAGGTAGTTTTTCGCCAGCCAAAACCGTACCCCATATTTTTATATCTTTGAGCGCAATTGGATCAACCGCTTCTGGATCTTCGTCAAGAACCGCAAAGTCAGCCCATTTTCCGCCTTCGATAGATCCGACTTCATGATCCATATGCAAAGTATACGCAGCGCCAAGTGTGATGGCATAAAGGGCGTCTGGCACAGATATGCATTCCAGTGGGCCAAGCACTTCGCCGCTTTCTGTCAATCTGTTGACCGCACACCAAGCCGTAAATAGCGGGCCCATTGGCGTGACGGGGGCATCAGAATGAATAGCAAAAGGTACCCCAATATTGATAGCAGATTGACATGGATCCATGCCCTTTGCCCGTTCCGGTCCGATCGTGATATTTGCGTGTTTATCGCCAAAGTAATAAATATGATTGGAGAAGAAATTCGCAAGTACATCCAGTTGCTTCATTTTCCGAAGCTGCGCGTTATCCGCCATCTGAACATGTTGTAAAACATGACGTATATCTGGACGGTTGTTGTGAATTTTAGCAGCCTCCAACGCATCAAGCGCCGCGTCAATTGCTTCGTCGCCATTGGTGTGAATATGCATTTGAACACCAGCGCCATGGAGCTCAGTTACAAGTGTTTTAAGTTGTTCCGGAGCAATATTCCATATTCCATTGGGCGCGCCATTAAAGTGACCCGGAGCCTTAATGCGAGCAGTGAAGCCTTGAATAGATCCATCGGTTACAATTTTCACAGGACCAACAATTAACTTGTCTGAACTCAGTTTTTGGAGCTCCAACGCCCGTTTTTTGATTTCAGCGGGTGGCATGGAAAGGCCGTTTAACATTGTATGTAATCTGACAGGGTAGTCTTTCTTGCCCGTTAGTAGCTTCATCTCAGCTACATCTTCATCGGGTAAGTCGTTCAATAGGTCTGTGGCTGATGTAACACCGGCTCTGTTGCAAACTTTACCAAAGTTGATCACACCTTCTTCTGAACGACCTAACTTTCTGAAATCCATTCCTAGACGCCGCATAATTGGATACATCGCGGCCATTTCTTGGAGCTCACCGTTGGGAGAGCCGTCGTCGCCCTTTGCAACACCCTCAACATTCGTACCTGCACTATACTCAGCCATTTCAAGAGCTGGAGAATTGACAGTCATCAAATGGAAATTTGAATGCATTACCGCTATGGGGCGAGTTTCACTAACCGAATTCAAGTCAGTTTTGTCCATCCGCCGGCCTTCAAGGAAAATCGGATCTAGGCCCCAGGCGATTAGCGGCTCATTACCTTCAAGGGTTTTATCAATTTCTCCTAAACGCGCCAACACATCTTCAATGGTTTTGACACCGGGCCAGTGTTTGCCATCAGGATCAACGCGATCTTGGTAGCCAACATAGGTAAATCTCCAAATGCCGCCGGCCATTAAATGGGAGTGGCCTTCAATTAAGCCGGGCATTAATATTTTATCTTTGAAGCTTTCGTCTTGATCGAAGTCACCCCATCCCGCCATCTCTTCCAAAGTTCCGGCGGCTAGTATTCGTCCGTCACGAACGGCAACATGCGTGGCTGTTGGGTTTGCAGGGTTCATAGTGATGATTTTTTTGGCTTTAAAGACTGTGATTGATCCCAAGGGTTTAATCCTCTGATGAAATATGAGTTGCAGGGAGCTTATGGATCGATATAACCTCTGAAAAATAGTTTATTTAGCGGTTATTCAGCTAAAAAGTAGAAGAATAATGAAATACACCCTAAAGCAACTGCTCTATATTGATGTGGCGGCGCGCCACGGCTCCATTGCGCGAGCGTCACAAGAGTTAAACATATCACCGTCGTCTATTTCCGCAGCGATTGATGCCGTTGAGCAAGATACAAGCAGAGCTTTGTTCGAACGTCTCCCATCCAAAGGAATAACGCCCACTCG
>JBALWO010000034.1:20586-34154 GCA_036960775.1 Pseudomonas marincola | reverse complement strand
TCTAACAGGAGCCGGGTATGAAAACATTGACTTCAGTCATTGCAGCAACCGCTATTGCTGCGCTTACCGCTACAGGGATAGTTAGTGCAGAGCCAAAATCTGGCGGTACACTGATTATGGGGACCACGCAAAAGGCTAGGCATCTAAATCCAGCTGTTCAATCTGGCATAGCAACAGCTGTACCGGGAACACAAATTTTTGCGACGCCTTTACGTTTTGACGAAAATTGGAAGGCACAGCCTTATCTTGCTGAAAGCTGGAGTACTTCTGATGACGGTAAAAGCATAACGTTGAATTTACGCAAAAATGCAACATTCCATGATGGCAAACCCATAACGTCTGAAGATGTTGCCTTTTCACTGGAAACGGTAAAACAAAATCATCCGTTTAAGTCAATGTTTGCCCCTGTTGTATCTGTTGATACTCCTGATGCCCATACAGCAGTTCTAAATTTTGATAAAGCCCATCCCGCAGCATTTCTTGCCATGTCTGGGGCTTTGTTGCCAATCATTCCAAAACATGTTTACGGCGATGGACAGAATGCGAAAACCCATCCTGCGAACAGTAAGCCAGTGGGATCCGGTCCGTTTAAATTTGTAGAATTTAAGCCAGGCGAGCATATCATTCTTGAGAAATACGACGGTTATTTTCTCGAAGGACGCCCGTACTTAGACAAAATCATCATCAAAAACTTTAAAGATGCGACAACTGCTACCTTGGCGATGGATAAGGGGGCGTTAAATTATTTCCCATTTATGACCGCCACCCGGGACATCGCGAGACTTAAGAAAAATAAAGATCTCACAGTTACAAACAAAGGCTATGAGGCCGTCGGCCCGCTCAATTGGCTTGCGCTGAATACGTCCAATCAATACTTGAAAGACAAGAGAGTTCGCCAAGCTATCGGATATAGTATTGATCGGAACTTCATTGTAAATGCACTTCACGGCGGCCTCTCTAAGCTCGCAACCGGACCAGTTGCCCCAGGTAGTCCCTATTACGCAGCAGACGTAAATAAATTTGATCTAGATCTGGATAAAGCGAAATCACTCCTCGATGATGCAGGCTTTAAAGCCGGTGCCGATGGGAAACGGTTTAGTTTGAAAGTTGACTATATTCCGGGCCCTTCAGAAATGCAGAAAAATGTGGCTGAATATCTTAAGCCGCAACTGAAAAAAGTTGGTATTAACGTAGAACTTCGTGCCGCACCAGATTTCCCAACTTGGGCTAAGCGTGTTGGTGGTCATGACTTTGATATGTCCATGGACATTGTCTTTAACTGGGGAGATCCGGTTATTGGTGTTCACCGGACTTATACATGTGGCAATATCCGCAAAGGCGTGATCTGGTCAAATACGCAAAGCTATTGTAATGAAAAAGTAGACGCACTTTTGGCAATGGCGGCTACCGAACAAGATCAGGCTAAACGCATAAGCCTATATCAAGATGCTCAAAAAATTATTGTGGATGATGCACCGCAAATTTTCTTGAATACGCTTCCGTACCACACAGCCTATAGCAACAAAATTGGCAACGCACCTCTCACAATTTGGGGATCAATGGCGCCGATGGATAACGTGTACATCAAATAAGCATGTTGGCTATTTCTGAAAAAAAACGGCTTAGGGGGATCAAATGGATTTAGCCTTGATCTTCCTTCGTCGCCTTTCACATGCAGTCCTTCTCGTTCTTGCTGTTCTTGTGCTGAATTTTCTCCTTATTCATTTGGCGCCCGGTGACCCTGCAGATGTGATTGCAGGGGAGATGGGCGGCGCGACCGAAGAGATGCTTGCCGAAATCCGGGAACTCTATGGTCTGAATAAACCGGTTATTGTTCAGCTGGGAATTTATTTAGGGCGTGCGGTTCAAGGTGATTTGGGGCAATCGTTCTTTTACAACGCGCCTGTCTCGGAATTGATATTAGGTCGCATTGGACCAACCATTCTGCTGGTTACCGCAGCTTTGAGTTTTGCAATTTTCGTTGGCACATTCTTGGGTGTCCTTGCGTCCTACAAACCCAAAGGTTTCTTAAGCGGATTTGTGACGCTTTTTGCAGTGATTGGTTATTCCGCTCCTATTTTTTGGACTGGGTTGATGCTGGTTATCGTGTTCGCTTGGCTAATTCCCGTTTTCCCAATTTCCGGAATGTACGATGTCACATTGGACAACGGGCCCGTTGGCCGTGTTCTGGATATTTTACATCATTTGATACTGCCGGCTTTAACATTGGGTATCGTCTACATCGCACAATATGCCCGCCTAACACGGGCAAGTATGTTAGAAATTTTGGGATCAGATTATATTCGTACCGCCCGCGCAAAAGGTGTTAGCGGCCCCAAAATATATGGCTATCACGCCCTTCGAAACGCCATTATTCCCATCGTTACAATTGCAGGTTTGCAGTTTGGAAGCGTTGTATCCGGAGCCGTTTTAGTTGAGACAGTATTTAGCTGGCCCGGGCTTGGAACGTTAGCCTTTGACTCGATCCTGGCCAGAGATTATCCAACAGTGCTTGGTATTCTCTTCTTTTCAGCAGTGCTGGTAATCGTCGCGAATTTGATTACAGATATTGTCTATCGGTTTGTTGATCCGCGAATTCGGACCGGAGGTTAATGTGAGTAGTATTGAAACCCAATTTATTCCGAAATCGCAACATCCTGTTTTAGAGGCCATGAAGGCTTTTCGCCAAAGTTGGGCAGGGATGCTAGGGCTGATTTTATTGGTATTAGTTATTCTTTTTTCTGTCGCGGGACCGTTTATCTATGCCGTCGATCCATTTGAAATTATTTGGGCGCCTCTAACCGCGCCGGGTGTGGTTGCGAACGCTCCGTTTGGCACAGACCATCTTGGAAGAGATGTTCTCGCAGGTTTGGTATATGGCGGACGGGCGACATTGTTCGTGGGACTTACCGCAGGTTTTCTGACAATCACAATTGGCATTTTAGTGGGCGCAATGGCTGGCTATTATGGTGGTGGTGTTGATGAAATATTGATGCGGATTACTGAGTTTTTTCAAGTGTTGCCGGCTCTTCTATTCGCAATGGTGCTTGTAACGCTGTTTACTCCGTCCATTTATGTTGTCTCTGCCGCCATTGGTATTGTGAGTTGGCCGACAACTGCGCGGCTGACACGTGCCGAATTTTTGCGCATTAAAAATTTGGAATATGTGAAAGCAGCACAGTCCATTGGGGCGCGAGATACCAGAATTATTTGGCGAGTTGTATTGCCAAATTCGCTGGCACCGCTAATTGTGTCCGCGACGTTGACTATCGGTGTTGCAATACTCTTCGAAGCTGGATTGAGTTATCTCGGTCTTGGGGATCCGAATGCTTTTAGTTGGGGAATGATGATTGGTGCTGGGCGGGAATATATTCTGGATGCGTGGTGGTTGGTCACCCTGCCGGGGATCATGATTTTTCTAACTGTATTGGGCTTTAGTTTAATAGGTGATGGCCTAAATGACGCCTTTAATCCAAGGTTGAGGGAACGGTAATGGCTCCACTTCTGTCTGTAAAAAACTTGCTGGTCGAATTTAAAACACGTGCGGGCATTGCTAAAGTTCTCAACAATGTATCCCTAGACGTTCATTCCGGTGAAATTCTGGGTGTTGTTGGCGAAAGTGGATGCGGAAAATCCATGACGGCACTCTCCATTATGGGGCTCGTACCGTCTCCGCCAGGCAAAGTTGCGGGCGGTATAATTGAGCTCAATGGTGAAGATCTATTGGCCGCCTCAAATAAGCGACTGCATCAGATGCGCGGTAAAGAAATTTCCATGATCTTCCAGGAACCGATGACATCGCTAAATCCAGTTTTTAAAGTCGGGCATCAAATTGCAGAAGCGATTTTATTGCACGAGAAAACCACTAAGTCGCTGGCTTGGGAGCGATCCGTAAAAATGCTGGATCGGGTTGGAATTCCAGAAGCTGCTATTCGGGCCAATTCATATCCCCATGAAATGTCTGGCGGAATGCGCCAACGGGTTATGATTGCTATCGCGCTTGCTTGTAACCCGAAACTTTTAATTGCAGACGAGCCAACCACTGCGTTGGATGTAACGGTCCAAGCCCAGATATTTGACCTCTTGCGAGAACTTCAAAGGGAGACGGGCACAGCCATTATCATGATTACCCATGATATGGGTGCAATCTCGGAGCTCGCTGACCGCGTGGCGGTTATGTATGCGGGGCATATAATCGAAACTGGGGACACAAAGGACATATTATCTAAGCCCCAGCATCCCTATACGCGCGGCTTAATTGCGTGTGTCCCGCATCTGGAAGAAAACCCCAGCGAGGAACGACCGTATCTTGCCGAAATTCCGGGCGTTGTTCCGCCGCTTACGGACCTTGGAAAGGGGTGTACGTTTGCACCCAGATGTGATTTTCGGACTGATGAATGCACTGGCTCTCAGCCAAGTTTATCGAAAATATCTGACCTACATTCAGTCTCATGTTTCAATTTGGATACGGTGGCAAGCTAATGAGTATTGAAAATTTGTTAGAAGTGAACGATCTAAAAGTTCATTTTTCCAAAAAGAAAATGTTCGCGGATCCCGTTGTTGTTCATGCTGTGGATGGCGTTAGTTTTAGTATTCCAAAAGGAAAAACATTCGGCATCGTTGGGGAAAGTGGGTCTGGAAAGACAACCACTGCTTTGGCTGTGCTGCGGCTTGTGGGCATTACGTCGGGAACAGTCGAGCTCGGCGGACAAGAAATTTCAGCGTTAGAAGGGGAAGATCTCCGATTAGCACGCCGGCAGTTTCAAATGGTTTTCCAAGATCCCTATTCGTCGCTTGATCCCAGAAGACGCGTGGGGGATATCGTTCGGGAACCTATGGACTTGATGGATATTGGAGAAGAAAATGAGCGTGATGAAAAAGTCAGAGAGCTTTTCGTAAAGGTTGGTTTGCGACCAGAATTAACTGAATTATTTCCTCACCAATTTTCTGGGGGACAACGACAACGTGTTGGATTAGCACGCGCACTGGCAAGTGAGCCAGAATTGATTGTCTGTGATGAGCCGGTCTCCGCCCTTGATGTTGCTGTGCAGGCTCAAATTTTGAACCTCATGCGGCGCCTGCAAGAAGATACAGGTGTAACGTTTTTATTCATCAGCCACGATCTGGGTGTTGTTCAGCATTTATGTGATCACGTTGCGGTCATGTATCTCGGGCAAATCGTCGAACAGGCGGATCGTATTACCCTGTTTAAAAACCCGAAACACCCTTACACACAAGCATTGTTGTCGGCAGTTCCAAAGGTCGATAGCCATGGCAGTCAAAATGAACGGCAACATTTACAGGGCGACCCTCCAAGTCCGATCAATCTTCCCAAAGGCTGCCGATTTGCAGGGCGTTGCCCACAGGCTATGGCCATTTGTCATTCTGAGCCGCCTGCACTGCAAGAAATTGGGGACCGGCATTTGGCTTCGTGTCATTTGTTATAGAAAACGACCTACGGCGTTAATCGGCCTTTTCCAAAATTACGTATTAGCTTTTTTCCATGCTCCCAGAGCGAGGGCAAGGGTTGGAATGGCGCCATAGAAAAACAGGCTGGCAGAAATACAGATGAGAAGTCCCTGAAAGTCGCCGTCTCCATTCTGTAGGGTGTAGAAACCAATACCCGCTGCGATAACAAGACGGCCAACGCTTGCAAATACGGGCCAGAAAACAGCGTGTGCGCCTTGGGACGCGAAATAGAGTGATAATCCTAATCCGAAGAAGGCATAGGCGGGCCCGACAATTACGAGATATTCAGCTGCGGCCGCGAATACTGCCGCGTCATCTGTGAATACGCCGGCCCAGGTTTCAGGGTACACAGCAACCACTAGGCCGATTAATCCGCAGATTAGAAATGCCATGCCACCACCGACCCATCCGATGTTCTGGGCACGGTTTATTTGACCAGCGCCAATATTGCTCCCCACAAGGGAAATCATGGCAGCACCAATTCCAAATACAATTGGTATAAGAATAAATTCAAGGCGGGTGCCGATACCAAAACCGGCAAGAGCGCTTTCACCAAAACGACTAATCATCGCTGTAACCAAGACGATGGTAGAAATAGATAGAAACGGATTAATCCCTGCAAGACCACCAACTTTTACCAGCTCCTTTGCCATTTCAGGGTCCCACTGCAGGCAGTCTTTCGAAAACTGAATGCCACTTTTTCCGGAGAGGAGCTTTCGAAAACAAATGAGAGCGCCAACGGCTGCTGCAATCACTGTTCCATAGCCGATGCCTGCAATACCAATAGCTGGTAGCCCAAACCATCCGAGTGACAATGCGCCACTTATAAGGATTTGGAAAATTGCTGTCACAACCATTGCAACTGCAGGGGTGGTCATATCACCAGCGCCGCGGAGCAGGCTGCTGAAAATATTAAACAGCCATAGGGTGAAGACACCAGAGAATACAATGTTTGAATAAGCTGTCGCATGTTGGAGGCTTTCGCCAGAAGCGCCAATTGCCGTTGCGATGTCAGTTACCCATATTTTCTCAATACCAAAGAATAATACTGAGGCCGCAAAGGCAAGGAAAGTCGCATGCCAGACAATTCTGTTGGCTCTATCAATTTTACCTGCGCCCATTGCGCGTGCTGTTGTTGCTGCGATGACGCCGCCGATTGATCCTGCGCCCAGCATATTCATAAGCATAACAAGCGGGAACAAAACGGCAAATCCGGCGAGTGCAGATGTACCAAGTTCGCCCACATACCACATTTCAGCGATGGAGACGCATGACATCACAAAAAAGCCGACCATATTAGGGGCCGCTAGTTTTAGAAGAGTTGGTACGATTGGCGCAGTAAGGAAAGAGGCCTGCTTTAATTTTGCAGCTGTCATGGTTTTATCCTGGAAATTGGGTTTTGTTTTTATTGTTATACGCATCTATATTTAAGTTCAAAAAATGAACTTGTCAATATGAACATAACTGTTAGAATTTGGAGAAACAAGGAGCATTGAAGATGAAGTGGGATGAGCTAAAGACAGAACCATGTTCCGTTGCGCGAACACTGTCGGTAATTGGTGAGAAATGGACAATCCTCATTTTGAGGGAGTGTTTTCGAAAAAACACACGGTTCGATGGCTTCGAGGCAGCTCTTGGTCTTCCCCGTGCTGTGCTATCGGCACGCTTAAAAACATTGCGAGAAGAAGGCGTTCTAGAAAAACGAGTTAATCCTGAGCACGCGGGACGCTTCGATTACATTTTGACAAAAAAGGGCAGGGACTTGCGGCCAGTATTACTCACGATGCTCGCTTGGGGCGATAAATACATGCTGGATCAACCGACCATGATTGTTAAACACACGCTTTGCGGATGCGACATCGTACCGGAACTGTATTGTCCGCAATGTCACGAAAAGCTCGAAGCTGAAGAGACGAGGGTTGTCGAAGTTACACCGTCGTCACCTCTGTAGGTGCTCAATGATGCAAAGTGTGGCTTCATAAAAATATGATAATAATCCCTTTTTATCTTTAACTCTCATATGGTGTGCGCATAAGATAAGGAGAATATAAAAAGGGGAATTTATGTCTGTTCAAAATATACTGCCGGTTATCGGCCATCTTTATGACGCGGCGACAGATATACAAAAATGGCCGGTCTTTTTAGAAAGCCTCGCAGACCTTTTTGACGCTGATTATACGAACATTCTTCATTTTGATCCTACCGAAGAGAAGTTCAATTTTTGGCTTACCCACGGCCCCGAATTGCCTGTGGATATGCTTGAAAATTTTCAAACGAGATTTGCAGACGATCCAAGAGCAGTTGCTTGCGGACAATTGCCAGGAAAACCGCTGTCTTGCCGTCTTTCAATTGGGGAAGAGGCTTGGCATCAATCCTACATTTATCAGAACATGTTGGAGAATGAACACAGATTTCCCGTTATTGAATATTCAATATCACTCGTTATGCCGGGTGATGATGGGACGATGACGGGACTTGCGGTTATGCGGTGGAAGGATGGGGAGGCATTTACGCAAGAAGACTGTGATCTAGTGGGTGAAATTATTCCTCATTTACGGCGAGCTATTGATCTTCAAAAACGCTTCGTGAAATCAGATTTCGTCAAGCGAACAGCTCATGCAGTATTGGATCATCTTCCTACGGGAATTATACTTTCTGATGAGCATGGCAACGTCCTGCATCATAACTCATCGGCTGAGGAGATTGCATCTCGCGTTGATGGGATTTCAATTGTGGGAGGTCATATTCGGTTAGAAAAATCCGCGCAAAATTCGGATATGCATCTTGCCATAAAAACGGCCATATCAAGCGCACGGAGGGGTGACATTCTTCCGGGTTACACCTTAAGTGTCCCCAGAAAAACATCTAACGAAAACTATGCGATGTTGATTTCCACCTTGTGGGGAAATCATTTGAAATTAGGATTGGGAGTTCTAGATGAGCCCTTGGCTGTGATTTTCATTACCGATCCTGAAACGCCGCAAGAGGCCCCAGCCGATTTATTGCAACGGCTCTACGGGTTCACACCGTCTGAAGCTCGTCTCGTAGAAGGGCTTATCACTTTTGACAGTCTGGAGGAGGCCGCGAATTCAATCAGTATTTCAGTGCAAACAGCGCGGCAATATTTGAAATCTGTTTTCCAGAAAACCGATACGCAGCGGCAATCAATGTTGATCAAAAAAATATTGTCATCTCCTATTTGGATGCAAAAACAATTTCAAAACTGATAGCTGAATAAGCCGAGAAATTTTTTTTGAAAAATAAAATATAGCTACTCCCATATGAGAGGTTTCAGGAAAATATTCCTCTGTAAGCTGTCCATATTAGCAACTGTGGAATAGAGGATAAGTTATGAAAAATACCAAAAGGATAGCGAGTTTCATGTTGGTTGGATCTTTTCTTGCCTTGGGGGCATGCCAAACAACGGAAAGCGGTTCCAGTGCGGGTCTGGATACATCCTCTCTTTCTTCAGGAGCCAAAATGATCGCTAATGCGACGTTAAGTGACATGTCCGCAGTCAAAAGTGCCTGTCAATCTGGGAAAGACGGCGTTACTAAATTAATAACAGCGAAAACTACCAGTTTGATGCAGTCCGGTGAAAGCTTGGACCCATCAAAGGACGGACCAGAAGCGGGTGCATTCATCGGTAAAAATTGCAGTTCTCTTTTGTCAGCATAGAAAAAACGGCGAGTGTCAGCATGATGGCTTGCAATAGCAACCTCATGCTGACTTCTTACCTTTAGGTATTAAAGGTTATGGCGTGAGTACAATTCGCCCAGTTGCATTTCCGGCCTTCAGATCCATAAGGGATGCATTGGCATCCTCCATGGGGCGAACCTCATATGGGATAGGGGCAACTTTCCCAGCTTGAACAAGTGCCATAAGTTCCCGCATTTCAGCTAACGTTCCCACGTATGATCCGATGATAGAGCGCATCATTAGCGGCAATGTTGGAAGGGGAAGGGTTATGGATGAGCCGAATAGGCCAACCACCACAAGGGTGCCACCTTTTCGCAATATATTAAGGCCAAATCCGGCCGATGATGGTGCTCCGACAAAGTCGATGGCAGCGCCAGCGCCGCCCTTAGTAAGTTCCATCATTTTTTGGACGGCTTCAGGGTCGCTGTTATCAAATACAGCTGATGCGCCGGCTTCTAATGCTGCGGCCCTTTTTGTCTCGTCGATGTCAGCGACGACAATTTTACACTTCAGCACAGATGGGGCAAAATGAACGGCTGAAAGTCCAACGCCGCCGGCACCAATAATAACAACTGTATCATTTTCGCCCAAATGAGATAATTTTTTAAGCGCGCTATAGGCGGTTAATCCAGAGCATGCGTAAGTGCAGGCAAGTTCAGCAGGGATTCCGTCAAACGGAATAAGGTATTTTGGGTGAGGGGCGATTACTTCATCAGAATAGCCGCCATTGTACCGCGTACCTAACGTGAGGGGTGACATGCATAACAACTCATCTCCCTCTTCACAGCGGGCACAGCTTCCACAACCAATCCACGGGAAAATAATGCGTTTGTCACCAATATTTGCACCTTTGGCATCAGGGCCCAAAGCAGCGACTTCACCAACAATTTCATGGCCCATAGTAAAGGGGAGGGTCATGCCGCGTTCCGCAAGATCTAGTTTTTGTCCACCGCCCATATCGAAATAACCTTCCCACAGATGCAGGTCACTATGGCAGACACCGCAGGCAGTGATTTTAAGCAGAACTTCAGTTCCGGTTGGGGTTGGGGTTTCGTATTCGCGGGCTTCGAGGGGTTTTCCAAATTCAATAACTTGCTGGCAACGCATGGTCTTAATCTCCCTATTTTTTATTATTATGAAATAACTATAGGCTGACACGAATTGAAAATTCAAAATTATTTTTATCTAATTCTGTTGGGCTTTACCTCCAATTGTGTATATTTTTCAAATCTTGAGAAATTGAACTGAGAATTTTACCATGCTGACTGAAGTCAATTTACCGTTTATTCTTCTCGCGGCGCTTCTGGCAACTGCGAGCCCAGGGCCTGCGACGCTTGCCATTGCGGGGACATCCATGAACAGCGGCCGTCGTTATGGTCTTGCACTTGCATCTGGCGTGATGTCAGGTTCTTTGATGTGGTCAGTTTCAGCAGCCTTTGGTCTGGGTGCCATAATGCTCGCTAATGCATGGGTATTTGAAATCGTGCGCTATATGGGCGCGTGTTATCTTTTGTACCTAGCCTTTAAATCAATCCGGTCAGCCTTGAAGGCATCTGTTGTCACCACGGATGCAAGTGTAGTTCCCAGCCTTAAAGCAGCCTATGCCAAAGGTTTGGCGCTGCATCTAACGAACCCAAAAGCGATTTTGTTCTTTGGAGCGTTGTTTTCCGTTGGTATGCCAAAAGATGCGTCGTCGTCATCATTGGTCACGGTGATCATAGCCATCGCTATTCAAAGCTTTATTGTGTTCCATGGTTATGCATTTTTGTTTTCAAGCCAGCGAGCTATAAATGTATACACCAAACTTCGGAGAGGTTTCGAAGCTGTGTTTGGACTTGCCTTTGGTGCTGCAGGTATAAAAATCCTGACGACACCGGTGGAATAGCTTTTACGCAACCCAAATTCGGCAAATAAATGTGATGGTAGTCAAATTAGCTCTTCTTTTTAATTGAATGCAGCATATTTGTTGTATATACATTAATTATATAATGGAGGAATGACGTGGCTATATCAATGGAAATGCAAGCACTCGATGTTTCAAAATCGTGTATCGTCGCGAGGCTTCGTAAACTTAACCGTGAAGTTAGCGCGATCTACGAGGATTGTTTCCGCCCCTTTGGTTTAACTGTCGCCCAATTTAACCTTCTGATCTCCATTGGTGCTCATGGGGAAGCGTCCCCCTCTCGATTAGCAAAAGTATTGTCACTCGAAAAATCCACAGTTAGTCGGAATATCGAAAAAATGCATGCCCATAAGTGGGTCGAAATCATTCCGCAAGGGGATAAACGTGTTCATACGCTGGCATTGTCTGACATCGGCGAAAATCTGGTAGAGCAAGTTCTTCCAGCGTGGCGGATCGCACAGCAAAAAACTGAGAATACCTATGGTCCGCTTACTGAACTCTTGAATAAAGTAACGTTCGTCTAAATATATATTTCTGAAATTTGTTGTATATACATCTAGGGAAAAAATTATGCTTGATATTGTTGGGACCGATGGGCACGAAAAATCGAAATCGGGCGGCATAGGGTCAGACTGGTTGCGCCAGCTCTGCTTGGATTGCGGTGCAGATGATGTTGGTTTTGTTGATATTTCTAGTCCAGAGCTTGATGATCAACGGGCGGATATCTTAAGTGTTTTTCCAAGAACAAAATCCTTGATCTCATTCGTTGTGAAAATGAATAAAGAAAATATCAGGACACCCAAACGATCTGTGGCAAATGTGGATTTCCATCACACTGGGGATGATGTCTTACATACAGCGCGCAGTATCGTGAAAAAACTGTCAGCGGAAAAGGTTGGGGGTTTGTATCCCTCAATGGGTTTTCCCATGGAGATGGATGATTTTCCTGGCAAAACCTGGGTCATATCCCATAAACCTGTGGCCATAGCGGCGGGACTTGGGAAAATGGGTATTCACCGCAATATTATCCACCCGAAATTTGGAAATTTCATTTTGCTTGGCACTGTATTGATTGATCACGAGATTGAAACATACGGAGAGCTTCTTGAATACAACCCCTGTTTGGAATGCAAGCTATGTGTCGCAGCCTGTCCTGTAGGGGCCATTGGGCCAGACGGAAATTTTGATTTTGCGGCTTGTTACAATCATAATTACCATGAATTTATGGGTGGCTTTACGGCGCTGACTGAAACCATTGCTGATGCTAAAGATGCCAAAGACCTCCGCACAAAAATTGACGATAATGAAAGCGCCTCATGGTGGCAAAGTCTGTCTTTTGGCGCGAACTATAAGGCAGCATATTGTATTGCGGTGTGCCCTGCTGGGGATGACGTCATTGGACCGTACCTCGAAAATAAATCCGCCTTTAAGAAAGAGGTGTTAAGGCCACTTACAGAGAAAAGTGAAGCTATTTACGTGGTACCCGGAACAGATGCGCAAGCCCATGTTGAAAAGCGATTTAAGAATAAGCGCGTTCGTCTGATGCGGTCTCATTTGAGACCCACATCCATCGCAGGTTTTATCCAAAGTATACCGCTTGTTTTCAATCGTCACAAATCGGATGGCCTAGACATCGTGTATCATTTTGATTTCACTGGTAAGGAAGAAATACAGGCAACGGTTACAATCAGAGACAAAACCATTAGCGTCGTGGACGGTTTGGAGGGAAGTGCTGATTTTACTTTGAAGGCAGATAGTAAAGCGTGGTTGTCATTCCTTCGAAAAGATAAATCATTGCCCATGTTATTGCTGACAAGGAAAATTCGTCCCAAAGGCCCTATTAAGTATCT
Organism: Pseudomonas marincola; assembly: GCA_036960775.1. Taxonomy (GTDB): domain Bacteria; phylum Pseudomonadota; class Alphaproteobacteria; order Sneathiellales; family Sneathiellaceae; genus Sneathiella. The sequence goes on along the minus strand of JBALWO010000034.1, from coordinate 21,233 downwards.
GAAGTCATTTAGCCGATGTGTTCGCTAAGCCAATGACGATGCTATGAAGCACCTTTTCTTAAAATAACCTTGATGATGATAGGGGTTACAAAAACAATGGCAAACAACCGCATGGCATGATGTGTCGTCACAAACGCTGGATCAACGCCAAGTGATAAAGCTGCCAGTGCCATTTCTGCAAAACCACCGGGTGATAGGGCGAGGATCAATGCCTCAAACGAATACCCGGTGAGCAGGGATAACAGATAGGCACTTGAAAACGTCACGGAGAGCATGAGAACGGTCATGCCCATGGCGAGAAAAATTACGCGGCCTACTTCCTTGAAGGATATTCCAAAGAAACGAGAGCCTAGCGCGCTGCCCAATATCAGTTGAATGATGATCGAGGCAAGTTCAGGCGGCTCGCTTGTAATGGCTCCACTTAAATGAACCGCCGCACTGAGTATCAAAGGACCTGTCAAACGGTGAGCTGGAATACGGCAGAGTTTTGCCAAGATCATCCCGACAACTGCAATAGCGACCAAGGTGAGGGTTTCTTGAATGCTCCAATACTGGATATCGTTGGTGAGACTGATTTTTTCTAAATCGAACCAGTAGGTCAATACAAACGGGATAAATAGAAGGACAGATACAACGCGGCAGGCATG
>JBALWO010000034.1:0-20486 GCA_036960775.1 Pseudomonas marincola | reverse complement strand
ATAATAATGTAGTTTCGGATACTTTTGGAGACTTCAATGGGAGCCCCTAGCAAGCTTGCGAGTAATGTGGCGCAAAGCGCGCCCAACAACCACGGCAGCGGAAAATGTATGGCACTGAACAAAATTCCGCCCGCACAGCCGATGACAAGGGCGAGTGCGAAGCGGGTAAGGGATGAGTTGATCATTGAGAGGTTTAGTCTCCGTCGGCCACATTGATGGAGTTTGTTTTTAATCTGTATTTTCGGAAAATGGGAATAACGATCAATAGAACTCCAACCAGTAGTAGGCCCAATGTCATTGGGCGTTCATACATGAAGGCGGCACCGTCTGTTAAATTTACAGCGCGGGCGAAATTATTCTCCATCATACCCCCAAGAATGAACCCAATGAGAAGCGGAGGCAGTGGGTAATCTGCAAACCGGAGGAGAGTTGCTCCTATTCCAAGGCCAATCAAAATCAGCAACTCTGTTGCGTTATTCTGACCGATATAGGCACCAATCATTGTGAAGAATAGAATGAACGGGATCAGATAATTGCGCGGTATCGTTAGAAGTTTAGCGATATAGGGGATCATCGGCAGGTTGAGGATTAAAAGAACTACGTTGCCAATGTACATTGAAATAATAACGGCCCAAAAAACCGATGGATTGTCGATCATTAAACGTGGTCCGGGATTGACGTTAAGGGCAACCAGCGCGCCGAGTAAAATAGCGGTTGTCCCAGATCCCGGAATTCCTAATGTGAGCAAGGGCACGAATGATCCGGTGCAGGCTGCATTATTCGCAGCTTCTGGGGCAGCCAGCCCTTTGATGGATCCTTTACCAAACTCCTCCTGCTCTGCTCCCTTAGCAATGTTCCGTTCAACCGCATAGCCAAGAAATGACGCGATGGTGGCGCCCGCGCCGGGCATCACACCAATAAGGAAGCCTTGAATAGATTGGCGGGCAATGACAGGCGCAATTTTCTTGGCCTCTTCTTTGGTAATGCGCAAATCTTTAATGGCTTGGTTATTGGCACTGGTATTGCTTTTGTTTGGATTAAGGACGAGGAACAGGGCTTCGGGCAAGGCAAACAAAGCCATAGCCAGTGTTACAAAACTGAAACCTGATTGAAGGTCTGAAAGTCCCATTGTGAAACGGGGCGCATTGAACAAGGCAGACTCGCCGACAGTTGCCAGCATCAAACCTGCAATTGTCATCATTAATGCCTTAGCAACTTTACCCGAACCCGCAAACGCAGCAATGGCGGACAGCCCAACAACCATTAACGCAAAATACTCAGCGGAATGGAAAAGGAGAGCAACGCTTGAAAGGGCTGGAGCAAAGAATAAAAGGAGAATAGCGCCGACCGTTCCGCCGCAGAAGGAGGAAATCGCCGCGATAGTAAGGGCTTTGCCGGCTTTACCTTGCCGTGCCATTGGATAACCGTCGAAGGCGGTTGCTACGGTACCCGCAACCCCCGGTGCATTTATGAGAATTGACGACGTGGAGCCGCCAAATATGGCGCCGTAATAGACGCCTGCCAGCAAAATAAGAGCGGCAGATGGGTCTCCAATGTTGATCGCCACAGGGATCATGATGGCAATAATCGACATAGGGCCGAGTCCCGGAAGCATGCCGATCAAGGTGCCGATCAGACAGCCAAATACGACAAGAAATAGATTTTGTAGGGAAAAGGCCGTCTCCAGGCCAAGCATAATACCTTCAAGCATTGATATGTCTCCTGCTTAGCCCATGAACCATGGAAGTGGTTTTAAAAAAATACCGAGAACTTCTTGCACTAAATACCAGATTGTTCCGGCTCCAATGAGTGAGGAGGCAAGCATTATATGCAGTCTGCGTTCCCCCAAAATCCAGCCGCAACCAACGAGAAAGGCCACAGTGGAGGGAATAAAACCTAAGGGGCGTAGCAGAACAGCGTACAGGGTCATCGCGACGAGAAGACCAAGTGCCTGTCCCCAGTTATAGTCTCGCAAACGACTAAAATCGATATCGCCATCCGTGAGGCTTTCAGCGGACGTTTGTTTTTTTGATAGAATGATAATGCTGGAAATAAGAATGCCCAAGACACTTAACGCCAATGGCATGGTGTTTGGCAAAAAGACCATGTTCAGCTCAAACGGTAGCAATGGATAAGTGTATGATGCATACCCGTAAATTATCGAAACCGTCAGAAAAAGCAAAGCGATGCACTTGTCCAATGTCATGCGATTGAACTCCTAATACATAGATTTGAGGACCGGAACTCCAAGTTGAAGTTCCGGTTATATTTGGTTCTAGAGGAAGCCTAACTTTTTCATCAAATCTTTGATGACAGCTTCTTGGTTACCAAGGAAATCGTTGAAGTCAGCGCCTGAGTTATGGATGTTGACCCAACCATTGCGTTTACGAACAACTTCCCACTCGGGAGTGCTATACATTTTAGAAATGGCTGCACGATACGCATCTGCTTTTGCCGCTGGAAGATCTGGTGCTGCAAAGAAGCCGCGCCAGTTTACAAACTCGGCGTCATAGCCAAGTTCCTTCAATGTTGGCGCATCTTTAAACGCATCGTTTCTTTCAGGTCCAGTCATCCCAATGATTTTAACTTCACCGGCTTTTGCAAGGGCCACAGCCTCTGAGAAGCCAGTTGAAAGTGCTTGAATTTCACCGGAAAGAAGAGCTGCCATGGCTTTGCCGCCAGCATCATATGGAATGTATTTTACTTTAGTTGGGTCTTCACCAGCAGATTGCATAGCAAGAGCCGCAACCAAGTGATCCATGCCACCTGGGACTGATCCGCCGCCAATAGCGACACTTCTGGGGTTTGCTTTATAGGCAGTCACAAGATCTTTAAAGGAATTGAATTTGCTGTCTTTTCCCACAACAAATGCTGCATAGTCACCAATTGTTCCTGCGATCATTGTTAAGTCGCGGAAGTTATGCGGAAAACGCCCAACGAGCGAGCGGATAATGATCGGAGTAGAGTTGACCATTAATGTTCCGTGACTAGATGCCGCATTTTCGATGAGGTATCCAATGGCTTTACCGCCGCCGCCGCCAGACATGTTTTCATAAGAAGCCGTACCGACGATGCCGGATTTTGTGAGTGCTTCACCGGTGCCGCGGGCCGTTCCGTCCCAGCCGCCGCCTGCACCGCCAGGGATCAAAAAGTGGAGTTTGTCAACATCAGCAGCTTGTGCCGGTGTTGCACTCATTGCAGCAGAAATGCCGACAGCTGCGAGCGTAGAAAAAATTGCGCGACGTGTAAGTTTGAACATAAGATTTACCTCCCATTAGTTTTTTATAATATGATGTATCGCACAAGTTGAAGGGTGGATAAAGTTATACTCTAACACTCATCCGGAATTTGATATTGCAACCCGGTATCACCCAACTGTTGTTCCCTGTAATACAACCATCAACACACAGTAGCGGAAGAACCTGTCGGGAACCTGTCACTGGTCCATAAAAGAATAAATTACGGGAGCTGCAGGGTTTTTCGCCAGCGTTTGAGGATTTTTTTCCGCTTTTGTTGATCCAAATAGACCAGTAATCCGGGGCTAACCTTAATGGGGCGTAGACTGCTTGTTTGATCATGCAGGGAGCGGAGTAGGGGATGAGGGCTTTTTACACTGGCCTTAATAGGATTAAGCTGAGCCTTGTTGGCGATCTGTATTTGTCCGCGTTCGGATAGCAAATATTCAAGGAATAAACGCCCCGCCACTCGGGAGCTAGCTGCTTTGGGTATTATGGCAAGCCTTGAGAAAACAATGGTGTAATCTTCCGGTAAAATGATGCCAAGATTTGGGTTGTCGTTCAATTGTGAAATCGCATAGGTCCCAAGCACATTATAGCCAAGTTTCAGTTCGCCTGAACTCACGCCGTCAATGATTTTGGAGCTTTGACTATAGAGTTTGACGCCATTGTCACTCATGGCACGGATCAAATCCCATGTGCCGCTATACTGGCTGTCATCACGGCTAAAAAACATGTACCCAAGGCCACTTTTCGCAATATTGTAGGTTGCAAGTTTCCCGTATAGATCAGGTGGTCGACTTTCCAAAAATGCAATAAGGTCGGATCTGTTCTTTGGTAGGGGCCTGTTTTCGAAATAGGGCTTGTTATAAATAATTACCGCAGGTTCGAGAGTTGTACCAAAGGCTTCATTTCTCCAGACAGCCCAGCTCGGTATATCACTGGGGATTGAGATATCTATTTTTCGCGCGTATCCATCATTGGCAAGTTTGATCTGAAGGTCCATTGCCGAGCTGATGGCGATATCGGCACTTTTTGTATTCGTGTCTTTTTCTCTTCTAATACGCTGGAATAATTCTTGGCTTTGGAGCTCGAAATAACGAATTTTGGCAAACGGATATAAGTTTTGAAAATCCTTGATCAAGCCGACCATAGCCTCATTATCTGTCGTGCCGTATATGGTAAGATTTCGAAGAATAATTTCGTTACTCGTTGAGCCGATTTGCTCCGTAAATTCGTGCTTAAGCGGCGGATAGGAAAACTCGTCTGCAATGCTGTTCAAGGAAAGGAAAAGGCATGAAAACAGCAGCGTTAACATGCTGGCAATTTTAGGAGAATATGTAAAAACAGATTTCATTATGCCTATGATCCATAGCCGAAGAACTTAAATCTACGCCTTGTGGGACTGACTGTAACAAAGAATTCTAACTGTTCCATCTAAAACTTAAACAGGCTAGTGTGACGGGCTATGAGGGTATTAATCGTTGAAGATAATGCCGCTTTAGCAAATGGGATTTTTACGGCACTCGACGCCATTGGGCTTGCCGTAGATGTTTTGAACGATGGGCTAGAAGCGGACGAAGTTTTAAGAGTACAACAATATGATGTTGTTGTGCTGGACTTGAACCTGCCAGGACTGGACGGGCTTGATGTTCTCGCTAAAATGAGGTCACGAAGTGACACCACTCCAGTTCTCGTGCTCACTGCGCGAGATCATATATCAGACCGTGTTGCGGGCTTGGATCTTGGCGCTGACGACTATCTAACCAAGCCGTTTGAGCTTATTGAATTAGAGGCGCGGGTCAGGGCACTTCTGCGTAGAAATAGCGAAAATAAATCACCTGTCGTTGAGTTGGGAGCCTTGAGTTTTAATTCCGTCGCGCGGACAACTCATATTGACGGTCAAGTGTTGGATCTTCCAAAACGAGAATTTTGTCTTCTGGAGCTATTCGTATCTAAAATCGGACAGGTCATTAGTAAAGATCAAATCGCCGATGGATTGGCGAACTTTGATGAAGACATAACGCCAAATGCCGTTGAGATTTATGTGAGCCGTTTGCGCAAAAAAATTCAGATAAGCGGGATCAATATTAAAACGGTCAGAGGTCTGGGCTACCTTATGGAAAGACCGTAATGTCCAAACAACCCACCATTCGAAAGCGATTGTCGCTCATTCTTCTGGCAGTCCTCTTTGTGATCAGTGGTCTGATGTTATTTGAAGTTCGTTCCAGTGCGCGGATTGCGGCTAACGAAGCTTATGACCGGGTGTTATTTGGATCTGCCTTAGCAATTTCAGAACGGGTGTTTATTGTTGGCACTGAAATCGATGTGGATATTCCCTATGTTGCACTGGAAATGCTTGCCTCAGACACGCAAGATCGCGTTTTTTATCAAGTTGAAACCGGAGTAAACTCGTTTTTGACAGGATATGCTGATTTGCCGCCTGTGCCGGGCGCGTTCAAAAATCAGTTTGATACGCCAATTTTCTATGATGCTAAATACCACGGGGATGATGTTCGAATAGGAGCCGTCAATCGATACGTCTCAAGTCAGCAACTCTCTACCCGGTTCACGGTGAAGGTTGCTGAAACCACAGACGGTCGGCAGGCCTTGATCCAAAAGATGATTACTGATGCTATTTTAAGGCAGTTTATTCTTATTATTGTTGCGGGTGCCATTATGTGGGTTGGGATTAGCTGGGGCGTGAAACCATTAGCCCATCTACAAGGGGCGCTTACCCGCCGAAATCCTGAAGACTTGCACCCAATTGAACACCGGGTCCCACAAGAAGTACAGCATCTTGTGGACGGTATTAATGATCTCATGACGAGGCTTTCCGATAGTATGGCCGCCATGAGGCGATTTACATCAAACGCAGCCCATCAACTCAGAACACCGCTTGCAGCCATTCAAACACAAACCGAACTGGCACTTAAAGCGAGTAGTGCGGACGAGCTTAAGCAAAGACTGACATATCTTGATCAATCCACACGGCAATCAACCCGATTGGTCAATCAACTCTTAAGTCTAGCTAAGGCGACCCCGGGTGAAAATTCGGTAACATTTGATCAGATTGATTTAGTGAAAGAATGTACCGATATTACCAAAGAACTGGTTCCCTCAGCCTTGAGCAAAGGCATGGATCTTGGGCTGGATTGTACGCTGAATCATTTGGAGGTTTCAGGACATGCCGCCCTAATTCAAGAAGCTTTGAAGAACCTCATTGAAAATGCGATTAGTTACGGCGCTCAAAATTCAGTCGTTACGGTTCGCATTCTGAAAAGCGAAAATTCAGCATTAATTGAAGTGGAAGATACAGGTCCAGGTATTTCTCTGGAGCTACAAGATGCCATATTTGAACGTTTTAACAGAGGTAATCGTTCCGATGGGGACGGTTGTGGCTTGGGCCTGCCAATTGTAAAAGAAATTGTGGAGCGCCACGGATGGCAGATTTCTGTATCAAGTCAAATCAGCCATGGCGCCAAATTCACGATTTCAATCCCGCTATAATATTATCAAGAGCAGACCCTCCACAAAAGTCTCGCTCTTGATAAATAAAACGTTAGTTCCGAAGAAGTTGCAACGTCCAATCGCCTGAGGCATTGCGAAGATCATGAACGGCTGAAAGTTCGGGGTCTTCTCGCCAAGCAATTGCGTTTTCCTCTGATGGGAAACTGAGAATGACAATGAGATCGTCACCAGCAGTACCATCTAAGGCGAGGGGATTGACTGTTCTAGTGACAAGTTCCCCGTGATGTTTGGAGAGAGCTGCGCCCGCTTGCTTTCCATATTCTTGCAATCGTTCTTTGTTTAGCTTTTTGGCCTGGCCAATGCAATAAACAGTCATTTTTCAATTCTCCTCGCGTTGTCTGAAATGTGTTGAATAGAAATATATCTGAATAATTTGTGTTCGAAAATTGTAGTATTTGGAAACCAAGCTGTGCAAATATGCACAGATGGAAAGTTGGGATGATTTAAAATATGCCTTAGCTGTTCACCGTCATGGTGGGCTGAGCGGCGCGGCGCGGTCTTTGGGCGTGAACCATTCAACAGTATCGCGGCGGTTATCCACGCTTGAGAAAAGCATGGGGGTTCGGTTGTTTGATCGATTTGCAAGCGGATTGAGGGTAACGTCTTTTGGTGAGCATGCAATTCTAGCAGCAGAGAGTATGGAAGAGCTTGCACTTGCACTTGATCTTTCAATAGCTGGTAGGGATATGGAACTTGCCGGACCGCTTAAGGTTTCCGCCCCTCAGTTAATCATCAAAGTCGTTTTGGCCCCTGTTTTAGCTGAATTTGCCAAAATCTATCCAAATATAAAACTGACGGTTATTGCTACTTCCGATGCGGTTAATCTACATAAACGGGAAGCCGATGTTTCTATCCTTGCCAGTAATGAGCCTGATGGAACGCTGTGGGGCCGCAAAGTTCTCTCCCAAAATTGCAGATACTATGGGGAGCGGAAATACCTGGCAGGCTGCGATCAGGCTAGTGAGCTGGACTGCATAAATTTCTTGTGGCGTGGCGACGATCCTGCGGCGGAAATTTTGAAGGCCTATCCACGGGCCCGAGTTACCGCAAAATTTGACGACATGGTTGCCGTTCATGGGACGGTACTGGCGGGATCTGGGGTGGCGAGAATGCCCTGTTTTCTTGGCGGTAGTACTGAGGAGCTTGAAGCTCTGCCATACGTTGAAAAACAACCCTATTCAGATATCTGGGTCTTAACTCATCCTGATTTACAGAAACTTCCCCGAATTCGAACTTTTATGCGATATATTTCTGAAAAATTAAAAGAAAAAGAAAAATTATTCTTAGGTGAGTAATTAGTTTTCAGCAAAAAATGCCACCGTATTTATAGCCAATGAGTTGAGGTACATACAATTGTCTTTAATTATTCGAATATTAAGTAAATTCTAATATACGTAATGCTTCGTGTGAGTTCAGTATATAAAACAGTATCGGAGTTCATTTATGTTAGTTAGTAATCGACTATTAGCGTGTGCATTGATTGTATTCACCGCGCCTTTCGCAAGTATAGCCCAAAGTGCTGATGCAGATTTGTCAGTTATGGAAATTGGAGGGTTATACCAGAAAGATGGCAAAGGGCTGTATGATCAAGTTATTTCAGCCGCAAGCGCAAAATCTGACGTATCCTTCAAGATCCAGCATGTCCCGCCAAAGCGTGCATTTGCAAATTTCGAAACCGGTAAGTCTCTTTGTATGGCACCAGCAAATACAAATCCTGATTTCTATAATTTTTCCTTCAAAACGGCACAATCGGCTTCAATGACAGAGGCGAAAGTCTACATCTTTACGAAAGCGGGATCCTCACCCGTAAGTGATGTGATGGCTTTGAAGGGAATGAAGGTTGGTGTCCGGCAGGGTATGCCTTATGGAAACAATATTGAAAATTCAGGACTGAGTTTGATTGCGGCGAATTCAATCGAAACCAATATTAAAAAATTAAACGCGGGACGGATCGACGTTTTCCTCGCATATTGGCCAGACGTATATGCGGCATTTGATGCTATGGGAGTAGATCCACTTCCTCATTCAGCGGATCAACCAGTGGCGGTGCATAATGACGCTATTCTATGTCGTGACACGCCAGAAGGTCGAGCCGCAGTTGAAGCCTTTGATAAAGGTTACAAAGCCATCGAAGGTGACGGGACGTTAGCCAAAATAATGGGTGAGTAATAGAACTCCTGCCCTCATTGCGCTGGTGTTTAATGGTGGTTTCTGATTGTATGCCAACAGTTTGTTTTAGAATATTCCTCTCAAATTCGCCTGTTTGAGGTATGGGGAGGCAGCAATTTTATTGACTTACACTGATGATTAAGCAGTGGTATTTATACTTTGTCGAAAAGTAAATGCCGCTGTTTTTTAAGATCACGGTGTTGTCAAATAAGTGTTTATGTTGGTGTAGAAAAAATTAACAAAACAGAACCAATAAGGTATTCAGTTAGTGCGAATTAAGGACAACAACAAACGGCGGGCAATCCGTGATGCCGCTGTAACAGAGGTGATTGTTGGAGGATTAGGCGGTGCATCTGTCAGTAAAATCGCCAAACGAGCAAACGTGTCCGCAGGGACGATATATCTCTACTTTCCAAATAAAGAAGAGTTACTCCAACAAGTGTTTCTTGAAATAAAAACAGAGCTTCATGAACATATGATGGCTGTGTTTAAGCCGACTGAGAACTCCGCTGAAAATATCAAAAAAATGTGGTTTTCTCTGTTCGAGTATATTCTTTCGAACCCAAATGATTTTGTTTTTTCCGAATATGTCTCCGCAGCTCAACTCCTCGATGACAAGCGTAAACCTGAGGTGGAAGCCATGGCCATGGAAATCGGTGGCATCCTGATGTCAGCAATTGAGGACGGGACGCTTCGACGAGTTTCTTTGAATTCGTTGAGTGCTTTGCTTATAGCACCTGCCGTGCAACTGGGTAAAAGAGCAATCCACGAGGAACTGCCAATTGACCGACAAACTATAGAAGATACGTTTGATATGATTTGGCGCGGTGTGTCTTTTAGTTGACGAATGAACGTTCATTCATTATAGATTTATTGTCCCTACAAAAATATCGGAGATGGCAATGTATTCTATAGTGATAAAGAAACACGTGATTTCGGTTCTGATTATCTTATCTGTGGCATTCGGTGTATCCCTGCAATCAGCAGCAGCGGATCAATCATCCACAAAAATTTCAAAAGAAAACCCAATGTCAGAGGCTTCGGCTGAAGCATTTATGCGCAACTGGCTAACCATGATTGATACGAATGCACCATTAAACGAGTATTTGAAATACCTACCAGATGGTGATTTTGAACAGTGGTCCTACCCCAATGCAGAGATTAAAAATGTTAAGCATCTGCAGCAATACTTTCAGAAAACTTGGGGAATGGTTAAGAAAAATACCAATAAAATCAATGATTTGGACGCCACAAAGATTAAGGGTGATAGATACCAAATCCTGACAAATGTCCATTGGAGAGGCGATATCGCGGATGGTAAGTCTATCACAAAGGACTTGCTGTATACGTTGACAGTTGGAGAGGGAACTTCAGCCGCAGATCCCAAAGGACAGTATCCCAAAATTTATAAGTACAAAATCAGCAGCCCTTGAAGCCTAAAACTCCTCCCCCTGTGCTTCCGGTAGAAAATAGTGGTGATGTCTAACATCCCCACTATTTTTTTGATTGAAGGGTGCTGGGACCGACATGTTGGCAAAAATGCCGAATGAGTTCAATTGTAAATATTCAAAATTAAACAGCAAATAAGTGTAAAATAATCTACATTATTGATTGCGGATTGTAAAAAATCGATTTATTTGCGTGAAATTTAAATATGGATTATGCTTCCTTTTTAAATAATTAGAGTTTGGTAATTTTCAGGGGAGGTTATTATGAAAAAAATTGGATTATTATTAGTAGCGACTGTCGTGGGTTTAATGGCAAGCGGTCCGCAACTGGCAGCAGCAGCAAATGTGAAAGTCACACCACTGGGTGGCCAAGATGGCGAGTTTTGTCGTCTTGACCGGGCCATGATGTTTGAAGACCCTAACGGCACTCGAATTTTGTATGACGCCGGTATGACCGTTGCTGGTCCAACTGATCCACGTCTTGGGAAGGTCGATGCGCTGCTCGTAAGTCACATGCATTTCGATCATGTTGGCGGTAAGCGTAATAAAGCCCCTAATTCAGGCGAATGCGGCAAACCTGATTTATCTGTTTCGGCAATTCCAAATACAAATGTGGTCGATATTGCGCTGGCAAAGAAAGCAAAGATTGTTACGGGCAGTGAGATGCCTGCATTCTTTGCAAGTAAATTGAAGGCACTGGGGGGAAATCCAAAGGATTCAATGCTTGCTCGGTTCGGTGCGACAACCACAGTTGGTGGTGTCAAAATCTCAACCGTACCCGCAATACATAGCAACGGCGTGCATCATGCCCTGATCGGCGGCGATCTTGGTGCGGCCCTAAAGGCATCTGGTCTTGGTGGTAGTGTCGGCCCGGCAACAGGTTATATTCTACAGTTTACAAACGGTCTTGTTGTGTATCTGTCTGGTGATACTGGCATTACTGCAGAACAAGATTTGGTGGTGAATAAATTTTATCACGCCAAGCTGGCTGTTATGAATATTGGTGATACCTATACAACAGGCCCAACTGAAGCGGCCCATGTTGTTAATAATATGGTCAAACCAGCATCTGTTATTGCATCCCATGCAAATGAGGCGGCAACAAAAGGCGGTAAAATTATCGCGGGTACGAAAACAGAGGCCTTTAAAAAGGCAGTTACTGTTCCTGTACATGTTCCTTTGAGCGGAAAAGTTATGGAATTTAATGCTGCTGGCGTTTGCGTCTCAGGCTGCTAATCCCAAATTTGTGAAAGTCTGGACATGGTTTGTTCAGGCTTTCACAAATTGTATTTTCCCACGACTAGGTTTTCTCAATTTCATTTGATCTGTTGCCGAGTGTTTTATTTATTTCCGCTTTTAGCCAGTTTTGAAGCCGGATAAATTGATCTGTTTTTGCAAACTCAGCCTTGCATACTAGCCAATAACTTGAACGCATCTTCACCGGAGATCCTAAAGGTTTTAGGAACCCTGCTGAAATATCATTTTCGACGAGCAAGCTTCTACCGAGACCAATTCCCAGACCATTTATTGCCGCTTGTAGCATTAGATCTGCCCGTTCAAACTGAAAATCAGGAATAATTTCAGAGTTTGACGGCCTTTCCTTAGAGAAATAAAACCCCCAACTGAAGTCAGTCTCATCTGACGCGCCTCTCCTATCCGCTAAAAAAATTGCATTGTGGTCATCAAGCTGAGAAATCGAATTCTCGCGCGCGTTGAGGTATGCCGTGCTGGCAACGGGTTGGATTTCACTGTGCGCTAAATGGACAGAAAATAATCCGGGGTAGGGGCCGGTGCCAAAACGAATTGCGGCGTCAACATCATTGGATTTAAAATCAGTGTGTTCCTCGCTGACCTGCAAGGCAATATCAATACCCATGCTTGCCGCAGAGGGGAGTGACGGAATAAGCCACTTCATAGCCAGTGAGGACGGTAAAGATAATCTTATGGATTTATCTGAATAAAGGTTTTCTATTTCAGTTAGTGCGCCTTTCCAAATGGCAGAGGTCTCAGTTGCAGCGCGGCATAGAATTTCCCCTTCCGGCGTAAAGCGCAATTGCCGGGTAGTCCGTTCAAACAATTTGAACCCAAGAGCTTCTTCAAGCGCTTTTGTGCGATGACTAACTGCTGACTGATGAACGTTAAGAAGGTCCGCTGCTTTGCTGAAGTTTTGTGTTTCTGCGATTGCGGCCAGAAGAGGTGCTGCATTAGCCAGTTTTGATGACGGATTATCTTGAGCCATATTAGTGATAAAATCTCATGTGTATATGAGTATAAAAGACCAATTATGAATGTATTATAGTGAGAATAACTCATAAACATACAATTAATAAGGATCTAATAATGATAAAGCATCACTTAACTCCAAAAACGGCTGTAGCAAAGATTGTGAACGGATTTGTAACAATAGAAGGCGGCGGAAATCCTGCTGGTGTGGTGTTGAATGCGGACGGTCTGACCGACACAGATATGATTTCGATTGCCGGGCAAGTTGGATTGTCCGAAACAGCTTTTGTCTCGAAATCAGAGACCGAAGGTTTCAAGTTGGATTTCTTTACGCCCAATCGCCGGATTAGTCATTGTGGGCATGCGACCATCGCAACTTTTTCGTACTTGTCAGAGCTTGGCCTTGTATCCGACGGTGAAACCTCTAAGGAAACAGTCGATGGGCCGAGAAAAATTGTCATCAAAAAAGGTGCCGCATTCATGGAACAATTGGCCCCTAAGTACCGTAAAGCTGAAGACTGGATCGAAGACGACGTGACAGTGGATCAAGTCCTTGCCTCCATCGGTTTAGATAAAAGCGATCTGGACGCGCGGATTGAGCCACTCGTCGTCAATACCGGGAATAACTTTCTAATCCTTGGCGTCTCATCTGCTGCTGCCTTAAAGGATCTGAAGCCCAATTTTGATGAAATATCCGACATAAGCGATAAACTTGACCTAATTGGATACTACATATTCACAACAGATCCAGCGGCTACTGATAACGCAGCGACAACACGTATGTTTGCGCCCCGTTACGCCATAGAGGAAGAGGCTGCTACGGGCATGGCTGCTGGACCTCTTGCCTGCGTATTATTCGATTTTTTGAACATTAAAGCTGAGACGATGATAATTGAACAAGGTCGTTTCATGCAGCAAGCCTCTCCCAGTTTGTTGACTGTGAACCTTTCATTGCGCCATGGACAAATAGTTGGACTAATGGCCGGAGGATTTGGCCGTGTTATGGATGAGATGGTGATTGAGTATTAACGGATATCCATTTAAATTATAATCCGGAGAAAATTCTTAATTTGAATTGAAGAAAAGATATTGGGCCCATTTATTCGCCATCCCATGGTTATCTTTGGAAACTTGTGATTTGAGTTTATGGGACATTCAAGCCAACTCAGAAAGAGGGGTGGGATAGTGAATAATCTTGTTATTAAATCAGTTGGCCTTGAGGTTTTTTTAACGGCAATCGATTGGGCTGCAGCAGAAGGCTGGAATCCCGGCATAGACGACCTCGAGGCTTTTTACTCAGCAGATCCCTCAGGATTTATGATGGGTTTTCTAAACGACGTTCCCGTGAGCTCAATTTCGGTGGTCAAATACGGTGAAAATTTCGGTTTCCTAGGCTTTTATATTGTGCGTCCTGATTTACGAGGAAGTGGCGTTGGATTGGCGACATGGAACGCTGGAATGGCGTATCTAGAGGGACGGGTAATAGGTTTGGATGGTGTTGTGGATCAGCAAAGTAATTACCGAAAAAGTGGTTTTGAGTACGTCTGCGGCAATATTCGCTACAGCGGGATACCAGTTAGTAAGCTTGGTCTTAAAAACACACTGGAAATAGAGGATATTACTCTGCGATCTGGGGTCGAAGTTATTGAATATGACCGCGCATTTTTCCCAGCGCCGAGAGATAAATTTATCCATCACTGGATCCAGAAAGGTTTGCAGGGATCAAGAATTGCGAAATGCGTTAAAAGTGGAGATAAAATTTTAGGATATGGCGTTATTCGCAAATGCCGATCGGGCTTTAAAATTGGCCCCTTATTTTGCGATGATGAAGACGTAGCAGATACTCTCTTTTGTTCTCTTGTTAATGCTGTTGGTCCTAACGTTGAAGTCAGCTTGGATGTGCCCAACATAAATGAGCAGGCCGTCAATTTGGCTGAACGGTATGGTCTGAAACCTGCGTTCGAGACAGCGCGTATGTACAAAGGAGGGATTCCAGATTTATCTCAAGCACGGGTATTTGGCGTAACGACGTTTGAGTTGGGCTAATCTCCTGAATTCGCTATGTTCCTTGCTATTTTGGATGAGAACCACGACCCTATAAATTGTTAATGTGCTTGTTTTTGAGAGGATTGGGAATTCCATAGGCTTACCGCAATTATTTGGTAATGTTTTACCCTTATAAACTTTCCTTAGGTAGTAGGTTGCGCCATGTCTATTTACATATGAGCGTAATACGTAAATCCCCAAGATTTTCGGTTGGCAACCCATCAAGCGGCGTAAGCGTTGGATGTATCAAAGAAGGTAAAATTGATGTCAGAGATAAATGATACTGTTAAAAGTCGAGCAGGTTTTGGCCATAATCGAGGACATGTACCCCCAGAAGAATTGAAAGCTGAATTGGCCGCACTTCAAGAAGCAGAAGCGCGAACAATTACTCAGGATACCAAGTCTCCAAACTTGATTGATTATATCTATGAAGTTCGGTTTTATCCGGGTGGTGAACTGACACGGGGTGATCTGAAAGCCTATGATATCAAGCATGCTAGGCGTTCGTTAAACGTTATTCTTGGGGTCACTCAACTTCCCATGGATACGCAGATCATTGAAAAACACATTGTGGAAGAAGAGCTCAAAGAGTGGAATGCTGCAAAGAGCCGGCGTTTGCTTCAAACCCTTATGGTGCATCATGTGTGGTTGCAGGGGAGCGCTGGCGGTGTTCGGGCTGATTTGTCGGGCGAAGATTTGAGCGGAGTGAACCTAGAGGGGCGTGACCTCAGCCATGTGAGTTTAGCGAATGCAAATTTATCTGGGGCAGCATTGAAGGGTGCCCGATTGATCGGAACAGATTTAACCGGAGTTGATTTAAGCGGTGCAGATTTAAGCGGCTGCGATTTGACCAATGCTTCGTTGGCGGATGCAAACCTCATCGGTACAAAATTGACAGGCACCAATTTAAAAGGGGCAGACCTTTGGCGTGCTAACTTGGCAAGAGCTGTTATCTCGCCTGAAGCCCTTCACAAAGCATTGGGCTGTAGCGAAGGCTGATAAGAGTTATCTGTCTAGGGTGAACTGGGCAGTGGGTAACCGCTGCCTAAAGCCTAGCCGGCATCAATAATATGCCCGACAAGCGAGATATAAACGATTGTGTTGGCAACTCCCACCGTCCCGATCATTGTGACCAGTAATATATATCGGTGGATATTGGCTTCTAGGCTGGATTTTACCTGCCGTACTAATCTAAAATGATCAGACATAAACAGATTTATTTTACGAATTTTGAGTGTTTCCGTATGTTGCCATAATTGATAAATGAGCAAAATGGCGATGGCAAAAGAACTAATTAGAAAGCTCAGAATAATCAATGCTCTAAAATGGGATATTTCCTGGCTGACGTAGGATCCAATCAGGACAAGTGAGAGTTGTGCAAGGCAAGTTGCCCCCAATGTTGACCACTGCCGCGTCTTTGCAAACAGCATGGTACGGGTGCTTTCCTTATATAACGACAACATCTCAGCATGAGTTAAGTCGTCAAGCTCTGAAGGATCGAGGTCCTTCATTTCGTCACTATTTGATTCAGTGTTCATTCATCGGATTTTAAATTCAAAATGCTAATTTTCTAATAATATCAATATCTGGATGTTAATTATGTTGTAACTTCAGTACAGGGAACAGGGCGAACGTGCTGAATTTTCGTCGAAGTGAGGGGAAATTGTATTTATGTATTGCTTAATGAGATTACTCACCTAATTCGTTTATTACAGCCAAATTATGGAGATTTCTAATGACAGAAGCAGGCGTAGATTATGCGGTCACAGACCCAGATGTATTTAGCCGGGGAAGCCTTAGCCTGACGTATGAGCTTCTTCGAGGCAAAGATGCTGAGCTTGCATTGGTTGTGCGTAATATTTGCCACAGCGAACCGTTACCTAAAGGCCCGAACGTTCCTCAAAATAAAAACTCAGATTATTTCAAAGTCACACTGGATTCATTTCAAGTTCGAGCGATTGTGGAAAACCTTAATGTGGAAGAGCAAAACGATCCAGGGCGGATGGTGATGGCACAGGCATTGATGGAAGATTGGATGAGCTTGGCACGGAAAATGATAAGTGATCTGTTAGAAGAAGAAAAACCACTCATTAACTGAGTGGTTTTCTCTCATTTCAGACAACTTATTTGGGTTGTTTTACAATTCTCAAATAAGGTTTTAGAGTTTTCCAACCGTCAGGGTATTTGTCTTTTGCCATTTCGTCAGTTACGGCAGGAACAATGATGACATCATCGCCATCTTTCCAGTTTACAGGTGTCGCAACTTTATGTTTCGCAGTCAGCTGCATGGAATCCAGGACCCGTAAAATTTCATCGAAATTACGCCCCGTTGTCATAGGGTAACTCATCATCAGTTTGATGTTTTTATCTGGGCCCACAACAAAAACAGTTCTAACTGTTGCATTTGTCATTGCGGTTCTGTTTTCCATTGCCACATTTTCATCGGCTGGAAACATATTGTATTTCAAAGACACGTTTAGATCTGTATCTGCAATCATGGGAAAATTGACTTTATACCCTTGAGTTTCCTCAATATCGGCTGCCCATCCAGCATGATTGCCAACAGGATCAATACTAAGTCCAATGACTTTGCAATTTCGTTTTTCGAATTCCGGCTTTAGTTTAGCCACATAACCAAGTTCAGTTGTGCACACTGGTGTGTAATCTTTTGGGTGAGAAAATAGAATTCCCCAGCCATCTCCCAACCAATCATGGAAATCTATTTTTCCTTCTGTGGTTTCAGCTGAGAAATTTGGTGCCTGATCGTTTATTCTAAGGGACATAAAATTAGCCTTCCTGTTCGGGTTCATCTTTTTAGAAACTTGTTGCTATGAATGTAAGATGAGGTTGCGCGGAAGTAAATGGAGACATGCAAGAGTATAGAAAATACTTGGAAGGACCCTACTTTTGAAGGTTTCTTTTATACTCGCTTGGCGACATCCCCATACTTGCCCGGAAATCGCGACTGAAGTGAGAGCTGTCACTAAATCCGGCGCAGTATCCCACGGTAGAAATGTCGTGATCTACACGCTTCAACAAATCGCAAGCTATGTGAATTCTTAAAGACCTGACAACACTTGAAAAAGACAGGTCAGCTTCAGTCAGCATGCGTTGTAGAGATCTTTTGGATGTTCCTAAATCCATGGCGATTTCCGCCACTTTCCAGTTTCGGGATATTTCAGGGATCATGGTTCTAATTATTTTTTCCACCAGAGCTTTGGATTGCCCCTTCACCGCAAGCGACATGAGGAACGAGTTGAGTAATTCATTCGACTGGTATGGCCTGACCGGGGGATCAAAATGATCCCAAAGAATGTGCCATGTTGCGAATTTGAAGTTGCACTGGTTCACTGACTGCTCAAAGGCGTTATTAGTGTATATTGTTACCCACTCTCCAGCTTCATTCGGTGTCGTGCAGACAATAGATTTACAGCCGATCCCTTGCAGTAGAGCAATCATCAATCCACAAATTAAATGGTTTTCAATTCGGTTCGGAGATTTGGGTGTGACGGAGTATCGCTTATATACTGCGCTGTTTTCAGTTGCCGAACTGATTGCCACGCGGTTTGTTGAATGGGCAAACTTTTCAAACCTTTTCCAGCCTTCAAATAGGCGTTGAGGTGACGTTGAATTTAACGCCATTTTCCATATGGGATCATATGACGCTTTTTGAACGGAAAATCCGATGCTTAATACAGTTTCAGGATTGGTTCGTTGCCAAAGGTCTTCCAGTAAATCACGTTTCTCCTCCGCAGGGAAATGCGCATTCCGGACAGCTGCAGTTTTGCCTGCTCTGCTCTGATGATCTGCTTCTGTTGTCTCTTCAAGGCAAGTGCGTATCAGATTGACAAGACTAGTGCGGGCAAACTCTTTGATCGTTTTTCTCCAGGCGTTTCTTGTTGATATCAAGTGTCTATGGACAACGCGTCATAATCAAATGGCAATTGTCTTATGCGGTGTTTTGTTGCGGCATATACCGCATTGGTTATAGATGCCGAAACGGGGGCAAGGGCGGCTTCACCAACGGGGGATGGAGGTGTGCCATTGGCCTCCAACAATTTGATATGTATGTTGGGGCATTCATTGTGGCGAAGGATTTCATAGTCGTCAAAATTGGTTTGTATGCTTCTCCCCGCCTCAAAGTTAATGCTTTCCTTTAACGTTATACTACATCCCCATATGATGTTGCCCGCCACCTGATTTTCCACAAGGTCGGGATTAATGATCGTTCCGTTATCTTGAACGCACCATATGTCCGAAATGGTGACTTCTTCAGTTTGGTGATCAATTTTGATTTTGGATACAATAGCGACGCAAGTTTCATTTTTGTAAATTGAGCAGGCCACTCCATATCCTTCGTTTTCGGCTGGGGCTTTGTCTGCCCAGTTGGAAAGCTTGGATACTTCTTGCAAGACCGATGCTAGACGAAAATGTTTCGCCGGTAGGTTCTGCAGTCGAAACTGGATAGGATCTTTTTGTGATACCTCGGCAAGTTCGTCTATTGCGCTCTCTGTGGCAAAATTGTTAGGGGCGGATCCAAGGCCACGCCATGCACCGACTGGTATGTCCTTCCGGATATCTGAATACCGGATTCTATGATTGGCGATGTTATACGGCGAGACGGCACCTCTGGCGGTGCCTTTATCAGCAACAAACATATCAACAGCCCAAGCTATGTTGCTGGGCACTTGCCCCGTTATTATTGGTGCTGATAGAAAATCATGCTGCCAATTAGTGATGGTTCCATCATGTGATACGCTGGCTTTTATGTGATGGGAGAAAGGTGGCTGAAAGTAGCTATTTTGAAACTCATCTTCTCGGCTCCACTGTACGCGAACTGGAAGACCAGATTTCTGGGAGAGAATGGCGGCTTCTTCGGCCGCCCTGCAGAATACCCTTCCACCAAAAGCACCGCCCATTCTTTGTGGATGCACAACGACTTGGTCTTCGTCAAAGTCTAAAAGACGTGCGACGCGATCCCGAACAAAGAAAGGATCTTGAGATCCACACCAGATTTCTGCGTTTGTACCAGTGACCGAGGCCACAGCAGAACGCGGCTCTAATCCAGCATGTGTGTACACGGGTGTTTCGTATCCGCTTTCTATGGTGTTTTTGCTGATCGTCGCGGGTGTATCCACATTACCAGTGCTTATAAGTTCATGCTCGAAATCGTCCGTTTCAATATGCTTCTGAATATCAAAATTGCTAGTCACAGTGTTAATCCCATCGGGGGATTGCCAAAGAACTTCAACGTCATTTCTGAGGCTTGATGCAATAAATGGATTGTCTGCAACAATAGCCGCGAAGTTGTTTTCCAAATCTTTAACAAGGTCGATGATGCCTGGCTTATCTAGAGCATCTCCCCATTTCACATCAACCAATTTGGCGTTAAAAAAGGGAGGATGAAATACCGCCGCGAAGGCCATGCCGGGAACCTTTACATCTCGGCTATATGTCATTTTCCCGCATACAATCGCCTGAATGTCAGGGTGTTTCCAGTTTTTGCCGATCTGGGAGGTGTCGCTGGTTGGTGTGTCAAAATATAAAATGGGCGCTGGTGTCTCTAAATCATCCTCTCCCAAAATTACGGGAGCTGTGTTTGCGACTAAGCTTTCATAGGATATTACGCTGCCGCCTGGAGATATGAAGCCTGAATTCGAATGCTTAAGGTCTGATGGGTGAAGGTCTGCCTTTAGTGCTGCCTTACCTCGAAGATATTCTCGAAGTCTTGCTGCTATGGTGGCCACTGGTCTGTGAAAAACGGCAATGCTTTCACTGCCAACAGTGAGTTTAAAGCGGGGAAGATCGTTGGTTGAGGGTGTTTGACACTGAA
>JBALWO010000106.1:0-4071 GCA_036960775.1 Pseudomonas marincola | reverse complement strand
ATTTCTGGACTTTCAAGCATAATGTGCCGCTGTCAGAGACACTCCAGTTTCCTTGACCTCTGTTGCCCTTGAATTTGAAAAGATAAGTGCCGTCCGGGCCCGTATAGGAGGCACCGTTTCCACTCTGCCAGACATCAGTTTTTCCGCTAAACATAGCAGTTACTTCCGACTTGCTCATTTTTACGCCTTCAATCTCGGCTGAATGTGCGCCGGCGAATGGAATAACCAAGGCAACAGCGATGGCGCCAACTACGTGTTTTAGTTTTTTCATGATATTTCCTCGTGATGCTCAAGTATGTTCAAGACTACGTTGATAAGGGAAGACTTCGGGGAAAACACCTCTGTTCAGTTTGCGCCGCTGCCGCTAACGCAATTGTCATACCCGCGACAAGATATAGAATAAGATTTCGAATAGATTTCATTTTAAACAGCCCCCGCCGAATTGACGCTCCCTAATTTAAGTTAGCTTATTCTAATTATTAAAATAATCTATTACAATTAGTACATGTACAAAATTTGCACATCCCCTGATTGGTCAATGGAATATGGCGACACTGGCAGGACACTCAGTTAACGGTATATTTTCTCTCTGAAATACGTGTGCGAAAGCGTCTGCTTTCAAATCTTTTGCAAGTGCCATTTTTTACGTCACTTTATTGATTGCCCGAAGAAGGAATATAGTTTTCCACTAAATACCCAAATTTCTGCAAGGAATTGGACCAACAGATCATTCACCGGCACTTTTCCTATCGCTTTTCTCGCCTGCACGGGATCACCTTTTACGAATAGAGTAACGTTTTGATGGCATCAGCTTATTTTGCGGGAAACACCAAACAGGCGGCGAGCACTATATCCAGCACGCCCATATAATGTCCAACTGCGATGCTTGGGGTTCGCTTCCAATATTGGAGGCTGGCTTCATCAAACGAGTCTGATTGGGTAGATCCAGCGTTATATCAGATGCCTATTTTGACCTATAAAAGCAGACATTGTTAATGATGTAATTTATGGGCATCTATGTGCCATGACGAGAATTAGCGTCATATTAGTTTCGTTTATCATTATGCACTGCTATGCTTAAGTTTGCCTATCCGAGGACATATTGAGTAGGTTCTTAATTAATGAAAAATAATAGTGTCTATGCCGCGTCTGGATATTTGTCCGCGGAAATATTAGTATTTTTGGGCGTTGCTACAATTGCCGGCATACTAATATGGAAACGAGCGACTTATAGCAAGCGCCGTGCCGGATTTAACTACATGGTTTTTGGTGTGACCTATATTGCCATCGCGGTATTTCTTGACTACATCATCGATACGCCTGCCGGCGAATTGCTATTGCTGCTTTTTAGTCGCGAGACATGGCGGGTTTTGTTACAATTGGGAATTTATTTTCCTGGCAGTCTTTGTGTTGGTGTCGGAATATTTATGTGGCTTCCCGCTGTCCTGCGGCTTGAAGATGAGGTTGTTCAACACAAAAAAACCGAGGAAGCACTACGCAAAAGCGAGCAAAAACTACTTCATCACCTCGAAAACACACCTTTGGCATGTATTTTTTGGGATAAAAATTCTGTTTGTACAGAATGGAATAGATCTGCGGAAAAAATATTCGGCTTCTCTGCTGACGAGGCAATAGGTAAAAATGCTAATAATCTAATTGTACCAGCAGAAATCCACAATGATGTGGATAATTTGTTTGAGTCCCTGCTTGAAATGAAGGGAGGGCATCTCAGTACAAATGAAAACCTCACTAAGGACGGTAAAACTCTTATCTGTGAATGGTATAATACAACAATTGTCGACATGAACGAAGATGTTATTGGCGTTGCATCTCTTGTGCTGGACGTCACTGGCCGAAAAAACAATGAAGCCAAACTACATGAAAGTGAAGAGTATTTTCGCGTGGCATTTCAATCTAATCAAGGCACAGCAACAATTACAGATATTGAGACTGGAAAGTTTATTGATGTAAATGCCGCTTGGTTAAGGCTTAGAGGTTTCGAGAAACATGAGGTAATCGGCAAGACATCATCTGAGTTAAATACTTGGGGATCAAATGAGCATAGAAATGAAGTTTTGGGCGAATTGAAGCTTCACGGAAAATTACGCGACTATGAAACATACGTCATCACCAAGGCTGGAAAAACCCGTGAAATAGTCATCAATGCAGAAGTAGTGAAAGTCAGTGGTAAGAATCTGTTATTTATTTCTGGATCAGACGTAACCGAGCGCAACCGGCTTGAAAAGCAACTCCGCAGCTCCCAGAAACTGGAAGCTGTTGGCCAATTAACCGGTGGCGTCGCTCACGACTTCAACAATTTGATGGCCATCATGATGGGTAACCTTGAATTGGCGTTGGAACAAGTAGAACCGGAAGCCCCCTTACGCAACAGCATCCAAAACGCACTTGAGGCTGTGGGTCGCGGGGCTGCATTAACCCAGCATTTACTCTCTTTCTCCCGCCAACAAGCTCTGTCTCCCGCTGTCACAAACGTTAAGCAGTTAGTCGAAGGCACTCTCTCATTTATGGAAAGAACATTAGGCGAGGATATTCAGATTATGGCTAGCCACGTTGGCGAGGAGAGCCGCGTTAATATTGATGCAGCTGTATTTGGCAATGCACTTGTGAACCTCGCTCTCAATGCGCGTGATGCCATGCCTGATGGAGGGACGCTGACGGTTCATACGACTGCCGTAATGCTTACGGGTGAAACGATCGGATTGGACAAAGAACCTACCTATGGCTCTCACGCCCTGATCACTGTTACCGATACTGGAAGCGGCATGAGTGAGAAAAATTTGGAACAGGTTCTGGAGCCTTTCTTTACAACTAAAGAAGTGGGTAAGGGTAGCGGTTTGGGGTTGAGTATGGTCTACGGATTCGTCACCCAATCGAATGGACATAT
This sequence comes from Pseudomonas marincola, assembly GCA_036960775.1. Taxonomy (GTDB): domain Bacteria; phylum Pseudomonadota; class Alphaproteobacteria; order Sneathiellales; family Sneathiellaceae; genus Sneathiella. The sequence goes on along the minus strand of JBALWO010000106.1, from coordinate 1,166 downwards.
AAGCATTGCCAGCAAGGAGGGAGAAGGAACAACTATATCAATATATCTCCCTATTTCTGACGAAGAATACATAGATAAAGACACCGAAACTACGCCACCATCCGATGTAAAAATTAGTAAGACAATTCTTTTAGTCGAAGATGATCAGCAAGTACGGGCGACCACATCAGCAACACTAATAATCCTTGGATGCAAAGTGATTGAAGCCGAAGACGGGCCATCAGCACTTGAAATTCTTAAGCAAAGGTCAAGCGATATTGATCTTGTGTTGAGCGATGTTGTCATGCCAAACGGAATGAGCGGTATTGATCTAGTCAAACAAATAGCCATTGATCACCCTCATATAAAAATCCTGCTGACGTCAGGTTACCCGGATAGAATTGCGGGCGGGGACAAGATCAAGGCAATGGATGTTGAGTTGCTCGCCAAGCCCTTCAGAAAATCACAATTGGCGGCAGCGATTGAAAATGCTTAGCCTGATCAGACTAAGCATTGAGACACTTAAAAGCCGGTTTCGAGTCAAAACCGGAAGTTAATGTTGACGATAGCTGGAAGATCAGATGACAACACGCGGCCATTGTTTTTGCAAAAATACGAAGTGGGAATACACAGGCGAGATCACTTGGGCCTGCTATTGTCATTGCGACGACTGTCGCCGGAATTACTCCGTACCAATGGTCGCGTGGCTTGGTGTACCGATCAAAAACTTCAAGTGGATAGGAAATACACCGAAAACGCTCGAAAGCTCAAAAGGAGTGTCACGGCATTTTTGCAATGACTGTGGATCACCAATGGGATTTGATGCCGACCACTATGCAGGGGGAATGCATCTCTATGCAGCTTCAATGGAGAACCCTCACAATTCCACGTAAACTATTAGAGCAAACTACCCTGGCTTCAAATGAGTGATGATCTTCCGAAATATAACGGCACACTGTTTCACGCCCCAGAAGACCTTAGCGATTACAATTCATAACTTCTGAGTTTTGAACGTGGCTTATCTCTGACGTGGCACCCCTATATTATATTTATCTATTGTCGAACGTAGTTCTGATGTTCTAGGCTGAGAGAAAAAACTGGAGGGAACCAGAAAATGCTTTTGTCTGCAGAAGATCAAAAATTTCAATCTGAAATACGGCAGTCGTTGACCGAAATGCTGAGTGATG
>JBALWO010000105.1:2522-4245 GCA_036960775.1 Pseudomonas marincola | reverse complement strand
TGGTGTTTGAGCCTGAACTTGTGTTGATGGATGAGCCGTTGGGTGCTCTCGACAAGCAGTTGCGCGAGCATATGCAGTTTGAAATCAAACACCTGCATGAACGTCTGGGCGTGACAGTCGTATATGTGACACATGATCAGACCGAAGCACTGACCATGTCTGACAGGGTTGCGGTGTTTGAGAATGGCCGCATCCAACAGCTTGCAAAGCCGAGTGATCTATATGAGCGCCCGGAAAATGCCTTTGTGGCTCAGTTTATTGGCGAAAATAATAAGCTTAATGGCACGATCAAAAAAATCGACAACGAAACTGCTGAAGTACTAGTTGACGGCGGTCTCATGGTCTCTGCGCGCCGTGTTAATTGCGGCGGGGTCGGAGATCGGACGGTGTTATCCATCCGTCCCGAACGGGTATCTCTCGCGGACAAAGGACCAAATAGAGCCAACGGCGAAGTTAAAGAACTAATATACCTCGGAGACCACATTAGATGCCGGATGCAAGTAGCTGAAAATGATGAATTTATTGTCAAAGTTCCAAATGCTGCTGGTCACCAGCATCTCATAAAAGGGGAGACGGCTCATATGAGTTGGAACATCGAAGATTGCCGAGCGCTGGATGCCAGCTAACCCGGCATAGACAAATGCAATACTGGCGCTGTCAGTGGCATTTAAGCATATCTAAATCACAAAATGGGAGAGAAATAATGAGTTTCAAGCATCTTACATTAGGAATTTGTATCGCGGCCTTAGCTGCTAGTCCAGCAGTTGCTGATGACATGACCATCGTGTCTTGGGGCGGTGCCTATCAGAAGTCACAGCAAAAGGCATATCATGAACCGTATATGAAGCTAAACCCAGAGATAAATATTATCAATTCAGATTCATCTGCAGAAGCAGTCGCAAAGCTGCGTGCCATGACAGAAGCCGGTAATATCACCTGGGACGTTGTTGATGCCGTGGCCTCAGACGCCATACGCATGTGTGATGAGGGTTTGGCGATGATAATTGATCCGGAGAAAGATCTGAACCCAGCCCCAGATGGAACCTCTGTGACGAAGGATTTCAATGACCTCATCGTTTCGGAGTGTCACATCCCGAATATTGTCTATTCAACGACCGTCGGTTATCGCACCGATTTGGTAGGTGATACGCCGCCAACAAGTATCTGTGCTTTATTTGATCTGGAGACCTATCCCGGCAAGCGGGCACTTGAAAAACGGCCAATCAATAATTTGGAATGGGCGCTTTATTGCGACGGTGTTGAAAAGGATGAAATTTATAATGTCCTTGAAACGGAAGAAGGGCTAGCCCGCGCCTTTGCAAAGCTAGATACCATTAAGGATCAGGTTATCTGGTACACGGCCTTTGCCGATACACCACAGTTATTGGCGTCCGGCGAGATTGTTATGGGTTCTACCTTTAACGGTCGTTTATTTGCCTTGATCGAAGAACAGAAGCAGCCGGTTGCAATGCTTTGGGATGCGCAAGTATTTGACTTGGATGGCTGGATTATTCCTGTAGGCCTATCTGATGAGCGCAAAAAGCGGGCCCTTGACTATCTAAGGTTTGCCACAGATACGCAACGTCTGGCAGATCAGGCTAAGTACATTCCTTATGGTCCAGCCCGTGTATCTTCTGCCGCTTTGGTCGGTAAACATGCTGAGTTAGGCATAGATATGGCGCCGCACATGCCAACGAACCCCGTTAATGCCAAAAACTCGTTC
>JBALWO010000105.1:0-2422 GCA_036960775.1 Pseudomonas marincola | reverse complement strand
ATTGCAATGCGGGATGAAGATCAGCGTATTTATCTGTTGTTATTGAAGCGTACATTGTTTATGTCGCTGACGATTACGTTGGGCTGTATTTTGCTAGGCTATCCGGTTGCATGGTTGCTCGCAAACCTGCCGATGCGCACTTCCAACATTCTTCTGATCCTGGTGCTATTGCCATTTTGGACATCCCTTTTGGTAAGAACTTCGGCCTGGAAGGTTTTGTTGCAACAACAAGGAGTCATTAACGATGCTCTGGTCTGGATGAGGATTGTTGATGATGCTCATCGGTTGGCACTCATAAACAACCAGTTCGGCACCATTATCGCCATGACCCATATTCTACTGCCATTTATGATATTGCCGCTTTATTCAGTTATGAAGACCATTCCTCCAAGCTATGTCCGTGCTGCAAAATCATTAGGGGCGACCAACTCGACTGCTTTTTGGCGGGTCTATTTTCCTCAGTCCGTACCGGGCATTGGCGCCGGTTCCATCCTCGTGTTCATTCTCTCGATTGGTTATTACATTACGCCTGAACTGGTTGGCGGAACAGACGGTGTCTTTATCTCAAACCGCATAGCGTATCATATATCGACCTCACTAAACTGGGGTCTTGCCGCCGCCCTGGGGGCGATCTTACTGATTTTAGTAACGGCGCTGTATTGGGTTTACGACAGGGTTGTCGGTATTGATAACGTGAAGTTAGGATAATCCAATGAGCTCACTTCCTATATACACCACTGTCCCTCAACGGATTTGGCACTATTCCTTTCGTCTTATCTGTATTCTGGTTTTCTTTTTTCTGATCGCACCAATTATTGTGATCATCCCTTTAAGTTTCAATGCACAAAACTTTTTTACCTTCACGCCGGAAATGCTGGCGTTAGATCCTGCCGGATATTCGCTCAAGCATTATGCAGATTTTTTTACCAACGATGACTGGCAGCTTGCGCTAAAAAATTCCCTGCGGATCGCGCCAGCTGCCACTTTTCTATCGGTAGGAATAGGCACAATGGCTGCAGTGGGGTTGAGCCAACCTCATGTCCCGTTTCGTCGCCTAATCATGGCACTGTTAATTTCTCCAATGATCGTGCCATTGATTATTTCTGCTGCAGGAATGTATTTCTTTTACAGCAGGATTGGGTTGCAGGGGACCTACTGGGGGGTGGTTTTAGCGCACGCGGCGTTGGGCGTTCCCTTTGTAATAATTTCCGTTACGGCAACCCTTGTCGGGTTTGATAATAGTCTTGCCAGAGCTTCGGCGAGTTTAGGTGCGGGCCCTCTCAGGACATTTTTCAAGGTTCAGATGCCGCTCATTCTCCCCGGGGTAATTGCTGGAGGTCTGTTTGCCTTTATCACCTCGTTTGATGAAGTGGTTGTGGTACTGTTCGTGGGTTCAAACGGCCAGAAAACCCTTCCGTGGCAAATGTTCACTGGCTTGCGAGAGCAAATAAGCCCGACAATCCTCGCTGTCGCTACGATCCTCGTAGCAATTTCTATTGTGCTCCTGACCATAATTGAACTTCTTCGCCGTCGGTCTGAGAAACTGCGTGGTATGACCGCGCAATAATCGTTCATGCGCTCGATAGACAATGTGGCGTCTCAATTGGCTTTGCTGTTATCCGGGCACTGTCAGAGTAAAATAAAGAAGCGCTAAAACGACGCGCAGCGTAACTTTTCAGGCAGCGAGCTGACGCCAGTCTGCAAGAGCAGCTTCTCGATTAAGTTTGAATTGTTGTCGGCTTGTGAGGTGGCGTTCCAAGTTAAAATGATTATGAACTGAAGAATGGATTGAGACGAATTTCTGCAACGATTTTGTGCTTCGGAATTTGATCATTGCTCGTTCTCGTTGTCGGAACGGTTGATGAGAATTCTCGGCTCGATTATTGAGCCATTGCCTCGTTTCCTGGCGGCTTTCATTCCCAAATATCTTCATTGCAGCGCGATAAGAGCGAAGTCTATCCGCCACAATCACTTTCGGACTGTCATATTTCTTCATGGTTTTCTTCAAGAACTTCAGGGCAGCCTTGCGATCCCGTCTCTTGGTGACAAAGGCCTCCAAAACTTCACCAAGATGCCATCTCCACTGAGATCCTATTCGCATCGATGCCGATCTGGTCTTTTTAATTTCTGCAGCAAACAACGGTCCGAACCGATTCCACCAGGCGCGTACTGTCTCATAGCTAACGTCGATACCCCGTTCATGCAGGAGATCTTCACCCTGACGCAGTGACAATGGATAACGGACATACATCATCACGGCTAAGCGAATGATCTCAGGTGACGTTTTAAAATAACGGAATGGATTTGTCATGAGCGGATTGTAAAACCAGAGCCGTCACTGGCCAAGCCATTTTCCTCTGACAATGCCATCCCGATAGATCAGCGTAAATCGAGCATACAGCCAGACGGCATGCTGGATGAT
>JBALWO010000104.1:0-4271 GCA_036960775.1 Pseudomonas marincola | reverse complement strand
TGGCGCTTACACTCTGTGACATGTAACATGGTCAGTTCATAATATTTTTGGGGACATTTTATCCTATGACGTATCTTCGAAAGGTTTTTCGATTACCTTTCTTTTTTGTGCTGTCTGCACTGCTGTTTCTTTCTGCCTGTACGGATCCGGAATTTGAAAAGGCGGGCACTTCCCTTCAGCAAGCCGAAGTTGATCTTCAGGCGCTTGGTGGGACCCTGTCGGGTGCCGCTCAAGGTCAGCTTGTAACAGCGATGCCGCATCTTACCTATTTAAAACAATATGCGGATGTTGTTCGGCGTATTAATCCGGCCATGGCGCCCCTTGTCGCGACTTTGGAGGGGGAGGGGACTGTCAATGGTGGGTCATACCTCTTCCTAAAGCAGCGGCTTGATAAAGCAAATCTCAATTTCACTGAAAAAGGGGATGTGTCGAGAGAGGCCGCTATGGCGGTTTCTAGTGAGGCCATTGCCATATCACGGGCAGCTAGTCCTGAGGTTTTTAACGACCAGTTAGTTGATGTGATTAATGTCCTCGCCGATATGAGTAAGGGCGAGTTGCCTAAACTTAAATTTGGGGAGACGGCGGATAAAACCATGCCGCCGACCCAGCATTTGGTGGGTAATCCGACTTATGGGCGCTGGAACCAAGGGTCCGGGACCAGTCTGTGGGTTTGGTACGGACAGTATAGATTATTCTCCGATGTTTTAGGGTGGGGCTCCCGCCACAGGTATAATCAGGACAGTTGGTATCGGTCGCGCAGTGGATCCTATTACGGCGATGTCGGCCGCCACTATTATGGCACAGGCCAGAATAACAGAAGCTGGAGCAGTGCCGCATCCAAACAGCCGAGAGTTCCGGCGAATAAAGCTTCCGGCTCCACGCTGAAAAGTTTCAAAAGTACGAACCGATTGTCGACTTATGCTCCGCGGACGAATAAGGCACCAAAGTCCATGGCGAAAACATATGCCGCCAAGAATGTGAGCAGTTATAGCAACACGCGATCATCTCCGTCTCGATCTGGTGGTTATGGGGGTAAAAGCGGTGGCAAGTAGCATCCAAGCCTTACTCCAAAGCCTGACAATACCTTCTTTCGCGACGGCGAAACGCAAGGACGCCTCAACTAAGCTTGCTGAGCTTATTCGCTCGCATGGTTTATCAAATATTGGTGAGAAAAAATGAATTTTGAAACCTATTTTTCGATCTCCACAGATCCCTATTATTACACAGCAATTCTTGTTGATTTTGTGATCTTGTTTGCTCTGCTCGTTCTTGTGCGCCAAGTATTCGGACGTACAGCGGGCAGTGTTGATACAACCCATGAGCTGTCTGAAAAAGACAACCACGCATTCGGTATCTCGCTCGCGGGCGCAACAATTGCCTTGTCTATTGTGTTTGCCGGTGTCGCGGCGGGCGATGTTGCCACATCACTGATGATTGAAGCGGCCTTTGTTCTGGGATACGGGCTGCTCGGCATTGTCTTCCTTGTCTGCACGCGACTTGTTTTTGATAAGATCTCTTTTCCAAAAACCGATCTTAAAAAATTGATTTCCGAAAATAATATTGCTGCGGGAATTTTGGATGCGGGCAACATGATTGCAACCGCAACCATCATTTTTGGTGTCTTTGCCTGGTCAAACGGTGACTGGGTGGCAAGTATTGGCATCGTCGTTCTGATGTTTATTATCACGCAGGTTCTTCTTGTGGCGGCTTCGCGCTACCGGGTTATCTTGTTTGCAAAACGCAATAATGGCAAAGCCTTCTGTGATGCGATCGTTGAGGGAAATTCAGCGCTGGCTCTTCGGTTCGCAGGTTTCCAAATCGGCGCAGCGCTGGCCATGTCATTGGCAGGCGCGCTGGTCACTTTCCAAGACGGCGAGAATGTGTTCGTGTCTATCGGGGCTTGGGTGTTCGTCGCGGTGGTTTTGTTCGCCCTCGTTGTACTGCTCACAACTATCCTTGAAAAAGTCGTTTTGTACGGTATTCCTGTTGCCAGAGAAGTCGATAGCGAGAAAAATTTCGGCGTCGCAGCAGTAGAAGCCGGCGTCTATGTTGGTCTTGGTCTGCTTCTTTTAAGTTTACTGAGTTGATTTCGGACCAATCTATTCACATTTGATAATCGTGATCACTGGAAGCTGGCATCTATAGGGGTGCCTGCTTCCAGTTAATTATTGGGAAGCCTTCTTTTGAGCTAGGTCTCAGGAAATCCATTGAAATGACTGTTGATACAGCAAGCACCCGCACTGCTTATTCCAAGTTTAAAATCGATTTTACGTTGATTTTGATTACGGGTGTTATTGCCGGTTGCGGTCTTGTCTACGAATACCTCCTCTCTCACTACGCGGCGCGCGTTCTGGGGGCGGTGGAAACAGTTATTTTTACCATCATCAGCTTAATGATCGTCAGCATGGGCGTTGGCTCTTTTTTATCGGGGCGGGTGAAAAATGCATTCGTCGGGTTTGTTGTTCTGGAACTTGCCCTCGCGTTTACAGGAAGTGCTGCCGTCCTTATCTGCAGCGGCTTAATGGCGGGCACTTTCATTTTGCCGCAAGTGATTAGCGAGACCCTTGGGCTTCCGGGCGGACTGCCTCTCTCTGGCGGCATGTTTGTTACCCTCAACGATATGGCCGGATTTACGCCCTACATAATGGCCTGCATCCTTGGCACTCTTATAGGGATGGAAATTCCGCTTATTGCGAGAATTCGGGAAATCCTACACGCAGAGCATCTTAAAAATAATATTGGGACGATTTACGGCGCTGATTATATCGGAGCCGGAATAGGCGCGCTGATTTGGGTGGTTTGGATGCTCAGCATCGATCCTGCTCTGGCAGGTGCCCTGACGGCCATGGCAAATCTGCTGGTAGGTTTTGTGTTTATCTGCAAATTTTATGGGAAGATCAAATACCGCGAAATCATGTTGGCGGCCCACGGTCTGCTTTTTGTTTTCGCCCTAAATATTGCGTATCAAGGCCCCTCCTGGCAGGCCATGGCGGAAGATGTCATGTATGCGGACAGGGTCGTCTATAATTATGATACAAATTTTCAGCGCCTTGTGGTCACGCGCCGCGAAAACGGTCCGCTTGGGAAGCCGCTGCTGACGTTCCACATAAATGGTCACGTCCAGTTTGCCAGCCAAGACGAAGAAATTTATCATAGCATGCTGGTGTTTCCGGCCATGATGGCAAGCGCTCGCAATGACAATATTTTGATTATTGGCGGCGGTGATGGCCTCGCCTTGCGGGATGTTCTCAGATGGAACCCACAGACTGTAACTCTCCTCGATCTTGATGAAAAACTGGTCGAGTTTTTTAAAACACCCAGCCCGGACGGGAAAAACAAGATCTTCATTGAGATGAACGAGGGCGCCTTTTCTGATCCGCGAGTTGAGACCCTGTTTGGCGATGCTTGGTTGAGTGTTGATAGACTTATTGCCGCCGAAAGACGCTTCGATGCTATCATTGTTGATCTTCCAGACCCCAACCATCCAGATTTGAATAAACTCTACTCAACCGGCTTCTACAGTAAGCTCAAATCGGTATTAGTCGGTGACGGGGCCATGGTTGTTCAGTCAACATCGCCATATCACGCCAAGCGGACATTTTTGAGCATTGGAAAAACCATTGAAGCGTCCGGCTTCAATAACGTTGATCAATATCATGCCAACGTCCCAAGCTTTGGGGAGTGGGGATGGTCTATCGCGACCCCTCACGGGTTGTCAGGGCGAGATAAGATCCAGAAATTTAATAAGTCGATGCCTGAGGCTTGGGCGACGAGGAACATGATCGACGCGTCTTTTGTCTTTGGGCGGAATTTCTTTTCTGAAAAAAGTGAAATCAAAATTAACAGGCCAAGGTCTGGCATTATCTACAATTATCACCTCAAGGATTGGGGCGAAGTGAAATAAATTATTAAATGTTACATGTAACACTTGTAATTGTGACATGTGACGATTACTTGTATTTCATCAGACACAGAAAGTAACGAATGATGGACGACAAAAAAAGCGGTGCAGAAAGGCAACGAAAAGCCCGCCTAAAAAAGAGGGAGCTTGGACTTATAAAAATTGAAGTCTGGGTTCCGCCTTCTGGGCGCAAGGCTATTCGGCAGCTAGAAACAGAGCTAAATAACGCAATTTTAAAACAACCTTTCAAAGAGGACCATTTAATGACGAAACTTACGGCAACCAACTTAATTGAACAGCTTTCTTTAACCGAAGAAGTTGTGAACGGTGAAATTTCTGTAAGCACCATCGCAGGCGATACGCCGGTCAT
>JBALWO010000033.1:35800-42541 GCA_036960775.1 Pseudomonas marincola | reverse complement strand
CCGTACATGACGTCGGCTTGGTTTCCGCCGAACATTGTATCAACGCTGCCAGTACCGCCGTACATCAGATCTTCGCCTGAATCTCCGAGCATTTCGTCATTGCCAGAGCCGCCGTACATGGTGTCGTTGCCAGAGTTGCCGCGCATGAAGTCGTCGCCGCTGCCGCCGTACATAACGTCATTCTGGCTTTCGCCAAACATGCGATCGTCGTCATTGCCGCCATACATCAGATCATTGCCAGATCCGCCGACCATGAGGTCATTGCCTGTTCCGCCAAACATGGTGTCTTCTTGGCTATTACCAAACATTTGATCGGCTTGGCTGCCGCCATACATTAAGTCTTCGCCAGAGCCGCCATACATGTTGTCGTGACCAGAGCCACCATACATGGTGTCATCATCTTCATTGCCTTGCATGAAGTCATTGTCATTATCGCCATACATGATGTCATCGCCGTAGCCACCAAACATGCTGTCATCGTCTTCATTACCGCGCATGATGTCATTGCCGGAACCACCCGCAACAACGTCTTCGCCGTGGCCTGCAAGGATCAAGTCGTCGCCGCCTTGGCCAAAGATTACATCATCGCCCCAGCCTGCATAGATCAAGTCTGCGCCGCCGTAGTAATATTCAACTTCGTAGCGCATTCCGTCTACGAAATCATAGGGGTTATTGTTTGCTTCATTCCAAATGTCCCACTGCAAGAACAAGATTTCAATTGGATTCTCAAGGATGTAATCAGGGAGATGAGCATTATCACCGAAAATCAAATCATCGCCGTCACCTGCAACAATGATATCGCGCATGTATTCTTGCTCATCACCGAAGGCACCATCATTACCAGAGCCGCCGTACATAAAGTCACGTGAGATCGTAGGAGGGCCTTGGTCGTTACCATAACCACCAGTTAAATACAGGTCGTCGCCAATTAGCAGATCGCCAGCGAGGGATTCAAACGCGCCATCTTCATTGCCAATTTCTGTGCCGTCAGGACCGCCGCGAGGGCCGCCTTTGAAGAAATCTTCAGGTGGGCGTTCATCGTTACCATAACCGCCCTCCATGTCTTCGGCACCGCGGCGACCAAAGATCACATCTGTGCCAGAGCCACCGATTAAGATGTCCATGCCCTGATCATCGATGAGAACATCGCCGCCAGAGTTACCTTCTAGAATGTCGTTGCCCGAACCACCTTCGAGGTAATCGTTATGAGCACCGCCAGAGAGAATGTCATTGCCTTCACCGCCAACAAGGAAGTCTTGTGCGCGGCCGCCTTCAATGGCGCCAGTGACAGTGTTTAGGAATTCGTCTTCGTTTTCACCAACGATGATGATGTTTTGGCCATTATTGTCCAATTCTTCATCTGCAGTTGCTTCCGGACCAGTTGGCTGGCCTGGGTTCATGTCATCGTTATATGGATCTTGTGGGTTCGGATCAATTATGCCGTTAATGGGCTCAATAGTAATATGCAACGAATATGTCCCACCGGCTGGGATTGGATATCCAATGTCATCAGGTCCTTCACCGTCATCCCCATAATCGCTCACAGCAACATAGTATGTTCCGGCAGGAAGTGTTGGGCTCATGTAAGAGTCATGTGAATTGGGAGAACCAGGGTCACCAGCGTCGTCGTCGTTATAATCAACTAGATTGCCAAATTCGTCATATAAGAACACCATTGAATCGAAATCTGTGGATTCTGATCCAGTTTCTCCGCCATCGATATCTAGGATTACGCGGGTCCCATCAGCAAGAACAGTAAAGCTGTACCAATCAATGTTATCGGTTCCTATCGCGGTGACCGTTACATGTGGGTCATCGTCAGAATCTTCTACATTAGGATTAGAACCTGTTCCGAAAATTTCATCCACGTTCTGTGCAGTTTCTTGACTGCTGTTCGACGGATCTTTATCGACTTCAATAGGGCCATTATACTGAGTGACACCACCGTTATTCACTAGGCCGGGGCTTCCTGCTATGCCAGTTGTCCAATCACCAGCAGTGTCTGAATCGAAATTATCAACACGGCCAAATATATTGTTTACAGGAATGTCGTGGAAGAAATCTTCGCCCAGAGGACCTGCAGCAATCATATCTGCAAGTGTTACGGGTGCATAGGCTTCAAAAATTGGGTCACTAACAACTTCTTGAGTTGAAATTTGGCCGTTGAAAGTTGCGCTATCTCCAAAGATATCAAGAACAGCCGCGTCTTCAGGTAAGCCTACCCAGTTGTCATTTAGAGCAAGAGGTTCAAACTCTCCGCCATTGGCAAGGAAAGTATCAAGTTGAGCAACACTACCGCCGCCCAAAGACCATGTGACAAGAACGCCAATAGGTTCAGTTGTGTCATTGCCCAGAGGCCAATCACCGGATGCGCCCAATGGGCCGCCACCAATAATGTCGCCGTCTGCGTTAAACACAAGATACAGAGTTGAAACATCAGAGTCTGCGTCATCACTTGGATCAGCCTGTAAAATCAACAGGTGACCACCGGCTGGCACAGTTACATCTGGCAAATCGAAAGAGATTGGATCTCCCTCTGGGCCGATAAGGGAAATAGTCGTAACGCCTTCACCAACTGTGGAGGCACCATTGCCGCCAGTTGATTGATCTGAACCTGTATTGTTGCGAAGCTCGATAAAATCAACTTGTTCGCCAGAAGCCGCCTCAATGAATGCGTCAATGCTAGCGTTTCCAAGTGCAGCCATTTGCTGCTCAAGGTCGCTTGGCTCTTCTTCTTTAAATCTACTTTCGCCACCATCGCCACCACGGCCGAACAGATCAGTTCCAAGGCCAATTTCGTTGAGGAGGAATTGAGGTTGTCCTGGAAGGGCGATTGCGAACTCAAGGGGTTCATCAGCGGGGAAGCCAAGAGCTGTTGGATCAAGGAGACCTTCAATGCCGATGCCTTCACCAATTCCGTCATCTTCATAAGCGCTAAAGCTGGCACCGCCGCCAGCTCCACCAGCTGCACCGCCGGCCGCAGGCGCTACTGCACCCGGATCGAAGGCTTCAACCAATCCAGTGACATCAGCGGCTGTAATAACCGATCCATCAGAAAGTGTAAGTTGGGGAGGCAGCTCGCTACCGGCTTGTGAGAAGAAGCCTTCAAGCTCAATCTTACTACCATCAGCGATTGATGTAATAATAAGGTCACTGCCGTCTTGGGTGAATACCACAAGATCTGGGCTCGTCACATCAAGAAGGATGTTTTGACCGGGTTCTACTATAACTACTGTGCCGTCTGTACTTGCAGTTACGATACCATTTTCTGATTTAGCCATGATTTCTTCCCCAAAAACACGATTATCTATTCATTCATATAAGCAGAAATTCACTGCTCAAAATTTTTCTATTACCAGCATACTAACGTTGGATGGGACAAAAGCATCCCCCGTTTGAGGTATAAGATTAAGTTTTTCGTAATATTTTCGTAAAAATTCGTTCCAATTGTCACGCAAATAGGTAAAAGAAAGCGAAATAAGAGAGGGTGCCCTGGAATTCGTCGTGCTTTGAAATAATTTCACGAAAATTAGATTTGTGGACTTAAAGTGATTCTGTAGGGATATTCGACGGAATTGTGGATGTTTTGACCGAAAAGCTGAATTTTGATGTCTAGGTATTCACACCCTGTTTGAATTTTCTGTGTAACGAAAATCTGACACAAGTGAAAATAGGGAGTGTTTCGCCCCTAATGAACAAATCATCCAGATTGCAAATGTTGCCCTCGTCGGAAAACCAGGGTCGGGCGTCTTGCTGTGAAAGAGCATGGAAATCGAGTGAATAAAAATTTAGCTGAAAATTTTCGATGAAAGCTGTTACTCTTGGCAACAAAGGGTCGTTGTACCCAACAATCTATGTCCTGGAGGGCAGTTTGCGTGACACTGTCAGATAGTCCTAACAAGGGGCGTGACAACAAAAGGAGATATCGAAGAAAACCTAAATCTGATAGCTGGAATAAAGGTAGGTGGTCCCATACATACGGGGCCGTGGATTTAGGGACGAATAATTGCCGTTTGTTGGTGGCAAAACCAGAAGCGAGTAGTTTTCGGGTAATCGATAGCTTTTCAAGAATTGTCCGCCTGGGTGAGGGCGTTAGTCAGAGCGGGAAACTATCTGACGATGCGATAAACCGAACCATTGAGGCACTGAATATATGTGCTGAAAAAATGAACAAGCGCGGGGTTTCCCGTATGCGCTGTGTTGCAACCGAAGTTTGCCGAATAGCCAGTAACAGTTCTGAATTTCTTCTAAGAGTAAAAGAAGAAGTCGGTATGGAACTGGATATTATTACAACAGAGGAAGAAGCAAAGCTGGCAATGCTAGGGTGTTCTCCGCTGCTGGATTACCGAAATCAATATGCTCTCGTATTCGATGTCGGCGGTGGCAGTACAGAGTTGGTCTGGGTGCGTCTTGGGCGCGGCGGTGAGAATGATATCATCGGCTGGACGTCTATACCTTACGGTGTCGTCTCCTTAACGGAGCGGCATGGAGATGTTTCGGCATCTGCCGGGGCGTATCAAGCTATGATCGCTGATGTTGCTAGCCACGTGGATGCTTTCGAGAAAACCCACGGTATCGCAGAGCATATCCATAAAGGACGTGTTCAGATGCTAGGAACGTCGGGAACCGTGACAACTCTTGCCGGTGTACATTTTGGTTTAAAGAGGTATAACCGCCGACGGGTTGACGGATCGTGGCTGAAAACATCAAAAATGATCGAAATCTGTGAACGCTTGGCACGAAGTGACTATGAAGCGCGATCAAAAGAACCATGTATAGGTGTAGAGCGGGCCGATCTTGTTGTTTCTGGCTGCGCAATTGTTCACGCAATGTATAACGCATGGCCTGTTCGCAAAATTAGAGTAGCTGATCGCGGTGTTCGTGAAGGCTTATTGTTGGGATTGATGAAAGATGCCGACAGTGAATTAGAAAATGCAGATAATGCGGCAGCTCAGGCTGAAACCGATAAAGTAGTATAATGACAGAAAAAAACGGAAAAAAGAAGCCGGGCGCGCGTGGTAGCAGCAATACCACTGGTCGGCTTCTACACACGAAAGTTAAATCAGCGCGAGGGCGTAAAGTTTCGTCAACTCTCTGGTTGGAACGACAACTCAACGACCCGTATGTGGTTGAGGCGAGGGCACGTGGCCTGCGGTCTCGGGCGGCATTTAAACTTATGCAACTCGATGATAAGTATAAACTTTTGAAGCCCGGAGATTCTGTTGTTGATCTGGGCGCAGCCCCTGGCGGTTGGACGCAAGTCGCTATTGATCGTGTCGGTGCCTTGAAAGGCAAAGGACAAGTGTTGGCTTTGGATATTCTTGTCATGGAGCCTATGGCCGGTGCTAAAGTTATTCAGCTCGATTTCACTGAAGATGATGCTGATGTGAAAGTGAAAGATATGCTTGGCGGACCCGTGAACGCGGTGATATCCGACATGGCCGCTCCGACAACAGGACATCGCCAAACAGATCATATTCGGATTGTGTATATGTGTGAGTTGGCATTGGATTTTGCGGTCGACGTTTTGGCACCTGGTGGGGTGTTTGTCGCCAAGGTTTTAAAGGGCGGTACTGAGAACGATATTCTTGAATTGTTGAAGAAAAATTTCTCAACGGTTCGTCATGCAAAACCAGAAGCCAGCCGCGCAGATTCGCGAGAAGCGTATGTCGTTGCCACTGGTTTCCGCGGAAAGACATAAAACAGAGACTTATATTCTGCCTGTATCGACGGACAGAATGATCGAAATGCGACTGAAATAGAGAGATAAAAAGCCTTTTTTTAAAAAAAGAGGCTTCTCTCATTTTAGAACTAGGAATTTCAAAAGTTGCCGTTATGATTGCGCTGCAATTCTTAAGGAGTTGCCATGAAAATCCGTGAAGCCTATACGTTTGATGATGTTTTGCTGCAGCCTGCAGCCTCAGATATCCTCCCAGCCCAAGCAAGTACAACCACCAGATTGACCAATAAAATTGAACTTGGAATCCCTTTGATTTCCAGCGCAATGGATACGGTTACCGAAGCCAGAATGGCCATCGCCATGGCACAGTCGGGTGGTATTGGTGTGATCCACAAAAACCTGTCCTTAGAGGAACAGGCTAAAGAGGTTCAGCGGGTTAAAAAATTCGAAGCCGGTATGGTGGTTGATCCACTTACTATTTCCCCTGACGCGCCTTTGTCGGATGCCCTTGCGTTAATGCAGTTGCATAATATTTCAGGCATTCCGGTAACGGAACGCGGAACCCGTAAACTCGTTGGAATTTTGACCAACCGAGACGTGCGTTTTGCAACTGACGAAAATCAAGCAGTATATGAGCTGATGACCCGCGATAATTTGGTGACAGTGCGCGAAGGCGCCAACCAAGACGAAGCTAAAAAACTTCTTCATCAATATCGCATTGAAAAACTGTTGGTTGTTGATGGTAAATATAGCTGTATTGGTTTGATCACGGTAAAAGATATCGAACGGGCTAAACTCTATCCAAATGCTTCCAAAGATGCTCAGGGCCGCCTGCGGGTCGCCGCTGCCATTGGAATTGGTGATGATGGGTTGGAACGCGCAAAAGAACTTATCAACTCAGGTGTAGATGTGTTGGTTGTTGATACAGCGCATGGTCATTCTTCCCGCGTTTTGGAAGCGGTAACCCGTGTAAAAGCGTTGAGCGGAGATGTTCAAGTCATCGGTGGTAACGTTGCAACGGCATCTGGCGCCGAAGCCCTCATTGGAGCCGGTGTTGATGC
>JBALWO010000033.1:29489-35700 GCA_036960775.1 Pseudomonas marincola | reverse complement strand
GTTCCAGAAGGAATTGAAGGCCGAGTTCCTCATCGGGGGTCTGCTAATGCGATCATTCACCAACTTGTGGGTGGACTAAAGGCTGCAATGGGTTATACAGGCAGCGCTTCGATTGCACTTCTACAAGAAAATGCAAACTTTGTTCGTATTACAAATGCCGGGTTGAAGGAAAGTCATGTTCATGACGTTGCTATTACCCGCGAAGCCCCAAATTATCGCCAGAGCTAAATCTCGTTAGGATACATTATGACCCCGTCTGCCCGGTTAAGTGCCGTTGTTGAACTTCTTGATACAATTTTCGGAACCACCGGACGGGCGGAGCAGGTCGTCGGCGGCTATTTTCGCACGCGCCGCTACGCTGGATCAAAAGATCGCCGCTGGGTATCTGAGTTTTTATACTCAGTTCTCAGACGTATGGGTGAAATTGACTGGACCATTGAGAAGTTGGGGCTGGAGCCAAACAATCGGATGCGGGCCATTGTCGCAACCGTCGTATTGGATCAGCAAGATATTGAAAACGTGATCGAGACAAATTTTGTCGGAACCCATGCTCTCGATGTTCCAACTGAAGAAGAAGTAACAGCTCTTCGGACATTGGCAGATATTGATGCGGCAGAGATGCCAAATCATGTGAAGGGCAACTTCCCAAGCTGGATTGCTGATAAACTTCAAACTCAATATGGCGATCGTTCACTGGATATTATGGCCGCTTACACGGACCGTGCGCCTGTGACCTTTCGGGTGAACAGCCTTAAAGCGACCCGCGATGATGTTCTCAAACAAATGACAGACGAGGGGATCGAAGTTCGAAAAACTGAACTGTCACCAATCGGTATTATTATTGAAAATCGCCAGAATCTGGCGGCGCATAGTTTGCTAAAAGACGGAATATTAGAAATACAAGACGAAGCCGCTCAAGTATCTGCATTGCTAGCAGAAGCGGGCCCGGGGCTACAAGTCGTTGATTACTGTGCGGGCGGCGGCGGAAAAACACTTGCGATGGGTGCCAATATGGCAAATGAAGGGCAAATATATGCCCTTGATATTGAAGCACGGCGCATGCGGGACGTTGCTTCTCGTTGTAAACGGGCCAATCTTCACATCGTTCAATCCCATGTTCTTGTGGACGAGCTCCCAGAAGAAAGCGTACTTCATCGTCTTCCGGGAAAAATGGACATCGTTTTTGTGGATGCACCGTGCAGTGGGTCTGGCTCATGGCGCCGGCAGCCTGAACAACGCTGGCACTTGACGGAAGAAAGACTTGTCGAACTTCAGGATATGCAAATGGATATTCTGAACAAAGCATCTGACCTTGTTGCGCCGGGTGGTAAGCTCGTTTACGCGACTTGCTCCATTTTGAGTGATGAAAATGGGGATCAGATAAAACGTTTCCTTGCAGATCACCCTGAGTTTAAAGTTCATAATGCCTCTCAAGCGTGGTCAGACGCAGAAATCGGCGGAGACATGAGCGGTGAGTTCATGGAATTGACACCGGAAACGCAGGGAACAGACGGTTTCTTTACCGCAATTCTTCTTCGGAACGCTTAATCACCATAAAGTGTTGATCAATTATGTGATGGCGCGCAATTTGAGTGCGCGTCTCACTAGCCTATAGTGCTTTATCTGTAGTAGGGTAAGATCATAAACTTGGTGAGGGCTAAACATGAAATTCAAACGCATATTTCTAGTATTGTACGCAATCGCAGCAACCCAACTTTTGAGCGCAGAGATTGTGTTCGCAATGGGCAGCGGTTCGGATACGACGAAGGCTGAAAAACCGGCTAACCCAGCTTTTGCTGCCGGTAAGAAGTTCATTGACGAAAAGAACTGGGATCAAGCCGTGCAATCCTTTTCAGCCGTCGTAAAGACAGATGCCAAAAATGCAGATGCTTTTAATTATCTGGGTTTCGCAAACCGGCAGTTGGGCAAAATGGATGACGCCTTTGCGGCATATGGGAAAGCTCTTACCATAAACCCCAATCACAAGGGTGCCAATGAATACGTAGGCGAGGCATACTTGAAAATAGGTGACTTGCAAAAAGCAGAAACCCATTTAGCGAAACTAGATGATATCTGCACATTTGGATGTGCAGAATATACGATGCTAAAACGGGCCGTTGCTGAATTTAAGAAAGAAAATAGCTAAATTATTGATGTAGCTGGATTTCTACTCCGAATATTATGAAGATTTCTGTTGAAAAAATGCCTTAGAAAGTTGGAGTAAAGCCAGCCTTTGAGGCCTTTTTCATTTCCTTCATGCTTTTGAAAAAAGGCATCGGGCGTATCAAACACGCCAAAATCATTGTTGATGCCTTCCTTTTGGATATAAGTATCGCCGCCGCAGAAATTGACCTGGGGTTGCCGCAGGCTAGTTGTTGCGATGCCGTATCCTGAAAATGCCCCAGACGTCTCACTATGCATTTTTTGCACTGAATTGAGATATGCATCATCGAGAATGAAACCCTCCAGATTAATCCATTTACCGTCAATAAAGACTTCCACCCAGCTATGAACAATATCTTGGGGAGCGATGGGATAGAAGAGTTCCGGTATGGCACCGCGTTGTAATTTTTTATTAATGGTGAAACCATGATATCTGCACGGTATACGTGCTTTTCGGAGCAACGCCATAAAGAGTGTGCCTTTTGTATTACATTGCCCGTAGCCATCCTTTAGGACTTCAGAGGCCGGTTGCAGATCAGATTTATTGTAACCAAAAGCAATGTTGTTGCGCACAAAATCATAGATCGCACCAACCTTTTCGGAACCTTGCAAAGTGTCCCAGTATTCCCATTCTTTCATGTTGGAAATACCGTCACTATTGAAATCCAACATAGGGCTTTCTTGCAGATAAATTGAATGATCCATTTTTGCTCCGTCAGATGTTAACACTGGAGACAAACTAGACTTAATCACAAATGATGACTTGAACGAACCTGCTGTCTTGTAGGATTTTTGAGGGGGAAAACCCGATCATTTCGCGGAAAACTCGGCTTAAATGGGCAGAGTCAGAAAAACCAGATAAATGTGCAGCTTCAGTAAGGTTGCATCCCTCAGAAACTGCATTTACAGCGTCGAGAAGGCGTTTCCATTTAAGATAACGACGGAAAGGCAGCCCAACCTGTTCTGTAAATAGATGTAGAAACCGACTTTCAGAGAGGTTGGCGATTTCTGCCGCAGATTTGGCAGAGCATGGCTCGCCCCTATTTTGGGCGAGATAGCCAAGTACCCGCTCAATTTTATTGGACATATGGAGCTGATCAGGGGCACTTGTCAAAATTTGATCGATTTGGTTGATGTAGGCGTTCGCCCTCTCACTTGAGCGGGGAAGTGGTATTTGGCAGCAGTCTGTTTTCATATTCTCGGATATGCTTGTCGTCAGTTGCTGCCGAAGTTGTGTTCCCCTTGCGCTATGGGGTTCTATCAATAAAACGGCGACTTCCTGCCCATTCGTGTCGAGGGAATGCGGAACTTCAATATCTGAAAAATGAAACTGCGACTGCAATGATCCATCGTCTGCTGTAATTAAGAACGGGGCGTTGTCTGTAAGGGTCAATTGTAAGGCATAATGACGGTGGATGCCGTTGTCCGTTACCGGCCCTATGAATAAGCTATGGCCATGCCAAAGATATAATGTGGCTGGCGGGGCGGGCTGTTGTGTGCTTTTCAATGTGCCGAAGCCTATCTTATGCATTTTTTTGTATGAGGCGAATGTTGTTCGCATTCTAATGCCATTTGACTATAAATGGGAAGAGGGATGACCTCACCAGATAATCAGGAGCCTGACATTTGCGTATTATCAAATCTGCAGAATTTACCGGCGAGAATGCTTGGGATGCGTTGGATGTGGATCAAATCGACGGGGCTACTGTTCGGCTGCATTGGACCGACAAGCCCTACAAATGGCATGTGAACGATGGACCTGAAGTTTTTGTGGTCTTGGATGGCACCGTGAACATGCATACTAGAGATCACGCAGGCGAAAAAATATGGCCGCTTTCCGTCGGTGATATTTTCCATGCTGAGGCCGGCGATGAGCATGTTGCCCATCCAGATGGTCCTGCACGTATCCTTGTGATTGAGCGGGCTGGTAGTATTTAAATCACCTGTATAAGGGAGCGGAATTTGCTTTCACCTCAGATTGGCTCTTTTTTGTCTGAAAATGACTTATTTCCTAACAATCTCGCTGGACTTTCGGGGCTTGTACCGTTAAGTACCGTCTATGAAAAACAGCATTTTGATCATCGACTTTGGAAGTCAAGTCACTCAGCTCATCGCGCGCCGGGTCCGCGAAGCTGGTGTCTATAGCGAAATCGTTCCTTTCAATACTGCGGCAGAGAAACTGGAAAGTTTTGAGCCAAGCGGAATTATCCTTTCTGGTGGACCAGCGTCGGTCATCGGAGATGAGACACCGCGGGCCCCTGAAAAGGTGTTCAGTATGGGAGTTCCGGTTCTTGGAATCTGCTACGGGCAGCAAACAATGTGCGCCCAACTTGGCGGCAAGGTGGAAGAGCCTGAGCATAAAGAGTTTGGTCGAGCTATCCTCGATATTTCCAGCGACTGCGATTTATTCGATGGCGTCTGGGACAAAGGGACAAGTGATCAGGTTTGGATGAGCCACGGGGATACGGTTACAAGTATTCCAGACGGTTTTGTGACTGTTGCGACTTCAAAAGGTGCACCATTTGCAGTGATTGCAAATGAAGCCAAAAAATTCTATGGCGTCCAGTTCCATCCAGAAGTGGTTCATACGCCAAAAGGTCACATGTTAATTTCTAATTTTGTTCATAAAGTCTGCGGTCTCGCCGGTGATTGGACAATGTCAGCCTTTAAAGATCAATCCATCGAAGCCATCCGGCGTCAAGTTGGGGATGGCAAAGTTATTTGCGGTCTGTCTGGTGGCGTTGATAGCTCTGTTGCGGCGGTTCTGATCCATGAAGCCATTGGCGATCAGCTGACGTGTGTTTATGTGGATAATGGCTTGATGAGAACGGGCGAGTCCGATCAGGTGGTCAGCCTGTTCCGGGATCAGTATAATATTCCGCTCATCCATTGCGATGCAAGCGAGCAGTTCTTGGTTGAGCTTGAAGGTCAATCTGACCCAGAAACAAAGCGGAAAATAATTGGCCGTATCTTCATCGACGTATTTGAGGCTGAAGCCAAGAAGATTGGCGGCGCTGAATTCTTAGCACAAGGAACTTTATATCCTGACGTTATTGAATCGGTCTCCTTCGCTGGCGGCCCAAGCGTTACCATTAAATCCCATCATAATGTTGGTGGTTTGCCAGAACGTATGGATTTGAAGCTTCTTGAACCATTCCGTGAATTGTTCAAAGACGAAGTCCGGGCATTGGGACGTGAACTTGGAATGTCCAAGGATCTCGTCGACCGTCATCCGTTCCCTGGCCCAGGCCTTGCTATTCGCGTACCGGGCGAGCTCTCTCGCGCGCGGCTTGATATCTTGCGAAAAGCGGATGTCATCTATCTAGAAGAGATCAGAAACGCAGGCCTTTACGATAAAATTTGGCAAGCATTTGCAGTATTGTTGCCGGTTAGAAGTGTTGGTGTCATGGGTGACAACCGCACATATGATTACGTCTGTGCCCTCCGCGCGGTAACATCTACCGACGGAATGACTGCCGATTACTACCCATTTGAGCATGAGTTTTTGGGCCGCGTTTCCACGCGCATCATCAATGAAGTTCAAGGTATCAACCGGGTCGTTTATGACACAACATCAAAACCACCCGGAACTATTGAGTGGGAATAATTATTTTTGCGTAAGTAATTGATTTTATTGCTTACGCAAAACTTCCACTAAATATATATTCGGTTCATCCAACCTTTTTTCTAGTTGTATCTCGTAATTCTAAAACCCTTTAGATTATGACGGAACAAAAAATGAAAATTAAAATTTTTGGTGAAAGAAATACGGGCACAAATGCCCTGACAAATATTGTAAAAGACAACTCACACTCGGTTATTCACCCGGGGACTATGGCTGAACTTGATGTACCGACGTTGGAGCTGACGAATAACTTAAAACAAACGGGCGCCAGTGTAGCTGAGATCGAAACCCTGATTGACGGTACGTTTGAGGGCCGCCCCATCGAGGAGACGTGGAAGCATTCTGCGACCTACCCCAAGAATTTTATAAGCCGGTCGAGCTGTATGCTGAGAAGCTAAATTCCTACAGGTCTTTCATTGATCT
>JBALWO010000033.1:0-29389 GCA_036960775.1 Pseudomonas marincola | reverse complement strand
ATTCATTTGAATTCGACAAAGATCTTCTAGCTTGGCTAGGCTTTGAAATTTAATCACAAATTATCTGTCGGTTTATCCCGTGAATTCTCTACTGAGCTCGGGGATGCGTCACAATGGGCTTATCAATGCCGAGTTGATGACGGCTCTGCCTGATCGATTTTATCAGAGATGTTTGATGCAATATCATGCCATCCAAATTGTTTCGCTGCGTGCAGAGCACGTTGCAATCCGCATGTATCAATTAAATTTTGTGCAATCGCTTGCTTTTCTTTTGTCAAATAGGTGCTGGCCATAACCATACTCTCAACTAGTTACTGAAACTCAGATCAGTATATTGTTAATCGGTGAATTTTAAGTAAACATCAAATAAGGCCAAAAGTGGTTCAAAAGTATGATGATTTTTTGACATTAGAAAACTTGCATTTAAGTCAAATATGTGCCATATTATTTTTGCTAGGAAAAATCTCTCTCTCGCGATTTCCCAGTGGTTTGGTGCCACTTTGGCGCGATATGAGGTGATTTATAATCTGGCTATAACGATGCCAAGGACGTAGCGGAATTATATTCTGACTTGCTACGCCGTCTGGACCTATGGATGATATTTATGGACGCCGTGATGAGCGCCTTGCTTTGATTAGACTCATCCCACCCAGAAACATGTGTGTTGGCACCGCGAGGATTGATAGAATTGTTAGCAAACTCTGATTTGGGCTGTTAGCACTTGAAAATCTTTTCAACGCCCCGGGAGAGCCCGCAGGACGAATTTTTTTGCGCCTGAAAACCGAAAAACCCAACCTCAGCTAGCCAGATAAAGCGGATACAGTAGCACTGTAATGATTCCCAAAATAATCCACAGTGCGATATTTCGAAATGCAGCAGGCACTCCAGATTTGCGCGTATAGTATAAAAAACCCGGTAATACTAAAAAAAGTATCATGATCAAAGCAACAAGATGCAGCAGATTTTCCTCAAGCACTTTAAATTAAATCTCCAAATTCCTATTTGAAAGCCGTATTTCTTGATTTATGAGTTAAGATCGACAAATCAAGGCCATATTTGTGAGAATATAAAGTAACAGCAATTGCGTTCCGAACGCAGGCAGTTTATTTTGTTCGCTAAATTCAAGCTATACTGGAGTAATTCGTGTCCGATATTTTTAACGAAGTGGATGAAGACGTCCGCAAAGACAAGTCTCTCGAACTTTGGAATGTTTACGGAAAATACGTAATCGGAGCCGCTGTCGGTGTTATTGTTGTAACGGCAGCAGTGGTTGGTTGGAAAAACTACCAACTCAATCAGTCGCAGGAACAAGGCACCCTAATGGAAAATGCCGGTAAACTTGTGAGTGAGACAAAGTTTGTTGAAGCATCTGAAGCCTATGCAGCCCTTGCAGCTAATGGAAGCGAAGGGTATCAGGCTTTGGCGAGCTTGAGGCAAGCCAGTGCTTTGATTGCAGCCGGAAAAGGGGCCGAAGGTGTTGTGATCTATGACGCTCTAGCCGCCAGCGATTCTGATGAAGAGTTTAAAGCCGCCGCAAAAATAATGGCTGGATATTATCTTATTGATAATGGCACTCCTGAAGACGTTCGCAGCCGAGTATCTGGTATGGAGGCTGCCGGAAATATTTGGGCATCTTCTGCTCAGGAACTTCTTGCTCTCAGCGCGTTGAAAGAAGGCAAGAAAGACGAAGCCGTCAAAATCCTTACCGCTCTTAAAGACGATGCTGGCGCGGTCAACGGTATTAAAGCGAGAGCCACCCAGTTGTTGCAAGCTTTGGGCGAAAAATAAGACCTGTTATCAGGGGACATAGTGAAAGTGGGGCGAAAGTGAAAAAGGTAGCCATTTCAATTGGAAAATGGGCGTTGTTGGCTGGTTTAACAGTAGGGATCGCCGGGTGCTCTATGCCTGACTGGTTCGGCTCGTCAGAAGAACCTCCGTTGCCGGGGGAGCGTATTTCTATTTTGTCACTTGAGCAATCACTTGAACCTGATGAAGGGCTAGCGGATGTAACCGTTCGTTTGCCAGCGCCTTATCTTAATAAGAATTGGCCTCAATCGGGCGGTTCTGCAAATCATGCCATGCATCATTTGGTTCTTGATGGTGACTTGGAAGAGGTGTGGAGCGTAAATATCGGAGAGGGCTCTGACGATGTAGACCGTTTGTCTTCGAAGCCAATTGTGGCAAACGGCACGGTCTTTGTTATGGACAGCGTTAGCCGTGTTCGTGCGTTCTCTCAAGAAAATGGTGAAGAACTTTGGGTCGTAAATTTAACACCCAGATCTGAAGAAGAGGGCACAATCGGCGGCGGTTTGTCCGTTGCTTATGGCCGGTTGTTTGCAACAACTTCGTTTGGTGACGTTTTTGCACTTGATCCTGCAACGGGCCGAATGCACTGGAAAAAAACCATTGGTGTTCCCATGCGTGCGGCACCAACCATCGCTGAGGAGACTGTATTTGTTGTGACATTTGATAGCCGTATTTTTGCGCTTGATGTTATGACGGGTGAGACTAAGTGGGAATTTGAAGGTGGCGTAGAAGCTACTGGCCTTTTGGGAGCTGCAAGCCCTGCTGTTGATAATGGAACTGTTATTGTTCCCTTCTCATCAGGCGAACTTTACGCGCTTCGGGCAGACAATGGGGAGCAAGCGTGGAGTGATCAATTACAGCGCAAACGCCGTTATAGCTCTTTGACGTCACTATCTGACATTAATGCCGATCCTGTCATGGACCGGGGGATGGCATTCGCAGCCAGTTATTCCGGCCATATGATTGGGATCGATGTTCGCACAGGCGACCGAAAATGGGATCAAGATCTTGCGACGTTGCAAACCCCTTGGGTGGCTGGCGATTTTATATATCTTGTGACAACAGACGGTGAGTTAGTTTGCCTTAGCCGTCAAACGGGATTGATCCGTTGGGTGCGTGCACTGGGTAAATTTGAAGATCCTGAGGATAAAACTGGATTAATTGTGTGGTCTGGGCCCGTTTTGGCAAGTGATCGTTTGATTTTGGTGAACAATTACGGTATTGGGGTGTCTGTTTCCCCCTATGATGGCCAAATTCTAGGGAAAATGGAGTTGTCGGATACGGCATCCATTGCACCAGTTGTTGCCGGGGGAATGTTATTTATTTTAACGGACGATGCCGAACTCGTGGCTTATCGCTAAATAATTTTATGTCATTTACAGTTGCAATTATTGGACGCCCCAATGTGGGGAAGTCTACTTTATTCAATCGGCTAGTTGGTAAACGACTGGCGTTGGTTGACGACACCCCAGGTGTGACCCGTGATCGCCGCGAAGGTGAGGGAAGTCTTGGATCGCTTAAATTTAAAGTGATTGATACTGCCGGTCTTGAAGAAGCGTTTGATGACAGTTTGGAAGGCCGGATGCGCCGCCAAACTGAAGCGGCGCTTGGCGAGGCTGATGTCGCTCTCATGCTTTATGATGCTCGAGTTGGTGTTTCGCCAATGGATAAGCATTTTGCAGGCTGGCTTCGCAAAGCAGAAATCCCTGTCATTCTGGTCGCAAATAAATGCGAAGGCAAAATGGCGCATGCTGAGTTGTCTGACGCATATTCAATGGGACTTGGTGATCCTTTGCCGATATCGGCAGAGCATGGCGAAGGCCTTGGTGATTTATTTGACTTCCTTCTGCCGTTTGAAAAAGGCGAAGTCGAAGAAATTGCAGCCAAAGACAGACCGCTGCATCTTGCTGTTGTTGGCCGTCCAAATGCCGGGAAATCGACACTTGTGAACAAGTTAATCGGCGAGGAACGTCTGTTGACGGGACCGGAAGCCGGTGTAACACGGGATGCGATTGCTGTTGAATGGGAGTTTGAAGGTCAAAAAATCAAACTCGTTGATACTGCCGGTATTCGCAGACGTGCTCGTGTGCAAAAGAAACTTGAAAAACTTTCTGTTGCTGACAGCCTGCGTGTTATTAATTTGGCTGAAGTTGTGGTTCTGGTTATTGATGCCGACGTGTCATTTGAGAAGCAGGATTTGACGCTTGCCGCCCACGTTATTAACGAGGGCAGGGCGCTAGTTGTTGCTGTGAATAAATGGGATACCGTAAAAGATCGTCCCGCAATGCTGCAACATATCCGCGATAAGCTACAAGTCTCATTGCCGCAGGTTCGCGGAGTGCCCGTTGTGACACTCTCTGCAATTTCCGGGCGTGGCCTTGAAAAATTGCTACCGAGCGTGCTTGAAGTTTATGAGCTGTGGAACAAACGCGTTCCGACTTCTAAATTGAACCGTTGGCTTGAATTGATGCTTGAAAAGCATCCGCCTCCGATGGCAAAAGGACGGCGATTGAAAGTCCGGTACATGACGCAAGTTAAAGCGCGTCCGCCGACCTTCTCACTGTTCATGTCCTCACGCGGGGAATTGCCAGAATCCTATATTCGTTATTTGATCAACGGGTTACGGGAAGATTTTGATATGCCCGCGGTTCCCATAAGGTTATTCCCACGAACGGGAAATAACCCATATGCAAAAGACAAAAAATAGAAATTGGGCGGGGTTTTCCCCGCCCTTTTTTATGCGATCAATGCCCAGAAATCGAGCTGGAAACTAGTTGGATCGAAAAGCGATAAAAACTCTGCTGCGGTTTTATCTTGATCGAAACCTGAGCAAACTTTACGGGTCTCACCTAAACTGCGTCCAAATGTGACATCGGTATAGGAACCTTGCTCTATTTCACCGATGAAGTGAGATTTCGTATTTTCAAATTTATGCAAATAATTATCTTCCAATAATTTTGACTGCTGCAGAACTTCATCTTTGGACGCTTTTTGGGATTTCATAAAACCAATTTCAATACAGGAAAAATCAGTGGGCGGTGTAAATCCAGCCTGTGAAATTGCCATCGCAGTCATTTGAATAGATTGCGGGTCAAGCAATTCCATCATTTTCTGAGATGCTTCTGACTTATCAAAATTCTCATTAAGTTGACTTAAGGCTTCACCATTTTTTGCAAGAACGATATCGGCAAAACCACCTTTCGTATTTTGCAATAGGCAGTGAAATCCTACTCCCTCTAAAGGAGCTAGGAATTGATGGCTCCAATTGAGAGATGCATCGATTACGTCCGTATTCTCTACATCGTCTCTCTTGTTGAATGTCGCAAATCCCATTACTGAATAACCATCTAACTTTTTGTTTAACATAGGGTTTCCTTAATTTGTTACACCTCTAATCGGGCGCTTTCAAAACAATATTCGACTCCCCTGACAGTTTATGTCAGTGTTAGATATGCGATTAATTAGACTGTTTAAAATACTGGATGACTTACGGGTTGCCCGGGTCCCGGTATCTGCAGAAACACTTGCTGAAAAACATGGTGTTTCAACACGCACGATATACCGCGATATGAGTATGTTGCAGGGGCTTGGCGCACCGGTCCGCGGCGAGGGAGGTGTAGGGTATCAAATTGAAGGTGGTTTTTTCTTACCGCCTCTTCATTTTACAGAAGTAGAACTTGATGCACTGGCACTAGGGCTTCGCCTAGCGGAAAGTCGGAGCGATAAAGATTTAGCTGAAGCCGCGTCCAATGCGATGGGTAAAATTGGCGCCGTTTTACCAGAACAAGTGAGAAACAGATTTATAGAGTCTCCTCTAATTGCCTATTCAAAGTTCTCAGCAGAAGATCAGTTTGGTGGCAGTATACTAACGCAAATAAGGAATGCTATTGGCAATAGGGAAAGGTTGGATGTGATTTATGTTGCTCTAAATGGGGAAGAGAGCGAGCGAATAATCCAGCCTCTTGGCCTCACCACGTTTGACGAGTCGTGGGTTTTGACCGCCTGGTGTGAAGATAAAGATGATTTTCGGAATTTTAGAGTTGATAAATTTCAGGCAATTGCGGGAACAGATACCAATTTTCATATCCGCCCCGGTCGCTCATTTCAGGATTTTATCAGCACCCTTTAGCTTC
This sequence comes from Pseudomonas marincola, assembly GCA_036960775.1. Classification (GTDB taxonomy): domain Bacteria; phylum Pseudomonadota; class Alphaproteobacteria; order Sneathiellales; family Sneathiellaceae; genus Sneathiella. Next base: position 23,450 of record JBALWO010000033.1, on the reverse strand, counting down.
GGAGATTGCGAACTTGCCAAACCAATTTTTCATCGTTTATTTGCTGCATGTCCAGTGATAGCATTTCCCGATGAGATCTGACACAACCAAGCCATAGTTCTTTCCAGCAGTTAAGAACCAGTGCGCGATCACTGCCTTCTAATCCTCGAACAATTCGTAATCCAGTATGTTCAAAACCCGCTGATCCTGGTAGATCAGTGATTTGATCGCCCATACCTTCCAAAATAGACGTTAGGAAATCCCGTGCATCTTCAGCAGTCCCATCGTTTGAGCCCAATATTTTTGCCATCTTTGGATAATATTGCAGTCCTATGAGACGGGCAGACATTTCGCCAAGCTCTTGTGTTTCAGTCACGCCAAGGATTGAACTGAGTTCAATAAGGCCGTTTCTGACATATTCCATGGCATAGTTGCGGCCGGCTTTTTCAAGGCGTTCTTCGCTCCATTCATTAACCGGCGGTTTAGGTTGAGCATCAGCATCATACGGCGGTGGAAGTTCGCCTTTTGCGTATTGAAGGCGTTCATCATCGCTAAGATCGTGGTCATATTCTTTGAAATACCCACAAAATCCAAATTCACCTGTCAGATCTTCGGAGACACAGACATATCCGAGGCGTGGATTTTTAAGGGATATACCATTGTGGGCGTACCAGCCGCGCATGAAACCGCGTCCGACACCGACAGGAACACCACATAATGTTGGTCCATCATACATCCAGCGGGGATAGCGAAAACGAACCCATGCTTTCTTGTCGTTCTCTGCCATATATTCCACGGCGACACCGCCAATGGCGTTGGAGAGGACATGGTATTTGGCGCAAGCAACGGCATCACTTTCGCCTTGCAGACCAAGTTTTTCAAAGCTACTGAGGAACTTTTCCAGATGTTGACGGCGGAAAAGCCGGAACATCCATTCTTCCATAACTTCTGGGCCTTTTCGGCTGGAAACCATGAGTTGCAGGCCTAAAAAATAGGCGTGATGCATTTCGGCTTGGGCTTTGATCGCAGTGATAGGGTTTGTGGTCATGATGTTTTCTTCCATTTTAGGAATGTTATTATTTTAAGGCCATCATGACCAGAATGTCTGCGCGGCGCAAATGTTATGCGCCGCAATCGGATTTATTTTATCAATTCACCATTGCCAGTGAAAGTCACATCAAGAGCATTGAGGAACATTTCTGCTTTTGCTTCTGGCCCAGGTAATGTGCTTTGGTCTTCTCCGGGATATGCCGACAGTCGCAGTTTAGTTGCGGTCGGGCCGGGATCGATCAGGTTGACTTTCAGATTGGTTTTTGCAGTTTCAGCAGCGTAAGTCCGAACAAGTTCGTTAAGGGCTGCTTTTGATGATGCGTAGCCGCCCCAATATTGTCTAACTTCATCAGCAGACGATGATGTTACAAACAATGCCCGGCCGTTATCTGCTGCGCGTAAAAGTGGATCCAACGCCCGAATAAGCCGCCAGTTGGCATGCACATTAAGTTTGAACACATCTTCCCATAATTTGGGGTCATACTGATGAAGTGGTGTCAGTTTGCCAAGGGTCGCAGCCCCAGCAACTAATATATCCAGCTTCTTCCACCGCTCATAAAGAGGGGAGGCAAGACCATCAATGGCATTGGTATCCGTAAGATCCAGCGGGACTAACGTCGCGGACCCACCGGCATTTTGAATGGCGTCATCAACTTCTTCCAACGCACCGACTGATCTGGCGACCAAAATGACATGAGCACCTTCAGCTGCCAATGATTTAGCAACCGCTGCGCCAATACCCCGTGATGCACCGGTAACCAGTGCCGTTTTACCTTCAAATCTTTTCATATGGGATCTGCCTTAAGAGCTTTCTGCGAGCAATGTCAGTTCTTTATCTGCGCCGTTATCATGGTCTACCAAACTAATTGGATAATCTCCTGTAAAACAGGCATCGCAATATTGTGGCTGCTCAGTGTTTCTTTTCTCTTCACCCATCGCCACATACAGGCCATCAAGCGAAATAAAATCTAAACTATCAGCACCAATGAATTTACACATTTCTTCTAGATTATACTGCGCAGCCAATAATTTTTGACGCGTTGGTGTGTCTACGCCATAGAAGCAGGAATGAGCCGTTGGCGGGCTCGCGATGCGCATGTGAACCTCTGTTGCACCGGCGTCACGAACCATCTGAACGATTTTCGTTGATGTTGTTCCGCGGACAATGCTGTCATCAACCAAAAGCACTCTTTTTCCAGCGATCATAGCTCTGTTGGCATTGTGCTTCAGTTTTACACCTAAATGCCGAATTTGATCAGTTGGCTCAATAAAAGTACGACCCACATAATGGTTTCTAATGATGCCAAGTTCAAACGGGATACCGGATTGTTCCGCATAGCCGATGGCCGCGGGAGTGCCCGAGTCTGGAACAGGGATAATGGCGTCTACTTCAACCGGGTTCTCTAGGGCGAGTTGACGGCCGATAGATTTTCGAACTTCATAAACGGACCGGTTTTCAAGAACACTGTCTGGGCGAGCAAAATAGATATGCTCAAAAATACAGAAGCGCTGCGGTGGTGTGGTGAACGGAGAGATTGATTTTAATCCGTTTTCATCGATGATGACAACTTCACCGGGAGCAACATCCCGTATAAATTCTGCGCCAATTATATCAAGGGCACATGTCTCAGAAGTCATAATATAGGAATTATCTAGTTTCCCCAGAACCAAAGGACGAACACCATGTGGGTCCCGCATTCCAACGACTTTTTTGCTGGTAAGAGCAACAAGTGAATAGGCGCCTTCGATCTTATGCATTGCATCAACAATACGATCTACGATCTTGATTTTTTTACTATTTGCGATCAAATGGATGATCACTTCGGTATCCATTGTTGACTGGAAAATACTGCCTTCGGCGACCAATTGCTTACGAAGCGTAGAGGCGTTGGTCAGGTTACCATTATGGGCAACAGCAAGACCGCCATTTGCAAGATCTGCAAAAATTGGCTGAACGTTGCGGATGACCGTGCCACCCGTTGTCGCGTAGCGGTTATGACCGAGCGCCGCATTTCCTTTTAGGCTTTTGATAACATCTTCGGTTGAGAAGTTGTCGCCAACTTTACCCATGGCTTTATGACTGTGGAAGCGTCTTCCATCGAGACTTACAATCCCAGCGGCCTCTTGCCCGCGGTGTTGAAGGGCGTGAAGGCCGAGCGCTGTTAGTGCCGCAGCTTCTTCATGTCCAAATATTCCAAATACGCCACATTCTTCGTGGAGTTTGTCATCGTCGAATGGGTGGCTGTAGGAGGGCAACATATCATGATCAGTCATGGTTTTACCTGGGTACCTTTAGTAAGATTTTCCATTTGTTGACGGGACTTGGAATCATATCCCTTATCCAACGTATCGATGGCCCCTTTGACAGTCTTTTCAACGTCATCGCGGACCGCTTCGGGTATCGCTTCATAGGCTTCTTTTGCTGTGCCGGCTGAACTCTCTGCGCTCTCTGCGGCAATGCGGAGATTTGCTTGCATGTCTGGCGGCGTTAGCCGGGCAACAAATTCGCCGCTGGCTTTGGCAATGGGTAACATTTTAGCCTCTGTTATCCACATAGGGCGGTCTTTGGGCGGAATAAACTGTACATAGCCAAGCCATGCAATTCCGATGATGATAGCCGCGCGCGCAATTCCGTAAAAAATACCAAGAGATCGGTCAAGCGCGCCAAGGGCAGATGCTTTTACTTTTTCGGAAATGGCATGTGTAATAAAGGACAAAATAACAAGGCTGAGGATAAAGATACCGGCGCCGGTCAAAATGTCAGAAATGAGGAGGTTATCTATATAGGCGCGCACATAGGGTTTTAGGATGGGGAACAAGTAGAGAGCTAAAAAAGAGGCTCCGACCCAACCGGTTATGGATAGGACTTCTTTCACAAACCCTCTGATAAATCCGAAAATCGCAGATATCAAAAGGATTAGCAGGATTACTGCATCAGTGATGTTGATTGGCAGTTCTTCCATAAGTCTCGCTCTAGCTTCCTTGGACCTGTTGATCGGGTTTGTTGCCAGTAAACAACCGGACAATCTCCGACAGATGTTCAACTTCAATTATCTTTAAAGTCGGTTCGTTCACCTTGCTACCTTTCGGAATAATAGCCGCAGTAAATCCAAGTTTTGCAGCTTCCTTCAAACGGGCATCCGTCTGTCCTACAGCACGCACTTCACCAGATAAGCCAATCTCACCAAAAATGATACTGTTTTCAGGTACCGGAATGTCAGAAATTGAAGAAACCAGTGCCGCTGCCACAGCCAAGTCAGCAGCAGGCTCCTGTACACGTAGGCCCCCGGCAACGTTTAGATAGACCTCCATACCAGAAAGCGACAATCCGCAACGAGAATCTAGCACGGCAAGAATCATCGCAAGACGGCTTGAATCCCATCCGACAACAGCGCGCCTTGGGGTTGCCTGTTGAGACGGGGCAACAAGTCCCTGAATTTCAACGAGGAGGGGACGTGTCCCTTCCATTCCAGCGAAAACGGACGCACCACTGATTTCTCTATCTTGATTACTCAGAAAAAGGGATGAAGGGTTGGAGACTTCACTCAAGCCCTTGTCGGTCATTTCAAATACGCCAATTTCATCCGTGGCACCAAAGCGGTTTTTGACAGCTCGCAGAATACGGAATTGATGCCCGCGGTCGCCTTCAAAATACAAGACAGTATCAACCATATGTTCAAGAACACGAGGTCCGGCAATTTGACCGTCTTTGGTCACATGTCCAACTAACATCAACGCGCAGCCAACTTTCTTTGCAAGACGAATAAGCTCTTGCGCGCAAGCGCGCACTTGAGAGACAGAGCCCGGGGCACTTTCAATATTGTCTGCGTACATGGTTTGAATGGAATCGATGATCAGAAGATCTGGCGCTTGCGCTTTTTCAATACTTGTAACGATATCACGAAGTGAATTAGCGGCCGCCAACAGGACGGGACTATCTGCCAATCCCAGACGCCGGGCCCGCATAGATATCTGCTGAGTGGCTTCCTCGCCTGAAATATACGTGCACCGATGTCCACGTTTGGCCATTATACCAACGGCTTGTAGCAGGATCGTTGATTTACCAATTCCGGGATCGCCGCCGATTAAAATGGATGATCCGGGAACGAACCCCCCGCCGAGCACTAGATCCAATTCGGCTATTCCGCAGAGATGGCGGACATGTACAGAAGTATCTGTATCTAATGAGGTGAATTCAATTTTTCGGCCTTTTCCGACGGATAGGCCTTTTGGAACAGCGTCTTTTGCAGCTTCTTCGACGATAGAATTCCATTCGCCGCAGGTGTCGCATTTCCCCTGCCATTTTCGGTAACTAGTGGAGCAAGTTTGGCAGGAATACTGTTCGGTTATACGCGCCATATTGGCCCAATCTGTCAGGGTTTTAAAATATCCAGCTCAATAGGGCCTTCTATATTGCCCTGAACAAACTGCTCCACATATGGGTTGCCGCAATGATCGATGTCATCAGCGGGGCCCACCCATACAACACTGCCTTTATAGATCAGTGCGATCCTATCGGCAATTTTTTGTGCGCTTTCCATATCATGGGAAATGGTCAATGTCGTGGCACCGAGCTGACGGGTGCAATCTCGGATCAAGTTATCGATGACGTCTCCCATAATGGGATCTAGGCCGGTGGTTGGCTCATCAAAGAAAATGATTTCTGGGTTTGTCGCGATGGCACGGGCAAGTCCGACGCGCTTTTGCATTCCCATGGACAAGCTCGAGGGATTTCGATTTGCCATGTCAGCATCAAGCCCCACGAGCGCCAGCTTTTCGATTGCGATATGCTTGGCTTCTTTTCTGGCCATACCGTGAGCTTGTATCAAACCAAAGGCAACATTTTCCCATACAGGAAGACTGTCAAAAAGGGCCGCATACTGAAATAGCATCCCTGTTTTTTTTAATGCAGCTTCTCGTTTAGTTCCAGTAAGGCCGACGACCTGTTGGCCATCAATGTAGATTTCGCCGTCATCGGGTTCAAGCAGTCCCAATATGCATTTCAGCATAACTGATTTTCCGGTGCCTGAACCGCCAATAACCACCAACGACTCGCCTTCAGCAATATCCAATGATAAATCATTGAGCACATGTTTGTGGCCAAAGGATTTACTGACGTTTTTGAGGCTTATTTTGCTGTTCTCGTTCATCTTAATCAAGCAACAGAACGGTTAGGAAATAGTCGCTGATCAAAATCAGGATAAAGGAGGAAACCACAGCATTTGTCGTCGCGCGGCCAACGCCTTGGGCGCCGCCCGTTGAGTTGAAGCCGTGATAACATCCCATCAAAGTGACAATAAATCCAAACACGGATGATTTTATCAGGCCCGAAACTACATCTCGTGTTTCAAGAAAATCAAAAGTGTTCTTGATGTAAGAGCTTGGGTTAAAGCCCAAAGATTCTGTTGCAACAAGATAGCCGCCAGAGACACCAATTATGTCCGCAATCAAAACAAGAATGGGAAGCGTGATCATTCCAGCTAAAACACGCGGAGCAACCAGATATTTGTAGGGGTTGGTTGAAAGTGTCACAAGCGCGTCGATTTGTTCTGTAACGCGCATTGTTCCGATTTCGGCGGCGATGGCAGCACCGACACGGCCTGCGATCATCAAGCCACTTAAGACAGGGGCAAGTTCGCGGGTAAGGCCAATGACGACGATAGTTGCGACAGCACTTTCTGCGTTAAATCGGGAAGATCCTACATAAATTTGAAGGGCGAGCACCATGCCTGTGAAAAGAGCCGTCATCCCAACGACGGGCAAAGAGTAATACCCAATGCTCATTAATTGACGAAAAAATATCCGAAAGTAAAAGGGAGGCAGCGTAATGTGCTTAACTGTCTCAACGGTGAACAGGGACAGATGTCCAACAGCCGCCATGAAGCGAAGCGTAACACGGCCAATTGCCGCGAGAAAATTCCATTCCATTCAGTTTGGCCCTAAATCCCAGCTTCCAGATACCTACGGTGACACCGATGTCCCAAGGACGTGAGAATTTCGTAGGAGATAGTTTCGGCCTTATTCGCTAGTTCGTCCAGCGTTATGCCCCCGCCAATCAAGTTGACTAAATCGCCCCGTTTACACGCGTCCTCAGGGATGGATGTGACATCAATGGCAATCATGTCCATTGAAACGCGTCCCACCACTGGCACCCTTTTGTTATTGATCGCACATTCAGCCGTGTTTCCAAGGCTTCTGAAATAGCCGTCCGCATATCCAATTCCGACAGTAGCGATACGGGTTTTTTCAAGTGTACGATATGTGGCACCATAACCAACGGGTTTTTCGCTGTCAACGTCATGAACTTGCAGGATTTTTCCTTGCCATTGTACAGTGGCTTGCATTGGATTTGTTTTTTCGGGGGTTGGATTGCCTCCAAACAAGGCGATGCCGGGGCGGGCCAAGTCAAAATGATAGTCTTCGCCCAGAAAAATACCGCTGGAATTTGCAAAAGAAACGGGCGTTTTTTGTAAACCTTCTGGCAAAAGATCTCTCAGCCGTTGCAGTTGCCCTTTTTGATCATCGTTTTGCGAGGAACTTGGCATATCAGCACTGGCCAGATGGCTCATTACATAGTCAAATTCAATGCCGTCCATCCAACTCGGGTTTTTTGCAAGCTCGCGGACGTCTTTTTCACTAAGGCCGAGACGGCAAATGCCAGTTTCCAAATGCAAAATAGCCGGTAGCGGACCATGCTCTTCTGTAAGCTTTGACCATATTTTGATTTCTTCTAAGGAATTCAAGACAGGGGCCAGACGCTCTTGCACGTATAGATTTTCGCAGCCTTCGAACAAACCACCAAGAATAAAAATTTCAATTTCCGGAAGAAGTCTGCGAATTTCAATGCCTTCGTCTGGCAGTGCCACGAAGAATTTTCGGCATCCGGCCGCAGCAAGGGCAGGGGCGACCTTTCGTGCACCCAAACCATAGGCATCAGCCTTAACAACAGCGGCGCATTCAGCGTTTTTCAGAATTTCAGATAAGGTGCGGTAGTTTTGTTGGATAGCAATCAGGTCGATCGTTATATATCCACCAGCAAGCCGCGGATCCATTAGTATTGCTCCGGCAAATATTGGTCCAGTGCCAAGTCTCCAAACCGGGTAAACTCAGGCTGGAACATTAATTTGATGTTGCCAATTGGACCGTGCCGTTGCTTGCCGATAATAACTTCGGCCGTGTTATGCACCCGCGCCATCCGTTCTTGCCATTCAAGATGTTCGGTTGTGCCCTCTGTTGGCTCTTTACGGCCTTCATAATATTCTTCGCGGTACACGAACATAACAACATCGGAATCCTGCTCGATTGATCCAGATTCGCGAAGGTCAGACAATTGAGGACGTTTGTCATCCCGGTTTTCCACCTGCCGTGACAACTGGGACAGAGCAATTACAGGTATTTCTAACTCTTTTGCGATAGCTTTCAGGCCTTGCGTCACTTCGGATATTTCCTGTACGCGGTTGTCTCCGCGGCCGCTACCTTTCATAAGCTGAAGATAGTCAACAACGATCAATCCCAAGCCATGACTGCGTTTCAGACGCCGCGCGCGCGTTCTCATCGCTGCAATTGAAATGGCCGGTGTATCATCAATATAAAGCGGCATTTCAGAAAGCAAAGCACTTTGCGGAACAAGGCGATTGGCAAACTCTTCATCGGTGATATCACCGCGTCTGAGTTTTTCAGAGCTGATTTCTGTGGCTTCAGCCAAAATACGGCCAACAAGTTGTTCTGCTGACATCTCTAGTGAAAAGAATCCAACCGGGGCGCCCTCTTTCCCCCCGGTAGCATGATGCGCTTTCGCTGCATTATACGCGATGTTCGTCGCAAGCGACGTTTTACCCATCGACGGGCGCCCCGCAAGGATCAGCAAGTCCGATTTGTGGAGCCCACCGAGTTTGGCGTCCATGTCCCGAAGGCCAGTGGTAACGCCTACCAGATTACCGTCGCGTTGAAACGCATCCTCAATGGATTTAACGGCAATGTTTACAGCCACACGGATGGGCATAAGCCCGCCTTCGTGACTGCCGCTTTCAGCTAATGCGAAAAGCTGCTTTTCCGCAAATTCGATTTGAGTTGCTGACGTCTCATCCAACTCTGAATCAAAAGCTGTATTAACGATCTGTTCGCCAAGATTGATCAGTTCGCGTCTTAGGGCCAAATCGTAGACGATTTTCCCGTAATTCTCTGCGTTGATAATTGTCGTGGCAGAGGCAGCAAGGCGCGCCAAATACTGAGCGCCGCCGATATCAGTCAGAGCTTCGTCATTCTCGAAGTAAGACTTCAACGTGATCGGATCCGCAATTTCCCCCCGGTCGATTAGAACCGATGCAGCGTCAAAAATCCGAGAATGAACTGGTTCATAAAAATGCTCTGGCTTTAGGAAAGAACTGACTTTGGAGCTAGCCTCATTATTTATAAGGATGGCGCCAAGAAGATCGCGCTCCGCATCAAGGTTATGCGGCATAGAGCGATAGTTAGGGGAGGACTTATCTCCCTCAATCGTATTGGGTGTGTCGATAGGACTTTCCATTCGCGGTATGTATCACGTTTATCTGGTATTTAGGGCAGGCTTTTCTGGCATGAGCTTATGAATTATGTGGATAAAAGTTATTCACAGCCTGTGGAAAACGGGGACAACTATTCCAATACCTTTTAGTCTTTAGCAAATTAGCAAAATTGTTTGGGGATAACCAATTATTTTGAAATTTGAATAAAAAAAACGGCTCCAATTTTGAGAGCCGTTTTTTATTAGATCTGTCGAAAATGAAGAAACTTAAGCGTCTTCGTCTTCTCCGTGATCAGCAGTTGATTCGAATTTACTAGCAACCGCTTCATCACGTGCGTCCAAAGCAGCTTCAGCAGCATCAGCAACGGACTCGCCGCGGGCTTGAATATCTGCTTCTTCTTCAGAACGTGCAATGTTGATAACAATCGTAACATTCACTTCAGGATGCAAACGAACGCGAACTTCGTGCAGACCAAGATTTTTAAGAACCTTGTCCAAAACAACCTGTTTACGATCAATGGTCACACCACTGTCAGTGACAATACGAGCGATATCTTGTGTGCTAACTGAACCATAAAGCTGCTGGCTTTCGCTGGCTGCACGGATAAGTATTACAACTTTTCCTTCCAGCTCTTCAGCAACTTTTTGGGCTTCGTCTTTGCGGCTTAAGTTATCAGCTTCGAGCTGAGCTCTTTTCGCTTCAAAAACGCTTAGGTTATCCTTATTGGCACGAAGGGCTTTACCTTGTGGCAATAGGAAGTTGCGAGCGTAGCCGTTCTTTACCTTAACGACATCACCCATCTGACCGAGTCTTTCAACACGCTCCAGCAATACAATATCCATTAGTCTTCCTTCTGGTTGGGGATTGCGCCTAAACGCTCTCTAAATCCAACCCAACTATCGACCAGCCCAAGTAGAGCAACTACCAGTACCGGCCAGAACATTAAAATCATAATCAAATACACCGCAGCCAATATAGCGGAGCGGAAATCCCAACCCCTGGATACTTTGTGGATTACGGCCATTCCCTGAAGGAAAAAGACGATTTCCAGTGTTAGTACGACAGCGCCAATAATGGGCTCTGCAAAATTGAAGACAGTGCCAAAGGCAAAAACTCCAACAGTTACAAGCGCCAACCAAAGTGGCATTTTTAATCCAGAAAGCTCCGGACTTGGACGAACATTCCGTTTAAAGCGAACCAAGGCACCTTGTGCCAGGCTACCGCCCATCAATAGAACTATTGCCCAAAATGGCCCAAAAAATTGAGGCATAAGCCAGACAATTTTTTCTGCCGTTACTGTCGCAAATATACCGCCCTGTTTTTGGATTTGCGGAACAACTTGATCAAATTGGGCGATCAATGCGGTCCTCAATTCCTCGTTCATATATAGCAAGGCAATTGCCATACATGACAGGGTGATACTAACAAGCACCCAAATTCCCATTAAATTGGAAACCGGATACCAAAATATCTTTTCGTCTTCCTTGCGCCACAGCAGTGATTGCCGTGTGATCGCCAAAACGGGCAAGCCGCAAGTCAAAACGTACGTAAGACTAAAAAGCGGGGCTATAAAAGCTGCAGCGACAACAGCACCTGTTGCTACTGAAACAATTCCGCCTGTCAAACCCCAACCAAGTCCAGCAATGAACAAGGGGATGACGGACAACGTCATTAAGGACAATGCTTGAAAAGCATTTGTGTGCGCTGCGCTATCACCGGCTCCTATTAAAGAGAGTGATAAAAAAAGCGTACTTGCAATCCCGAAGGTTGCACTAATACTTATATCCTTAATCATAGGCCCCACTATCGGAACAGACGGTAAACCGCCTACCCGGTGTTACTTATTTTACAACAAACGGCAGCAACGCAATGTTACGTGCGCGTTTGATTGCCTTTGCAAGTTCACGTTGTTTCTTAGCTGAAACAGCAGTGATTCTGCTTGGCATGATTTTACCGCGTTCGGAAACAAAACGTTGCAAAAGCTTTACGTCTTTGTAATCGATTTTTGGTGCACCATCACCTGTGAAAGGGCAAGTCTTGCGGCGGCGAAAAAATGGACGACGTGCATCAGACATTATTCTTCCCCTTCTTTAGCAACTTCAGTTGCTTCAGTTGCTTCTGCAACTTCAGTTACTTTTGCGACTTCAGTTGTTACTTCAGCTGCAGCTTCTACTTTTTTAGCAGGAGCATCATCAGTTTTGGCTTCTTCATCACGGTCGCGGCGACCGCCTGAACGAGCACTTTTACTTTGAAGCATGACTGAATCGCCTTCTTCAAGTTCTTCAACACGTAAAGTCATGTGACGCAGAACATCTTCACTAAGAAGAAGGTTACGTTCCATTTCTTTAACTGTCGCGGCTGGTGCATCAATGTTCATAAGAACATAATGGCCTTTACGGTTTTTCTTAACTTTATAAGCAAGATTGCGTAGGCCCCAGTTTTCAACTTTAGCAACTGTACCGTCGCCGTCTGTGATAAAACTGGACATTTGTTCTGTCAGCGTTTCAACCTGTTGGGCAGAAACATCCTGACGAGCAATAAAAACTGTCTCGTATAGAGGCATATGTATAAGCTCCTTATGGCTTTAGGTATCTGATGTTGATGACCATCATCAACAGCGCAGATGTAGCCGACCTCCGTCGGCAAGGAGTGTTGAGGCGGCGGACTATATAGATTTATCTACTTTATGCAAGTGGGCTTGACATGAAATTCTTAAGTAATATGACTATACCAAAGAAGTTTAATTAGATCGGACCAATTATAATGAAACGCGCATTCATTTTCCCGGGGCAGGGAAGTCAATCAGTAGGTATGGGCAAAGAGCTCGCAGAAGCTTTTCCAGTAGCCGCACAAGTCTTTGAAGAAGTCGACGAAGCGCTTGGTCAAAACCTATCAAAAATTATGTATGAAGGCACGATCGAAGATTTGACGCTGACTGAAAACGCGCAACCTGCTTTGATGGCGGTAAGTGTTGCGGTTGCTCGCGTGCTTGAAAGTGAAGGTAACTTGAAGCTTTCTGATATCTCTGCTTTTGCTGCCGGGCATTCACTGGGTGAGTATTCGGCGCTGACTGCTGTTGGCGCCATAACACTTGCAGATTCTGCACGGTTATTGAAAGCGCGCGGTCAAGCCATGCAAAAAGCAGTTCCTGTCGGCGTTGGCGCTATGGCGGCATTGCTGGGGATGAATATTGAACCTGTTGAGGCGTTGGTTGCTGAAGCGGCAGCCGCGAACTCTGATGGTATCTGCGTTGTGGCAAATGATAATGCCGATGGGCAAGTGGTCTTGAGCGGTGACAAAGATGCCGTTGAGCGCGTGATTGAGCTGGCTAAAGAAAAAGGCGTTCGTAAAGCGATGCTTTTGCCTGTTAGCGCTCCTTTCCATTGCCCTTTAATGCAACCTGCCGCGGATGAAATGGCTGAAAAACTGGCAGAGGTTACAATTAGGCCGCCATCAGTGCCGATCATCGCAAATGTAACGGCACGTGACGTGAGTGATCCAGAAACAATTCGGGCATTGCTTATTAAACAGGTTACGGGCCGTGTTCGCTGGCGCGAAAGTGTCCTGTATATGGGGCAACAGGAAATTGAGCCATTAGTTGAGCTTGGTGCAGGTAAAATCCTGTCAGCGATGGTTCGCCGGATCAATAAAGAAATGAAAGGCAGCTCAATTCAAGGGCCTGCTGATATCGAAGCTTTTTTAAAATCACTATAAGTCACCCAGTTATGTATAAAAACAGGGAAACGGGAGAGATAAATGTTTGACCTTTCAGGTAAGTGCGCATTGATTACAGGCGCATCAGGTGGCTTGGGTGCAGCTATTGCAAGAGATATGCATGCAGCCGGTGCGACAATTGCAATTTCAGGTACTCGCGAAGAGGCACTTAATGCCCTCGCCAGTGAAATTGGCGGTGATCGCGTTCATGTTGTTCCGTGTAACCTGTCAGATATGGAAGCGGTTGATAGTCTAATTAAAGACGCAGAAGCGGCCATGGGGCAGGTGGATATCTTGGTCAATAACGCAGGACTGACACGTGATGGCCTTGCCATGCGCATGAAAGATGCCGATTGGGATATTGTGATGGATGTTAATTTGAAAGCGGCTTTCAAGCTTTCTCGCAATTGCCTTCGTGGAATGATGAAACGCCGCAATGGTCGAATTATCGGAATTACATCTATTGTTGGTGTGACAGGTAATCCGGGACAAATGAACTATGCCGCCTCAAAAGCAGGCATGATAGGTATGTCAAAATCTTTGGGCCAAGAAGTCGCAGGTCGCGGAATTACTGTGAATTGCGTTGCACCAGGCTTCATTGCTACTGCGATGACGGACGAGCTTTCTGATGATCAAAAAGGCAAATTGCTGACAAATGTTCCCGCTGGCCGGCTTGGTGATCCGAAGGATATTTCGGCTGCAGTCTTATACTTAGCGTCTGATGAAGCTGCCTATGTTACAGGGCAAACACTGCATGTAAATGGTGGCATGGCAATGATCTAGGTCATGATTTGACCACATTCACCTTTTAAATGCATTTTGGCAATTAGCCGATTGCGACAGGTTTTCTTTGCATCTAGTGTAAAGTATGTTAGGAACGCCACGAGATTTGACCGTCTGTTGTTACTTGTATTTTGTCGACACTGACGGTATGAAATAAATTGAAATTAAATAGCCGGTATAGCTAAGGAATTAAACTAATGAGTGATACAGCTGAACGCGTAAAAAAAATCGTAATTGAACACCTTGGTGTTGAAGAAGCAAAAGTTGGCGACGAAGCTAGCTTCATTGATGATCTGGGCGCAGATAGCCTAGACACAGTTGAACTTGTAATGGCATTTGAAGAAGAATTCGGTATCGAAATTCCTGATGATGCTGCAGAAAAAATCCTGACTGTAAAAGACGCTATCACTTTCATCGACGCAGCTTAATTCTGCGCTTTTAAAAGTTTTATAGTTCTTCGCAAACTCTTTCTTCGATAGGAATTATCATGCGTCGTGTAGTTGTCACTGGTCTTGGTCTCGTAACTCCCCTTGCAAATGGCGTTAAGCCGACTTGGGAACGTTTGATCAATGGTGAATCTGGTGCCGGTATGATCACCAAGTTTGATACAACAGACTTGACGGTTAAATATGGCTGTGAAGTCCCTGTCGATGAAAGTATACCGGATTCCTTTAGGGTCGACGATGTGTTGGCCCCGAAGGAACAGCGCAAATTAGACAGTTTTATCATTTATGGTATTGCTGCGGCTGACGAAGCCATTGCGGATTCAGGTTGGAAGCCTGAAAGTGAAGAAGAAGCCATTCGAACTGGTGTTTCCATCGGTTCTGGAATTGGTGGTCTTCCGTCCATTGAAGCAAACTCCATTAAACTGCATGAACAAGGACCGCGGCGTATTAGCCCGTTCTTTATTCCAGGCGCCTTGATTAACCTGATTTCAGGTCAGGTTTCAATCAGGCACGGCTTTAAAGGTCCAAATCATGCGGTGGTTACTGCGTGTTCCACTGGTGCCCATTCCATTGGTGATGCCGCGCGTATGATCGTTGATAACGATGCTGACGTTATGGTTGCAGGCGGCGCTGAAGCCGCTATGTGCCGGATCGGTTTTGCCGGTTTCTCATCAGCTAAGGCCTTGTCAAAAGGTTTCCATGACGATCCAACGAAAGCCTCTCGTCCTTATGATAAAGACCGTGATGGCTTCGTTATGGGTGAAGGTGCTGGTGTTGTGGTTCTTGAAGAATACGAACATGCCAAAAAACGTGGCGCAAAAATTTATGCTGAAGTCGCAGGTTACGGTTTGTCAGGCGATGCCTACCATATTACGGCACCTGCCAGCGATGGCTCCGGCGGATTCCGAGCCATGGAGATGGCTCTCCGAAAATCAGGCTTAAACCCTGAGGATATCGGATATATTAACGCCCATGGCACATCAACACCGCTTGGTGATGAAATTGAAGTCGGCGCGGTTAAACGTTTGTTCGGTAGTTCTGCATCTGAACTTGCAATGTCATCGACTAAATCGGCCATTGGCCATTTGTTAGGTGCTGCAGGCGGCGTGGAGGCTGTTTTCTCCATTATGGCTATGAACGAAGGTGTCCTACCGCCAACCATTAATTTGGACAACCCATCTGATGGCCTTGATTTGAATCTTGTTCCAAATACAGCCCAAGAAAAGAGAGTTGACGCGGTTTTGTCTAACTCCTTTGGTTTCGGCGGAACAAATGCAAGCTTGGTAATGAAACGAGTTTAACCGTTTCTACGGAGGCAGAATGAAGCGCTTTTTGATCTTCTTTCTGGCTCTGTTTATCCTCGTCAGTGCAGTCGTCGGCGGTATTGCCGCCTATGGATGGCATCTATTCACAAATACAGGCCCTCTCCAAGAAGAGGTAACACTGATCCTTGAAAAAGGTTCAGGGCTTCGCAGCATCTCCAGAAAATTGATGAACGCCGGTGTCATTCATAATGACTTTGCCTTTATGTTTGGTGTTCGTATCCGCTCTCAAGAGAAAAATCTCAAAGCCGGTGAATTTGAAATTGTACCGGGTTTAAGCGGCGAGCAAGTGCTAGCACTCTTGGTGTCAGGAAAGACGGCTGTATATTATCTAACCATTCCTGAAGGCCTGCAGAGCAGAGAGATTGCGGACCTAATCAGCCAGAATCCTGTTTTATCTGGTGACTTAACAATCCCGTTGGTTGAAGGCTCATTGCTCCCTGAAACATACCAATTGAGACGCGGGGATAGCAAAAATTCAGTTGCTGAACGGATGATAAGTCTTCAAAAATCAGCCATAGATGATCTTTGGAAGAACCGAAAACCAGATCCGCTGATTACCTCAAAAACTGATTTGCTCATTTTGGCATCCATCGTTGAAAAAGAGACTGGTCTGGCCACAGAACGAGCCCATGTAGCAGGTGTTTTCCTGAATCGATTGAAGCGGAAAATGAGATTGCAGTCAGACCCTACAGTGGCTTATGGGGTGACTAATGGTGTCACTGATCTGGGCCGCCCTATTTCAAAAAAAGACCTTGCAGCCAAGAACAAATATAACACTTACACCTTGAAAGGGTTGCCCGCAGGTCCAATTTGCAATCCGGGACTGGATAGTTTGAAAGCTGTTTTGAGCCCCATGAAAACCAAGGATTTGTACTTTGTCGCTGATGGCACAGGGGGGCATGTTTTTGCACCTACTTTGAAAGAACATAATCGTAATGTTCGAAATTGGCGGAAATTCAAGAAGAGTAAATCAAACTAATTTTCACCAAGAGTGGCACAAACATCGACGTTAGGCGTCATACCCTCATATGAACTGTTAAGCAGTGAGGAGGGCAAGTCGGTGACAAGTGATTCAATCCAGACTTTGTTAAAACAAAGACGAGAGTTACGAGACTGTTTACAAGAACTTCGTAAAGAAGTTGCGGGTATGCATCAAAATACCGAGAAAATGATTGGGGACGCGCTTGGTGAAAACCAAACTGTTCCAGCTGTAAAAACAGCTGCTCCGCAAGACGCCTTGCCAGATCCCGCTACGGCCTTAAAATTAATTCAGAAACTTACCCAGGCGCAGAAAAGCGCTCAAGGTGAGGACACTTTAGTGGCTGAAGTAAAAGCACCGCAGAAAACCACCCCGACAGAATCTGTTGTTACTGCGCCTAAACTTGGGCTTGAGAATGCAATAGTGACTGAACCGGGCACTCCTGCGGCACCTACGACTGCTACGGAAAATCCTATTAGACCATCTAAGGCTGATGTCAAGGCGTTGCCGATAGATGCAGACCTTCATGTGAAATCAAAAACATCAGATAGCCTTAAGGGGCCTGTTGCTGAGAAGAAGGAGGATGAAGAGGCACTAGAAATTGACAGCCTTTTAAATCATGCGATTTTACTCGCGGACTTTTTTCTACATCATCCGTCTTCTGCTGGAAATGAACAGCTCAACAAATTGGACGCGGCCATCTCTCAAATTCAAAGGCTGCCCGCTACGGATAAAAGTGATGCCGCGATTACTGCGCTTAAGAATGCCTACCGCAATGTCGTGTCGGCGACTTACGCAAAATCTGAGGTGACGGGTAAAAGTATTTCAGACAGCTCATCGGCTATTACACTCCTGTGGGTATTACCAATGATCGTTTCAAGTCTTGTTCTGGTCATTCTCCCTTGTCTTTTGCTCATGCGATCTCTGGTACAGCGAATGTTTGTTGATGAATTCTCGTCGGAGTTAATGTTGTCCATGGGCGGAGCCGTATCATTTGTTTGGGGAGCTACCGGGGCACTGGCCTGCCTAGCGTTTGTAATCGCAAGAGAGGCAAAAAATAAACGTTATACGCGAGGGGCAAATAAAGGCGTGGCCATTCGGGCGATCGTTGGAGCGTTGCTGGGTCTGGGCGTTTTTCTGATTTTCTCTTTGACGGATTTACTGGGCGGTCTTGAGCGTGATATTGCTGTGGGTTTGCTGTCGTTTTTATTCGGTGCTGCGAGCTCTGGTGCTGTCGGGTACTTTGAAAAAAACAGCAGAGGACACCAGAACAGCTAATATTACGCGGTAATTAGTGTCTGAATTCTTGTTTGACGCTTCGTTTAACGATATACCTTCAATATATTTAAACGAAGCGAGAGACCAACATGGCACTGCAAAGCATGACGGGGTTTGCCCGGATAAACGGAACGCATGAAGATTATTCGTGGCTTTGGGAAGTGAAAAGTGTCAATGGCCGGGGGCTGGAAATTCGATGCCGGATCCCCTATGGTTTCGATAAAATTGAAGAAATCGCCCGTAAAAGTTTAAAAAATAAAATGCAACGGGGAACCGTTAATCTACACTTACAATTAAATCAGCCCTCTGGAACGTCTGACTATCAAATTAATCAGACATTTTTGGATGAACTTATATCGATAGCCAAAGACAAATCAGAGAAGAATAATCTCGAAGCGGCCCGAATAGATGGGTTGATGGAGATTAAAGGCGTCATTGAACAAGCAGATAAATCTGCAATCGACGATAAAACACAAGACGCACTGGAGCAGGCGCTAAGTGTCTCTTTAAACGAGCTTTTTGATAATTTGATCAATACTCGAATAGAGGAAGGCGCACAGTTACTTCCCGTTTTAAATAACCAGTTGAACGAGATTGAAGAATTGAGCGCGAAGGCTCTCAATACGGCTGCATTGCGCCCTGAGAATGTCCGGGCACGTATGAAAACTCATTTAGACATGTTATTAGGGGGCGGTGGATCAATTGATGCAAACCGCCTCGAACAAGAACTGGCTTTACTTGCAACAAAGGCAGATATTTCAGAAGAGCTCGACAGATTGACCAGTCATGTGTTGACGGCAAGGGACGTTCTTGCCAGTGATAAGTCAGAAGGCGTTGGACGGCGGTTAGATTTTATTTGCCAAGAGTTTAACCGCGAAGCCAACACGTTGTGCTCAAAATCCAATGATAAAGAATTAACCCAAGTCGGCCTTGATTTGAAAGTGGTCATCGACCGCCTTCGGGAACAAGTCCAGAATATTGAGTAAGGTTTAATCGTGCCAAAACAAGTAATTGAGACAGTGCAAATTGATCATCGCGGGCTAATGCTCGTTTTATCGTCTCCCTCTGGCGCCGGTAAGACTACTATTTCGCGGGCTTTGCTTGAGGATGATGACAAATTATCGATGTCAGTTTCCGCGACGACGCGGGCCCCAAGGCCCGGCGAGATCGAAGGTAAAGATTATTTCTTTATGGAACCGGTTGACTTCAACCTGCTAGTAAACCGTGACGAATTGCTCGAACATGCTAAGGTTTTTAGCAACTATTATGGGACCCCCAGTGGTCCTGTGCGGGAGAGTTTGGCAAAAGGGAACGACATTTTATTTGATATTGATTGGCAAGGCACGCAACAGCTTGCTCAAAAAGCCGGCGAGGATCTGGTCAGTATCTTCGTGCTACCACCATCTACACAAGCACTAGAGAAACGCTTGAAAAGCCGCGCGCAGGATAGCGATGAAGTCGTTGCCCAGCGTATGTCCAAAGCATCAGAAGAAATAAGCCACTGGGCCGAATATGACTATGTGGTTGTCAATGATGACGTTGAAAGATGTATTTTGGAAGTTAAAGCAATTCTAAAAGCTGAACGCGTTCGCCGTATTCGGCGGACAGGATTACTCACCTTTGTAAATGGATTGCGAGAAGGTTACTGACCTTTACGGTATAGTTCAGCTAGTCGGCAAAATTCTTCAACGGTCAACTCTTCTGCGCGCTGTGTGGGCTTAACACCCGCAGCGATTAGATAATCCTCTGTTGGGCCACCGAGGGATTTAAGACTGGCCCGGAGCATTTTTCGGCGCTGACCAAAGGCTGTAGCAACCACTTTTTCCAGCGTTTTTAAATCAGCTGGAAACGCAGGGACTTCTCTTGGAACTAGTTTGACCACTGTACTCGTCACTTTAGGCGGCGGGGTAAAAGCTCTTGGTGAGATATCAAATTGCGGGGACACTTCACAAAGCCACTGACATAATATGGATAGCCGGCCGTAGGCTTTGGTTCTTGGGACCGCTGTAATCCGATCACCAACCTCCTTTTGAAACATCAAAGTCATGCTCTTGAACTGTTCCCGGTTCTTGAGCCATTTTATCAATAGAGGGGTTGCCACATTATAGGGAAGGTTCGCAATAATATGCGCCTTATCCGTCCCCAGCAGCTCGCTTTCATTTATGTCCAGTGCGTCGCCATTTATAACAGTAAGGCGGCCAGCATAAGCGTCACTTACGTCTTGCAAGGGGGCGAGGCAGCGGGTGTCTTTTTCAATAGCAATTAATCGGGCGGCTCCTGACGATAAAATGGCGCGCGTCAGTCCGCCGGGACCGGGACCGATTTCAAGAACGGTTTCGCCTTCGAGAGATCCAGGACATCTTGCGATACGGCCCGTTAGATTGAGATCCAGTAAAAAATTTTGTCCCAAAGACTTTTCAGCCCGCAGTCCATATTGATTGATCACATCTCGTAAAGGAGGTAGAGAAGCACCGTCATCCATTATTAGTTTCCTTGCTGACTGCGGCCATTTCTCGGGCGGTATTGATTGCCGCGATTAGGCTCGCGGGATTGGCGATACCTTTTCCCGCAATATCTTCTGCGGTCCCGTGATCAGGAGAGGTTCGAATTATTGGCAGACCGAGGGTAATATTCACGCCGCGGTCAAAATCAATGGTCTTGATGGGGATAAGGGCCTGATCGTGATACATGCATATGGCGGCATCAAATTTTTGCCTTGCCGCAGCATGAAATAAACTATCCGCAGGGTAGGGACCAGACACAGAGAGACCGTCTTGATTAAGTTTTTCTACAAGTGGTTTGAGAATATTAACTTCCTGTTCGCCGATACTTCCCTTTTCGCCTGCATGAGGATTTAAGCCAGCAACAACAATCCGGGGCGTATCAATGCCAAACCGAGTTGTTAAATCGTTGGCTGTTGTCCGAATTACATACTCAAGTAATTCCTCAGTTATTAAATCAGGGACTTGTTCAATGGGAACATGGATCGTCGCCGGTACAACTTTTAAACCGGGACAGGCAAACATCATAATTGATTTGTTGGGTGAATTTGTCAGGTCCGCCAAAAACTCAGTATGGCCAGGGTGATTAAAGCCAGCATCATACAAGCGTTTCTTATGTATAGGGTTGGTAACCATTGCCGCAGCTGATCCGTCTAAACACAGCTGTGTTGCAACTTCAATAGCCGCCAGAGTTTTTTCCGCGTCATTTGTCCCTGAATTTGGATCCAATACTGGGAAATAATCATCAAAGCAGGCGATACCTTCCTCTACGGAACGAACAACTTTGATAGTGACTTTTGAAAAGAGCTGACTTATTTGAGCATCAGTTATCAGCGCATCGCCGATCATGACAAAAGGGGAAATATCTTCGCTATTTCGGGCA
Organism: Pseudomonas marincola; assembly: GCA_036960775.1. GTDB lineage: Bacteria > Pseudomonadota > Alphaproteobacteria > Sneathiellales > Sneathiellaceae > Sneathiella. The sequence goes on along the minus strand of JBALWO010000033.1, from coordinate 2,008 downwards.
ATCCAGGCTTTGGCGGCAATTTCAATGCCAATACCTGCAGGATCGCCCATTGTTAAAACCAAGGCTTCCCGGCTCATTTGTTCCATCCGTTAATTTAAATTTCTTTAGAGGATCTATATTCGACTATCGTGATTCAATAACGGCTTCTCGGCGTAGATCTTTCAAATAGCGTTCCACGCGCGTACCAATGCGTTTGTTGCCAATACTTCTGCGGATAGCGTCTTCGCTATCACTTTGCATGGATGCATCTTGGCGGTCACAAACAATGAAAATACGATATGTATCTTTATCAAGGTAGGGGGCGCTGGCTTCACCGCTTTTTAAATTGGCTACAAGAACTCTATATTTTTCAGGGAGACTGCTTAAAGAGACTTTCCCCATCTTCCCGCTTTGGCCATTGGAGATTTGATTGAAGATAGTCGGCATGTAAGAGCAATTATCAACAAACTTACTTAAAGAATTAGCAAGTTTGATATGGCTTTCTTTAAGGCCTCTTTTTTCGGTATCAGCGACAGGAATGGCAATTTGGCTGAGTTCCATCTGGCTATCAGAAGCTTGTTCACTCAAAATTTTTCTCACATTTCGAATAGCCACCACATAGTAGCCATCGGTGGTGCGAATAGGCGCGGTAGCGCTTCCCTTTTTCGTCACGGCAATCGCTTGGGCTACTTCCGGGGCCATATCTTCAAGCATACGCCAGCCGACTGCTCCGCCTTTTGCAGCTGTGGCGCCTTTACTGAACTGGGTTGCCATCCGAGAAAAGCTTGCTCCTTTTTTCATTTGTGCCCGCAAACCCTGAATGAATTTCCGAACCTGAGGTTCTTCATTTGGTGTGGAGACAGGCAAGAAAATTTCACTCGTCAAATATTCATTCTTACCTTTATTTGCCCGCATTTTATCTTGGACAGATTTAACTTCAGCTTCTGTAATATTAATGCGAGGGAGAATTTTTTTCCGAACCAGCTTATCCCACGCGATTGTTACACTGATTTGGTCCAATACAGCATCAATACTTATTTTTTTAGCGGTCAGTGCTTGTTCCAAAAACCCAGGGCGAATTTTAAATCGCTTTTCCATTTTCTCAATAGCACTATTGATTTCTTCTGGGGATCCTTCAACGTTATTGCGTTTCGCTTCTTGCATTTTTAGGCGTTCATCAATCAACGTGTTGATTGTTGAGGGAACAAGCTGTTGTCGTGTCTTGGAATCGCTTGGCAGGCCAGCTGCAAAAATAGTCATGTTAATTCTCTGGATTACATCGAACCCGGAAATGATTTCTTCATTTACAATGGCAACAATTTTTTGAACTTCCTGCGCTGCGATATGGCTCGCGGGCAAAACTAAAAATGTTGCAACAATTATACTATTTAAAACTTTCCGCATGACCATCACTTGATTTCTCAAAACATACTTTTAATCCAAATGCTATCTTAGCATCTCAACGGGAAAATAACATCCACCAACTTGGCGGTTATTGCACGTTAGTTAAAGGGCAATAATCGAATTTTAAATCCGATTGTTGTTGACGATTCCACATCGCGATCACTTGTGAAATCTCTCACGGCTTCCAGAGCAAAGCCAAAGCATTCATCCAGATATTCTAGTCCAATAACGCCTTGAATTGACGCACCATTATTTTCAAGGTCACGGCGGTATGAGCCATAAGTACTCCAGTAATCAGCGACCTTGACTTTGCCTTCTAAATTAATTTCATGGCGGCTTTCAACACCAATATCGACTTGATCATCTTTAATATTCAAATAACCGGCAGTAAACCAATTATTTTCATTCCCAACAGTTACGTCGAGTTCGTGTCGAGCAAAGCTCAAATCGTCAGAGTCAATACGGACACGTTGAGTGAATTTGAACATTTCACTGGGCTGGATCTCCAGTCGGGCAACATAATCTGATATTTGATCTTCTAAGCCGCTACCTTCACTAAATCCTGATTTATTACTCTCGTACAAGCTTTGCCCAATGAGGAGTGATGTATAACCGCCATTCGCAC
>JBALWO010000032.1:0-42704 GCA_036960775.1 Pseudomonas marincola | reverse complement strand
GAAACATTTACAATTGGTGTGGATGATAATGTCTCGTCTGTTGTTGCCGGAACGGGCAGCACGATTGAAATTGATACTGTTGGCGAAGTTGTTGATTTAAGTAACATGGATGTTTTCCCTGAACTGGACTCGTCCGATAATCTCGAAGCAACCATCGGAACTGAAGTCTTTGAAGACATGGTTTCTGATGCTGAAAACCTGACGATCAACTATCAATCCGATGCAACGGTGACTTTCCAAGGGGAAATCGCAGGCTACAAGAACACAGTTGGTGCATACCAAATCAATGAAGATGGCACAATTAACGGCGCCCAGTTATTGTGGGGGGATGCCTCCACCACTAAGTTGGATTCTGGCGAATCAACGGCCACATATGAAGGCATAGAAGCTGGCTCAAATTTGGGATTCTTCGTTATTTCCAATGGATTTAATGATCTCCCTGATGATGCCACAAGCGGCGATGGCAACACTATATCTGAAACCGGTACATGGATGTTTGTCAGTCCCGGCTTTGATGAGAATACGCAAGATCCCGCTGATCATTTATATAATGTAAATGATGACAGCGGATCACCAGTACTGATCTACGTCGAAGCGGATGGAACTATACATACTTCGGATGGAAATATTTTCCACTCCACAAACCAAGCTGAATTCAACCCCGATCCAGACGCCGATTTCACAGAGCATTTCATTGCCGGTGTAGATGCCGAAAATGGTGTCTTAAATTTTGGTTTTGAAGATCAAATGGATGGCGGCGATCACGATTTCAACGACGGCATGTTTTCTGTTGAAATTGATGTCCGAGATTTGGTTGACGCCCCCAACTCCCTATTTTCAGAAGACGCAAACGGTCAATCTTCCTTTACAGTCAGCGACACAGACAACACTGAACTTTCCAGTATTCTTGTCACCGTCAGCGACGTCCAGGCCGGAGATGCAATTTCCGTTGGCGGGGCATATGAAATTATTGGCGGCGAGATCTACACAGTTGATGGTACTGCAACTGGTATCGATGTCACCATCACGGAGAGCGCATCTGATATCACGATTTCCCTAACTGGGGACGGCGACATCCAGCATTATGAAGCCATTGTTCAAGATTTGAACTTCTCCAACGACGGTGCAACAGGCGATATCGCTGGTGATCGAAGCATATCTGTCGTTGCAACAGACAGCAGCGGCGAAATTTCAGATACCCATGAGACGACACTTACCGTTGGCACCGACGCTGACAACACAATGCTGGATGATGGCGGCGGCGCGGGCGATTACACAGTCGGCACCGCATCAGACGAGACACTGACAGGCGCGTCCAACGACGACACCCTTATTGGCGGCGACGGCGATGATGAACTGCAAGGAAATGCGGGACATGATGTCATGCAAGGCGGAGCTGGTGATGACGCGGCTTATGGCGGCGCTGGCGACGACATTTATTCATTCGGCCTGAATGATGGCATGGATACATTCATCGGCGGTGACGGCGGCGGATGGTCTGATACAATCGTGCTATCGGACGGAATGCCATCTGGTGACGTCGGTGACTGGCTCACCTTGACCAGCGGCCATGTTGAGACAACAGATGCAGGTGAGATTTTCCTCTCCGAAGACGCCGCAGGCACCATCGATCTTGGTAATGACGCCGTTCTAACGTTCGAAGGCGTCGAAAAAATCGAAGCTTGATATGCAATTGTCGCCGCGAAGAATTCATCCACCGCGAAAAGTTGATCTAAGCCCTGGGCGAAAATGTGTCCGAATTACAGGCACTTTGTGGACCTCAACAATAAACATATTAATTTGATGATGATTGCAAAAGGCTGCGCGCGGCCCTACGATGGCGGCAAATGGAAAAATTGATGCCAATAGCCCCCTTTATGATATTGGACATCCGATCGGGTTATCTTTTATCACTTTTACTGCGCCATTAATATCCATCACACTAATAATGCCCGTATTATCCTGCACTATTAATGGGGTCTTTCTGCCTTCATGCAACACTGGTTGCTCTACTGCCGTATAACCGGAGATTACACCTCCGACCTTAAACTCATTGGGCCCGTTAGCATTCTTAAAAATGACAGGTCCACCAGAAAATCCCTTATTATTGTGGCCGTCTAAATAAAATGTTTTCCCACCCAAAAGCGCTAAGATAGCTTTTTTCACAAACGGCAACGGAGACCCACCATTACCCGCCATTGTTAATTCACCTGTCCACCCAAATGGATATCCCAAAAAATACATATCTTGCCCATATATCATCCCCTTAGAGGTCGGCTGCATTGGATGATTTGCCGGTGTTAACACCCTGTCAGTCGAAAGGACCGAAATGTCGACATCGTCTTCAGCATGACCAACTAGTTTAACATCCAAATTAATCCACTGATTATTGAGCTTTAACTGAATAGTATCTTCAGCTCCAATCTGTTCAACAACATGTTTAGCTGTAATAATATACTCTCTATTGTCTACAACTATTGTAAAACACGTTGCCGTAGCATTGCCGAAACGAATAAAAAACAAACGCTCTAAAACATTAGAAGTAATCATATCAACCATCTCGTAAATTGTTATTTATGGATACTAGATCCAGGTGTATTAACCAAAATGTTAACAGCTCAGAATCATAACCACTAATTGTTTGCAACACTAGGTATATACACCTTTTTTTCTCGATAAAATCCTAGAGGAAAGTTTCACACAAACCCATGATCCAAAAACTGGCGATACAGATCCCAATTCCCTGGATGAATGTAACTGAAATTACGATCAGATATTTCGACCGCTTAAGCCCGCTTCACCACAAAGAAGTGCTGCTATGAAGCGACCTTTTTTTTGACTTTCTTACAATAATTTGGGCCACACAAGAACGCACAAACCGCAGAAAACTGCCATATATTGAAATGCAATAAATGGCCCAATTTTCACAATTTCGGTGATTATCTCAAACAAAAACCCCTCAGAAACGGCAGTTTCTAAGGGGTTTTAAGTTGGTCGGGCAGGCGGGATTCGAACCCACGACCCCTTCACCCCCAGTGAAGTGCGCTACCAGGCTGCGCTACTGCCCGTCGATAAGGGGGAGGGCGGCGGCACTATAACCCCGATAAAAAATCAATGCAACGGCCCAAGTGTCTATGGTGAAAAAAGATTGAAATGGTCTGAATTTTGGGCTCTGAGATCAGCGAGGAAGTAGTTTTCTAATTTCCCGGAGTTCCGTCAGAATATCCTTCAAGTGACCCAAAGTCTCAGCATCAGTCGGTGCTGATGCCGGGTTTCCAGATAATTTTGGAAGAATAGAGCCCGAGACTTCAAGGGACATTTTGGAGGCAGGCTCTTGTGCTGGCACTACAGCGGGTCTGGAAGACATGAGGACGTCAATATTCTCAATACGGCCCCCCTGCTCTTTCAGCAGCTTCTGTGCGCCTTTAATGGTAAATCCATGGGTATAAAGAAGATCCCGAATTCCCCGGATGATCTCTAAGTCCGCAGGACGGTAATATCGCCGGCCGCCACCGCGCTTAAGAGGTTTCACTATGGAGAATTTGGTTTCCCAAAAGCGCAGCACATGTTGGGGGATCTCCAATTCCTCGGAAACCTCGCTAATTGTGCGAAATGCGTCAGGTGATTTCTGCGCTTTTCGCCCATCCATGTTTTGTTGCTCTACCATACGTTTGACCGATATTCAGACTATTTGTCGCCGCTATTGATTTTGTCTTTAAGCACATGTGATGCTTTAAAAACAAGAACCCGCCGTGGATCAATCGGGACTTCTTCACCGGTTTTCGGATTCCTGCCAACGCGCCCATTTTTCTGGCGAACTTGCAAAGTACCGAATGACGAAATTTTAACAATTTCGCCGCCAATTAATCGATCTGAAATTTCGCTTAATACAGCTTCAACATGCTCCGCGGACTCGTTCCGAGAAAGGCCTACTTGTTGATAAAGTGCCTCTGCAAGTTGTGCTCTAGTCAATGTTGTTTTTGTCATGTTTCCCACCTCGCACCCTGTAATACAGAATTATCACAGATGGTATGGCCGTCAACAGCAAAGGAAAAAAATGAGAGGATATTGCCGTAAACCTGTGATTTAACGGCAAAAACACAAAAATCTGATTTAAAAATTAGGCTCATTGAAGAGAATTTTTGACGAAATTTGCGAATCTCTAGGGCGGATAGGTATCATTACCACCGTACGAGCGCAGACCCCCAAGTGAAGCCCCCGCCCATGGCTTCGAGAAGGAGAAGATCGCCTTTTTTGACCCTACCGTCACGGACAGCTTCATCCAATGCAAGCGGTACAGATGCCGCAGAAGTGTTGCCGTGTTTATCAACGGTTATAACGACTTTGGAAGGGTCCATCTTAAGCTTACGGCCTGTCCCATCAATAATACGCTTGTTCGCCTGATGGGGGATCAGCCAGTCGATATCACTTGTCTCTAAGCCAGTTGCCTCTAGTGCTTCACCAACAACGCTGGCAAGGTTCGTAACAGCGTGTTTAAACACTTCCTTACCTGCCATGCGAAGATACCCAGTTGTTTGCGTAGAAGACGGTCCGCCGTCCACATAAAGCAGATCGTGATGACGACCATCAGCGTGGAGATGACTGGTTAAAACGCCGCGATCTTGATTGGTACCCTCTTCTTCTGAGGCCTCCAGAATAATCGCGCCGGCGCCATCTGCAAATAACACACATGTCGTCCGGTCTTCCCAGTCGACAATCCGCGAGAAGGTTTCCGCGCCAATGACCAGTGCCCGGTTAACCTGCCCTGCTTTAATGAAATTGTCGGCTGTTGCTAATGCGTAAATAAAGCCTGTGCAAACCGCTTGAAGATCGAAGGCAAAGCCTTGCGTAATTCCTAGATTTTTTTGAACGGTTGCGGCTGTTGCGGGAAATGTCTCGTCAGGGGTGGCCGTTGCCACTAACACCATGTCAATATCTTCAGCCGTAAGGCCTGCGGCATCCATGGCAGCTTGTGCTGCTTTTGTCGCCAAGTCGGAAGTCAGTTCACCATCAGCCGCAATATGCCGCTGTTTTATGCCGGAGCGGGCTACAATCCATTCATCGGTTGTATCCACCATTTTGGCAAGTTCTGCGTTGGTTAGGATCCGCTCAGGTAAGTAAGAGCCTGTACCGGTAATGACTGAACGACGCATAATGTCACATTCTCCGACCATTTAAGGCTCGGTATTTTGTTATTGTATCTTTTCGGTTTCCGAAACGTCCGTTGGGGTTTCGTCTCCTGTTAGCGTATCTGCAGAAGCAGCTTTTATTTCTACATCAAATTCTTTGAAATGTGCGATCATTTTTTCGATCATACGTTCAGAGACCATCTCGATGGTAACCGCGATAGCATTCGCATACCCTTGCCCATCGGTACCGCCATGACTTTTCACGCACACACCGTTTAAGCCAAGAAAGACACCACCGTTATAGGCGCGAGGGTCCAAACGGTCCTTCAAAATGCGCAAACCGCCGCGAGCTAGTAAATATCCAAGCTTTGATAGCCAAGAGCTTTTAAAGCCTGCCGTGAGGAAATCGGTAAATAGTGTCGCAACACCTTCCGCAGCTTTCAGCGCGATGTTACCTGTAAATCCATCGGTTACGACAACATCCACCACGCCGCGCGTGATGTCATCGCCTTCAATAAATCCGCAATATTCGAACGGGGGATTAGCAAGGGAGCGCAGGCGCTCGTTTGCCTCTTTAATGGTATCACTACCTTTAAGTTCTTCACTGCCAACGTTAAGCAAGCCAACGCGGGGCGGAACGCGTCCAAGAACTGCCCGGGCGAAATCAGCACCCATAACAGCAAATTGTACGAGGTTATCTGCATCACATTCGACGTTAGCGCCAAGATCCAGCATAACTGTCTCCCCCGTTGGGGAAGGCAACATGGAAGCCAGCGCAGGGCGTTTGATGCCCGGCAACATTCGAAGGGAAACTTTAGCCATTGCCATCAAAGCGCCCGTATTACCGGCAGAAACGATGCCATGGGCTTCACCGCTGCGCACAGCGTTGATCGCAAGACGCATACTGCTCTTACGGCCTTTTCTTAAAGCTTGGCTGGGCTTATCTGTGCCCTTAATAGCTTCATCTGTATGACGGATCTCACAAACAGATTTAGCTCCTGGATATTTATCAAGGAGCGGCTGCAAGCGTATTTCGTCACCAAATAGCAAAAACCGGGCGTCAGGGAATTGAACGCGAACTATGTCTACACCCTTAACGACAATATCAGGGGCATCATCTCCCCCCATCGCATCAAGGGCAATTATAACATTGTCGCTCATTCTGCCGTCCGGTTTTTGTTAATCAATAATGTTTGGTCTTTACCGAAAATCAGAGGATTTCGGCTGTATCCAAAACTTCACGATCACCGTAATGGCCACATGATTCACAAATGTGATGTGGACGCTTCAATTCGCCGCAGTTGCCGCATTCTTGAGCTTGCGTGCCTGTCAAAGAATCGTGTGACCGACGCATGTTACGTTTGGATGTTGAGGTTTTTCTTTTAGGTACTGCCATTTTCTCTATCTCTCACTCATGCACCTTTACAGGTGGCTAACTCATTCCGTATCACCAGAAACCGGATACATTATTTCTTGTTCATCAATTCTTTCAAGTTAGCAAAAGGCTTGTGAACTTCACGTACACCACCTTCAGCCTCCTCATCCGACTGCTGCAGATGTTCTGCGCTGACGGATTTTTTTGCCTCTTCTGCCCGAGGATAGGGGTCCAATGCAAGAGCTATTTGCTCAACGACCGCATGGACCACGTCTATTTTACCCTCTTCGATCAGCCATGGAAGATCTCGTTCTTCCATACCAACGACGTATTCTGCCTCTTCAACGGCCACATCAATCTTGTTGGATGTGTAACACACTGTGAACTCAAGTTCAATTTCCTGTGTGACAGGTTCTAAGCTCACCACACAAGATTGTGTGACATTAGCCTTAAACTTTGCACTCAGATCAAGAAGTTTACTATTTTCTTGATGCTCAATTGTCCCTTTGGCCTTCAAATAGTCTATTCCAACTATTCCAAGTCCTGTTGCCAGCAAAGCCCGTTCATTTTCTGATGCGATAAATTCAAAGTTAATCGGATCTCGTTTCAGTTTCTGAACATCAATCCACTTAACAAATTCTGCCCCGGCATCTTGCATGGAGCAATCCTTTCCAACATATCTTGATCATAATGAACGAGTGTGGCTAAAAACCTACGGTCTCGAATTCGAAGGCGCGAAAATAAGCGTTTCAGCCCACCGGGTCAACGAGTTTTACATATTTATGATAACAGCTTGTAAACACAACGAATTTTCTAACTCATTGCACGTATTTTCCTCAAAAATCCTATTGACCTGTTTCAAAATCAGCGAATTGAACAATCCCCATTTTGAGATCGACAATTGATTGCGACTTTAACATTTCGTCGTTTCGGCGAATATAATCGGCCATCTGCCCCAAAATAAAACCATCCGGCGGCGTCTCAAGCGTCCCATAATGATTACGCGCAAGCGCAACTTCAAGGTCTTCATCACCGCCATCCAACGCCGTCTCATAGGCAATAATCCGCCCATAAAAAACTTCAGCCATCGCCTTAATTCGTTTTCCAACGCTTAAATCGCCAACACCGATCTCTCTAATAGAATGGTCCATATCGGCGAACATTCTGTCAAATAGGGCCTGCGATAAATCTTGAGCCTCTGCATCTTCACTCTTCAAGCGCCGCATAACGAGAAAGGCCTGTAGTGAGACCATTTCAAATCGACCATCAACGGTATCTGGAACCGCAGCCTTTAAATAAAACACCGGTTGCCGAGCCTGACGGACAATTTCCGTATACAGCTTTTCTGCAACTTTTATTTTATGTCCCCGGCCGAACAACTTCTTTAGAATCATATGCAATCTCACGAAGGCAGAATCAGGTGCATCAGATTAATCCAAAAAGGATGAGGTAATTTACCTGAATAATTTGACACCCCCCGTCGGAAAGTGGCATGTATAAACGCATGAATTAAGGGGTTCGCTGGCAGGTGTCAACTGCTCATCCCCCTAACGTAGCAATCCCATAGATTGGTGATTAAAGGCTGAATGCTCGAATGAAGAAAATTTTGACTTATACCCTTTGCGCAGGCGCTGTTGCCATCACGTTGGCGGCTTGCGACCCAATCCAACAGGAAAAAGGGTATCGTATTGACCCTGAAGTGGTTAAAAATATCGAAACAGGCATTGCCACCAAAGAAAGTATTATTGAATCTCTAGGCTCACCCTCTAGCGTCTCAACCTTCCCAGGTAGCGGGGAAGCTTGGTATTACATTACTAAGAAAACCGAGCATTTTGCCTTTTTGGATAAAAAAATCCTTGAGCAGAGTGTCATCGTCATACAGTTCGATGAAAACGAAGTTGTCAAAGGCATAAAGAACTACAACAAAGAAGATGCCCAAAACATCGGCATTGTTGACCGCAAAACACCCACAGGCGGAAACGAGCTTGGTTTCTTCGAACAAATCTTTGGCAACTTTGGTCGCTTCAACCCGGGTGCTAATTAGAACATCACCGAGTTTGTAAGCCAGCAAGCATAAAAAAAGCCCCCGATATTTCGGGGGCTTTCTTTTTTTGACCGTTTTCTTAGTGAGCTAAAACAGCCAACAATAGTAAAGCAATAATGTTGGTAATTTTAATCATAGGATTAACCGCAGGACCCGCTGTATCTTTGTACGGATCGCCAACAGTATCTCCGGTTACCGCGGCCGCATGGGCATCAGTTCCCTTACCGCCGTGATTACCATCTTCAATATACTTCTTAGCATTATCCCAAGCACCGCCGCCTGCTGTCATGGAGATGGCAACAAACAAGCCTGTGATAATAACACCAAGAAGCATCGCGCCGACAGTTGAGAACGCTGCAGACTTATCTGCAATCAATTCGACAACGAAGAACACAACAATTGGCGCCAGCAATGGAAGTAGCGATGGGATAATCATTTCCCGAATAGCCGCACGGGTTAGCAAGTCAACGGCTTTACCGTAATCAGGCTTACCTGTTCCATCCATAATACCCGGAATTTCCTTGAATTGACGACGAACTTCCCGAACAACGGAACCCGCAGCACGGCCAACGGCCATCATGCCCATAGCGCCAAACAAATAAGGGAGCAATCCTCCCAAAATCAAGCCGACGACGATATATGGGTTTTGCAGACTGAAATCAAGTGTCACCCCCTGAAAGTACGAATACTTCTCAGGCGTTGCGTTGGATATGAAGTATGTTAAATCTTCCGTATAAGCTGCAAACAGAACCAAAGCTCCAAGACCAGCTGATCCGATAGCATATCCTTTTGTAACAGCTTTTGTCGTATTACCAACGGCATCAAGTGCGTCAGTTGTTTTACGAACCTCTGCATCCATATCTGCCATCTCTGCAATACCGCCAGCGTTATCTGTAACAGGGCCGTAGGCATCTAGAGCCACAACCATCCCGCAAAGCGCCAGCATCGTTGTTACGGCAATGGCAATTCCAAACAGGGCTGCAAAATTATAAGACATGATAATACCGGCGCAAATAATAATTGCCGGAATTGCGGTTGCCTCCATTGAAACAGCCAAGCCTTGAATAACGTTGGTTCCATGGCCCGTTTCAGATGCCAGCGCTATACTTCTCACCGGTCTGTATTCTGTTGACGTGTAATATTCCGTTACCCAGATGAGCAACGCCGTCACGGCCAGACCGATTAGTCCGCAATAAAACAAACTTGCACCCGTGAAGCTCTTAGCCCCAATGGTAAATTCAGTTGCAGTTCCAATTGTCATTTCTGTGATGGGCCACAAAGCGATCGCTGACAAAATTGTCGTGACAGCAAACCCCTTATACAGCGCACCCATGATATTATTACTACTGCCAAGCTTCACGAAGAATGTGCCGATGATCGAGGTTAGAATACAGATGCCACCAACCATAAGCGGATAGGTCATCATGGCAGAATTGCCGGCGAAATAAATAGATGACAAAATCATCGTTGCAACAATAGTAACCGCATATGTTTCAAACAAATCGGCAGCCATACCGGCACAATCACCAACGTTATCACCAACATTATCTGCAATAACAGCAGGGTTACGAGGATCATCTTCTGGGATACCGGCTTCTACTTTACCCACTAGGTCAGCACCTACATCGGCGCCTTTAGTGAAAATACCACCACCAAGTCTTGCAAAAATAGAAATAAGGGAAGCGCCAAAGCCTAAGCCAACAAGACTATCAATCATTTCACGGCCTTCAACGTTCATTGAAAGCAACGCCATATAGTATCCAGCGACGGCTAAAAGAGCCAGACCAACAACCAGCATTCCTGTTACAGCGCCCGCTTTAAAGGAGATTTCCAAACCTTCTTTAAGACCTTTAGCAGCGGCAGCAGCCGTCCGCACGTTTGCCCGAACAGAAACATTCATTCCGATAAATCCAGCAGCACCTGAAAGCACCGCACCGATCACAAATCCGAGTGCAACTAAGCCGCCCAATAGAAACCAAAGAATTGCAAATATCACAACACCGACAATACTGATTGTCAGATATTGCCTATTTAAATAAGCACTTGCACCTTCTTGAACGGCAGCAGAAATTTCCTGCATCCGAGCGGTCCCTGCATCAGCTGCCAAAACCGACCGCCCCGCATAAACACCATATACTAACGCGATCACCCCACAGATAATCGGAATCCACAATACTTCTGACATAAGTCCCCACCCTATTTTTCAGCAAATTCCCTTATTGCTGATCGTGTGAATGTTAAACCGAAGTCCAGATACTTAAACACATAATACATCTGGCTATTCGGATGAAATTCTAGAATGACAGATAAATATTTATGGCGCAAGAATGACTTTTATAAGCGATTCTCACCTTGTTTTTATTTACTAGTTATTACTAAATATTCAAAATATTCGTATTTATTCTTAAGTATTATTCTAGACAAATATATATATTTTATATCTTTTACTCCAAATACTTCAACTTATCCAAATATTTATAAATAATTAACCAACACCAGATAGGAGAATTATTTAGGTTTATTTTTTTATTATTTAGAAAAAGATCAATTACTTTTGTGCAATATTTGTAACATTTAGTCTATTCATCAACTAACTAGTCAAAAAATCCTCTTTTTTTTCATTCCTCTGTAGCGCACGCCTCCTGAACGTGTTATGCGAACGCCAACAAAGTTTTAAAGCTTATAAGGACCTTGCAAAAAAATGGATATTTCCAAAATTTCCGCGGGCAAGAATGTCCCTTGGGACGTTAATGTTGTTATTGAAATCCCAATCGGTGGCGTTCCGGTAAAATATGAAGTTGATAAAGCGTCCGGCGCGATGTTTGTCGACCGTTTCTTGCATACAGCTATGTTCTACCCATGTAACTACGGCTTCATCCCCCATACATTGGCAGATGATGGCGATCCAACTGATATGCTTGTTGCAGGTCCAATCCCTGTCATTCCAGGCGCTGTCATTCGCGCACGGCCAGTTGGCGTACTCATCATGGAAGATGAAGCGGGCCAAGACGAGAAAATCCTCGGTGTGCCAGTAGATAGCTTGCACCCTTATTATTCAAACATCGAGAACTATACAGATCTTCGCGATGTTCTTCTTGATCAGATTGCCCATTTCTTCGAGCATTACAAAGATCTTGAGAAAAATAAATGGGTAAAAATCAGACGTTGGGGCGATGCTGATGAAGCCGCTGCAATGATTAAAGGCTCACTGCTTGATGATGCCTTACTCGGCTAGTCTACCTAGATCATAAAAAAACCGCAGACCCTGCAAAGGATCTGCGGTTTTTTTGTGGGTATTTTCAGTCTATTCAGCAGGTGCTATTTCCCGCGCTCCGCTAATTACTTTATATAATGCAACGCCGGCAACCAGAAGAAAGAACGGCAACACTGCCATATTAACGACGTCCCATCCAAATTTCTGTTGAAGTATGCCTGCGGACAAAGACGCTGTCGCGACGGTACCAAACACCAGAAAGTCGTTAAAGCCTTGTACTTTGGAGGCTTCCGCTGGACGGTACGTTGTTGTTAGCAATGTTGTCCCGCCAATAAACATAAAGTTCCAAGACAGACCCAGCAGGACAAGCGCGATCCAGAAGTTGGATATGCCCAAGCCAGACAGCGCAACAATAACGCTGAGAACGCCAAAAATCGCTCCGGCAAAGATGACTTTAAAATCTCCGTATCTCGCAATTAAGGACCCTGTAAAGAAGCTCGGACCAAACATGGCGACAACGTGCCAGCTAATCACATTGAAGCTATCGCTAACGGTTAGCCCGCAGCCGATCATTGCAAGCGGCGTTGCGGTCATAACAAAGCTCATGCCAGCGTAACCTATCATGGCACTCAACAGCGCCAATATGAAAGTCGGTTGTTTGGCTATTTCCCGAAGTGAGCGCACTTCACCTTCGACGGACGCTACTTCCATTTTGGGGATTTTAACAAAGCTGATGCAAATCAGCGCAATAACACCAAGACCGATGATGGCAAGATATGGGCCAAGGAACGTATAAGGCGCGTAGAAATCCTTGGTATGATTTGCGATTTGAGGGCCGATAAAACCAGCCACCAGCCCACCCGCCATAACATAGGACACGGCTTTACTTCGGTTCTCAGGGCCTGCCACATCAATGGCTGCAAAACGATAATAGTTACCAAACGCTGTACAGGTACCGATCATCATGGCGCCCATGGTAAATCCTAGGAAACTTCCCATATAAATCGAATAGCCTGCAATTGCAGCGCCGACCATTCCAAGCAAAATTCCAAATATGAAACCGGGCTTACGTCCTGCTCGTTTCATGAACATAGATGCTGGGATTGTTGCAATGGCTGTGCCCGTGACAACGGCGGTAACTGGTACAGTTGCAAATGACTTATCCGCATCTAGCAGTAACAAAGCCACGAGTGATGCAGAGCTGATTAGAATAGACGTGGTACTATTAAGCATGGCCTGAGCACCGGCCATCAATAAAATACTCAACTTGGCGCGGTTGCTTGTCACAATCGCCACTCCTTTACATGAGGGGCAATTATTCAGCCCCTAATTTCCCTTAAATACTTTTACCACATGCATGGACGTTGGGGCATTTTTTCCAAGCACTTTTTTTGCATGTTTCAGCAAACGTTTTCTGACTTGAGCGAAATCCAGACCTCGGCTTTTGTCTTTGTGAAGGACCGAATGGCCGCTTAAATCTTGCAAAAATGCATCTCGTAGTCGAGGTAACATTTTTCGCGAATATCTTTTCTTGTCTTGATCGTCAAACTCCATGCTCATGGCCAAAAACATGTAGTATTTAATTGCGCCACTTTTTTTCCGGATAGGGACACTCAATGGATCCATTTCCAGATAAAACGGGCCATCAGCGGCCCCTTCTTCTGCTGGCGCAGACGCCGCTCGTACTTCCACACTACCCGCAGTCCAGAAACACATAACTAGAGCCATAATCCCAAGCATTCTAACCATAATCAACACGCATTCTTTTAAAGTAAATTCAAGATGCCGTGATTGTCGCAAAGAACACTTACTTAATGGTTTACAGAGGTCAATTCTTATGCGGCGCCAGATAAGGGAATTTTTTCTTTTACAACTTCATACTCATAAACGCAGTCTGCTTTAGGCTTGTAGTTTTTCGGTTTTTTCGACCAAAGGCTGCATCTTGAAATTTCCCAGCGGTCTGGATCAAGAAGTGTCATATGCGCAAACAGTCCCTCTTGCTCCAACATTTTCTTATGGTGTTCTGCTTCAGTTTGTTTCAACAAGGACAAAGAATCCTTAGAACAAACCTTATCAACTTCAGATGTCATCACAACAGGTTCCAAAGATGAAGGTCCGTAGGCAAAATTTAAAATCTGCCAACTTCGAACGCGCGGGCGCCCAAAATCCTGGACAACATCCCCGAACAAACTATCCATCAGGAAGTCTTGAGCTGACTGGGTATTTTCCCAAATATAAAGAGGAGCGTATAAATGCTCTTCTTTTTCATAGAGATAGAATTTGTGCGCAAGCCCCGGACATCCATCGAACATAGGGCCTCGAAGTGAGACGCGTTCGTATACTTTGTCCAGGTTAAATTCTGAAGGTAACCGGACCGAATACTGCATTGCGAGCATATAGCTCTCCCAAATAAACTCTATCTTGGAAACGGAGTTTTTCAAATGAAACCAAGTATGACAACAGGCAGAAACGCATAGCTCGCATGCGTCAAACGAAGGTATCTCCAAGATTAGATCAAAAGTGAGTCCAACCCATTGAAGGTGTTGGAATTTTCACGCCATCACCATCGATCAAAGAAACGCCTATCCCTGCCACCATTTCTCCGATCACGCCAATCGGAACATTTAAACTTTCTGCTTTTCGGATAACTTGCCCATATCTGTCTTTAGGTACGGTGAAAGCAAGTTCGTAATCGTCACCGCCGCTAAGAATTCTTTCCATTAAATCCGGCGCCTTCAAAAGTACCTCTTGCGCTGCTAGAGATAGGGGAATTTTCGACTGCTCAATCACTGCACCAAGATTGGAATTCCGGCAAATATGACCAACATCCGCCAACAATCCATCGGATATATCAAGACAAGAACTAGCGATACCGATCAGCGCTGGCCCCAGCAACACACGCGGGCGCGGGACAAAATAGCGGCTCACTAAAAACTGGTTATGGTTATTGTCGGATACTTCGAGCTCTTGCAACGCTACTTTTAAACCCAAAGCAGCATCTCCAATTGTTCCGCTCACGCAAAGAAGATCGCCCTCATTTGCGCCATTACGGCGCAGACATTTGCCGCTCTCAACCGTCCCTAAAAGCGTTAGAGATAACGTAAGTGGCCCAGACGTACTTACCGTATCCCCGCCTATTAGTGAGACATTGTATGTTTTCTGATCCTCTGCCAATCCATTAGCAAACCGGCGGATCCATGCCACGTCGCAAGTTTCAGGCCATGCTGTTGCCAAAAGATAGGAAATCGGTTTAGCTCCCATGGCTGCAATGTCAGATAAATTTGTTCTGAGGAGTTTTTTGGCAATATGTTCTGGATCATCCCCTTCAAGGAAATGAACCCCGGCAACCATTGCATCTTTTGTCACAACTAATTCTGATCCGGCTGCTAATGACATTACAGCCGCATCATCGGTTAGGCCAAATGCCCCCGGTGCTTTTTCTGACAGCGGGGAGAAGATGTCTCGAATGACATCAAACTCACCAAGTCTGTCGTTGTCAGCAGTCATATCATTCAGTAAATTCACCGGAACGCAGGTCTCTTGCAATACGATCCAAGACGCCGTTCACAAAAGCAGGTTCTTTTCCGGTAAAGAAGGTCTTTGCCAATGCGACATACTCAGTAATGATCACAACAGCTTTTGTGTCGATCCGCGCCATCAACTCATAGACGGCAATCCGCAAGCAAGCTTGCATCACCAAGTCAAGACGCTCAAGCGTCCGTTCTTTGTCTAATTTCGATTGAATTTCTGCGTCAATTTCGGTCAAGCGCTCATCCGCGCCGGTGACCAAGTCACGGAATAAATTCTTATCAGTATCTTTGAACTGATCACCGTCGATTTCCGCACCGAGACGGTGAGAAAGGAATTGTTCGACCACATTCGCGGCAGAACACTCTTCCATCCCCATTTGATAAAAAGCCTGAACAGCATTAAGCCGCGCCAGTGTACGGCGACTGTGCTTGTCCCCTCTTTTTTCTGATTTGTTACTCATCGTGGAAATAGACCAAATTTTTCTTTTAGGTTAAGCATATCAATTGCAGCCTGCGCAGCAGCACCGCCCTTGTCTTTTTCTGTTTTGCGAGCCCGTGCCCAAGCCTGAGCATCGTTTTCACACGTAATAATACCGTTTCCGATGGCCAGGCAGTACTCCATACTTAAATTCAAAAGTCCGCGAGCACTCTCTTCAGACACCGTATCATAATGCGACGTTTCTCCGCGAATTACGCATCCGAGAGCTACATATGCATCATAACGGCGGCGACCACCAGTATATTCCATCGCTTTCATTGCAAAACAAACAGCGGCAGGAATTTCAAGGCAACCTGGGACCTGAACAATATCGTAACTGGCGCCCACATTATCGAGCACCGTTTTTGCGCCATCTAACAGGGAATCTGAAATATCGCGGTAGAAATCAGCTTCAACGATTAAAATGTTCAAATCATCCATATTTGTCATGATGCTTACTATCCTTCGGAGTTAATTGGACGGGTTTCAGTCACTGAAAGACCGTAACCGTCTAGACCCACAATATTTCTTTCTGTATTGGACAGCAGGATCATATCCTTAACGCCAAGATCAAGAAGAATTTGAGCACCTATACCATAATCCCGCAAATCCTGCGGTGTTTTAACAGGCTCACCTAGTTTCCGGCGGATCCGATCAGAAAGTCCCATTGGATTTGGTTCCCGAATAAGAACAACGACACCGCGGCCTTCTGCATCAATTTGCTTCATAGCATTTTGTAGCATTGATGGGTTTTCGTCCATCTCACCCAACACGTCCCCGAGCGGGTTCATGGCGTGCATCCGCACCATAACAGGTGCCTTCGATGAAATATCCCCCTTAACAAGTGCCACATGCTCTGCATATTCAGGTTTGTTGGAAAAGACTGTCATCTTCCAATCGCCACCGTAAATACTTGAAATATCGGCTTCGATTTCACGAGCAATTAAACTGTCGTTGTGACGGCGATAGGCGATCAAATCAGCGATCGTGCCAACTTTTAAACCATGTTTCTTCGAGAATTCAATCAAATCAGGCAACCGCGCCATTGTGCCATCATCGTTCATGATTTCACAAATAACACCTGCCGGAATAAGGCCTGCTAGGCGGGCTATATCAACAGCAGCTTCCGTATGGCCAGTCCGGCGCAATACGCCGCCTTCACGGGCCACCAACGGAAACACATGCCCAGGGCTCACGATATCTTGTTTGCCTTTGGTCGGATCGATCGCCACAGCGATAGTATGGGAGCGGTCCGCCGCAGAAATGCCAGTCGTAACACCTTCACGTGCCTCAATTGAAACAGTGAAATTCGTATGCAGGCGAGATGCGTTTGATTGTGCCATCAAGGGCAAACCAAGCTCATTGATCCGATCTTCTGTCATGGACAAACAAATCAACCCGCGACCAAATTTGGCCATAAAATTAATAGCGTCCGGTGTTGCCATTTGAGCAGGGATAACCAGATCACCTTCATTTTCGCGATCTTCAGCATCAACGAGGATAATCATTTTGCCGTTCTGGGCATCCTCAAGAATTTCTTCTGTGGAGGAGAGATGTGATTTATAATCCATTTTACTTTGATACCTCATTCATACGAGCCACATAACGGGCAAGGACATCAATTTCCAAATTTATCTCTTGGCCAACTTCCAAATGCTTAAACGAAGTGTTGGCACTGGTATGAGATATAATATTCACAGTGAAGAAGTCATCCCCCACCGCGTTTACAGTCAAAGAAACACCGTCAAGTGTCACAGATCCCTTTGCTGCAACAAAGCCAGCATAATCCGATGGCAACGCAAAGGTCAGCTTCACGGAATCGCCGACAGGCTCTAGCGCTGTCAGTTTGGTGACCACGTCAACATGCCCAGTAACAACATGGCCGCCCAACTCGTCACCAATTTTCAACGCCCGCTCCAGATTAACTGGAGAGCCCGTTTTCCAACCACCAAGGTTGGTGCAAGAAAGTGTCTCATCTGACGCTTCCGCCGCAAACCAATCATTTCCTTTATCGGTTACGGTCAGACAGACGCCCGAACAGGCGATTGACGCGCCAATATCAATATTCGTTGTGTCAAACGACGTTGTTATTTTTATTTTTGTGTCGCCATTTTTATCAAGGGAGGCAATCGTCCCGACATCTGTGATAATTCCGGTAAACATCGTTCACTCATTTCGAAGAAGATAATTTTCCATTTGATCCTCGCCCAAGCGACGAGTTTCCACTAATTTCAGCGCAGGGGCCTTATGGACCTCTGTCAAACCGATGGATTGCAGAACAGAAATTCCGTCCCCACCGATAATTTTGGCAGCTCTAAACCAATAAAGTTGATCGGCTAAACCCTCTTTTACCAATGATGCTTGCAGATGGGAACCACCTTCTACTAACAATCGTGTAATTCCCAGCTCAACAAGCTGTTCCAGCGCGCGTTTCATGGTCGGATATCCTGACGCGTCTGGCTCGCATTCAAGAATACGAACACCTAATTCTTCAAACGCTTTTATACGGTCTGGATTATTCTCAGGCGCCGTAATAATCCAAAGCGGTATGTCCCTTGCAGTTTTAACCAAATTGCTGGTTAAGGGAAGACGTAACCGACTATCTGCGACAATACGACCCGGTGCATATTTCTCAAGACCCGGCACACGGCAATTAAGCATCGGATCATCTGCAAGTGCAGTTCCGATACCAACGAGAATAGCATCAT
This sequence comes from Pseudomonas marincola, assembly GCA_036960775.1. Taxonomy (GTDB): domain Bacteria; phylum Pseudomonadota; class Alphaproteobacteria; order Sneathiellales; family Sneathiellaceae; genus Sneathiella. The sequence continues at coordinate 24,226 of JBALWO010000032.1, read as the reverse complement.
GTTGAGATCGGAGCATATGGCCGTATTGCCGGGCTTCGGTGCCCGTGATCCATTTGCTATTTCCGGTTCGGGTCGCAATTTTGCCGTCCAGCGTGGTCGCCATTTTCAAGCTAACCAGCGGTCGATTTATGGTTTTTGCGAGAACAAAACCCAAATTATTCTCAAGCGCTTCCGCCTCGCAAACTCGCGTCGTGACTTGAATGCCAGCATCTTCAAGGAGTTTAATTCCCCTGCCATTGACCCGTTCATCAGGATCTTGCAAAGCAGAGACAACCCGCTGAATACCCGCTGCGATCAAAGCTTCGCTGCAAGGGGCCGTTTTTCCATGGTGTGAGCAGGGTTCCAACGTTACGTAGGCTGTCGCACCTTCCGCTAAAGCGCCGGCTTGTTGCAACGCCATGGTTTCCGCGTGGGGCCGTCCGCCATCTTGGGTCCAGCCGCGACCAACGATCTTGTCCTCTCGAACCAGTACACATCCCACAGCCGGGTTAGGGGCAACATGTCCCCACCCGCGCCGCGCCAAGCGAAGCGCGATGGTCATATAGTGAATGTCTAAGGTTTGATCTTCAGCTTGTGACGCCACTGTGCAGTTCGCCAATAAATTCTTCGAAATCTTTAGCTTCCCGGAACTCCCGGTAAACCGATGCAAAACGAACATAGGATACACTGTCGACGTTTGCCAGTCCTTCCATTAGAAGTTCGCCGATCTTGTCTGACGCGACTTCTTGATCTCCGCTACTTTCAAGTTGCCGGACAATCCCGTTAATCATCCGTTCGATTTTATCGGGATCAACGGAACGCTTGCGGGTTGCTATTGCAACAGCCTTTTCAAGCTTTTCGCGTTCAAATGGGTTTCTATGGCCACTTTTCTTGATAACAGTTAGTTCTCGCAACTGAACACGTTCAAACGTTGTAAATCGAGCCCCACAAGAGGTACAAGCACGTCGCCGCCGAATAGCCGTATTATCTTCCGTCGGGCGACTGTCTTTTACTTGAGTTTCTTCACTGTTACAAAATGGACAACGCATTCACAAGCTCCCTAATCAAGCAATAGTACCGTTGGAGCACCTTAAATCACTGGCGCTCCAACAATTAGCTCTATTTAAAGAGACGGGTAGATCGGAAAAGCATCACAAAGAGTTTTAACTTCAGCCCGAACCTTCGCCTCAACTGTGCTGTTATCCTCTGGGTTTGCGACCAATCCGTCAAGGACTTCGGCAATCAGGTCGCCGACTTTGGTAAACTCAGCGACACCAAAGCCACGAGTTGTCGCCGCTGGAGAGCCAAGACGAACACCAGAAGTCACCATTGGTTTTTCTGGATCAAACGGAATACCGTTTTTGTTGCAGGTAATATTCGCATTTTCCATTGACCGTTCAGCAAGCTTGCCTGTCAGTTTCTTCGGACGAAGATCAACAAGCAACAAATGCGTATCTGTACCGCCAGATACAATGTCTAGACCGTGACCAATAAGGGATTTAGCGAGCGCATCGGCGTTATCTACAACCTGTTGTGCGTATGTTTTAAAAGCGGGTGTTAAGGCTTCACCAAAGGCGACAGCTTTACCCGCGATTACATGCATAAGGGGTCCGCCTTGAAGGCCTGGGAAGATTGCAGAATTTACTTTTTTCGCAAGAGCCGCGTCATTTGTCAGGATCATGCCACCGCGTGGTCCGCGAAGTGTTTTATGGGTGGTCGTTGTTGCGATGTCCGCATATGGGAATGGACTTGGATGAATACCTGCGGCAACTAAGCCCGCAAAATGAGCCATATCAACCATCAACAATGCGCCAACTTCATCCGCAATTTCACGGAACTTCGCAAAATCCAGATGACGGGGGTATGCAGAACCACCAGCAATGATCAATGCAGGCTTATGTTCATGAGCCAAGGCGCGAACCTCGTCAAAATCAACAAGATGGTCTTCTTTGCGAACGCCATATTGAACTGCATTGAACCATTTTCCAGATTGGTTAGGTGCCGCGCCATGAGTGAGGTGACCGCCGGCAGCCAACGACATGCCAAGGATTGTATCCCCAGGCTTGATCATGGCCATAAAGGCACCTTGGTTTGCTTGAGAGCCTGAATTCGGCTGAACATTGGCAAAATCGCAACCAAAAAGCTCTTTCGCCCGTTCAATCGCCAAATTTTCAACGATATCAACATATTCACAGCCGCCGTAGTAGCGACGACCGGGGTAACCTTCAGCATATTTGTTTGTAAGAACAGAGCCTTGCGCAGCCATAACAGCTGGGCTCACAATATTTTCCGATGCAATTAGCTCAATCTGGTCGCGTTGGCGACCAAGTTCCTGCCCCATTGCTGCAAAAACACTTGGATCGTTTTTCTGAAGATCCGCACTAAAGAAATTAATATGATCTTGGTTTTGCTTGCTCATAAAGGTCACTCCATATCTAGACACCCGGGGTACAGAATATATTTCTGCCGGGAAAATAAATCGTAAAGGCGGCTTTCGTAGGTGAGAAAACACCGTCAAAAAGAAGTGTTAGCTGTCTCTCCTTTTGTCCAAGGTAAGACCACAACAATTCCCCCCATTCAGCCAATGTAGCGCGGGTTGGATATCACAACATTGCCGCGCGTCCTAGCGTTAGTTATGAAAAAAGGCTGGTAAATATTCCAAGTGCAAGCGCTCGGCGGTCAAGCCCTTCCAATACACCTCTTTTTTCTTGTATTTTTCACTGCAAATCTTTATACATTAGCACTCTATTATGTTTCGGCAGAATTGCGGATAGAACTGGAAGTGGACCTCATTTCCCGACCTGCCCACCCGCATTAGATTCTGCCGTCTTTCTCTTCAAAATAATGAAAGGAGTAGACCATGGGAATGGCCTCAACATTAGAAACTTATATGCTCCGCGCCGGAATTGAATATGATCTGGTGCACCATATGCCGTCTGCCACCATTTGTGAGGCTGCCCAAAAGGCCCATGTCCACAAGAAATGCGTCGCAAAAGCGGTGGTTCTAAAAGATAAAACTGGATTTATATTAGCTGTAATCCCAAGTGAAGAACGCCTGTCGCTTGACAAGATTGAAGCACTGACCAGCCGTCATCTTTCCTTATCTTCTGAAACAGAATTCAGCCCGATGTTTGATGATTGCAAATTAGGCGCGGTTCCGCCCGTTGGTAATGCGTACGGCATGAACGTTCTTATGGATCAAGCGCTTGAAGAAAATACTGACATTTATTTTGAAGCCGGTGATCACGAAAATCTGGTTCATGTGACAGATTGGGATTTTGAAATTCTAATGCGCGGCGCTCTGACCGCTGAAATCTGTCAACACTGACAAAGGGTTGCTCCAGCAAAGGGAGGCAAACAGCGTGATCAGACGATTATGCCCCGTTTTTTGTTTGGCTCTTTTTGCGCAGCTTTATCTTGCTGACCGTTATTTTTTTCTATCACATAGTGAAGCTTTTGGATGGCAGTTCGCTGTAAATCTAGCTTTGACGCTTTCGCGGAACCAACAATAGAAACTTCAGTTAAAGTTGCAGGATCAAACGCAGAAACCTTCACAGAATTCCCGATCTTCACAAATTCAATGATGTAATTACCTTCACTTGCCGCCATTTAACCGCTCACTACCTAAGTTTTACCGACAATATCATGCTGTTTAAAACCTTTTATGCAGACATTGTTGAGTTCCTGTTGGAAATTATATAGACACATATATACAAACTCAAAAAATTAAGTAAAAGAATTTAAACTTTTCAACAGACCGATTTGGAGCCCCCCAATGAGCAAATCCCCTGCCAAGCATCGTCCTGCATTTAATGCAGAAGATCCGTTCCTTCTAGAAGATCAATTAACAGAAGAAGAAAGAATGGTGAAGCAAACCGCCCATGATTATTGTCAAGACAAATTGATGCCTCGCATTCTAGAGGCTAACAGACACGAAAAAATGGACACCAGCATTTTTCGCGAAATGGGTGAACTTGGCCTTCTCGGCGCAACGATCGAAGGATACGGTTGCGCAGGATTGTCATATGTCTCATACGGCTTGATTGCCCGTGAAGTGGAACGTGTTGACAGCGGTTATCGGTCAATGATGAGCGTTCAATCGAGCCTTGTCATGCATCCTATCTACACATACGGCACCGAAGCTCAACGCGAAAAATACCTTCCAAAACTTGCTACTGGTGAATGGATCGGCTGCTTTGGCCTAACTGAGCCTGATCATGGATCAGATCCTGGTAGCATGATTACCCGCGCAAAATCAGTTGATGGCGGCTACCGGATGAACGGTGCGAAGATGTGGATCACCAACTCACCAGTTGCTGATGTATTTGTTGTTTGGGCAAAAACAGACGATGATGTCATTCGCGGTTTTATCCTTGAAAAAGGAATGGAAGGCCTGTCTGCCCCAAAGATCGAAGGTAAATTCTCTCTTCGGGCGTCAGTAACCGGCGAAATCGTTATGGATAATGTTTTCGTTCCAGAAGAAAACTTGATGCCAAACGTCCAAGGTCTTGCGGGTCCATTTGGCTGCCTTAACAGTGCCCGTTTTGGCATTGCATGGGGCGCTCTTGGTGCCGCCGAATTCTGCTGGCAAGCGTCCCTCAACTATACGTTAGAGCGCAAACAGTTCGGACGCCCGCTTGCCGCAAACCAGCTCATTCAGAAAAAATTGGCTGATATGCAAACTGAAATCACATTGGGATTGCAATCTTGCCTGCGGGTTGGACGCCTTCGCGACGAAGATCGCGCGGCTCCTGAAATGATTTCATTGATCAAGCGGAACTCTTGCGGCAAGTCTCTCGACATTGCTCGTGTCGCTCGTGACATGCACGGCGGTAACGGTATCAGTGATGAATACCATGTCATCCGCCATGTGATGAATTTGGAAGCCGTAAATACCTATGAAGGTACTCATGATGTGCATGCTCTGATCTTAGGGCGCGCGCAAACTGGTATTCAGTCTTTCACAAACTAAAAGACTATTCCGACTAGAATTAAAGGCGCCTTCGGGCGTCTTTTTTTTGTTGTGCTCCCTTTAATACTCGCTACCATGATTGTCAAAATCGCTCCAACAACCAATAATAAAAGGCGGAACAAATGAAAGTTACAGGGAAAAATATTGTCATCACTGGCGGCGCAAGCGGCATCGGTAAAGCACTTGCTGAACGCTTCCATAAAGAAGGCGCAAAATCCATCACGGTTGCAGACCTTCAAGACGGCGCCCTTCAAGAAGTTGCCGCTTCTGTAAATGGCCTCGCAGTAACATGCGACGTTGCCAAAGAGAGCGATATCCTGAACCTTATTGCCAAAGCAGAAGAGGCTTATGGGCAGATTGATATTTTCGTCTCAAACGCTGGTCTTGCTCGGTACGGATGGGAAGAACTTCCTAATGATATCTGGACCTTACATTGGGATGTTCATGTGATGTCTCATATTTATGCAGCCCGTGCACTTGCCGAAAAAATGGTTGCACAAGGCGGTGGATATCTTGTTAACACAGCATCAGCAGCAGGCCTGTTGAGCCAAATTGACTCAGCCCCTTATGCCGTTACAAAACATGCTGCTATTGCCTTTGCTGAGACTATGGCTATTCGCTATGGCGATAAGGGTGTTCGCGTCTCTGTTCTGTGCCCACAGCAAGTGCGGACTGCAATGACAGAAGGCCGGCTTGATCAAGTCGCATCTGTTGATGGAACTCTTGAGCCTGAAGAACTTGCTGATTGCGTCATAGAGACTATGGATAAAGAAGAATTCTTGATCCTCCCTCACCCGCAAGTCCTTGACTACATGCGCCATAAAACAGCGAACTACGATCGCTGGTTGGGCGGTATGCGGAAACTCAGAGACCGTTTTCTCGCCAAACAATAGAGGGCTCCTCTATAAATAGGAAAACATTAGCCGATTTTTAAAAGCCTCTGCTCCGTCAGCTCCCTTTGAATTCGGGATCTCGTTTTTCAATAAATGCGGTCACACCCTCTTTGTAATCATCGGAGAGGGTGGCGAGCGTATATTGATCTATATCCATATAACTCGTCGCATGATTTAGGGCGGTTGCTGCGGCATTCGCCCCTTTTTTGATCATCCGAACTGGGAGTGGTGGGCGCGCGGCAATTTTCTTCGCATACTCCAGCGCTAAATCCAACGCGTTTTCTGTGTCGCTTATCTCCTCAATCAAGTGCCATTTTGCGGCTTCTTCTGCTGAGATCATATCCGCAATAATAGCGAGCTGTTTTGTCCGCGCAGGACCCATCAAGTTGACCATGCGGGGCACTGAGTTCCAGCTCATATTCATGCCATTTTTGATCTCCGGCACATAGAATTTGGCATTCTTGCTGGCAATGCGCATATCAAGAGCCACGGAAAGGGCAACGCCGCCGCCAATACAGTATCCATCAATGGCCGCAATTGTCATAGGCTCTATGTCTTCCCACGCTTGGCACATAACCGGGCCCACGCGTTGCATTTGGCGGCGCTCCATAATGCCCGCCTGCATACGGGCTTTCAGTGCGGCATCTTTCAAATCAAAGCCTGCTGTAAAGTTTGTCCCGTTTCCGGTGAGGATAACCGCATTTGTTTCAAGGTCAGTCTCAAATGATCTCGCGACTTCGGTCAGCTCCAACATAAGATCAACCGACATAGGATTTAAATCGTGATTTCTGTCAAAACGGACAATTGCAATCCTATTTTTCTTTTCGATAGTTACGTACTTGTAGGTCATTGATTTCCCCTTTATTATTTATTTTTAATCACGTTAGCAGATTTTTTTACCAACAAAAGGAAACTTTCATGCCAGCCTATATGGTCGCGCGGATCAATGTGACTGATCCTGCTCAATATGAGCAATATAAAGCCCTAGCACCAATCGCAATTAAAAAATTTGGCGGTGAATACATGACCCGCGGCGGTGAAATGGAAACACTTGAGGGTCCAGAAGAAACTTTACGTGTCGTCCTTGTGAAGTTCCCTGACATGACAGCTGCTCGTGGTTTTTATGACAGCCCAGAATACAAAAAAGCCCGCGACGCCCGCGAGGGGGCTGCCGAAGGCCAGTTTGTTATTCTAGAAGGCTATTCGCCCGAATAATCAGATATCAAGATCACCATCTTCAAGGGGGAGGAAGTAACTTTCCACATCTTCCTTGGAGATATCCTCCAGCGCTGCCGGTGACCATGCTGGTGACTGATCCTTATCAATAAGGACAGCGCGCGTGCCTTCGTAAAAATCCACCCCTTTTACGATACGGTTCACCATCCGCCATTCAAGCTGCATGCACTCATCGATATTACGGCTTGCGCCCTCTCGGATTTGCTTGCAGATAATCTTCATGCTTGTGGGTGATTTCAGGCGTAACGTCGCCAAAGTTTTCGATGCCCACTCTCCGTCATCTGCTGCGAGGGATGCAAAAACTTCTTCCACAGTATCAAAACCAAAATGCTGATCAATGTTCGCTTGATCGGCTTTCAATTTGGCTTCTCCAGCGCTATCCGCATAAACAGCAATTAACTGGTTAATGTCACCATGTGGGTCAGCTGAGAACATCATGGAAGCCAAAGATGCTTCCAAACCAGCCAAATCAGCAGAATTCACATACGCGGTCGCAATACCGGTATATAGGGTGTCCGCAGCTTTTAGGCGGTTTCCAGTTAATCCTAAATACATCCCAGATTCTCCGGGGCAACGCGGCAGAAAATAAGTACCGCCCACATCTGGAAACAGCCCAATACCCGATTCAGGCATGGCAAACATAGTCCGTTCCGTGGCTATTCTGTGGGAGCCATGTACAGAGACACCGACGCCGCCGCCCATAACAATGCCGTCAATAAACGCCACATAGGGTTTAGGGAAATGACTTATTCTGGCGTTACACACATATTCATCATGGTAAAACCGGTAGGGGTAATCACCGCCCGCTTTACCTTCGTTATAGAGTTTGACGATATCTCCGCCAGCACAGAAAGCTTTCTCGCCAGCGCCTTTGATCAAGACTGCCGAGATACTGGCATCGTCCGCCCATTCAATAAGCTTCGCATCCAACGCCAGCGCCATCTCATGGGTCAGTGCATTCAGCGCTTTTGGGCGGCTCAATAGAACAACGCCAAGCGCGCCCTTTTGCTCAAATAGGATATCGTATTCACTAGTCATTTATGATCGTCCCTGACCTTCTTGCATTTTACGGGAAATCACGACGCGCATGATTTCGTTCGTGCCTTCCAGAATTTGATGAACCCGCGTATCGCGGACAAATCGTTCAATAGGAAAGTCTTTTAAATATCCATATCCACCATGCAATTGAAGGGCTTGATTGCAAACGTTAAAGCCAACATCAGTTGCAAACCGCTTTGCCATTGCACAAAAAAGAGTAGCCTCTGGATCTTTGGCATCCAATTTTGCCGCAGCCTGACGGATCATAAGACGTGCAGCCTCAAGTTCCGTTGCCATATCAGCTAAACTAAACTGAAGACCTTGGAAACTGCCAATGGCTTTGCCAAACTGTTTCCGGTCAGCCGTATAATCTTGCGCAAGTTCAAGACAAGCTCTAGCGGCACCGATGGAGCAAGCACCAATGTTGATCCGTCCCCCATCTAACCCCATCATAGCGATTTTGAAACCTTGGCCCTCTTCACCCACAAGGTTCTCAGCGGGAACTCGGCAATCATCAAATCGCACCTCGGCTGTGGGTTGTGAATTCCAACCCATCTTGCGTTCCTGCGCGCCAAAACTTATACCCGGTGCGTCTTTTGGGATCGCAATGCAGCTAACGCCGCCCGCTCCGTCTTCACCAGTTCGAACCATGGTCACATATACATCGGCTTTACCACCGCCTGATATAAACGCCTTGCTACCATTGATGACATATTCATCGCCATCTCGCACTGCGCGCGTTCGAAGCGCCGCCGCGTCTGATCCTGCACTGGGTTCCGTCAGGCAATAACTGGCGAAATGTTCCATAGTGGTCAGTTTTGGCAAAAACTTTTTGCGCACTTGGGCTGAACCAAAGCGGTCAATCATCCAGCTCGCCATATTATGAATGGAAATATAGGCGGCTGTTGACGTACAGCCTGCGGCTAATTCCTCAAATATGATGGCAGCATCAAGACGTTTTAAACTGGAGCCGCCATGTTCTTCATCCACATATATGCCTGCAAAGCCCAATTCAGCGGCTTGGCGCAGCTGGTCAACAGGGAAAATCTTTTCCTCGTCCCATTTTTCTGCGTTAGGCGCAAAAACATCTTGCGCAAAGCCTCTTGCCATCTCTTGGAAAGCGGCTTGATCTTCGGTCAGATTAAAATCCATATGATCGTTTCCTTGAATTCCCTTTGCACAGTGATAAGCCTTTGCTCTTAAGCTGTCAACGCTTACCAAACGATCGTTTGGCTACTGTGAATTGCAAATCCTCTACATCTTCTCTCAAAAACTCTGTTTTAGAATTGCTCACACCACACAACCGTTCTATTATTCTAAAAAAATCTGAGCTGAACGAAAGAAATCACATGTCTAATCCAACTCCTGCGTATCCTCGGACACGTTTGCGTCGCACGCGTACTTTTGACTGGTCTCGCAGATTAGTCTCTGAGAACGCCGTCACTCCAGACGATTTGATTTGGCCTGTTTTCGTTCATGAGGGCAAAGACCTCGCCATCGATATTCCGTCCATGCCGGGCGTCCAGCGCCTTAGTACCGATTTACTTGCAAAAGCAGCCAAAGAAGCCCGCTCCCTTGGCATACCGGTTATTGCCTTATTTCCAGCAGTTGACCCATCCCTTAAGTCAGACGACGGCCTTGAGGCTGCGAACCCTGACAATATTATCTGTAAAGCAATCAAGACATTAAAAGATGCTGTTCCAGATATGGGCGTTTTATGTGATGTGGCGCTTGATCCATTTACGACCCATGGTCAGGATGGAATTTTGGAAGACGGTTATGTAACCAATGATCGCACCATCGATGCATTGATCGCCCAAACTCTTAATCAAGTTGAAGCAGGCTGCGATATTATTGCGCCATCGGATATGATGGATGGCCGAATTGGCGCTATTCGGGATGCGCTTGAAAATGCAGGACATGTAAACACGTCTCTCATGGCGTATTCTGCCAAATACGCGTCTGGTTTCTATGGCCCATTCCGGGATGCGGTTGGATCAACAGGAAATCTTGGATCAGGCGATAAACGTACCTATCAAATGAACCCCGGCAATACAGACGAAGCAATCCGCGAAGTTGGTCTGGATATTTCCGAGGGCGCGGATATGGTCATGGTCAAACCGGGTATGCCCTATCTTGATATTTGCAGACGCGTCAAAGACGAATTTGGCGTACCAACCTTCGCCTATCAAGTCTCTGGTGAATACGCCATGTTAAGTGCTGCAGCCCAGAACGGCTGGTTAGATGGCGACAAAGTTATGATGGAATCGCTCCTTTGCTTTAAACGTGCCGGATGCGACGGCATTTTGAGCTACTTTGCTGTTGAAGCGGCCAAAAAACTAAACGGCTAGTTCAAGATACGGGGAGGTTGCGCAAATGCGCTACCCCTCCAACGCGTCTTTAAGATCCTCAATCAAATCAGTAGCATCTTCAATGCCAACAGATAACCGGAGCAGGTCCACCGGGCACGGCGTTTCTGGCCCTTCAATACTGGCCCGGTGTTCCACAAGACTTTCCACACCGCCAAGTGAGGTTGCCCGCTTGAACAGGATAAGCCGCGCGGCGACAGCCATTGCAGCTTGCTCTCCGCCTTTAACACGGATGCTAAGCATGCCACCAAAACCACCGCTCATTTGCCGTGATGTAACTGCAAAATCTGGATGGCTTTCAAGGCCCGGATATAAAACAGCTTCAATATTAGGATGATTTTCTAGGGCCTTAGCCACTGCCATAGCACTATCTGACGCGCGCGCCACTCGCAATGAAAGTGTTCGCATACCGCGCATCAGAAGCCACGCTTCAAACGGCCCAAGAACAGCACCACCTGCATTCCGAACGCGGCCAATTCGTGCCCAAAAATCTTCTTTTGTTTTTGTAACCAATGCCCCAGCCAACACATCTGAGTGCCCATTCAGGTATTTAGTCGCAGAATGCATTACCAAATCAGCGCCATGCTCAATAGGCCGTGTCAGTATGGGTGTTGCGACCGTATTATCCACGGCAAGTATAGCCCCCGATTTTTTAGCGACATCAGACCAAGCCTGAATATCATCGACAACCCATGTTGGGTTTGCGGGCGTTTCCATCCAAAGCATTTTCGTCTTACCGGGAATGACCGCTTTCTCGAGAGCGTCAAGATCGCCGTTTTCAACAAAACTGGTCTCTAATCCTCCGTCAGCACCCAGCGTTAACAACCAATTTCTAAGGGCCCAATACATAACCTTTGGGGCAACGATATGATCGCCGGGTTTCAGTGCTTGAAAAACAGATATTGCCGCGGCCATGCCAGAGGCAAATAAATAAGCATCCTCCCCCTTCTCTAGTCCAGCGAGTATTTGTTCCGGTTGATCATAGTTTGGATTTTGGTCTCGCGTGTAAACACGGCCATTTGGGTAACTACCATCCGCGTCGCGCTCGTAAGTCGTGCTGGGATAAATGCCGGGGATAACCCCTTTAAAACTCTCATCCATCCAGCCAAGGCCGCCTGCTAAATTCGTATCTACGGAGTAAGTTTTTTTCTTAGACATCAGTACCTCATTCACAGATTTCAACTCTTTGGCGTCATTCAACCAGTTTTGCTGATCGTACCATCTTCACTTGGCCCGAGTCAGAACTCATATAGGAAGGTCATGTAATGACGCAGACGAACGATTTGATTACCCTTATCAATTGTGCCCGAGAGGATGCCCATTTGGCACCTCTCAAACTGAACGCATCTCTTACGCGAGCAGCCATCATGCAGTCATTACACATGTATAATACCGCCACCCTATCTCATTCGGGATCCAATGACAGCAGCTTTGCTGATCGCATTAGCAGTGAACAATATATTTTCTGCGAAGCGGCTGAAAACATTGCGTTCTGCCAATTTTCTGCGGTAAATACGTTTGATTTGTGGATGCAGAGTAAGCCTCATAGAGCCAATATCTTAAACCCAGAATTTGTTGATATTGGTGTTGGACTTGCCCCCCGTGAAGTCGATAGCAATGAAAACGCCAAATATTATTGGACTATCACACTTGGAGCACCGCTTCATTTTGAAGATATTGAAGAAGCGGAAGACCTAGGGTAGCGAGACGCGCCCTAGGTTTGGATCTAGCTAAGCTTACGCAACCGCGTAATAAGGCTGGATGTATCCATGCGATTTCCGCCCATGGCCTGAACATCAGCGTAATATTGATCGACCAATGCTGTATTCGGAAGGCTTGCGCCGATTTCATTGGCTGTATCTAGGCAAATGCCCAAATCTTTTCTCATCCAATCAACTGCGAACCCAAAATCGAATTCACCGGCGATCATGGTTTTATAGCGATTTTCCATTTGCCAGCTTTGTGCGGCACCTTTGGAGATCACTTCGATAACTTTTTCCGCATCCAATCCAGCTTTTTGTGCAAAATTGATACCTTCAGCAAGACCTTGAACAGCACCTGCGATGCAAATCTGATTGACCATCTTGGTCAGTTGTCCAGCGCCGACACCGCCCATAAGTTTACAGGCTTGCGAATAGGCATCGATTGCAACAGCCGCAACGTCAAAATCTTTTTCAGCGCCGCCGCACATAACTGTTAGAACACCCTTTTCCGCGCCCGCTTGACCACCAGATACAGGCGCATCGACAAAGCCAATGCCTTTAGTCGCACCAATTTTAGCGATCTCTCGCGCAACTTCTGCGGATGCCGTCGTGTGATCAACGAAAAGCGTGTTTGCTGACATGCCAGCGAAGGCGCCATCATCGCCAAGGACGACGCTTCGCAAGTCATCGTCATTTCCCACACATGCCAAAACGATTTCAGCACCTTCAGCAGCTTCGCGCGGTGTCGCGGCAAAGGCTCCTTGATATTCGTCTGCCCATTTTTCAGCCTTGGCCGTTGTCCGATTATATACTGTTACAGCATATCCGGTTTTTTGCAGGTAACCCGCCATGGGATATCCCATTACACCAAGGCCGATAAAAGCTATTTTTTTGCTCATGTTATGGATCTCCCAAATTATGTAGATCACTTTTTTAAAGGGTGCTGCCCAAACATGAAAGAACAAACTGATGGGCGTCATTCATCGCGCTTGATTATTTAAACGATAACGTTGAACTTCTGCCTTTTTCTGATAACAATATTCTAACGAATAAGGGAGCGGGAAAATGGGCATTTTAAAAAACGGTGGGATCGTACTTTTGGGATTGGCGGCGATTTCAGTCGCAGGCGGTTACTTATACGTCAAAAGCTCTCTTCCAGAAATTGACGGCACTCAAGTGCTTGCGGGCATTAGTGACACTGTTACCATTACACGCGATGTCTCTGGCATTCCCCACATTGAAGCTGCGTCGTTAAAAGATGCCAGTTTTGGGCTCGGGTATTCACATGCCCAAGACCGCTTGTGGCAAATGGAAATTAATCGCCGAATTGGTGCAGGACGGCTATCTGAAATATTAGGATCAGCAGCCCTTGGCAAAGACAAATTCCTTCGGACCCTCGGTGTCTATCAATCAGCGTTAGTGACGTTTGATGGCCTTGACGAGAGTACAAAAACACTTCTGCAAGCCTATGCCGATGGCGTGAATTCCTACCTAACTACACGAAGTGGTGCGCTACCGCCTGAATTCCTCATTCTTGGGACTGAACCCGCTCCGTGGACAACTGCCGACAGTGTGGTGTGGAGTAAAATGATGTCTTGGGATCTGGGTAAAAACTGGGCCAAAGAAATCGAACGCATGCGCCTTATGACTATATTAGGCCCTGAAAAAGTTAATCAGATCATGCCTCCCTATCCCGGAGACAAATTGGCAGCTCTACCGGATTTACGGCAAGAATATAAAACCGCAAATCTCGATGTTGGAAAACTTTTCGCCATGGCACCAGAACCCCTGCCCGATGGCGCAGGTTCAAACAACTGGGTTGTTGCAGGCAATAAAACAGTATCTGGAAAACCTCTTCTTGCAAACGATCCGCATTTAGGATTGGCGGCTCCCGCACTTTGGTATTTCGCTCATATGAAAACCCCGAACGTAAATACAATTGGCGCCACCCTACCCGGTGTGCCCGGGATCATATTAGGTAGAAACGATCACATAGCTTGGGGTTTCACCAATACTGGACCAGATGTTCAGGATCTCTTTATTGAGAAAATCAATCCAGACGATGCAAACCAATATAAAACCCCGGAAGGGTGGGCTGATTTCAGCACTCGAGAGGAAACCATACTAATTAAAGACGCGGAACCAGTTGTCATTACAGTCCGCGCCACGCGTCATGGCCCCGTCATTTCCGACGCCCTTGGCAGCGCAACGGAGGATTTACCGGCCCAAAATGTACTGGCCTTTGCTTGGACAACGTTGCTTGCAGCCGATAAAACGCCCGACGCCTCAGAGAAAATGATGCGGGCGAAAAACTGGGATGACTTTCGCGCTGCCATTAAACATTTCACCAGCCCGCAGCAAAACATGGTTTACGCAGATGTAGATGGAAACATCGGGTATTATGCACCGGGCCTCGTTCCCATCAGAAAACCTGAGAACACAGCGCAAGGCCGCATACCTGTTCCCGGTTGGCTTCCCGAAAATGATTGGGATGGTTTCATCCCCTTTAGCGAGCTTCCGCAAGTCTATAACCCAAGCTCCGATCAACATTATACGGCGAATGAGAAAATCATTCCCGATGATTATCCTCACTTCATTTCCTCTGACTGGACGCTTCCCTACCGGGCAAACCGCATTAAGGAGCGGCTAGAACAAGAAGAAAAACACAGCATGCAAACCTTTATTGATCTTCAATCCGATGTCAAATCCGGCATGGCTGATGAATTTCTTGGCATTCTGCTCACGACTAAACCGTCGAATGAACGCGCCCGCGAAGCCCTCACGGAGCTTTCAATTTGGGATGGAAAAATGACCAAGTCTGGTGCAGCCCCGCTAATCTTCAACGGGTGGATACGAGAACTTAACCGATCTGTTTATGCCGATGAGCTGGGCGATGCTTTTGAAAGTTACTGGAAACAGCGGCCCATTTTTCTAAAGAACGTTCTATTGAACACGGATAAACAAGGCGTGTGGTGTGATGACATAAATACGGAAGCGGTTGAGACCTGCGAGATGATCCTTCAAGACTCTCTTACCGCAGCCCTTGATGATTTAGAAGATCGATATGGCGACGAGATACGGGACTGGAACTGGGGAGAAGCCCACTTTGCCCACAGTGATCACATCCCATTTAGTAGGGTTGCCGGTCTTAATCATCTGTTTGACATTAAAGTTCCATCCATGGGCGGAACATATACGGTTAATGTGGGCCGAAACCGTCTGAAAGATGATAAACAGCCGTTCGCAAACAGCCATGCCGCCTCACTCAGAGCCATCTACGATTTTTCGGATCTGGACAATTCGCTTTTTATTCACTCGACCGGCCAATCCGGAAATATCATGTCACCGCTTTATGATGACATGGCTGTTGATTGGGCCGGAATGAAATATAGGAAGATGACGACAAATCCTGAGGAATACCGAAAGGATGCGCTAGGAGTCCTAACGCTGACGCCCCTTAACTAAGTGTTGGAAAGCCGCCTTTGTAGAACAAAAGCGGTTTTTCTTCAGTCTTTGAATGCACATTCGTCACCCGACAGATGAATACGAGATGGTCGCCCGCTTCTTGCAGGGCGAAATTTTCGCATTCAATGACAGACAGGCTTTCTTCGAAAATCGGCGTCCCGTTTTCGCCAAGTTCGTATTCGACGCCATTAAAGCGATCTTCAAGCGGGGTTGCAAAGCGGTCACATAGCTCTTTTTGTTTTGTGCTTAAGACATTGACCGAAAACTTACCTGAAACCTTAAACTCCTGACAATGATTGCCATTATGCGCGAGGCTAAAAAGAATAAGCGGCGGATCAATAGAGACCGAGCTGAAAGAATTAACAGTAACCCCCATAGGTTCGTTCTGCTGATTGTATGAAGTAATCACGCTAACACCGGTTGCAAAACACCCTAGCGCATCCCGAAATTCTCTGGCATCAAAAGTCATGTCTGTTCTAAATTTTCTTATCTATAATTAATTCGTGCCCGGCTTATACCTGATACGAGAAGTTAAAGGGACTTTCCCATAGCTCAATATCAAAATCACTCTTTTTTTAACATTTCTATGGAATCCATTCCCTGACTTTCATCTAATATAGTAATCTTCAAGGTCAAATAAATCCTATTAATCCCTTCTAAAACGCAGCTTTCCTAAAAACTTCGACAAATTGCTCACAGTTTATTAACCAAATTCGGGCCAAACTCCCCTCAACTGATTGATCCTTCTATAAAATCAAGGACTGTAAGACAAAATGATATGGATTTTGGGTGTTGTTATTACGTTTGGTGCCGTCGCGGGTGGCTATGCTCCGCATGGTGATTTTAGAGTTTTGTGGCAACCGCTTGAGTTTGTCATTATTCTTGGTGCGGGTGTTGGTGCCTTTTTACAAGGCAACCCAACATGGGTGATTAAAGGAACTTTGGGCAACCTTGGTGCCTTGATTAAAGGCGTGCCGTACGACAAAAAAACCTACTCTGAACTGCTCACGCTTATGTATGCTATTTTCAAGCTGGCAAAAACCAAAGGCATGATTGCCTTGGAACCCCACATTGAAAACCCAAAAGATAGCGCCCTATTTCAGAATTTCCCAACATTTACAAAAAACCATCATGCTATGGATTTCATGTGTGACTATTTGCGTCTCATGACTATGGGAACAGAGAACCCACATGAAGTTGAAAATTTGATGGATCAGGATATGGAAACTCATCATAACGAACATCATGCCATGTCTAGCGCTGTCACCCAATTGGGTGAAGCCCTTCCCGCATTTGGTATTGTTGCTGCGGTTTTGGGTGTGATTGTGACCATGGGCTCAATTTCAGAGCCACCTGAAGTCCTGGGCGGCCTTATCGGCGCAGCTCTTGTTGGTACCTTTTTTGGTATTCTTGTGGCCTATGGTCTGTTCTCTCCAATGGGAACTAATCTGGAAGCCTATTTCAATGCCGACGGAAAATACTATGAATGCATGAAGCAAGGCCTTTTGGCCCATCTTCAAGGGTATGCGCCTGCAGTATCGGTCGAGTTTGCCAGAAAAATTCTCTACAGCCACGAACGTCCCACGTTTGCAGAGCTTGAAGAAGCGTGCAACAACGCACCAACTGTTTAATCTTATTATCCTGAAAGTTTGCGTTTAAAATGGCCGACGAAATTGCACCCATAATTGTCAAAAAGGTCAAGAAGGCCGGGCATGGTCACCATGGTGGCGCGTGGAAGGTTGCCTACGCCGATTTCGTGACAGCTATGATGGCTTTTTTCTTACTTTTATGGTTGCTCAACGTGACGGACTCTGTTCAAAAACAGGGTATTTCTGACTATTTTGCACCAACTGCTGCCAGTAACAGCGAGTCTGGTTCAGGCGGCGTTATGGGCGGAACCAGTATGCAAACTGAAGGAGCTATGACCTCTAATACGGGAACTCCTTCTGTGGTTTCCAGCATCTCTCCGCCAGAAGAAGGCTCAAAAGATGACGCTGATGGTGAGGGCAAAAGCGAGATTGACGAAGCAGAATTCCTTGAACGCCTTGCCGCATTAGAAGAAGCCAGTTTTGAAGACGCCAAAGATCAAATTCGTCAGGCTCTTGCGGAAGATACGGAACTACAAGGCCTAGCCGATAACATCATTATCGACATGGTGCCGGAAGGTTTACGCATTCAAATTGTAGATCAATATGATGAAAGCATGTTCGCAGCTGGTAGTACTACCATTAAACCGCACGTCAAAAAACTATTAGCAAAAATTGTGAGTGCCATCGATCACTTACCCAATAATTTGTCCATTAGTGGACATACGGATAGTTCTGGTTTTTCAGGGGCTAAGTATGGCAATTGGGAGTTGTCTTCTGACCGCGCTAATGCAAGTCGGCGGGCATTGGAAGAAGTCGGACTTGATCCTGAACGGGTTGAACGGGTTTCAGGGAAGTCTGATATCGATCCAATGATCGCCGATGATCCATCGAACCCCGGAAACCGAAGAATAAGCATTGTTCTGCTTCGAGAAACTCCGGTTCTTCCTAAAAACCTGAAATAATCAAGTTTTCCAGATCAGCAATTTTGTTTTGCGGCCATCGTTAACCGTTACAGTGCGGGCAGGCTTATGGCCGGGAACGGTAAAACTATTGCTGATAAATAGGCTGCCCTCTTTTAGCTCCAACACAGCCTTAGCATGAAGCTTCTCCATTGGTACTGGCGATAAAAAACAATAGAGAACGTCAAATTCCACCAAATCCACAGACCAAAAACTTTTAAAGCGAACGGTAACGTTTTTGCTGCCAGAAAACTGGATAAGCATCCAAGAGACAAGAAACGGTATCGGGGCGGTTTCAAAACCAATAAATTGCTGATCTGGCCTTTGTATCGCCATCTCTCGCAGTGTCCCCGCAAGACCACTCCCCAAATCAGCAACTTTAAGCCCCTTCTGTTTTGGAAGAAGAGATACAAGTTTTGCCGACGTTTTCGAGTTTGTGAGATAGAGCGGAACCCTGTTCACGGCAACATTCCAAAACACGAGTAATAAGACGATTAAAATAACCGGAAAACTCCAAATCGGAAGGCTAAACGCGAGACCAAGAACCAACAATGGCGGGCTTACTAATTGAATAAAAACCCACCAATAGGAAAACTTTACAGCGTAACTAACGGCAGCCGCGACAATCCCTTGACTTAGCATCAGCCAGAATATGGGAATTGAATATCCCAAATGAGGTTCCAACTGCGGAGCCATTATCGTGTGAATTGCATAGACACATGCTTGAATTAACAATGCAAAAACTATGGGCGGAAATGATGATAATTTATTCATATTTTCAATTAGTTATTCCGTAAACTTAATTATATACATTATATGTATATTTTGAATCATAGCGTACATAAGCACGCAAATTAGCTTGAACAGGATTAAACATCCCCTATCTATGACTGATAGCAGAGGTCATTCCAGTCTGCAAAATTATTCAGAGGAGCCAAGCGTCCAGTGACTGCAAAACGAGAACCCGTCATTAATCTGTCGTCTTTAAAAGGAGGCACAAACAATTCCCCCCAAGAAGAGAGTATGGAGGATTTTGAAGCGGTTCGTGTTCGAAGAATGATGGCCTATGCCATCGATGTAGTTTGCATCTTTTTCATCAGCATCATTGCAACAGTGGTCGCCATTTTAATGGGGATTATTACACTTGGACTTTTGTCTCCCCTATTGGCCATTGGGTTGATGCTCGTCCCCCTCGCCTATCACACGGTTACGATTGGCAGCCAAATGAACGCGACTATTGGCATGCGTTTTATGGGACTTGAAGTTTATTTATATTCAGGGGAAGAACCAGATTATCTAACGGCACTTGTTCATTCTGGGCTTTTCTACTTTTCAATGGCCGTAACATCATCACTGATCTTGCTGGTCTCTTTGTTCAATTCAAAAGGCCGCTTATTACATGACTACATAACAAACAGCGGCATTCGTCAGGCGCGAAATTCTACAAAAGGTCTTTAAGCTTACTCCACAGCATCATGCTGTAAACCAGGGGCAGTTGAACCATTCTGCTTTTGGGGACGGATTTATGGGGAAGACGGCTAAAGACATCCAGCCTCTCCATTTCACCGCTTATGGCCTCAGCCAGTATTTTACTGAGTACCGCGGATAACGGCACACCCTGCCCAGAATAGCCATGAGCGTAATAAACATTTGATCCAATGCGACCTGCATCTGGTAACCGGTGCCGGGTTACGGATAAATTTCCGCTCCACATGTAATCAATAGGTATGTCCTTCAACATGGGGAACGTTTTGAGCATATTGGTGCGAACAGGGTTATTCTGTCGGCTAACCTTTCCAAATGACAAATCTTGACCGCCATAAACAAGACGTGTGTCCGGCGTCATTTTGAAATAATCTAAATCTTCATAGGTATCTGCGACACAAGCAGTGGTTTTCATTAAACTCGCAGCTCGCTCAGCCCCCAATGGTTCGGTGGCTATAATACTGCTTTTCACAGGAACCATTCGTCTTTGCAAAGATGGCTCGACCCCTTGCAAATAGGCGTTTCCAGCTAAAACAAGACTATCCGCGTTCACGCGGCCCTTATCACAGATGACCTCAATCCGGCCACGATGTGAAACATAAGATTTAGCGGCAGAGTTCTCCAGTATTTGCACCCCGGCGTTAGCCGCAGCGTTTGCCAACCCCAGTGTGTAATTTAGAGGATGAAGGTGCCCGCCTTCCATATCCAGCAAACCGCCAAGATATCTCTCCCCCGCCATCATATCCCTCATCTGATCTAAATCGATCCAGCGATACTGCTCATACCCATATTCTTTTTCAACGAACGCCTGTTCGTCTTTAAGCCAGTTAATGTGAGATTTCTTGGGCGCAGCGTATAGTTCGCCTTGCATATAATCGCAGTCGATTTCGTGGTCAGCGATTCTAAGATTTAAAATTCTTTTCGCATCCTCAGAAAATTCCCATAATCGTTTGGCATCATCCCGCCCCACGATCTCAGATGTCACCATCATTCCAGGTGAATAGCCAGATGCAACCTGTCCGCCGCTTTTCCCTGATGCGCCGCTACCAACCAGTGATGCTTCTAGCACAACAACAGAATATCCTCTTGCCGCAAGCTCCAACGCTGTCCCAAGCCCTGTAAACCCAGCCCCAATCACGCAAATATCAGTCCTTACGTCTCCGCGGAGTTTCGAAAAGGGTTTCGAGTTATTCCTAGTCGCTTCGTAATAATTTTGCTCGGATTTCACAGATATGTCTTTCCAAAAAGGCAGTTTTCTTTTCGTCCCTCTTGCAAGATTGCAGACAATCCTCATGATAAAGGGTAAGTAACGTATAAACTATAGTGGTCAGTGCTGGAAAGTAACCCTCCAGAACATTTGGATGCGGATCGAATAAATTAATGATTGAATCACAAATTCACATGTGGCTGGTATTTTTATTCATTGCCGTTGCAATGTATGCATTCGCTAGTGAAAAAATTGGATTGGAGGTTTCTTCCGTTTCAGTTATCTCCGGCCTTCTTTTACTTTTCTATATTTTTCCTCTACTTGATGCCTCTGGCAACAATTTACTGTCGGCGAAAGAAATTATTGCTGGGCTTGCTGATCCCGCGTTGATTACCGTTCTCTCACTTCTAGTGGTGGGGCAAGGAATTGTCAGAACCGGCGCACTTGAAAAACCTATTCGCGTTCTCATTACACTTAGGCGCCACCATCCGGTTATGGCAATCGGCGTTGTTTTAACCACCGTCCTGATAATCAGCGCCTTCATGAACAATACCCCAGTAGTGGTTATCTTTATCCCGCTGATGACAGCCCTCGCGGAGAGATTGCATAGATCAACGTCTACGCTCATGATCCCCTTGAGTTACGCCTCCATTCTTGGCGGTATGACGACGTTGATTGGATCGTCTACAAACTTGCTTGTGTCTGCAGCCGCTGTGCAAGCAGGCCAGCCAGCCATCAATTTTTTTGATATCTCAATCCCTGGCGCCGTTCTTGCGATCACAGGTCTCGCGTATGCCTTGATCGTTATCCCGCGCCTGCTTCCTGACCGCGAGGCTGTGACAGATGGATCTGCTCAATTATCGGGCAAGCAATTTATCGTCCAAATACAAATTTCAGCGGATAGCCCACTAGTTGGTGAAGAAGCCGTTGCAGGCCAATTTCCAAGCCTTCGCAATATCACTATTCGATTTATTCAGCGGGATGAAAAACTGTTGCTACCGCCATTTGATGACATGGTCTTACGTCCAGCAGATTCCGTTGTCTTCGCCGGAACCCGAAAATCTCTAACGGAAGCCTTCTCTGACAATCCTCAAATCATGGGAGATTTCCATAGCATTGATGATACGGGGTCACCGGACGCCAACACGGCACCTGTGAGCAAAGATCAGACCGTTGCAGAAGTGGTTATTGCCCCCGCGTCAAGAATGATTGGACGGGCGCTTCATCAGATAAATTTCTTTTATCGGACCGATTGCGCAGTGCTTGGAATTCAACGGCGCTCCCGCATGATCCGAACGAGCCGGATGACCGATATCCGTCTTGAAGCCGGTGACGTTTTGTTGCTTTTGGGATCGCGCACCAACGTCATGCGCCTTCGTAATAACCCCGACGTTCTTTTACTTGAATATTCCACCAGAGAATTACCCGCATTAGCACTTGCGCGGCGGGCACGATTTATTTTTGGTGCCGTTGTTATCTGCGCTGCTACTGGTTTTGTTCCCATAGTCGTTGCCGCAGTTGCAGGGGCAACCGCCATGATCGCCTCTGGGTGCATCAACGTTCATCAAGCCAGCCGCTCCATCGATCGACGGATTGTTCTGCTAATTTGGGCGGCTCTCGCCCTTGGAACGGCCATGCAGGCAACGGGCGGCGCCACTTACATCGCGACAACCCTTGTCACGCTTCTTGACGGCTTCCACGTCGCCGTCATTTTATCGTTTTTCTTTCTCTTGGTCGCTTTTTTCACGAATGTATTAAGCAACAGTGCGACAGCAGTTTTGTTTACGCCCATTGGCATTGGCATTGCTCAAACCACCGGTGTTGACCCCATGATTTTCGTTTTTGCCGTTATATTCGCCGCCAATTGTTCGTTTGCGACTCCCATGGGTTACCAAACGAATCTGCTGGTGATGGGACCTGGACATTACAAGTTTATGGACTTTTTCAAGGCCGGGGCACCGCTTGTTATCCTTTTATGGATCGTTTTCTCCATATTCGCGCCAATTTATTACGGATTGATATAAGTTTTTTAGGATTTTCAAGTGTAGTCTTTTCCTCAGAGCACAATATTTGTACTCTTTAGAGAATAATATTTAACGATTGGCGACCAATGAAAAGAGTGGAGATCCCATCCAGGTTCTTTTTTTCGACTCCTCCTGCCCCCTGTCCTTATTTGTCGGGCAAAATGGAGAAGAAGATTGTAACTCTGCTTGCCGGAAAAGATCCGGATCATCTTCATAACACCCTAAGTCTCGCCGGATTTAGACGAAGTCAAGATTTGGCTTATCGTCCAGCCTGTGACAATTGCTCGGCTTGTGTTCCTATTCGTGTTGCAGCTCAACATTTTTCATTAAAAAAATCATTCAGACGCATCCTTACGAAGAACCATGATATTCAGACACGTGAAATGCCTGCTGAAGCGACAGTTGAACATTACGAATTATTCCATAGGTATCTCAAGTCTCGCCATTCTGATGGTGGCATGTCGGACATGGTTTACTCAGACTATCAAGCAATGGTCGAAGATAGCCCTGTTAGAACTCAGCTTACAGAGTTTAGAGGAGCTGAAAATGAGCTCCTGGCGGTTTGCCTGACGGATCGAATGGATGATGGGTTATCACTTGTTTATAGTTATTTTGAGCCTGATATGGACAAACGCAGCCTTGGAACGTTCCTAGTTCTCTGGCACATCCAGCAAGCCAAAAGAATGGGACTTCCTCATGTGTATCTGGGCTACTGGATCGCAGAGAGCCCAAAGATGTCCTATAAAACAAGATTTCAGCCGGCCGAAATCTTGACAAAAGAAGGTTGGGAAGCTCTCCCCCACCAGTAAAAATTACCGGGCGCTGCACTAAATATCAAAAATTAGAAAAATATAATAACTTTATCTCTGATCTAAACATAGATCCCACCCTTCGATTCATTGTTTGTGAATAACGCCAAATAACGATGAACGGTAAGAGCCAAAGCAAACAACCAATTTCCGCGAGTCTTTTGGAATATTACGTTTAACACCTTATTAACTGTAATTTTCTAACCAGAAACTGACTTTACGGTCAATTTTTGTCAATTTGCCTTTCTTTATTACTAGACCTTAGGTAAAACTAAAGCTACGTTCTGCTCCAACTATGCGGGAGACTAACAGCCGCATCGTTCGCGTAAAACGTAAAAAAAGTCTATAGGGAGAGAAATAGATGGATCGTCGTAAATTTATTAAAAGTGCTGGTATCGCCGGCACTGTAGGTACAGTTGCACTAGCAGCTCCTGCTATCGCAAAAGGTCGCGAAAAACTGACTATGGTAACAGCTTGGGGCCGTGGCCTTGCAGGCGT
>JBALWO010000103.1:0-4683 GCA_036960775.1 Pseudomonas marincola | reverse complement strand
CATGCGGTCTTCTTGAATTATGGATTGAGTAGGCGTGTGTGATGAGCAAAGATAATCGGGTGATTTTGGTAACTGGGGCGACGAGTGGCATTGGATTGGCGTCTGTTCGGGCTCTTAAATCCTCTGGCTTTCAAGTTGTTCTTACGGGCCGTAACCCAGACAAGGTTCAGGCATGTGCCGCCGCTGAAGGTGTGGTTGGATATACGCTCAATGTGGCGGATGATGAAAACTGCGCATCTGTCATTGCACAAGTGGAGCGGGAAGTCGGCCCTATCTGGGGATTGGTCAATAACGCGGGGATCTGGCTGGAAGGTGATTTCGATGGCTATGATACCGCGGATATCCGGTCGGTGATGGAGACGAATACTCTTGGGACAATGTTCATGAGCCACGGCGTCTTGCCGGGCATGTACAGCCGCGGGCAGGGGACCATTCTTAACGTGGTGTCCACAGGCGCGCTATACTGCCGTAAAAGCATAAGTGTGTATTCGGGTAGTAAGTGGGCCATTCGCGGCTTCACGGGCTGTCTGGAGGCTGAATGCGGCGCTAAAGGCGTCCGGGTGATGGGTTATTACCCCGGCAAAGTTAGCTCCGCCATGTATGACACCGCAGGCGTCCCGCGCGATCTCGAAATCGCCATGACGCCAGATGATGCTGCCAACATGATCAACACCATGATTACGGATGAGAAAAACGTCTGGGGCCAAGTCTCCGCCCGGAGCCTAAACGACTACGTTTAATTTATTTTGCAAATGATTGTGCGAAAAGCGGAATGAGTTTGCGCGCGCCAAATAGATTGAGGTGGTCTTCATCTCTATAATAAGGCTGGATTCTTGACGAGGCGCCATAACAGAAACCATCGCTGCAGAAGGCCGATGCGGGATCTATCAATTTCGCTCCGCATTGTTCTTGTGCGGCGTTGAGCATGGCTCGTTCATCTTTCGTATTTTGACTGTGCTTGGCCGTTGAGATGGCAAAAGATTTTTGCGTTAAAGTGTCAGTTGTGCCGCGTAAAACATTTTGGACAATTTTTCGGACGACGGGCTCAGCGAATTTTGGAACGCTTCGCATGATATAGGTGTCTCTTTCAGCGCTGACTTTACAAACTAAATTAAGCCACGTTTTTGATAACGGGACTACAGTTGGCTGTGGTTCACCTGATCGTTGATATTGTATTTGTTCCCATTGTTTTGCGCGAAGGTAACTGGGGAAATTATTCACTATGAAAACGGGGATGTCAGAAGGGAATTTCTCCAAAACGGACATTGATGTTTGGTAAGCACTTTTACAGCGCTCGTATTTCCGGCTCCCAGCACCGGTTTGATCTAAATCCTTAATGTAAAGACATCCTGCACTGGCAGTTAGGAGCACTTTCAAAAATCTGTTTTCGATCGGTGTTTCGGACAAGGCATGAGCAGTTGACATGGCATGGCTGTCACCAATCAAAATGACATCAGGTTTCCAGTCCTTTTGCGATTTTATGCGAGTGCCGTTAGTTAATTGGCAGCCAGTTCCGTTGTTCTGGCATTTAGATGTAATGCCCTCCAATAAATACAATTCAGGGTCTTTGTATAAATATGTGGGCATATTGTCATACGGTAAACTATCGAGGCGTTGAACAATGCCATCTTGACTACGAACATATTTAGCCGCGCTGTATGGAAGTAGGATTGGGACAATTAGAATAGCAAACGCCAGCGCCGTTTTTCGATTTAAAAAATGACCACGCTCCAGCCGCACGCGTGCTTTGGTTTCAATCAAAGTATAGGATATGGCCGCGAAAATATATGTCACGCCCAAGGCGCCAAACGTAATCATCAAATCATCTTCGTACCCAAGATACTGTTGCAATGACCGGATAGGCCAATGCCATAAATACAAAGAATAGGAAATGAGGCCGGTATAGTGCACGAAAATACTAAACTGTTTCAGGCCCGGTGCAGTGGCTTTTATCTCGTTATTCGGTGTTGCTAGAACAAGAATTGTTCCCATGGACGCTAATGCAGCCCAAACAATTGCTAATTCAGTACCCCCAGAGCCAATAATAACGGGTATGGCAATGAGTGCTACGCCGGCGTAACGGAGGTATCCGATCAGCTTGTTCTGTGTAGATTTATCTGAGGATGCGTAAATGGGAAAAACAACGACGAGGCCCCCTGCGAGTAACTCCCACGCCCTAAAGGGCAGCAAGTAGAATGCGTGATTGGGATCTCCGTACATGGTTGTCCAGATATAGGCGGCAAAGCTGAGTGCAGCGGCACCTGCTAAAACAAAGCGCAGATATCTTAAGCCGAGCAACTTATGTAAAATTATGAGCAAAAATGGATAGATGAGATAAAATTGCATTTCTACGGATAAGGACCACGTGTGCAATAACCATTTTATGTCTGTGCCAGTGTCAAAATATCCATCGCCGCTAGCAAAACTGATGTTGGATTTGAACATAAGGGCGTGGTTTACGTTGCGCCCAAGATAGGCATAATCATACGGGAATATGACAAACCACCCGACAATCAGTGAAATGACGCATAACCCTGCCAAGGCAGGCGCTATCCGTAAAAATCGAGACATATAGAATCCAAACAAAGAAAATGTTTTAGTCTCTAATCGGGATGTAATGATTGCCGTCATTAAATAGCCGGAGATCACGAAGAATATGTCAACGCCCAGGTATCCGCCTCGCGCAAAACCAAATCCAAAATGAAAGAAAATGACAGATAGGACTGCAACAGCGCGCAAAATGTTGATGTCTTTTCGGAAGCCACTGTTCAAGTGAACATTCTCAATATTTTGCACAGTCATACTCTAGTTTCCTTTACGGCGTCGTTTGTACCTTCCTATTCTGCTTATAGAATAAAGGAAAGTTGAATTACGTCTTGCTGTGAAAATCTCAAATTAAGCAGTGTTATCTGTGGCATTTTGGTGAGTTTAGGGTTTTGGTGAAATTTGGATGGGCGTAGGTGTTCCTATTTCACGGATGTACGGTGCCCCAACCTCGTTCCAGCGGAACAGCGTAATGTGCCAAAGGCCGGGTTGCTGCCGTGACGGATCAATAAGGCCTGTGTGTCCAGCTTTCCGGAGTTTGTCAGCAGCTTCCCACGACGGTGGATCAATACTTTGCTTATACGCGCTCTGCCAGGGCTGCCGCGCAAGCTCGTAGATGGCCGCGGCATCATCGGAGCGTAAATCAAATAGCAGGCACCGATCTATCTCATATTGAACAACGACACGAGGGCGATCTTGTTCTTTTACGTATTCACCAATGGCGACACGGGCGCTGTCAACATCTGGACTTAAATAAAGAGCATCTTGCCCGATACGATTAAACCTCGCGGCGGGCCGATTAGGAGCTCCTGTTGTAAGGGGCAGATGCGCATCTTCTGCAAACACAATTTTTACAAATATGCCGGATATTTCAGTGAGCATTTGGCCTATCCGGTTTATTTTTCAGCCATAGCGCTGAGGAGCATTTCAAGAGCTGTGGCGATGGTTGCAAGGCGGACTTCGTCGCGGCCAATATCACCATAATCCATTTGGCGATGGTCAAACACGCCGTCCCTTGTCGCCGTCGCGAGATGCACGCGGCCACCGGGTTTGTCGGCTGTACCGCCGGGGCCAGCTATACCTGTAACCGCAACCGCCACATGGGATGATGAGTGTGCAATGGCGCCAAGTGCCATTTCGCGAGCCGTCTCTTCTGCCACAGCGCCAACAGCACGGAGTGTTTCAGACTTAACACCCAGAACCTGCATTTTTGCTTTGTTGGTGTATGTAATGAACCCGCGGTCGACGGCAGCGGATGATCCTGCCACATCAGTTAGTGCGCCACCGATCAAGCCACCGGTGCAGCTTTCAGCTGTTGCCACATACCATTTTTTTGAACTTGCTGATTTGATAACGTCAGCCGCCAGTGTCGCAATATTTTGGGGTAAGATACTCATGGTAAAACCTCTATTATTATTATTAGGACGCCAAGGGCGACTAGGCCTGCCAAAATGTCGTCAATCATCACGCCAAACGCGCCTTTTACATTTTGGTCGAGCCAACTTATGGGGAAGGGTTTCCAAATATCAAACAGACGGAATAATGCAAACCCTAAGAGATAGAGCAGCGGGTTCGTACCCGCGACTAACAACGGGATCCATTGTCCCGCAACCTCGTCAATGACAACTTCGCCGGGGTCCGATCTACCTGATCGTGTCACATAGACATGGGTTGACCATAGCCCAATACAAAAGACGACAACAATCCCTTCTAGAAGAAGGAGCTGACCGCCAAAATGGAGGAGAAGAAACCCGAGGGGTAGGGCTGCCAATGATCCCATTGTACCAGGGGCTTTGGGACTTAAACCTGTCCAGAACCACGTTGAAAGGATAACCGCCGGATGCGCGTTTGAAATACCTTTAGGTTTACTCATTCAGGAAGCCTGACGGTTGCGATGGCTTGGGCAGCAATGCCTTCGCCGCGTCCCGTGAAGCCTAGTCGTTCGGTTGTTGTCCCTTTTACGGAAACACGGGTCTCTTCGATTTTTAAGATATCTGCAATACGCGCTGTCATAGCAGCGCGATGTGGGCCGATCTTTGGCGCCTCGCAAATAATGGTTAGATCCACGTTACTAATTTTCCCGCCAAGGTCTGTGACCAATTGGGCCGCATGACTTAAGAAGCGATCAGAGGAGACGCC
>JBALWO010000031.1:0-43635 GCA_036960775.1 Pseudomonas marincola | reverse complement strand
TTGCCTTCCAAACCAGAAATAGCCCACCGCCCAACATAATTAAATCGCGCCAAGAAAATGAATGATCAAAAACGGTAAATACTGGTTCAGTAAGGGACACAATAATGGCAATGAGAGACAACAATACCAGTCGTAATATCATGGCAAGTCCGATGCCAATCATTCGACCAGATTTTCTCTGATGTTCGGGCAATTTATTGCTGAGGATGGAGACAAATATCAGATTGTCTATTCCTAAGACAATTTCCATAACAATCAATGTTAGAAGGGCAATAACTGCTGTTGGTTCAGAAAATAATTCGATCAAAAACATCGGGTTATCCATTGATTTAAAAAGACATTGGCGCAATAGGTATTGATTGTCTTGTCTTTAGACAAGGCATTTATGATATTCTGCAGAGATTTATGTATGAAAGAACAGTCTATGAAAAGGGTTACTTGAGAACTCAGTCTTGCTGCAAGGTTGTTTTTTGAAAGACGAAGGCCACACCTAATTAGAGACAAACTGTCGATCAGCACGCCCTTAGTTTGAGAAAACTGATCGACTATATTTTAAACCAAGTCTAGGCTTTTTTAACGTCATTTAGGAACATCTCTATGTCTTTTTGCAGGCTACTCGCCACCTCTTCCAGATTATGAGATGAAGACAAAACCTCGGCCGATGCCTTGCCAGCTTCGCGGCTTCTATCCGATACCAACACAATATTTCTAGAAACTTCTGTTGTACCAGTCGATGCTTCCTGTACGTTTCGAGATATTTCGCTGGTAGCGGCGCTTTGTTCTTCAACCGACGCGGAAATGGTAATGGTAGACTGTCTTATTTTCTGAATTATACCGTCTATATTATTCATCGCGTCGACAGAACTGTCTGTCACCCGTTGCATATCATTGATTTGGTTTGAAATCTCTTCTGTGGCTTTTGCCGTTTGATTAGCTAATGCCTTCACTTCAGACGCAACAACGGCAAACCCTTTACCTGCATCTCCTGCCCTTGCAGCTTCAATTGTCGCGTTCAATGCCAACAGATTTGTCTGCCCTGCAATATCATTAATCATGCTAACGACCTCACTAATTTTTTGAGAGGTATTGGAGAGCTCTTTAACTGTTTTGATACTCTGATTGGCTTCCGCCACAGCTTCTTCTGTGACTTTCGTTGCTTCTGTCACCTGCCTGCTGATTTCGGATATAGATGCAGATAATTCTTCAGCCGCAGATGCAACATTCTGAACACTGGAAGATGCTTCATTTGATGCTGATGCAACAGTCGCAGACAACTGTTCTGAGCTTTCTGCCGAACTTGACATGGTTGTTGCCGTATTTTGAAGGGCATTGGACGCATCACCCATGGTCGAAAGCAGAATACCGATTTTCGCTTCAAACAGACTGATCATATCTGTGACCATTTCTGTTCGTTTTTCTTTTTCAGTGTTTTCCTTTTGCTCTTTTTCCCGTTCAGTTGCCAATTGCTGTTCTTTCTCTGCCTGTAGCTTTTGTTTTTGCGCAGTTGCCTCTTCTTCCACAATTGTTGCTTGTTCCCTCAACTCAGCCCGCTCAACAGCGTTATCTTTAAATATCTTGACTGCAGTTGCCATCTCACC
This sequence comes from Pseudomonas marincola, assembly GCA_036960775.1. Classification (GTDB taxonomy): domain Bacteria; phylum Pseudomonadota; class Alphaproteobacteria; order Sneathiellales; family Sneathiellaceae; genus Sneathiella. The sequence goes on along the minus strand of JBALWO010000031.1, from coordinate 42,037 downwards.
AATTTCGTCATTCCTGCCACTGACAGGAATTTCAATTGAGTTATCGCCATTTGCAAGCAATGTCATTGTTTCAGTCATTTTGACGATTGCTACCGCAATTCCGCGGGAAGAAATGACTCCTACGGCGCCGATGACTAGCAATAAGACCAAGGTAACCAACATGGTAACATTCCGCATTTTAATGATAGGTTCCTCAAATTCACTTAGCTCAATTTCCGAAACGATTGCCCACCGAGTCCCTAAAAAATCGATAAAACCAAAGGCTGATTCAACCGTAACATTATGATAATCAACAGATTGCATGGCTGATACATCCCCAGCCAACGCCAGCTCTACTTGCGGCGTTTTTACAGTTCTTTTCAAAATTGTACTGTCGTCTGAAAACCGGGAGTCGTTTCTCATCAAAAAATCTGCACCGACAAGAAAACTTTCACCCGTGCGCCCCATCCCTACAGTGTCCTGCATGATGTTATTTAGGCGATCAATTGGCATTTGAAATGCAAGAACACCGATGAAGGATCCATCCGGTTTTAGAATTGGGCTTGCAATAAAACTGGCTGGTGCACCGTGACTTGGTGAATAGGGTTTAAAATCAAAGAAGGTTTGGAAATCAGTTTTCGGATTCCCTTTAGCCGCCCTAAAAACCTTTCCCAAATCCGTATCGCGATATTTTCCGTTCATTAGATTGGTTGCGTAATCCAATTCCTTGAAAACTGTATAGATGAGGTTACCCTCTTTATCGAAAAGGAAAATATCGTAATAGGCCCGTTCCTGAAGCATCTTTCTAAACCAAATATGATACTTTTTGTGGACGCGGCTGTAGCTAGAACCATCCTTCGCCACGTCCAATTTTTCCTTCTCACCTGTGGGAAAAGGATTGTCCGTAATATATAGTTTTTGAAGTTTTGCGGAGGGAGACTGACCCAACTCCTGCCAAGCCATTCCAAATTCAACGGTCGCGGTGGCAACCAACGGGTTTGAGGCGGTAATTCTGAGATCTTCTTGAATGGATTTTAGGTATTCCTCCATTGCAGTCAATCTTCCCTGCAATGCGGTTTTAAGTTTATTCTGAACTTCGACGTGAAGAGCTATTGAACTCTGATAGTAACTTGTAACTCCCAAGATGATTGCCATTAGCAATGCAGATGTAATTATTACTAAAGGTAATTTCTGGGAGATTTTTAGATTAAAGCCAAACATCTAAAACACTCCTACATGAAATCAACGCAAAACTAGTGCTCTAATTGAATTCTGCCAGAAATACATTACATTTTAGTAAAAGTTTAATTTAGGAATATAAAATCAACTAAATGGGTAAAGCGCAATTTTAAAATGACAATAAAAAACCCCGCACATGACATGCAGGGTTTTTATAAAACTTAGGTTTAAACCAAATTTTAGCGGGAATAGAATTCCACGATAAGGTTTGGTTCCATAACAACTGGGTAAGGAACATCAGAAAGACCTGGGATCGTGTTGAATGTCCCTTTCATAGTCTTGTGATCAACTTCCATGTATTCAGGAACTTCACGTTCAGCGCTTGCAGCAGCTTCAAGAACGAGAGCCATTTGTTTGGATTTTTCACGAACTTCAATCACGTCACCAACTTTAACTTGGTAAGATGAGATGTTTACTTTTTTACCGTTTACAGTTACGTGACCGTGGTTCACGAACTGACGTGCAGCAAAAACAGTTGGTACGAATTTCATGCGGTATACAACAGCATCCAAACGACGCTCTAGTAGGCCGATGAGGTTTTCAGATGTATCGCCGCGAAGACGAACAGCTTCTGCATACAAACGACGGAAGCTTTTTTCTGTGATGCTGCCGTAGTAGCCTTTAAGCTTCTGTTTTGCACGAAGATGGATACCGAAGTCGGAGAGCTTACCGCGACGACCTTGGCCGTGTTGGCCTGGACCGTAGTCACGAGTGTTTACTGGGCTCTTCGGACGACCCCAGATGTTTTCGCCCATACGACGATCAATTTTATATTTGGCCTGAATACGTTTTGTCATAAAACTTATTCCAATCTAAATCTAAAGGATAAGGCATGCCGACGAGGCTTGCATAGGAGTGCGCAATATACTTATGCCAAGCCGCTTGTCAACGCCTTTTAGTCAAGTTTTCTGCCCTTTAGCTGTTTTATGTAGCGCAAAACTTCAGAGCTAACACGTTCGGGGGCTTCGTGGGTTACCCAATGGCTCACCTCTGGCAGGCGAACAACTTCTAAATCATCAATAAAATCACCCATCCCATCCAGGTTTTCTGGCATAAGGGCATGATCTTTATCTCCCCACACAATCAATGTCGGAACATTTACCTTGAACATATCTGGGTCAAGCTTTAAGGGTGTCGCCCCTTCTGACGCTGGTCGTGGTTTCACTGGCGACGCGCGATAATAATTGAGCATGGCAGTTATCGCACCCGGCATTGTCCATGCTTTTATATATTCGGCTTTTTCCGCATCCGTTATCAGGCCGCGATCATAGTGACTTTTAAAGGTCCAATCCCATAACCATTCGCAGTTGTCGGCGGCAAGACGTTCTTCAACGCCCTCTTCCCTGAATTCAGTTATATATTTACTATGGGCGATCTGATTTTCGTTTTCTTCCAGAAGTTTGGAGAAAATATAAGGATGCGCGCCGTTTAAGACGATCATGCCCTTAATCATGTCAGGACGCGCAATAGCTACTGAAAAAGCAACGGCCGCACCCCAATCATGGGACACCAAATAAAACTGATCTTTTCCAAAATGTTTAGCGAGCTTGATCACATCAGCAACCAGCTTATCGATGCGGTAATCCTCCAATTTTTCAGGACGATCAGATAAATTATATCCCCGCATATCGGGAGCAACCGCGTGACACGTCTGCCCAATGACAGGGAGTTGTTTTCGCCAAGTGTACCAAAACTCTGGAAACCCATGCAAAAGGATAACGAGATCTTCATTGCCAGCACCACTTTCAGCGTAATGCAATTTAATGTGTCCTAGATCTGCAAACCCTTGCGTGATTTCCGTCATTTTCCGGTATCCTTTTTATTGAGTGACAGCCCTTTTACGATACCTTGCATGCCCTTTATGTCTGACTCCATCATATCAAAACGATGGAACATGTTTCTCATATTTCTGAGAATGACAGGGCGGCGGTTCATTATTTGCTCGAAGTATCCGCGGGCATCAAGTTCCGTCTCAATGCGATTATATAGCGCGCCCAATTCTTGTTTAGTAGCGGCTCGTTCTTCATTTCGAACAATTTTAGCTGGCGTTTGATCCGCTTGCTGGTACCACTCATAAGCCACGAGCAACACCGCCTGCCCCAAATTTATGGATGTATAATCAGGATTCAGCGGGACTGTGATTATGGTATCAGCGCAAGTGACATCCCCGCCAGATAGACCAGAACTTTCTTTTCCAAACAGAATTCCGCAAGTCTCGTTAAGCTGTGTGAATTGCCGAAGTTCCGCCGCCGCCGCATTGGGAGTTGCCACAGGTTTAATCATATCCCGCGGTCTGGCGGTCGTCGCATACACATGTTGAAGGTCAGACACGGCCTCTTCCACCGTCTCGAAAACTTGGGCATTTTGAACAACGTCAACGGCCCCTGCGGCCATTGCAACAGCGCGGTCATTGGGCCACCCATCGCGAGGTTTTACCAGCCGGAGATCCGTTAAACCGAAATTCAGCATTGCTCTTGCTGCCGCACCAATATTCTCGCCCATTTGTGGCTCTACCAGAATAATAGCCGGGGAAATACCTGTAGCCGTCATGAAATATACCTTAACCGAAACTGATTGTATTAGTGACCATGAGGTGCGTCATCACGCAGCAACTTATACGTCACACTATCAAGCAAGGCGGCGAATGATGCATCTACAATATTTGGTGATACACCAATTGTGAACCAACGATGACCACTGTCGTCTGTACTTTCAATAAGCACACGGGTTACCGCCTCAGTACCACTCGTTAGAATACGCACCTTAAAATCGACAAGCCGGAGGTCTTTTAAATACTCTGAGTATTTGCCGAGATCTTTTCGAAGGGCCGTATCAAGGGCATTAACCGGGCCATTACCTTCAGCAACGGACATCAAACGCTCACCGTCCACATTTACTTTTATGACGGCATCAGATACGGAAACGAGATCGCCATTTGCGTTATGTCGCCGCTCCACTTGAACCCGAAAGCTTTCAACTTCAAAATATTCTGGAACCTGCCCCAGACGCCTGCGCGCCATAAGCTCGAAACTGGCAGGCGCACCGTCATAGCTGTATCCGCCGTACTCGCGCTCTTTAACTTCTTCTAGAAGCCGGTCTACTTTCGGGTTTTTAGGATCGATTTCAAGTCCAAATTCCTTGAACTGAGCCAGCAAATTTGACCGGCCAGCCTGATCGGACACAGGGATAACGCGGTGGTTACCCACAAGATCTGGCTCTACATGCTCATACGTAGTCGGATCTTTTTGAACGGCAGACACATGTAGTCCGCCCTTATGTGTAAAGGCCGACGCCCCAACATAGGCTTGGTGGCGATTTGGTGCCCGGTTTAAAACTTCGTCCAATAAACGCGATACAGATGTTAGGCTTTTTAAGCCATCATCATTGATACCTATTTCAAACTGGGATTTATACGGCTCTTTCAACATTAGTGTGGGGATCAGGCTGACCATATTGGCATTGCCGCACCGCTCACCAAGACCATTTAGCGTACCTTGCACTTGACGAACCCCGGCGCGGATCGCAGCCAGAGAATTCGCTACAGCATTTTCAGTATCATTATGGGTATGGATGCCCAAATGATCGCCGGGCACATGCTTGACAACCTCAGCGACGATTGCTTCTACTTCATGTGGCAGAGCCCCACCGTTGGTATCACAAAGAACCACCCAACGAGCACCGGCATCGTATGCTGCTTTTGCGCATTTAAGGGCGTATTCAGGATTTGCTTTATAGCCATCAAAGAAATGTTCCGCGTCATACATTGGCTCCCGGCCAAGGCGCGCGCATTCTGCAATGCTGCTGGAAATCAGCTCAACATTTTCATCCAATTCAATGCCAAGAGCGACTTTCACATGAAAATCCCAGCTTTTTCCCACCAAACAAACCGCTGGCGTTTCTGCGTCCAGAACAGCTTTTAAGCCCGGATCATTAGACGCACTTCGTCCAGATCTGCGGGTCATACCAAAAGCCGTAAAGGTGGCGTTTTTGAATTTCATTTTTTTGGAGAAAAATTCTGTGTCACCGGGGTTTGCACCCGGCCATCCACCTTCGATATAATCAATACCCAAGTTATCCAGAGTTTCGGCAATAATCGTTTTATCTTCGACACTAAAATCCACACCCTGTGTCTGCGCACCGTCGCGCAGCGTCGTATCAAACAAATATAACCGTTCTTTGGAGGACATAATCTTTCGCGCCTGTTGTTATTCTTAGAATTATCGGTGCTATATCGCACCTACCTTACAAATAATGCAATAGGTTACGTCTCGCAAACAGTCATTTTGTCAGAAGATATTTTTTAAGTGGCGTGAATACCCTGCGAAACTCAAATCGTCAGCTGATTTCTGATTATTTGGCCGATGAACGGCAGGTTTCAACGGATGTATTAAACCGAGGGAGAAAGTCTGATTGTTTACTCAAAAACCTATGAGAAAAGTAAACTCCGAGTGGCATTGTTCGCTCGATTTTTTTAGCGACCAAACCGTTGTTTTTATGCTCTGATAAAATCTTATCAACAACCAATTCATTGCCCATAAATGCGTCAATTCGATTTACCAGCAACATATTCACAAGGGTTGCGATAGTAGATACTTCAACAGTAACCTGATAATTCTTAGATTTTACCCAAGTAGCCATATTGGAGCCAAGTATTGCACCGATGCGCGCCTTTTCCTTGAACTGAGCATTTTTGAATGAAATATTGTCGTTTTTCAGCGTATACCAAGCCCAGTTCTGTTCTGCTATATTGGTTGAGCGTTTGGCAAATTCATCTCTTTTCTTATTCCTTGAAGCGGAAAAAAAGCCGTCGCTCATGCCATATATGACATTGGCTTGTGCCCGTTTCCAAGGCAAGACCTCAAAGGTAACTGGCATCTGCAATTTCGAAAAAGCACACTTAATCACTTCTATGCTTTCACCGGTTAGGGCGCCTGTCACATCATCGTAATATTGATAAGGTTTCCAAATTTTAGTGGAGAGCCGTACGGTCTCTTGAGCGTTGGCAGCAGATATAAAGATAAAGATCAGAACAAATTGGAAAATTAGTTTCAAAGTTCATAAAACCCTATAATTAGTACTTGAGACTATACTTTGTCGGATCAACTCAACAGATATGTATTAACAGAGGTAGGTCACCCATAAAAAAGGGCAAACTATTTGTTTTCTTTGATCATCTTCCTGATCGTCACCGCTTTCTCGAAATGGTCGAGTTTATGGGTTTCAATCCACCACGTGGCAGCTTCCATCAACAGTTCAGGATCATCGTTTTTGTTGGCAAAAAACGCATAAAAAGAGAGCCCAACTGTTGGGCCCTTCTTTTCAATTTTCAAATCACAAACATCAACGAATTTCTGCCTTAATGAGTTCCGCATTAAGCGCGTTTCCAAGTTGTGCCGCCGGCACCATCTTCCAAGGTAATCCCCTGCTCTTTCAAATTATCTCTAATTTCGTCAGAACGGGCATAATCTTTATCGGCTTTGGCTTGGATACGTTCCGCGATCAGGGCGTCAATCTCGTCCCCAGAAATACTGTCATCAGCACCACTTTGGAACCAATCAGATGGTTCTTGCAATAAGACGCCCAGCATTTTACCGCCAGACAGAAGTTCGCCTTTCAGTCGCGCGCGACTTACTGGATCTGTTTCTTTGTTCGCCGCTGATGACAGCGCGTACAAAGCCGCCAATGCTTTTGGCGTATTAATGTCATCTTCAAGGGCCGCTTGAACACCATCAGCGACAGCGTCCAAATCTGCATCCACATCAGATAAGCTTTGCAGGGATGTATATAACCGATCGAGATTGGTTTTCGCCTGCGTCACACCATCACTCGTCCAATCAAGTGGCTGGCGATAATGAGCTGAGAGCATGTTAAGGCGCAATGCCTCCCCTGGTGCTTCGGCGAGAAGTTCCCTTACAGTGCGGAAATTGCCCAAAGATTTGGACATTTTTTCGCCTTCAACAGTTAGAAAGCCGTTATGCACCCAATATTGAGCAAACGTGTCTTCACCGTGGGCGCAGCAGCTTTGGGCCACTTCATTTTCATGATGCGGAAAGATCAAATCACGGCCACCGCCATGAATATCAAACGTATCGCCAAGCTCAGCCTTTGACATAACCGAACATTCAATATGCCAACCCGGACGACCCCGTCCCCAAGGGCTGTCCCAACCGACGATATCCGGCGTTGATGGTTTCCATAGGACAAAGTCCGCAGGATCTTTTTTGTAGGGAGCAATTTCGACACGCGCGCCTGCAATCATATCATCGCGATTGCGGCCCGATAACTTCCCATAAGTTGGCATACTTTGAACGTCAAACAACACATGACCTTCAGCCTCATACGCATGACCTTTACCAATCAACGTACCGATCATTTCGACCATGCCTTCGATATGCTCTGTTGCCCGTGGTTCCCGGTTGGGTGGCAGGGCACCAAGTGCCGCCATATCCTCATGGAACGCCTCAGTCGTCCGTGTCGTCAAATCGTCGATGCTTTCGCCATTGGCTTTGGCGGCATCGATGATTTTGTCTTCAACATCGGTGATGTTACGAACGTAATTCACATGATCGTTGCCATATTCAATTCGCAACAAGCGCGCGAGAATATCAAAGATCACAACAGGCCGTGCATTTCCGATATGTGCAAAATCCCAAACCGTAGGACCACACACATACATGCCCACATTTTTAGGGTCGCGGGGGACAAATTTTTCTTTTTGCCGGCTCGCTGTATTGTAAATGTGTAATGTCACGTCGTTAGTCCTTAAAATTAAGCAGTTTCACCAGACAAGCGTGCGAGTGTTTTCTCGCGCCCGATCAACGGCAGCATTTTATTCATTTCAGGTCCATGGCTTTGCGCAGTCAAAGACTGGCGAAGCGGCATAAAGAGCGCCTTGCCTTTAACGCCCAGCTCTTCCTTAATGGCCGTTGTCCAAATTTTCCAGCTGCCCTCATCCAAATCACCAGCCGGTAACAAAGCTGCTGCTTTTTTCAAGAACTCAGCGTCTTCGACAACAGGTGTAATTGGTCCAGTGACAACAGTCCACCATGCAGCGGCTTCGTCGATCGTATGAAGATTACCCCGAACAGCATTCCAAAATTCTTCAGTTGCGCCGTCTATGCCAATTTTGCCTTTCGCCATATCCCATGAAAGTTCATGAAGGATCTTAGCGTTCAGGTTTTTAAGCTCGGTTGGATCAAATTTCGCAGCAGCACGGCTAAAGCGTGAAATATCAAAACCTGCTAGAACGCCGGAAAGATCCGTATGGATTTCAACATTGTCTGAAGTTCCAAGGCGCGCCAACATGCAGTTGATGCTCATTGGATCAAGGCCGCCTTCGCGCATTTCGCGTAAAGACTGACTGCCTTCACGTTTTGACAAAGGTCCACCGTCCGGGCCCATTAACAACGGCAAATGAGCGAATTCAGGAACAGTGGCACCCAAAGCTTTAAAGATTTGAATGTGCAGCGCAGTATTGCTCACATGGTCTTCACCGCGAATAACGTGGGTGATTTCAAAATCAATATCGTCCACAACCGACGGCAGATGATAAAGCGGACGCCCGTCAGATCTGATCAAAACCGGGTCTGACATGCTGGCGCCGTCAACTTCCACATTGCCGCGCACATTGTCATTCCATTGCACGACTTCTTGATCTAGCAAAAAGCGCCAATGCGGTTTCCGGCCTTCGGCTTCAAAAGCAGCTTTTTCATCGTCGGTTAGTTTCAGCGCTGTTCGGTCATAGACAGGCGGTAGTTTGCGCGCAAGTTGACGTTTGCGTTTATAGTCCAATTCCTCGCCGGTCTCATAACAGGGGTATAAGCGGCCAGCGGCTTTAAGCTTAACAAACGCAGCGTCATATTCGGCTGTACGGTCTGATTGTTTTTTCAGTTCGTCCCATTTCAGGCCGAGCCAGTCGAGGTCTTCTTGAATACCAACGGCATATTCTTCGGTAGACCGTTCAGCGTCAGTATCGTCGAGCCGCAGAACGAACTCACCGTCCAGTTTTTTTGCGCAAAGCCAGTTGATCAAAGCAAGGCGCGCATTACCAACATGGAGGTATCCGGTTGGGCTTGGGGCAAATCTAAATTTAGCTGTCATCGTTTATCTCTAAATCCATTCGTAATCGGATACCGTCTATCCCGGCCAAAATTCCGGGTGGTAATTTTAACGCCGGGAGGTGCCTGACGTCGTTTATATTCTGCGACATACAAAAGATGCTGAATACGGCTCACAATTGCGCCGTCAAACCCATCATCCAGTATTTCGTTATATGACTTCTCATCTTCCACCAACGCATGCAAAATAGCATCTAAAACCTCGTATGGCGGCAGACTATCTTCATCTTTCTGATCCTCGCGGAGTTCAGCACTCGGTGGCTTGATAATAACGTTTTCAGGCATAACTGGACCGTTTGGACCCATCAAACCATCACTGAAATTATTATTCCGCCATTCGGACACATCAAAACACAGCGTCTTATATAGGTCTTTCAAGACGGAATAACCACCGCACATATCGCCGTAGATTGTCGCGTAACCAACCGACATCTCAGATTTGTTGCCAGTGGTTAGAACCATCTTGCCAAATTTATTGGAAATCGCCATCAGGGTTACGCCCCGAATACGCGATTGAATGTTCTCTTCTGTGGTGTCTGAATTGGTACCTTCGAACAAAGTCCCAAGCATTCCATTGTAGGCTTCAACCGCTGGCTCGATCTGCACAGTATCAAGTTCAGTTCCCAAAAATGCTGCGCATTTTGCGGCATCATCAAGACTTTCATCAGACGTATAGCGCGATGGCATCATGACACAATGAACTTTATCCGCGCCAAGCGCGTCAACAGCCACAGCAGCGCTTAGTGCACTATCAATACCGCCGGACAGGCCAAGCACAACACCCGGAAAACCGTTCTTGTTCACATAATCTTTAAGGCCGAGCACCATTGCGTTATAAACCCGCTCCATCGAGGATCCGGGATCTGTTAGCTCTGATACAGCGCAGGACCATTTATCGTCTGCGCCTTTGCTCCAGTCTGTAACAAGCAAATCTTCACGCCAGCAAGACATTTGCACGGGAAGTGATCTATCTGCGTTCAGAATGAAAGAGCCACCGTCAAAAACAAGCTCATCCTGTCCGCCAACTTGATTGAGATAAATCAGCGGAAGGCCGGTCTCCCCCACACGTTCAACCGCGTAGTTCAAACGGGCGTCGCCCTTTTCATGATCAAAGGGGCTACCGTTTGGAATGATCAGCATTTCAGCGCCGGTTTCTTCCAAACATTCGGCGACATCTGTGAACCACATATCTTCGCAAATCATAACGCCAAGGCGAACGCCTTTAAATGGGATCGGTCCTGGAAGTGGACCCGGCTCAAACACGCGCATTTCATCAAACACGCCATAATTTGGCAGTTTGTTTTTATATCGTGTCGCCGTTATTGCACCCTTTTCAAGGAGGCAAACCGCATTATAAAGCTTACCTTCATTTTCAAGAGGGCCCGTCATCAGCATAGCCGGGCCGCCATCAAGCGTGGCCTCTGCTAGTAAATTCATGGCATCTGTTGACGCTTTAATAAAAGACCGTTTTAAAACAAGGTCTTCTGGCGGGTAGCCACAGATGAACAGTTCTGGAAAAACGACCAGATCAGCTCCGCTTGCTTCCGCTTCACTACGAAATTCAAGCGCCAGTTTAACATTACCGTCTATGTCGCCCAATTTTGGGTTCGCCTGGGCAAGGGCAATACGCAATTTATCAGTCATGAAATGGTTTTACCGCCCTTGTACCGTTGCAGCAATGGGCAGTTTGCAAATAAATTAAAATAAACGCGAAAGAGTATCGGCTGGTATCAGAATTGTTTAGCCGTTTCTGTTCCAAAGCGTGGGTCCATCGTCCATTAATCCCTCTTCATCCTCATCATCGTCGTCAGAGTGATTATCTGCCATCAAGGACATGAACGCCTTACTTACGTGATAAAGATCTTGAGGTTTAAATTCTTCCGCTTTTGGCTCCTCTTCTTCTTCCCACTCTTCTGATTCAGGGTTCATATTCACCGCCACATAACCAGATCTAACAGGCATGGCAACAAAGTCGACTTGTTCCTCGACTGGGATCGCTTGGCGAATAGTCATTCTAACCAATGTGTATGCTGCGAGCCCAAAGCAGGCCGCAGCCATGCATAGGAAGAAGGATGCAAATCCAAACAGCGACATAAGCCCTGATACAAGTACTGGTCCCAAAATTGCGCCGAAGCCGTTTACTAGAATCAATCCGCTACTTGCGGCCACCATTTGACCGGGTTTTAAATAGTCGTTGGTATGCGCAATAAACAGGGAATAAAGAGGCATGCAGAAGCCACCAAAGAATGTAGCTGAAACCATAAACCACAATCTATTCTCCATCCCCTCGCACTGATACACAAACAATGCAGTCGCACCGGCCAAGGCCGCAGCAAACACGATAACCCTGCGGCGATCTACTTTGTCCGATATATATCCGATGGGGTATTGCATTATGGCGCCGCCAATAACTGACAAACCAATGAACGTCGAAATCTCTAGCAACGACAAACCTATCATCCCGCCATAGACTGACGCCATGGCAAAGAAGCCGCCCTGAATAGTCCCAATAACAGCCATACCAACTACACCAAGCGGCGAGATGCGGTACAGTTTTTTAAGCTCAAGTTTCTCAGGTTGCTCCATACTCGGCATTGGTGACGCGGTTAGCGCTGATGGAATGAGGGCTAGCGAGACCAGAACAGAGACAACGATAAACAGCTCAAACCCGCTAGGATCGAACGCTGTTAGCAAAAACTGTCCGCCAGCAATCCCGCCAAACGTTACCATCATATAGATAGAGAGGATGCCACCACGCGTCTCGTTTGTTGCCGTATCGTTGAGCCAGCTTTCACTCACAATATAGAGGCCCGCAAAACAGAAACCCGTCACAATTCGCACAATTCCCCATGTATAGGGATCTGGGATAAGTGCATGAAGCAATGCTGCGGTTGACGCGAGAGAGGCAAGAGCTGCGAATACTCGGACATGTCCGACGTTTTCCAGAATTTTAGGTGTTACGACGGAACCTATCAAGAAGCCAACGTAATAGCCTGACATGATCAGACCCGTCACCGCCGTGGGAAACCCCTCAAGGGTCGCGCGTACGCCCAGCAAACTTCCCTGTAGCCCATTGCCCAGCATCATTAATCCAATGCCTAGCAGTAACGGCCAACAAACCAATAAGGCTTCTCTCATGGCAACACCTGATAAAATTATTTCGTCAAAAACCAGACCGCAAAATATGAATTTTAGAGATTTCGGATATACTGAAAACGACACTTTATTTGACGATAACGCCTCTTTGAATCCAACTGTGAAAAGATCCGCACAAAAGGGCTGAAAACCGCGGATTCATGTTGCCGTTATTTCGGTGAAATATGCAATATTTTTTAAGGGGAGGTGTTTTAAAGATAGAGATCAAGAGAGACGGCCTTACGTTTCATGCGCAGCCGCCTCTCCCAATAGTCTAGGTCTTAATCAAACCATAGATCGAATATCGGCAAGAACCGTTTCGACTTCTTTTTCCAATTTGGTGGAATGATCAGAAAGAAGATCCACAGACGATAGCAAATTGCCTGCTGCAGTACCCGATACTGACGCCATTGAAGACACATCGGAGACACTTTTTGAAACTTCTTCAGTCCGCGTAGATGCCATCTGAATATTTTGAGTGATTTCTAACGTTGCCGTATTTTGCTCTTCCACAGCAACTGACATGGATTGAACAGTTTCATCAATTCGGGAGATCATGACCTTAATTCCCTCAACCGCCGTCACCGCGTTAGATGTCGCCGTTTGCATGCTATCAATTTGTTTGCTGATTTCTTCTGTGGCTCTCGTCGTCTGGGAGGCGAGACCTTTCACCTCTGATGCCACCACAGCAAACCCTTTACCGGCCTCGCCCGCTCGTGCGGCTTCAATGGTTGCATTGAGTGCCAGCAAGTTTGTTTGAGAGGCAATATCATTAATCAAATTCACCACATTCCCAATTTCACCTGCCGTTATCGCGAGTTCACCAACAACTTTATCAGTGCGTTCCGTTTCATGCAGTGTTTCCTGGGAGAGTTTGCTAGAGACATTTACTTGTCGCGTAATTTCTTGCAAAGATGCAGACAACTCTTCTGCTGCAGAGGCAACCCCGCTCACATTTTGGGCGGCTTGTTCTGAAGCGGAAGCAATGGTTGTGGAAAGCCCGTCAGTATCTTCGGCGCTTTTCACCATTGTTTTGGCCTGTTTTTCCATATCAATTGCTGAGTTGGAGATTTGTTGTGCAACTGCATCAACACTTTCTTCCAATTTTTCAGCCAATTGCTTTACAAAAATAACCCTTTGTTTAGCCGCTTTATCTTCTGTTTCTTTTTGGAGAGCGGCCTCGTGTCGTTCCCGCTCCTCTTCTTCTGCAATTCTCTTCTCTTCTCGGTTCAGTTTTTCTGCAGATTGTTTTTCCTGCTCCAATTGCAGTTTGTCCATTTGTTCGGCATTTTCCTTAAACACCTGAACAGCCCGAGACATATCACCAACATCGTCACTTCTCGTGAGTTCGCCAACGTCAACGCTATGATCACCGGATGCAAGCGCACTCATTTCACCGGTAAGCCGAGCCAATGGTTTACCGATAAGTTTGCTTAAAATAAATCCTGACAAAATCATGATACCAACCAGAACAGTCACCGCGATAATGGTTTGATCAAACAGATTTGCTGACAATTGATTATTGAGCTTATCCATGCTCCACGCTATGGCAACATACCCCACGAAAACCTTTTTCGCAGTTCGAACGGGTGCTACAATAATGTGGTGTTTTTTAGTTTGTATTGAAAGTGCGTTGTCTTGCGACAATTGAGATGTGTTTTCACCAACAATTACGGAAAGATTAGATTCAGCTAAATTTTCCGCTCGGTATTGGGTAACTATATTTCCCTCAACATCATAAGATATAACATCGGCAAGGACACTTCCCTCCTGCTCCGCCATATCCTTGTAAACTTCCGTGATTTTGGGTGCTTTTTTCCACCGCAAACCGCCCGACATTTGAACAGCCATGAGCTGGGTAATTGTCAAATTGTTGGAAATCGCAAGATTTTCCATATCTTGGCGTTGGTTCTCATTTCCGAAATAAACGAGGAGCGATATACCGACAATAAATGTCGCTAAAACAATTCCTAATATTTTACGGCTTACCGTCATTTTAAAAGAAGTCGATTTTTGGCTGCTATTAGCAGGCGCAAATGCATTTTCTTCGTTAGTCATTTAACCAGACCTTATATATTTTTAGACGACAACATAGAAAAATGGTCTCTGGATTACTCCAGAGACTCAACATTAACGCCAATCGTCACGGCACCAATTACAGTATTGGTGGCAGGGTCGACTATAGAGACGCTTACTTGAGACTGATAAGTTTGTGAGGAATCGTCAAATTCAACTTCATCTATCAGGCGGCCATCAGGTCCGGCGCCAAATGATTTTTTAAATTTGCCTTCATCACCTTGCCAATAATCTGATGTGACATCGCTCTGTCCAACGTTCAAACCTTTATTATCCATCACGAATATTTCAGTATAAACGCCAGCAGACTCTTCTTTTATGTTCTTAAGATAAGCCGACAAGCTATTCGCAAGGACTTCATCTATCATTGGTTTAGCTGGTGCCGCCGTTTCTGCGCGCCATTTTTTATCAAGGGCATCAATGGCAGATTGATCGAGTGAACTGTGTTTTGCGTTCTGCGCCAAAACCGCTGTGACCACTTCGCTAGAATTCGCCCAGTTTTTAATCTTGGTATTGGCGAGTTCTTCGAGGGCAGCTGTATATTCATCAGCGTGTGACAAAGTTGCAAAGACTGGAAGGACCAGTGTCGCAATAACTGCGATAAGTATCTTTTTCATTTTTACTTCCTACTAATCAGTAAAATACGCTAGGGACAACATGTAACAAATTAAATAATCATATAATTTAGTAACTAATTTATTAATTATTGAATATAATTGATTAGTGTTGTCTCAAAGGCCTATTTTCCAGTAATCAAAAGGTCGAATTGGTGGAAAAACGCCGCCTATGAATGCGGATTACAGTGATCTGAAATAGTTTTTGGATCAGCCATCTAAGCGGAATCCGACTTTTAGTTCAACCTGATAGTGAGAGACTTTGCCATCGACGATATGCCCGCGCGTGTCGATCACTTCAAACCAATCAAGGTTCCGAACAGAATTACCCGCTGTTTGAACAGCATTTTCAATCGCGTCTTCGATCGATTTCGTGGAACTTCCAACTAATTCGATTTTTTTGTAAACGTGATCTGACATGATTTTCCTCCATAGCGCATGAGCGCGCATCCCACAATCAATGTAGGAAAAACGATCAAAAAGCCAAATCAATGAGGATCAAATTATCTTGAAAAACTAAGTTTATTTTTATTTTTTCAGTAAAAACTCTCGTCCAAGTTTAACGCTTGGAACTTTGTCGTATGAAATGACATCTGCTGTGGCGTATGTTTCGGACCAATTTGTCGGCAGGTAAGACCCCGTTCCGATAACATCAATCGGCGCTTTCATACTTCCCATCACACGACATTTTTCTGCAGAAAACCCAGATGAGGCGACAATACGAGCTTTCTGGAACCCAGCTTCATCCAGTTTTTCACGCATATAATATATAGCGGCCGCAGAAACACCTGTGCCCACAAGCCATTTAAGCTCTTCTTCAGAACGATACTGACGAATACCTTTTGGCATATGGCGTTCTAAAACAGCATATGACTGTGCGGGATCCAGATCCTCTATGAAGCGTCCCCCATGAGTGTCCATGCGAACCGAAAGCTTGCCCTCCTCCACCAATTGAGGAAAACGGCGACACACGGCTAAGGCATCGGTAATTTCTCTACCGTAATAATCGACGAGAACGGTGAGAGGTGTCTCTGGAAAACTTTCCACAAACATTTCGGCCGCGCGAAGCGTACTGCCTGCATAACCGATTAGGGCATGGGGCATGGTTCCAAGACCACGCGTATTCCCAAAGTAATGGGCAGTGCTGTCATTTGCATTACCGATAAACCCGGTGGCGCCATGTTCTTTTTTGGCAACTTTTCCGCCAACTGATGCCGCATATGCCATCATTTCAGCCATTTCTGCACCTGCGCAATGACGCGCATCCATAGCAAGAAATCCAGAACCGGGCATATGGCTACACATCAAATAGGCATTGTTCGCGGCCACGCAGGCAGGACCCAACTTTTGAAGATATAAGGTTTCCAGGTCGACCAAATCCACGAAACTACCCGTGATATAGACCAGCGGCTCTCCGGCTCCAACCCAATCACCTTCATCAAAGCAAGGTTCAACCTTAAAGCTGTTCCCCCGAACTTGGTTGATACCGTCCAACCAGTCCAGAAGAAGTTTTGGCGCAAAGATCACCGGGCGTCTCATAAAAACAGCGTAAGTAACTGTTTTATCGCCAAATTTACCAACCACATGTTTGGTTCTGTTAAAATACTGATCGGTATGTTCAGCTATAGACTGGTCTATAGCTGAAATTCCGTTTTTTACATTTTGATGGGTCATTCTTCCAGTGGATTAAGAAGCCGCAGCAGCGATCTTCTCACTTCCTCTTTCATTTTTAAGCATTTCAGCAATCAGAAAT
Source organism: Pseudomonas marincola (assembly GCA_036960775.1). GTDB lineage: Bacteria > Pseudomonadota > Alphaproteobacteria > Sneathiellales > Sneathiellaceae > Sneathiella. The sequence continues at coordinate 25,124 of JBALWO010000031.1, read as the reverse complement.
GCAAGTTCAAGAGCTTGGTTAGCATTCAAACGAGGGTCACAGGCAGTATGATAGCGATCACTCAGACGTTCTTCAGTCACTTCAAACGCGCCACCAATACATTCTGTTACGTCTTGACCGGTCATTTCAAAATGAACTCCGCCAGCATAAGTGCCTTCGGCAGCATGAACATCAAAGAACTCACGGACTTCGCTCAAAATTCTGTCGAACGGACGTGTTTTATAGCCTGTTGATGATTTGATCGTATTGCCATGCATCGGATCGCATGACCAGACGACTTTACGTCCTTCGCTCTCAATTCTGCGAATAAGTGCTGGAAGATGTTTATCAACCTCACCAGCACCAAAACGGCAAATGACGGTCATGCGGCCCGCTTCGTTGGTCGGATTGAGCGTATCAATCAAGCGAAGCAGTGTATCAGGATCCTGACTTGGGCCCGCTTTAACACCAATTGGGTTGGCAACACCGCGTAAGAACTCCACATGAGCTTCATCTGGGTTCCGTGTACGATCACCAATCCACAGCATATGAGCAGATGTGTCGTAATATTCACCGGATATACTGTCAACACGGGTAAGCGCTTGCTCATAACGAAGTAAAAGCGCTTCGTGAGAAGTGAAGAAATCTGTTTTCCCCATTTGAGGCGTATTTTCAGCCGTAACACCGCAAGATTCCATAAATGCCAACGCATCTTGAATTCGCAACGCCATTTCTTTGTACCGTTCGCCCTGCGGGCGGCTAGCAACAAAACCCATGTTCCATTGTTGAACTTGGTGCAAATCAGCATACCCACCTTGAGCAAACGCCCGAAGAAGGTTGAGCGTCGATGCGGCTTGCGAGTAAGCCTTCAACATGCGTTTTGGATCGGGAACCCGAGATTCTTCAGTGAAATCAAAACCATTGATAATATCACCGCGGTAACTTGGCAGTTCCACGCCGTCAATTGTTTCCATATCGGAAGACCGTGGCTTCGCGAATTGCCCTGCCAAACGACCCACTTTTACCACAGGACGATTGCCGCCATATGTTAGGACAACAGCCATCTGAAGCAATACTTTAAACGTATCGCGGATGTTGTTTGGGTGGAATTCAGCAAAACTTTCAGCGCAGTCACCGCCTTGAAGAAGAAAACCACGTCCTTCTGCAACATCAGCAAGTTTCTTTTTGAGAAGGCGCGCTTCACCTGCAAAAACAAGTGGCGGAAAGATACCTAATTCATCTTCAACGGATTTCACTGCGGCTTCGTCTGTATAGGTTGGAACCTGGCGAACAGGTTTACTTTTCCAACTATCAGGCGTCCATTGATTTGACATTATCTTATCTTTCCTAGGTCGTTTTTCTCAACGTTATGTAGATTGCCATAGAATCTACAGGCTTTTTGCTGCAACGCAATCTTAAAGCCATGATTTTTCACATAAAAGGGCGATTTTCACAGTAACCATATGTGTAATAGAGCAAAAATCGCCATTTTTATTTATTCGCCGGTGTATTTTTCCCGCATGGTCACAATTTCTTCAGCCAAAGTTGGATGCACACCAACAGTTGCATCAAATTGTTCTTTGGTTGCTCCGCAAGTTACAGCGATGCCAATTCCTTGAATAATCTCACCTGCATCAGCACCCACGATGTGGACGCCAAGTACGCGGTCAGACTTTGGCTCAACAATCAATTTGACCATGGCCCGCTCGCTCCCCAAAGTTAGGGTTTGTTTCATGGGGCGAAATTCGGATTTGTAAATATCAACGTCGCCATACTCTTTGCGGGCTTCCGCCTCTGTTAGTCCGACAGATCCAACTGGCGGCTGCGAGAAAACGGCTGATGGGATATTGCTATGAACAAACGCCCGTGGTTTTTTCGCAAAAACAGTTTCAGCAAACGCCATGCCTTCATGAATTGCAACAGGTGTTAGGGCAACCCTGTCGGTCACATCACCAACAGCATAAATGTTATCAACTGTGGTTTTTGAATAAGGATCAACGGCAACGGCGCCATTTGGCTTCAGATCCACGCCAACATTCTCAAGCCCAAGGCCATCGGTGTTCGCCCGGCGGCCCGTCGCATACATCACTGCATCGGCTTCAAGCGTTGAGCCGTCTTCCAGAGTGATCAACAAACCCGCAGCTGTTTTTTCGATTTTTGCTGGATTTGATTGAACTCTAAGGTCGACGCCTTTTTTTACGATTTCCTGCGCGACCATCTGTTGAACATGATGATCAAACCCGCGAAGGATTTTCTCGCCGCGATATAGCTGAATAACGTCAGCACCAAGACCATTGAAAATGCCCGCAAATTCTACCGCAATATAGCCACCACCAACAACAACAACCCGTTTTGGCATTTCTTCAAGATAGAAAGCCTCATTAGATGAAATTGCATGCTCGATACCGGGGACATCAGGCATCACCGGAGTACCACCTGTTGCAATTAGGATATATTCAGCCGTAACAATTTTATCGCCCACTTTAACAGTGTGTTTATCCACTATTTCAGCGCGACTTTGATACAATTCAACATTGTTGTTTGACAAGATCGTATGATAGATCGCATCTAAACGGTCAATTTCTGTATCCTTGTTGCGAATTAACGTTTTCCAATCGTGGGTCGCTTCCCCGACGGTCCAGCCATAATTCTTCGCATCCTCAATATCTTCTGCATAGTGACTTGCATATACAAATAGTTTTTTGGGAACACAGCCCCGAATAACACATGTACCACCTACGCGAAATTCTTCAGCGATAGCAACCTTCGCTCCCAAAGATGAAGAAACCCGTGAGGCACGCACGCCGCCAGAGCCGGCTCCGATAACAAAGAGGTCATAATCGTAAGTCAATAAATTGTTCCTTAATAAAAGCAGCGCCCCAGTTTTGGATTATTTGTCCAGGCCACCCAGACACATGTATTTAATCTCAAGATAGTCATCAATTCCGTATTTTGAACCCTCGCGGCCAATACCGGACTGCTTCATCCCACCGAACGGCGCAACTTCTGTTGAAATAATGCCCGTGTTGATACCAACAATGCCATACTCCAACTTCTCGCTCACCCGCCAAACCCGGCCAATGTCGCGCGCACAAACATAGGCGGCAAGTCCAAATTCAGTGTCGTTTGCAAGGGCGATGACTTCTTCTTCATCTTTAAATTTAAACAGTGGCGCCATCGGGCCAAATGTTTCTTCTCTAGCAACGCGCATATCTGACGTTACACCAGTCAAAATTGTCGGCTGGAAGAAAGTCTCTCCCATATCATGACGATCGCCACCCACTAAAACTTTCGCACCCTTAGAGACAGCATCTGCAATATGTGCTTCAACTTTTCGAACAGCAGCTTCGTTGATAAGTGGGCCTTGAGTAACACCCGCATCCAAGCCGTTACCCACTTTCATTTCCATCACTTTCGCTGCAAGCCGACTTGCAAACTCGTCATAGACGCCCTCTTGAATATAGAGCCTGTTCGCACAGACGCATGTTTGTCCGGCATTTCTATATTTGGACGCAAGGGCGGCTTCGACAGCATCATCCATGTCAGCATCATCAAAAACAATAAAAGGAGCATTCCCTCCAAGTTCCATCGAGGTTCTTTTTACTGTTCTCGCGCATTGTTCCATAAGGAGTTTGCCGGTTGCGGTTGATCCAGTGAAAGTCAATTTTGCCACATCAGTGTTGCTTGTCATCTCGGCACCAATGGTTTGCGGGACACCTGTTACAACGCCCAAAATGCCTTTAGGGATCCCTGCCCGCTCAGCAAGTACAGCCATTGCAAAGGCCGAATATGGTGTCATTTCGGCAGGTTTAATAACCATAGGGCAACCCGCAGCGAGTGCCGGTGCCGCTTTACGCGTAATCATTGCAATAGGGAAATTCCAAGGCGTGATAGCAACAGTTACGCCAATAGGCTGCTTCAAAACAATAATGCGTTTATCGCTTTGATGTTCAGGAATTGTATCGCCGTAAATACGCTTACCTTCTTCTGCGAACCATTCAATGAAAGATGCCGCATAAGCTACTTCGCCTTTTGCTTCGGCAAGCGGTTTTCCCATTTCAATGGTCATAAGGCGCGCAAGGTCGTCTGTATTTTCCAACATTAGATCGTGCCATTTTCTTAATATTGTCGCACGTTCTTTTGCTGTTTTCCCCGCCCACGCTGGCATTGCCGCCTTGGCGGCAGCAATGGCGCGGCGAGTTTCACTCTCGCCCATTTCAGGTACAGTTCCGATAACCTTGCCAGTTGCAGGGTTCGTAACCTCGATTGTTTTGCCGCTATCTGCGTCACACCAAGTACCATCAATCAAACCTTGCTCGCGAAACAAGCTAGGGTCTTTAAGATCAAATGTATTTTTCGAGTTGTTTTGCATAAACGCGGCTCCTCGCCATCTTCGTTAAATATTGGCAGGAGTTTAGGGCAGAAAAATATGCTTCGCAATGACGATCTGCCCTGAAAAACTGTGTTGCATTAATATACTTAATGCGCATCACATAACTCTAAAATAAATTGCATAATAATTGCAATATTTCACGCTTCAGAATAACGTCCCTTTGTAATGAAATTACCAAAGGCAGGCATTCTAGTGGCAAGTGGATCAAAAAAAGTAATATACGCGGCCCTTATAGGAAATGCATTGATCGCCGTATCAAAATTCACAGCAGCGTCCCTAACGGGCAGTTCCGCCATGTTAAGCGAGGGTGTTCATTCCCTCGTTGATACTGGAAATCAGGGATTAATGCTTTTAGGGCTCAGCCGCTCGAAAAAAGGGCCAGATAAAGATCATCCTTTTGGCTATGGCATGGAAATCTATTTCTGGTCGTTCATGGTTGCTGTTTTGATTTTCGCCCTTGGTGCCGGCATCTCCATCTATGAAGGAATACATGCGTTAAAGGCACCGGTACCCATGACCAATCCGCTTTGGAACTATGTTGTTTTGGGGTTGGGCATTATTTTCGAAGGCTGGGCTTGGTCAGTTGCCTACCGCGAGTTCAAAAAAACCATTGGTGATCAATCCTTATGGAAGGCGATCAAGCATAGTAAAGATCCAACCATATTTACCGTCCTGTTAGAAGACACAGCGGCACTCTTGGGTTTAGTCGTGGCTATTGCAGGTATTTATCTGTCGCAAGCCTTGAATATTCCAGAACTTGACGGCGTAGCCTCTATCATTATCGGTGTTATTTTGGCAATGGTCGCGGTCATACTTTCCATTGAATGTAAGGGGTTGCTTATTGGGGAAGCAGCTTCAAAAGAAACTCGGCAAGATATTGAAGATATCATCAGCTCAGAAGCTGACATCCTTGCCTTGAATGAGCTTTTAACAATGCATTTAGGGCCCGAAGATATTTTACTCAATATCAGTGTGGATTTTATCGACGGACTACCTGCTGAGAAAATCGAGCAAACCGTGTCCCGTTTAGAAAGACAAATAAAAGATAAACACCCCGCAATCAAACGCCTATTCATAGAAGTTCAAAGCGTCAAAGGTCATTTGCAAAATGTAACGGAGAGTTAATTAACTTTCTCCTATAATAGCTCTATTGTGGATTTCTCATGGAGGCATAATGAAATTTGATACAGATGATGCTTCTGCCCGCTCAGATAATTTTAGGCTCATTAATCGGAAACGATTAGAAAATCTCTCTCAACTAACCCGCACTCCCACAAGAACGTTGTTCCAGTGGTGGCAATCTTACGCGCCCAAAAACCCTAGCCGTGAAGATTTTGATATTACCAAACTCCCCTCATTGGCCAGTCATATATATTTGATAGAAGTGACTGCGCCCGGTAAATATCTTTATCGATTGTGCGGGCAAAGGGCAGGTTTTTTAATAGGTAAAACCCACCGTATGACCCCTATTTCCGCGGAAAGCGAGAGTCTTGAAGATCGAAAACTCGTGGACTATCTCGACACCTTGTTCAACGAGGGCACCTGCTGTTACTGCACAGGAGACTTAAGTTTTTTCGAAGGTAATATCGTAAAATTTGAATCCGTAGATTGCCCTCTTAGAAACGCGGCAGGCGACGTCACACATTTTGTCGGCGTTCTTTGCGAAGTTTCAAATTAGACTCCCGCCCGTACAATATGGTCAATTTTAAAATTGAGGCGTCTACACTACTTTGCGCTCACAGGGAGGTTTTCACCTTCTCCGCCATAACGGGTTGCAAAAAATCCAACCAAAAGCCCAACTATTGCGCCCTCAAGTGTAAACCAGAAGGGGGAGATAGACATTCCAGCATCTCCTATTATATCGACCATCAAAAGCTGGAAGCTTTCATAGGCAAAGAATGTCAGCACAAAGTTCATCCAACCCCCTATTATCGACGCACGAAGCCACCAAGGCATTGAGAATTTTAGAACCGGATGCTCGGTAAACACGCCAAAAACACCAACAATCGCGCCAAGTGTGGCGTACCAGAGAACAACACCCCAGTATAAAAGTGCACTGGCGGATGGTGCTAGAAAATAGAGCGCGGTAACACCAATTAGTCCTATAATGAGGCCGACCACCTTGCCAATGGCAATTCGTTTTATCAAAGATGGAGACTCAAACATGGAATACCTCCCTTAATTTAAAATGATATTGCAATTATTGAAAGAACTACCACCAATATCATTGACGCAGATCAATTTTGTCCAGTATTTCTGGTTTGTTTATCTTTAAAACTTCGAAAGCAACGGCGGTTATATTTTTTTATGTTGCAAAGCTTAACTAAGGCTGTTGTTAATCTCTCCCCCGCCCTATCATTTTGGAAAGCCAAACATGCCCTTTGATCTTTGGATATCATTTACAATCGCAACAATCGCGCTTGTCGCCCTTCCCGGCCCGACTGTAATGCTTGTGGTTGGATATGCGCTGGGCAGAGGTAAACAGACGGCATGGGCAACAGTTCCAGGGGTAGCTCTTGGTGATTTTGTTGCGACAACACTTTCATTACTGGGTGCTGGTGCTGTTCTGGCTGCATCTGCAGAATTATTCACGCTGCTAAAATTGGTGGGTGCGGTTTATTTATTCTGGCTCGGTTTCCAAATGTGGCGTAAACCGCCGACGTTTGCTGATGCTACGGAAGTTAAAGATACTTCAGAAAACAAAAAAATGTTCCTGAAGGCGTTCACGGTAACGGCGCTAAACCCTAAGGGAATTATATTTTTTGTGGCCTTTGTTCCGCAGTTTGTCGATTTATCGCAGCCTGTCTTTTTCCAGTTTGTTATTTTGGAAGCAACCTTCCTAACGCTCGCCATTATCAATGTGATACTCTGGGCGATGCTTGCAAATAAAATGCGGGCTCATATCAAGTCGCAGAAAACACAAAATTGGGTTAGCCGCATAAGCGGAAGTTGCCTTATGGGCGCGGGTTTCCTAACTGCTTTAATAAGACGCACGGCCTAAAGCCCGCAGAACACAAATCACTAACCCTGAAGGGTCCTAAGTTGTATATTTTCAAGAAAATGATGTGTGCTGGATTATTACGGATTGCGAGTATGTCTATTATGCTGGCAATCAGTCTCAATGCAGCGGCTGCAACCGAGGCAAGACCACTTTCGTTTCCGATCCTCAAATTAAGCCCTTACAGTTTCTACGATAAAAACGGAAACTCTCAAGGGTATTTGTTCGAAATATTCACCGCAATATTGGAAAATTCCGGGCAAAATGAAATTGTTAAAATAGTACCGCTCAAACGTATGCTAAAGGAATTTAAGTCGGGCTTTCATGATTGTACACTCATCGCAGATACACCTCTATCTAAGTCATTATTTAGAATTATCGAACCCATTGGGAGTAAAATACGAGGAGGCATACTCCCTGCTGCTGATAAAACAATTACCACCTATGAAATGTTAAATTCCCTGGAAATTGGCGTGCCATTAGGAGTTAGTTTCCACAAAAAATTCGATGCCGATAGTCACTTGAAAAAAATAGAAACAACGGACTATCTAGAAAGTGTCCGAATGCTGGTTCATGATCGATTGGATGCTGTAGCAGGTAATATTGACAGCTTTTACTTTAACGCCAAAAAAATAGGGTACCCAGTTGCCTCGACATTTGGGGAGCCACTAGTTCTAACAAGTTTGGATATAGTGCTTGCCTGCAATGAACATAATCCGTCAGATGAGCTAATTCAAAAGTTAAAAATGTCACTGCTAGAACTTAGAGAAAATGGGAAAATTCAACAAATTATCAATAAGTATTTGTAGAAGATTAAGAGCCTTAATTTTTCAGAGACGTGTTTTCAAGTCCTACGAGAATTTTCCTCAGATCAATTCTGATTTGTTCAGCCCCTTCACTATCATATGCCCAAGGTTGCTCTTCTGAGGCATAAGTCGATAAAGCCAGTTCCATCTGAATGGCGTGAATATTTTCTGCCGGATTTGCATAATTCCGGGTGGTCCAGCCCCCCTTAAATCGTCCATTTAGAACAGAACTATACTTTGTCGCGGCGCTACAGGCGTCCACGACACTTTGTTCAAATCTGGGATCGCATGATGTACCGCCATTGGTGCCTATGTTGAAATCCGGCAAAGTATCTTCAAACAAATATGGAATTTTCGATCTGATGGAGTGGCAATCATATAAAACCGCAACGCCATGTTGTTTTTTCACCCGTTCGATTTGATGAGCAAGGGCCGCATGATAAGGACTGTGAAAGGCTTCCCTGCGACGTTCAATCTCGGCCTTGTCCAGTGTATATCCGTCTTTCCATAACGGTCGCCCGTCAAAATCAGTTTCTGGGCAAAGACCTGTTGTATTTTGCCCCGGATACAAACTTACCCCTGCGGGATCCCTATTGGCATCAACCACATACCGATGAAACGTTGCCTGCACAGTCGTTACATTTTCCAGCAAGCCATCATAAAGTCGATGGATATGCCAATCGGTGTCAGCAAGCCTTCGGCCATTTTCAGTTAAATTTTCGAAAATATCTGCGGGAACATTTGTTCCGCCATGAGGGAATGCGAGAATAAGGGGGGATGACCCTTCTTCGAAAATAACAGGGGACACGGATACGTTCCTAATTTCAGATTATTGCGATGGCTGGTTGATTTTACCTATTTTGCGATTATTATGTATAGACATAATAAGTCAATAAAAAATGGGAACCCATGACCAATTTGTTCGCTGAAAATGCTCTTCTTCCAACGGGTTGGGCCGAAAATGTGCGTATTGAGATAAATACCACGGGACAAATTATCAGTGTGTATCCCAACCAAACACCTTTAGATGATGATGTCATCTTGACAGAAAAGGCCCTCCTCCCCGCACCAGCAAACCTCCACAGCCATGGTTTCCAACGAGCGTTAGCTGGTCTTACGGAAACACGTGGGGCAACGGGACAAGATAGTTTCTGGACGTGGCGAACCCTGATGTATTCATTTCTTGAACATTTGACACCCACGGATTTGGAAGCAATCACTGCATTCGCTCAAATGGAAATGTTAGAAGCGGGTTACGCAAGCGTAGCCGAGTTTCATTACGTTCATCATCAAGCCGATGGAACTCCGTATGATACCCCGTCGGAGACCAGCGACCGAGTTATCGCCGCAAGCGAGGCGTCGGGCGTTGGTCTAACCTTGCTCCCCGTTTATTACGCGCAAGGTGGTGTCGATGGGCGAGCCCTTCAAGGCGGACAGCTCCGGTTTAAAAATAACTTGGATCAATATTCAAAATTGTGGGACGGCGCCGCCCGTAACATCCAAAACAAACACCAAGACAATCACATGGGGATCGCGCCTCATTCCCTCCGGGCGGTTTCAAAAGCAGATTTACAGGCACTAACACGAACGTATGAAAATGGACCTATTCATATCCATATAGCCGAACAGCTCGCTGAAATTTCGGAAATCAGCGCTGCATATGGCAAACGTCCAGTGGAATGGTTGCTTGAAAATTTTGAGGTGGCAAAGAACTGGTGCCTTGTCCACGCGACACATTTAACAGAAACCGAAATTAAAGATATGGCCTTATCTGGCGCGGTTGCAGGTCTCTGCCCTGTTACAGAAGCAAACCTCGGAGATGGCATTTTCGATGCGCGCACATATCTAGATCACGGCGGCCTTATGGGGATTGGTACGGATTCCAACGTCTCTATAAGTCTCGTCCATGAAATCCGAGCCCTTGAATATTCCCAACGTCTCTCTTTAAGGGGACGCGCCATATTATGTTCGCCTGAGAAATCCAATGGTAGAGTATTATTTGATGCCCTTTGCCAAGGCGGCGCGGCTGCAAGCGGCCGTAAAAGTGGCTCAATCGAAGTTGGCGCATGGGCCGATATAATCGCCCTAGATACATCATCGATAGATCTTTGCGGCCTTAAAGGGGATACTTTAATCGACGCTTGGATATTTGCATCAAACGATCAGCTTATAAGTGACGTCTGGTCTGCCGGACGGCATAGGGTTCAAAACGGCAGACATATTGGCCGAGATGCTATCGAGGCTAACTTCCGTAGAACGGTTTTAAAACTCCGGGGCCTACTATAATTGGTATCACCCAGCCCATATTTTTCTAGAAATTCAGTTTTAATACAAGCATTCGGTTGAAATAAAATTGATATAAGATAATTGAATTTTTACACGAGCTTCTCTCATGCGACGAATTATGATTGTTGGTGGTCCAGGATCTGGAAAATCTACTCTGGCATTCCGCCTTCAAAAGCAGACGGGGCTACCCATCATCCATATGGACAAGATCTACTGGTCAGATGGATGGATATTGAACTCAAAGGAACAGATACGTTCCACGGTAGAAAAAGCGGCACAAAAATCTCATTGGATTTTTGAAGGAAACAATTCCTCATCTTTCGACCTTAGAATTGAAAATGCTGATACAATTATTTTTTTGGATTTACCAACCCGTACATGCCTTTTTCGGGTCCTATTGCGGACAATTAAGAACTATGGTCTCGTTCGCAAAGGCATGGCTCTGGGATGCCCCGACCGGTTTGATTGGTCATTCCTTAAATTAGTTTATGGGTATAGAAAATCCGGCCGACTAAAGGCATTAAAATTATTGGAAGAAGCGCCAACTTCTGTGAAAAAATATCACTTAGAAAATCGTCGTTCAGTGGACATCTTTCTTTATTCTTTTAAAGGTATTGATCCAATTTCCATAACTTGATGAGTCTATCTTTCCAACAATTCGATGATCTCTTCGTAGCCCCGTTGCCGGGCATGTTCAAGCGAGGTTACTCCTTGATTGTCAGCAATATTTTTATCTGCTTTAAACGCTAACAATGATTTCACAACTTCAACGTATTTTGGGCTGCCATCACCCAAGATGACGGCTTCTAATAAGGCAGTCCATCCCAAATTGTTCACATGATCCACATTAGAATTTGCCTTTAAAAGCACCTCAACGACTTCGGCGTGGCCAAGGTGGGCCGACGCGATTAACGCGGTCCCTTTATACAGGCTCGTTGTGTTTTTTGCATCGCAGCCAGACGCCAAAGTTAGGTGGAGCATTTCAACATCATTGGCGACGGCTGCTATGGTAACCACATCATACTTGTCATCTTCAAATGCATTTACATCGCTACCCGCTTTAGCTAGGAAGCTGAACATTTTTTCATCTGAAGTGAATGTCGCAATATGGAGGGCTGTACGGCCACTATCGTCACGTTCTTCAAGGTCAGCACCGTCCGCGACAAGCTGTTTTACCTTTGATATGTCACCATCAAGGACGGCTTTATGAAAGGCCGAATACTGTGCCTTTTCCACTGCCGATGGCGGGGTTTGAGCGTTACTAACACTGGAAATTGAAAGGCACCAAATCAATATGGCGCAGAGTGAAATGATTTTATTCATACAGGTTTTCCAATGGTAAAACTCAAACCCTCAACTGGGATGTTCGTTATTCAGCGCCGATTGCAGCCAAACCAACTTTTGCACATTTCTCATCTTTATCGCCGCCCGGTGCGCCGCCGACACCGATACCACCAACAAGGGCACCGTTGATTTTAATAGGCAAACCGCCGCCAAGGATTACCAGACGGTCATCCATATCTCTCAAACCATCAAGTTCGCGGTGATCTTTTAAGAAGCCCGTCAAACCTAAAGTTGCACGGCCCATGCTGGCAGATGTGAAAGCCTTACCTGTGGCACTTCCTTCAGTGTGTGGGCCGGAACCGTCTGCTTTAATCAACACTTTGGTGCTGCCAGAACGCGCGACAATTGCAACACTGACTTTATAGCCATCCGCGTTACATTGTTGCATCGCGGCGTTGGCCGCTTTTTGCGCCATTTCAAGTGGAAGGTAAGGTGCTGTTGGCAATTCCGCTGCCATAGCAGATGTTGCCAGTGATAAACCAAACGCTGCAACACCGACTGTTACAAATGTAGATCGAATGTTTTTCATAATTTTAACTCCAAGGTGTGTGTTCTGGAATTAAGGTATGATTTTAGGAAGAGTTCCGAAATTCGTAGGGCAACGAGGGCCTATCCGTAGTCCTACGGATACTAAAGCTCTGCTTCAATCGCGATCCGCGCCATCTCTGCAACTGATGTTGTTCCGATTTTCTCTGAAATATGGGACCGGTGACTTTCTACGGTGCGGGGCGATACTGCAAGTGCGGCAGCAATTTCTTTTGTCGCCCATCCTCGCGATATCATTTCAAGCACTTCTATCTCTCGGGGAGTGAGTTTTTCAACAAGTGTTTTGGCTTCACTTATCTCGTCCTCTTTTAGCGTTGTGTTTCGAAGCACTTCCTCGCCCTTTTGAATGGCATCGATCAAATCTTGCTCATCAACTGGCTTGCTGATGAAATCAATGGCCCCATTTTTAAAAGCTTTCCGGCAGGCATTAATATCCCCGTGCCCACTGATCACAATAACCGGGTAGGAACAGTCGGCCTCAATCAATTTCTCATGAACTTTTAGTCCAGAAATCATGGGCATCCGAATATCCATGATGATGCAGCCCGGTGACAGGTTTGGCACATCACTTAAAAATGTCGTTGGGTCAGCATAAGTCACGACATCGTAACTCATGGTTTTCAAGAGCAGGCTTAACCCCTCTCGAACGGCTTCATCATCGTCAACTAAATAGACTTTAATGCTCATACGCCCTGCTCATTTTCTAATAGAGGGAGGCTTACGACAGATGTGACACCGCCCGCAGGATTATTTTTAATTTCTATATGTCCATTGTACCGGTTTACAATGTTTTCACACAGAGAAAGCCCGAGCCCCATACCATTTTCCTTCGTGGTGAAAAATGGATCGTAAAGCTGCGTAAAATCCTTTTCAGAAATTCCAGTGCCGTTATCACACACAGAAATTATCGCATGAGTATCCGTTCTGTCTGTGGAGAGAACGAGATGGCCAGAGGGTCTACCCTCCATTGCATCCACACCATTACGTGCCAAGTTAAACACAACTTGTTCGATGGCCACATGATCGGCTTCGATTTCTAAATCACCCGAATATAACGCCGTTTCAATAACAATCTCTCTATCTTTTAGATCCGCCTTCATCAAATCTCGGATACCTTCAGCAACAGAATTTAAGTCAAATATTTCAATGGTTTCTTTCGAATGCGTCGTCCAAGACCTGAGCCGTTGAATAATGTCGCCGCCCCGTTTTGCCTGCTTTGAGATACTCTTCAGGACCTGTTTTAGGGTTTCCGTATCATCAGCGTTTCCGCCCACTAAATGCGCACCGGCTTGGCTTTGGCTTAGAATAGCCGTAAGAGGTTGTGTGATCTCATGGGCGAGCCCAGATGCCATTTCTCCCAAGCCATTAATACGAGAGGCTTGCGCAATACGTGCTTCATGTTCACCTAGTAATGCGCGGTGTTCCGCCAATCGAATTTTTTGCTTTTGGTCGAAATATGATCTCGTTAAAACCATACCAACGGCAGACAAAATAATGAACGGCAAAATAAATTGCCAACGGATGTAATCAGTCGCGGATATATTTTGTATGATTTCCAGGGAAAGAGGCTGACTTCCACTCCCCAGCGGACTTGCGTATCGGACCGTTTGGCTTAACAGGCCTTGTTTATCAAGCTCTGGTGTTTCGTATATAAGACCATCAAGTTGTGTTTTCAGGATCAGCTGCGTTTGTGATCCAAATCCAAGGTCATTCTCCAAAAGCTTCTGACCGTCAATAAACAACGCCAGTCCGTACCGGACTTTGTTAGAGTTTGGCGACCGTTTGACAAGAGAGTATCCGCCCATTATTGGAATTATTTGCAAGCGTCCCGTTGACGCGTATGCCGCATCCCGAATTAAATTAATCTGCTTTTTATCTTGCCGTGTGGCGCGGGTGGAGAAAATTGAAATGGGCTTCGTTTTGTCCAATTTAATCAAATCGATGTGCGATATTCGGGAATAATACTTCCGTATCATTTCAGACAAATTCAGCATCATGCCTATGAGAGGTTTTTCATTTGCAGACGCCAACGCAGACAAGCCGGTTAAATGGGCGTCATGCTGATCTGCCCGCTGGGACACCAACCGATGCAATGAAGTCGCCTTGCCAATTAACTCTGCTTTTTGCTTAGAAAATTCAGTAAAGGTGAGCAACGCAACAATGAGGGCGCTGACCAAGATCCAGCAAATAAAGAACCAACTACTTTGTTTTGTTGTCATATATGAATCGATCTAAAATACGGACATTTGATCCTATGGCTGCAGCGGTCGATACTTTTAGACGCCGCAGACATAAGACTTACTTCAAATTAGAAGCAGTGACAACTGGTGCAACATCCAGAAATCGGTCGACAACTCTTAAATTCAAAAACCCCACTGAAATCAAATGAACGGGTTTTTCAATTATTATTTGGGCTTTAAATCTTATGTATTTAGCCCTCATAGTTTATTGGAACGCTCCATTCAGAAGTCTCGTGCTTCTTCCAATATACATCCTTCAAAATTTTGAACATTGGCCCCGGTTTTCCGTCTCCAATTACGTTATAATTAATTTTTGTAATTGGCATAATGCCGCCTGCTGTTGACGAAATAAAAACTTCATCCGCTGTTTCCAAATCCGCTGGCGTTACGATTTTTTCATTACAGCTGAAGTTCAATTCAGTACAAAGTTCAAAGACCGTTCTTCTGGTGATGCCAGGTAAAACACCATTGTCTGGCGTTGCAATGATATTATCTTTCACACAAAAAACGTTAAATCCCGGCCCTTCAGTCACATTCCCATAGGCGTCTAACAGGATAGCTGTTTCACCGCCGTTTTCGTATGCATCAAACAAGCCCTTCACCAAATCAAGCCAATGATAGTTTTTGATCGAAGGATCAACAGAGTTCGGAGGAATTCGAACAGTTGGACTAATTACTGCATGTAAACCGCGTATCATTTGATCTGCATTTGCAACAGAGCCAAATGGTACAGCAAAAGCCATAAACCGATTTATTGAGTCTCTAGGGTCTCGGCTAAATGAGGGTGAGTTTCCCCTAGTACAAATCATTTCAACATAGGCATCACGATGCCCGGATAAGGCAACGCAATTGTGTAAAATTTCTGATACTTCGCCTTTTGTGTACGGGATAGACATATGAAGTTTTTCTAATCCGGAAAAGAACCTATCGAGATATAAATCCAACCGGAAGAATGACCCTTTCCAAACATGGACAACATCATAAGTGGCGTCTGAGTGCAAAAAACCGTAGTCGAGTATGGAGATTTTAGCTTTAGACATATCTAGATATTGATCATCCATAAACGCAACACCTATGGGATATGTATGAGGATCTTGATATTCTGTAGATAACAACGGGAGCGTCATGTGAAAGATCCACTTTTATAGTCATTGTTCGAATATCTATATTTTTGCAGAATTTACTTTGGTAAACTGTTCAAAATCATATGCTGAATTGGGTATTAAAACCAGAACAGGTGAATAAATGAGAAAACTACCCGTGGAGCTCGATGAAACAGACCGTAAACTGCTAAATATCTTACAAAAAAATAATCAATATTCAGCAGATTATCTAGCCCATGAGGTTGCAACCTCACGCTCATCTGTTCAAAGAAGATTGAAACGATTACGTGAATCTGGCTTGATTGAAGCCGAAATCGCTATCCTATCCCCAAAGCTACTTGACCATAAAATACTGACGGTTGTCGAAGTTAAACTCCGAAATATTCGGAGTGATTTACTTGATGATTTCAAGCGACTTATGAACGCCCATGACGACGTTCAACAATGCTATTATATCAACGGAAACATTGATTTTATCGTTATAATCTCTGCGGATGATTTGAAATCATATGAACAATTTTCAAGACGTACTTTTGCAGACAACCCTAATGTTGAACGCTACCATTCCAATATAGTTGCCGATAGGTACAAGGTCGGATTGCAAATACCAATAAACCCCTAAAAGTCGTAAAAACTACTCCACGGTAACTGATTTGGCGAGATTTCTGGGCTGATCCACGTCCGTGCCTTTTAAGACCGCCACATGATAGGCGAGGATTTGGACAGGTATGGCGTATAGAATTGGGGCTACGAACGGGTTCACTGTTGGAATTTCAATAGATCCCAACGCCTTATCACCCAATTTCTGCATGCCTTCGCTGTCAGACATGAAAATCACTTGGGCGTTCCGCGCCATGACTTCTTGCATGTTTGAGGCGGTTTTTTCGAAAAAATGATCGGTTGGTGCAATGACGATTACCGGCACAGCATCATCGATGAGGGCGATTGGTCCGTGTTTGAGCTCTCCTGCTGCGTAGCCTTCGGCATGGATGTAGGAAAGTTCTTTCAATTTCAGGGCCCCCTCCATGGCAATTGGGTAGCCGGGGCCACGGCCAATATAGAGGATATCTCGGGCTTCAAATATTTTTTTGGCGAGTTCTTTGATACTCTCGTCGTTGGCTAGAATTTCAGCGGCGCGTGCCGGAACCTCTGTCAGTGCCCGGCTGTATTCTGCTTCTTCTTCAGCCGTTAATGTTCCCCGCTGCTTACCGGCGTGAATTGCGATACAGGCCAGCGTCACCAGCTGGCAAGTGAAGGCTTTAGTTGATGCCACACCAATTTCTGGTCCCGCTTGAGTTTGGAACACGAAATCACTTTCCCGGCCCATAGAGCTTTCTTCTGCATTAATGATGGATGCAATATGCTGCCCTTGTTCTTTTGCATATCTAAGGGCGGCCAGTGTATCTGCAGTCTCCCCTGATTGAGAGATAAAGAGCGCTAAACCGCCTTTGGGCAACGGCATACTCCGATATCTAAATTCAGAGGCTATATCCACTTCAACAGGAAGTTTTGCCAGTTTTTCAAACCAGTATTTTGCAACCATTCCCGCGTAATAAGACGTTCCGCAAGCGACAATCGTCACTTTTGTCAGCTCGTTCCAATCAAACGGAAGGTCTGGCAGAGTAATAGTCCGGCTTTTAGGATTAAAGAAACTATTGAGCGTTTCGCCGATTACAGCAGGTTGTTCCACAATTTCTTTCATCATGAAATGACGATGGTTTCCCTTACCAATCATCGCCCCTGTTAATTGAGTTTGTTTGATTTCGCGCTGAACCTCGGCTCCGCGGCGATCAAAAAATGTAGCGCCTTCCCGGCTAAGGACAACCCAGTCATCTTCTTCCAAATAGGAAATTCGGTTCGTCAGCGGTGCTAGTGCAAGCGCATCAGATCCAAGGAACATCTCCCCATCGCCCCAACCAACGGCAAGCGGAGCACCGCGGCGTGCGCCAATCATCAGATCTTCTTCACCACCAAAAATGACGGCAAGCGAGAAAGCCCCTTGAAACTTTTTCATGGAAGCTGACATGGCCTCAGCTGGTGTTTTTCCATCATCCAAAAAGCTTGTTATCAGCCAAGCGGCAACTTCAGTATCTGTTTCAGATTCAAATACATAGCCGCGATCCTTAAGATCTTCTGTGAGCTCCCGATAGTTCTCAATAATACCGTTGTGAACGAGGGCAAGCCGGTTTGTCATGTGGGGATGTGCGTTCGTCTCGTTGGGGACGCCATGGGTCGCCCACCGCGTATGGCCAATGCCCGCCAGTGACGATAGTGGTGTCTTGGCAAGGACCGCTTCCAGGTTTTTAAGTTTTCCTTCTGCCCGTTGCCGTTCCACACCCGATCCCGTTAAAACGGCGATCCCTGCACTGTCATAGCCGCGATATTCCAACCGACGAAGCCCACTTACCAACGAAGGGACAACATCTGATTTCCCTAAAACACCGACTATGCCGCACATGTATTTTTTCCCAATAAACTCATAATCTTAATATTATTTCTTAAGTTTCTTTTTTAACTTACGAAAGCGATTTGCCCAACCGGATTTTTGTGTCTCGTCAGCACGTTCAACCATCAAGGCGTTAGCCTCCACCGATCGTGTGACCGTGCTACCAGCACCGACAATAGCCCCGTCGCCAATTTTAACCGGGGCGACCAATGATGTGTTTGATCCAATAAACGCACCTGCCCCGATATCTGTTTTAAATTTGTCATACCCATCGTAATTGCAGGTAATGGTGCCTGCGCCAATATTGGCATCGGCCCCCACACGGGCGTCACCGATGTAGGACAAATGGCTGACTTTAGCCCCTTTTTCGAGGATTGATTTCTTCACTTCAACAAAATTGCCGATCTTAACATCTTCGGCAATCTCTGCTCCGGGTCGCAACCTCGCAAAAGGGCCAATTTGCGCCCCATCACCAAGCGTTGTGCCTTCAATATGGGAATTTGCCTTGATCCGCACGTTATTACCAACGGTAACACCGGGTCCAAAGAACACATTAGGCTCAATCACCACGTCTTGGCCCAGCTTCGTATCGTGGCAAAGAAATACACTGTCAGGATCGATAAGAGTGGCACCAGCCATCATGGCTCGCCGCCGCCATTGGGTTTGAGCGATTTTTTCCGCCTGTGCCAATTGCATCCGGTTATTAACTCCAAGCAGTTCTTCTTCATCGCCCACCACAACCTTGCAATTGAGGTTTTGCGCAACTGCAATCTCAACGATGTCTGTCAGATAAAACTCACCTTTGGAATTTTTGTTATCAAGCGCCCCAATAAGGTCTTTGATATACGCCCCGTTAATGGCCATGACCCCTGAATTACACAGGTTTACGGCACTAATTTCCGGCGACGCGTCTGCAAATTCAACAATTGCCTGCAATTCACCGTCACCTGATGTGACGAGGCGTCCATACTCTGCCGGATCGTCCGGAACAAAGCCTAAGACCACCACGGCCGTTTTATCGTCCTCGCGGCGCGCTGTAATCATTTTATCGAGGGTTTCCCGCGTTATAAGCGGTGTATCGCCGTAAAGAACTAAAATATCACCTGAAAATCCAGCAAGATTTGGAAGTGCCGCCGCCACCGCATGACCCGTTCCAAGCGCGTTTTCCTGCACAGCGGTTTCGGCTGGCGAGACTTCACGCCGGACATCATCCATGTTCGGGGCCACAACAACGATGGATTTTTCAGGCGCCAATTCAGCAACAGTTCCCAGTAAATGAGAGACCATAGCCCGCCCCGCAATTTCATGCAGCACTTTGGGTTTGCTTGATTTCATACGGCTACCCGCGCCAGCGGCCAAGATTACAGTTGCGATTGCGGTCATTCAGACACTCATCTAATCGTTAAATTTTCAGTTAATTACATTTTAGGTTGAACGCACTTCTACACTAAGGGTAGGTTGCAGCCAAATCACACTGTGTTACCGGATTTTTCATTATGATACCAATGCGTTTATTATTCGACCTCGACGGCACTCTCCTAGATACGGCGCCAGACCTTCACGGCGCCTTAAATTTTTGCCTAACATCTTTGGGCAGACCGACAGTTTCACTACAAAGTGTCAAACATATGGTCGGACAAGGCGCACGCGTACTTCTTGAAAAAGGCCTCGAGGCAACAGGTGGCATGACATCCGAGGCGGAACTTGATCGTCTTTTTGATCTTTTCTTAGATTATTACGCAGATCATTTATCCGATCATAGTGTCGCGTTTCCGGGCATGATCAAGGCGCTTGAAGAACTTCAGGCGCAAGGGTTCCAAATGGGCATTTGCACCAACAAGCCCTATAAATTGGCGAAACAAATTGCCGAAGATTTCGATCTTATCCGGCTTTTGCCAATTATTACGGGCGGCGACAGCTTCGAAATTCGCAAACCCAATCCCGGTCATATTCTCAAAACACTTGAATTATTTGAAGATGACAGCATTCCCGCCCTAATGATCGGTGATAGTTGCAACGACATTGATGCCGCAACTGGCGCTGGCCTTAAAAGTATCGCGGTTAGCTTTGGTTATACCCATATTCCGCCCCGTGAGCTTGGTGCAAACCATGTCATTGATCATTTCGATGAATTAATCGATGCCATCAAAAAGGTTAGTGTTGCTTAAATAAGGGCAGTTCATCCACTTGATTTCCAGACGGTATCTCGCGATTTTCGATCCATTGCTTGATATCGTTCCAAACAACAGGTGCCTGCAAATCTCGAAGCAGAAGATGCCACCCTTTTTCGTAAAGCACTATATCTGCGCTCTCCGGTAATCGGGTTACGACATTTTCCACTGGTTTTTTGGGAATGACTTCATCGTTAGCGCCATATAAAATCAGCAACGGTAGATCTAACTTCTCCGCCGAGCTATAGGCACGGTCCATCAACCCGACGAGACCATAGACTGCATCAATGCGCGTCTCTTTTATAAATAATGGATCTCGTCCCAAGTTTCGCAGCATTGAAATATTGTCAGACGCCAAAATACCAAGGCCGCTTCCCGTCGCTGTCATGTTCGGGAATAGATGTGCACCGCCCCACAACACAGTGCGATAGAATAAATTTAAAGACTGCCAGCCCCAAACGGCTGGCGCAGACAAGATAACACCATCTACCTTTGGAAAATCTGAACTTGCAACAGATGACATGACTACGGCACCGCCCATGCTTTCGCCCAACAGGTATACAGGCTTATTCGGGTGTTTTTGCCGCACTAAACGTGTAATTCCTGCAAGATCGTCGATCATAACGTTCGATCCGGCCCAAATCCCACGATGATCGGTTGCCCCAAATCCGCGTTGATCAAATGCATAAGTTGTAATTCCGTTCTGCATCCACCAGCTCGCAGGAAACGAAAACCCATTGCGGTAGTCGTTAAAGCCATGCACAGCGATAATAACGGCCTTTTCATCTTCTTCGGCTGACCAAACCTGCACCGGAAGGTTATTACCGTCAGCGGCTTCAAAAACTGTATCGGTTAGATTTTCCGACCGAATGTCCTCTCCCACACGTTGAACCATAGGAGCGCACGCAGCCGTCATTAGAATTATTGGCAGGATAAGAAGTCGAAAACTTTTACGCAAATGCCTCTCCTGCAAAAAAACTAGATGTCGAGTGTATATGTTCGCCTTTAAATCTTGTACCTTTATGAGGTCAAAGCAAGAGATTGAAAATGAAAAAAATTATACAAACAACTTTTCTATCGATTTTTCTATTGCAGCCTGTGATCGCTAACGCTGGAAAGAGAATGGCGGAACGCCATAATGTCGGTGGATATATAGAAATCGGTATCACGACACCGCATACATTTAAATCTGACAGCACCCCGCGCCCGCTTTCATCGGTCAGCCCCTCAATTTCTGCTTTACCCAAAAATGCGAAGGCCATTAAGGCTGCGGATGCATATTTCGATCGATTTGACGCGACAACTGCAATTTTGCTGATCGAAGATGGTAAAATTCTTTATGAGTCTTACCAGGGAAAAGGTAACAAAAATTCTGAATTTTACAGCATGAGTATCGGTAAAAGCATGACCAGCCTTGCAGTCGGCAAGGCTCTTTGCAACGGGTTATTACCAAGTCTGGATATAACGGCAGGCAGTATCGTTCCTGAGTTAATGAGCAGCAATTTGGGACACGCAACGATCAGGCAACTTCTCACTATGAGTTCCGGCGCCTATAAATCTGTTAGCAGCGGACAGCCCAAATACAAAAATGGTGTTGGGTATAACTCCCGCAACAGCAAACCCTTTAAGGGACATACGTGGCCCATCAGACTTGGCCAAGCCAGCGTCTCTGAGATTTTATGGGGAAAATGGTGGGAACAAGTGGTTGGAAAAAACTCAAACGCACCGGGTGAGATATTCAGCTATAAATCCAATGACACGCTGTCACTTAGTAAGGTTATTGAGCGTCTTTCTGGAAATACCCTTGCCACCTATTATGACAAAAATATTTGGTCTAAAATCGGTGCAGAACGTGATGGTCATTGGGAAACGGACCGCGATGGATCCACTATGGCAAATGCCGGTTTTCAAATCAGCCTGCGAGATTGGGGACGGCTTGCCATCTGGATACTTGAAGCACGGGAAAAGAACGACTGTTTTGGGAAATACCTAAAAGAGGCCACCACAACCCAGATTGCTATTCCAAAGAGTAAAACCAGCTCATTTACGGGTTATGGCTATCAATGGTGGACGAAAACGTGGCTGGCGCCCGGATTTTACGGACTTGGATACGCAGGACAAATGTTGGCGATCGAACCCAACACCAAAAAGATACTCCTCAAATTCGGGTATCGTTATGATCCGCGCTCCGGCTCAGAAATTATAAAGCTGTTCAGAAACTGGAATAAATAAGAAACCACCAGCGAGACATATATCCCCGCTGGCGTCATTTTTATTTACCTTTGAAATCGCCGTCACGTTTCTCGAAAAACGCATCGATCGCTTCCATATGATCTTCAGTATGATGACTAAGCGCTTGAAAACTTGCTGACATTTCAAGCAGGCTGTCGAGACGAGTATGTTCGCCTTCTCTCATCAATTTTTTAGAAAGCCGCAAGGCATGAGGTGGATTTTTGGCAATCCGACCAGCAAGATCATTTGCCGCATTCATCAGCTCATCATCAGCAACAACTTTGGACACCAGTCCCCATTCAAGGGCAGTTTCAGCATCAATCATCTCACCGGTAAAGGTGAGTTCAGCCGCGCGGCTTCGACCAATCGTCCGTGGTAGGAACCACGCACCGCCGTCGCCTGGAATAATACCCAGTTTCACGAAGCTTTCTGCAAATTTGGCCGACGCTCCTGCAATACGGATATCGCACATACATGCCAAATCACAGCCTGCACCGACCGCTGGGCCGTTAACAGCTGCAATAGTTGGGACTTCTAGATTGTAGAAAGCCAACGGGATTTTCTGAATACCGCGGCGATATGATTCCCGAAGCTCTGTAGGCGTTCCGGCGAACAGCCCTTCACGGTCGCGCATATGCTTGACGTTGCCGCCAGCAGAAAATGCACGTCCCTTACCCGTCAAAATGACGCAGCGGACACTGTTATCTAGATTAATGCGGTTCGCTGCGTTTATAAACGCATCGAAGATGAGACCGTCTGAAAGGGCATTACGCTCCTCTGGACGGTTGATCGTGAGGGTTACAATTCCCTCATTCTGTTCGTATAATAATGGTTCAGTCATCTGATAATTCTAAAAGATTTTGAGCGAAATTAAAACAGATAGATACAGAAACATTTCTTTTTATTGTGAGATTTGCTCCATTTTCGGTATGTTTGCCCAAACTAGTGTTGAAACAGGAAATTAGACCGTGAAAGTTGCCGTACTTGGCGCAGGCGTTACCGGCGTAACAACAGCCTATTATCTCGCGAAACGCGGGTTTGATGTAACCGTTTATGATCGCCAACCGCTGCCTGCAGAAGAGACAACATTTGCCAATGGTGGTCAGATTTCAGTCAGCCAGCCATTTCCATGGTCCAGCCCCGATTTACCAATGAAATTGCTTAAATGGATCGGCAAAAAAGACGCTCCCCTTGTTTTTAAATTACAGGCTGATCCAAAAATGTGGGCGTGGTCCCTACGTTTTTTATCGAACGCACGTCCCTCTGCATTTTATAAAAACTCTGAGAAAATTCTGAAACTGGCACTTCATAGTAAATCCTGTTTGGAGGAATTATTACAAACCGAAACCATTGAATTTGATCGCCAACAACGCGGTATTTTGAAACTTTTCACCGGCCCAAAAGAAGCACAACAAACTGCTGAGTTGGCAAACTGGTTAAATGAAAACGGTGTAAAGCAACGCATGCTCACCCGTGCAGAAGTTATTGAGATTGAACCGGCGTTAGAGCATTCAAATTCCGCGTTTACTGGAGGCACATATTCTCCCATTGATGAGAGTGGTGACGCTCACAAGTTTGCCGTTGAATTAGAAGCGGCTGCTCGAAAAATGGGTGTGAAATTCGAGTATAATTCAGCGGTTGACGGGTTTGAAAATACTGCATCTAGCGTTCAATCTATTTTGGTAAATGGAGAACTGCATAGTTTCGATAAATTTGTTTTATGTACAGGTAGTTACAGTGAAAAACTCACTTCAAAACTTAACATAAAACTGCCCGTATATCCGGTAAAGGGGTATTCAGTTAGTATCCCCATTGAGGGAGACAACAAAGCCCCGCTTACCAGCATTACTGACGAGACAAACCATGTGGTTATTTCCCGCCTTGGAAACACACTTCGTGCCGCAGGAACCGCTGAGATTAACGGCTATTCAACGGCTCCAAATAAGGATCGTGAGAATATGGTGCTGGATACCGTAATGGCATTATTTCCAAATGTTGGTGATCCAGAAAAAGCGACCCGCTGGTGCGGATTACGCCCCATGAGTGTCGACAGTGTTCCTATTATTGGCGGCACCAAACTGGATAACTTTTACCTTAATACCGGACATGGTCCCCTCGGGTGGACTTTGTCCTGTGGCTCCGCACAATTATTGGCAGCGCATATTGATGGAGATGCAACAAAACTTGACATCGCAGCCTATAACGTTGATCGTTTTTAAAGCTGCGCAATAAAAATAAATTTAAATAGCAGCAAGCAATTGGAAAATAAATGTCATCAACAACGATGGAAAAACTCATCCCGCAATCATACAAGGGCATCATCTTGTACTGCATTGCGATCCTCATGTTTGTCACCATGGATGCCATCGTAAAATACGCAAATACGACTTATGAGCCATTGCAAGTGGTTTGGGCGCGCTACTTTTTCCACATGCTACTTATGACATTATTGCTCGCCCCCAAACTAAAAATGGATCTGGTTCGGACAGTAAAACCCAAACTACAAATTTTCCGCTCTATGCTTTTGTTAGGCGCGACCGTCTGCTTTTTCACAGCGTTAAAATACATCCCCCTTGCCGA
>JBALWO010000030.1:29859-44118 GCA_036960775.1 Pseudomonas marincola | reverse complement strand
AATAAAAGGAATAAGCGAATGGGAAAATCTAATAAACTGAGCGAAAGCCAGAGACATTTTATCGAAGCCCAACCCTTATTCTTCGTCGCAACGGCGGCGTCTGATGGCCGCGTCAACGTGTCCCCAAAAGGAATGAATACCCTCAAAGTGGTCAACGGCAATCGGATTGTCTGGCTTAACTTGACAGGAAGCGGCAACGAGACAGCTGCACATTTGGCCGATACAAATCGTATGACGCTTATGTTTTGTGCGTTCGATGGCGACGCACAAATTATCCGTGTTTATGGCCAAGCTAAAACAATCCATCCGCGGGACTCTCTCTGGACGCCGACACTGGCTGAGTTTCCAGAACTCGCTGGGAGCAGGCAAATTTTTGATTTGACCATCGACATGGTGCAAACCTCTTGCGGTACAGGTGTTCCGCAGATGAGTTTTGTTAAAAGCCGCGCGGAAGAGGAACTTGTTCCCTATTATGAAGACATGGGGCCAGAAGGTGTTAAAAATTACTGGCGCCGGAAAAATTCATTGAGCATCGACAACAAACCAACTGGCATTTTTGATGACCATTAAGTTGACCTAGGGCACTATTTCAGTGTGAAATAGCCTTGTGTTCTAAAATCTAATATTGTTGGGAGCGATATTGTGAAAATTTGGAAAAATCCAAGCGTTGGAATAATTAAAAGGTCATTCATTGGGTTAGCGGTAATGTCTCTTATGGGGGTTTTAGCGCCTGAGATTAAATTGCTTCAAGCCCAAGAAATTATATCTTTTCCATCTGCGTCGACGCCTATTTCACCGTTTAAGCTCAAGAAGGCAAAGGCGAACGGAATAACCTTAACACCCAAGCCTGGTATCCAATTGATCGGGCATTTATTTCGTCCCACGACCAATACCCCTCGCCCTGCAGTGATAATTTTAGTCAGCGCCGACGGCTTACAGCCCTCACACCTAAACTGGGCGAAACTCATAGCCGATTGGGGATACGTTGCACTTGTCATAGATAGCTTTAGATCAAGAGGGGGCACAGACGCTACAGATACTCCTTCAGTCGGCATGCCCGCAGATGCAATGAACGGAGCCCGCTATTTAAAATCTCTAGATTTTGTAAACGATCGTGAAATTGGTCTACTTGGATTTTCAATGGGAGCGAGCCGTTTGTTTTCAATTTTGGGAAAAACGGGCGAAAACAAATCTGCCGAGGGAACATTCAAATCTGGCATCGCTTTTTATCCCAACTGTATTTCTGATATGGCATTACAGGTCCCTTTTCTCGTATTCGCCGGAGACAAGGATGACCTAATGTCGTTTGGAAGTTGCGAAGCAGCCCTCAACGAAGCTCCAAAATATGAGAATGATATTTCCCTCACTGTATATCTCGGTGCCACTCATTTCTTTGACAATCCGAATTACAGTAAAGACATAGTGACAGCGAGCAAGAAGGCTTCCCCTCCAATATATTTCTCAACTAATCATTATGATTTGGCAGCTCACGAAGACTCAATAGTAAAGGTCCAACATTTCTTGAAAAAACATATGGGGAAATAACGAACGAGCAGCTACAGATGATCCTTCTGAGCTATTTATAACCTTGGTTGCACTCGTTGGAGGGGCATCGATCTACTTCCACCTCAGTTCACCAGCAAATTTTTAAGCCAAAATCACTATATGAATGCATCGTGCGACCATTGAAGAAGGGCCTGTCTTTGACGCGGACGACAATGAACATCACCACTCTCGCAATTTTTTCGGACTTGCCCCGAGTGCCTTTTAAAAGCCCGCCATCTGCCTTTCTGTATGTCGTCGATCTCATGCAACCGCCGCCCTAAATAGTAGCGACAATACCATTGAAACCAGCCTCTAGGATCTGGACCATAAATCCACCCCTTCAATTTCCAATCACGAAGAGGTTGACGAGATTTTATCCCGAAACAATTATGTGCTGGGTTAGCATCGTTCCCGATCTTAGCATTTTGATACCATTCAGACGGAAACTCTTCGGTGCAGTCGTTGCAATATTTTCCTTCGAACACCCCTAAGGACAGCATTTTCTGCGGTGAAAAGTGAGGGTTAAATTCGGGCGAGTGAACGTCACCCATTCTGGCACTCAATATGTAGCTGTAATTTTTTTGCATAGTGTCATTAACAATAATAGTTTTTCCGACACAAACTTCTGACAATGAATTTTCCACAATTAGTCCATTTTTCAAAAAGATACGATTTTCACGGTTTTTTCTCGCCCTCGAATAGGGTGAACACCGGCATCCGTAAATTTGAGTAGCAACTCTTTTCTTGGGTCATTTTCGGATGCTGCGCGGTCGATCAATTCCTGTGTCAGTATGATATCAAATTCCAAACTGCGGCATAAACTCTGAATTCGACTTGTTAAATTCACCGTATCACCAATGAGAGTGAAACTCATGGACTGTTCAGTCCCAATATCGCCGAGAACGACATCTCCAAAATGGGCGGAAATACCGACTTCGACTTTATCTCTCCCGGCATCAATTCTTTTTGCGTTCCAGTCTTTCATAACCTGCTTCATCTCCAAGGCACAGGAAACCGCGTTGCTCGCGTCATACGGTCCTTCATCGGGAACACCGAAAACGGCTAACAGTGAATCTCCACCAAAATGTTCAATGGATCCTTCGTTCTGGAAAATTACGTCTGCCATCCGTTTATAAAATGATCTCAACAACGCCACCACGCGCTCGGGCAACATCGCTTCACTCATTGCTGTAAATCCAATAATGTCTATGAATAAAACAGCTACATTTTGACGCCGTACCGGCCCCAATGGTTGATCACGTTCTGCCAGAATATGAACTTTTCTTGGAGAAAAATATCTAGAAAGATTCTGCTTCTTACGCTCAGCCTCTTTTGCAGCTTCTCTTGCAAACAGAAGCTGCCGCTCAGTCTCAACCCGAACAGTTACATCACGTTGTACAGCCACATAAAAATCGGGGGATCCATTTTCATTTAGCAATGGGCTAATAGACCATTCCATTACAAATTCAGATCCATCTTTCCTATAATTTATGGTTTGCCCTTCCCAACGTCCTGCAGTTTCAAGCATATGCCGCATGCTGTGAAAAATTGCTTTATCCGTCTTTTCCCCCTGAAGTATTCGTGGTGCCTTACCAATTACCTCTTCAACGCCCCAACCAGTCATTTCAGTAAATGCGGGGTTTGCATAAACAATCGTCGGCCCCGGTTCGCCAAGATCGTTAGATGTAACTAGAATACTATCTGTGGCGGCTTCTAAAACTCGCTCCATATCCAGTCCAAAACCTGTAAACGTCAAGGGCTAACTACCTCCACTTAAGTAACATTGGACAATAATAATATATGTATTTTTTAAGAAAGCTACCAATTGACATTCATTCAACAGGGCTCATTTTTATTTTTTGATTACTAGACACGCTCTAGCGCAATCACTCCGAATTTTGCTAAGATCCCCTATACACGCCTCGCGCCTATCTGTGGGCAGCCAACCAAGGACCCTTTTACATGGCCAATCCATTAATCAACGATCGTGATCGCTTTGCGGCCGCAAACCCCGAAACACGAGTTATCTTGAACGGTCGCAATTGGGGTGTCCTTGATGTAGGTGCAGGGCCCGTATTGTTATTAATCCCAGGCACCCTTGGCCGTGGAGACATATTCTGGCACCAGATTGAGGCTTTGTCAGATCGCATGCACATTGTCGCAGTCAGCTACCCTGATAGTGGTGGGATCAAAGATTGGGCTGCCGACTTAGCTGAATTATTTGACCAGTTACATATTGATAGGGCAAGCGTACTCGGCTCGTCGCTTGGTGGCTATTTGGCACAGTATTTTGCGGGGACGTACCCCGCAAAAATTGTGAAACTGTTTGCCGCTAACACCCTGCATTCTGTGAAAGGGTTAGATCAACGCCCTCCCTATTCAATGGAATTAGAAACGGCTCCTATTGATGACCTTCGCGCGGGATTTGGCAACGGATTGAAAGCATGGGCCAAGGTCCATCCTGATCAAAGCGATTTGGTTGAATTATTGTTGCAAGAATCCGATGGTCGAATTTTGGAAGGCGAATTACGGGCACGGCTTAACGCCTTAAAAACAGGACCTGAATTACCACAAAATCAATCTGAAGTGATCACAATCGAGACAACTGATGATCCGTTGATCCCGCTTGAAATTAAAAATGCTGTTCGCGAACGGTTAAATCCTTCCTCTGCGTTTCGGTTTTTATGGGGCGGGCATTTTCCCTATGTCGTCCGCCCTGAACTTTACACCTCCTTATTGGAGAAATCCTTGGGACTGCAGGTGACGGGACCTACGTGGAAAGACGGGAGCCTGTCTGAGCAATGAAAATCCTAAGCAGTCAAGATGTCAGACACCTTCTCCCAATGACAGAGGCCATAGATGTTGTCGCCGCTACCATGGTCAATGTGTCCAACGGCACCGAAACATTGCCCCTGCGGAATGCTATCTCTGTGGGGGGAGACAACAAAATGGGAATAATGCCCGGGGCGATTTCTGACCCTTCCTGTTTCGGCATTAAACTTGTCAGCCTATTCCCAGGAAATCCAGCATTGGGATTATCTTCACACTCCGGGGCAATTGTCCTGTTCGAAAGCGAAACGGGCAGTGCTATTGCAATGATGGATGCGGGGCTTCTTACAGCCATCAGAACTGCTGCGGCCAGTGGCGCGGCGACCAAAACCCTCTCCCGTGAAAACGCAAGTTCACTAGCCATAGTGGGATACGGAGAACAGGCAGAATTTCATCTGGACGCCATATGTGCCGTTCGAGACATACAGCGGCTGCATGTGGCTGGCCGTTCTGCCCATAAAGCCGGCGACTTCGCAGCCCGTGCTGCGATCAAATACCCTGCGTTGGAAATAACTTCCGGAGCAGATGTAAAAACCGCCGTCCAAAATGCCGATATCATCTGCACAGTAACAGCGTCACCCACCCCGATATTGAGCGGTCAATGGTTACGTACTGGCACTCATTTGAACGTTGTGGGCTCGTCCATTCCGTCTATGCGCGAAATAGACGATGAAGCTGTGCTGCGATCATCAGTTTGGGTCGACTACCTAAAGTCGGCTGAGGCACAGGCCGGTGAAATCGTCCATATGATCAACGCAGGCACTTTATCCAAGACTGATATAAAAGGTGAAATTGGCCAGGTTATTTCAGGGGAAATTCCGGGCCGAACAGATAACGCTCAAATAACACTTTATCGGTCATTAGGGATCGCAGCCCAAGATCTTGCTGCTGCCCATCACGTGTTAAAAAAGGCTGATGCTGCTGGTATGGGCCAAGACGTCGACTTTTGATGGCTCGATGCTGGGCGGTAAAATTGAGGTAGTTTCAGTTACGAGAGAACAGTTGCCAAAGGCTCCCCCACCTTTAGTAAGGTTTCTCGGCCCGCCGCACTATTTTTGACGAGATCTTCGCTAAACTGAATTTGTCCTTGCTCAAACACGACGACAACGGTTGATCCGCCAAATTTAAAAAAACCTTTTTCATCCATTTTTTGGACGCTGCCGCTTGTGCGGGTATTAACGATACTACCGACACCAAAGGCGCCAACTTCAATAAAGCACATGGTACCGGCGTCTAGCGTGTCCAAAAGTGTATATGTCCGTTTGTTTTCGCCGAAAACATCAGGACCACTGCCCAGCGCGATGGGGTTGACGGAATGCAGCGCACCTTGAATGTCAACGCTCTCAGTAATGGTGCCTGCACAGGGAAAATGGTACCGGTGATAATCAGCAGGGCACAGGCGAATAATGGCAAGCGCCCCATTGGTAAACCGTTCATAAATATCTGGCAGCATTGTTTTTATTGAAAACGGAAACCCTTTAACGGGAATAAAAGTATTTTCGTCGAGTTTTGGAAAGACTAGCGTGCGCCCATCGGCAGGGGACACGATATCTGCTTTTTTAGTGCTGAATGGTCGCGCTTCTTCTTTCAGGCGACGAATAAAAAAGTCGTTGAAGGATGCATAACTTTCCGTTGGATCCGCAAATTCACTTTCGTCGACTTCAAGTTCTGCAATTGTTGGGGCAATTTTGCTTTTGGAAAAGGAGGAACTATACCATGCGCCCATCAATTTACTGACAAAACTCGACCGAAATAAAACACGTTCAAGAAAATGGGATTCAGAATTTTGATACGCCCACCGGATCCATTTCTCTCCTAAAATGGTCTCTTCAAACTCCACCCCGGTTTTACGGTCAATTACATAAATTGGTGCCGATTTGGTCATAACGCGCCTTGTTTTTATAAATAAACTAAACCTTCGCTGCACCGTTTTTCGTCAAAAACCATTGAAGCCGGAAAACGGTGCAGGTCAATTGTGGGATTTATCCTACGCGATGAAGGGCGCAAATCTTATTGCCCGACGGATCCCGCAGATAAGCAAGGTACAGATCGCCATTATTACCTTTACGGACTCCAGGAGGGTCCTCACATGTAATACCACCATTGGCCACGCCTGCCGCATGCCACTTGTCCGCCAGCTCAGTCGTTGATGCCGCGAAACCAATGGTGCTGCCGTTGCCATTACAGGCTGGCTCTCCATCGATCGGTTTACTGATCGAGAACACGCCCGTTTTTGTGTAGTAAAAACACCGGCCATGTGCGTCAATGATGCCTGGCTTATGCCCTAATTCTCCGAGGATCGCGTCGTAAAAGACCTTTGCTTTTTCAACATCATTCGCCCCTACCATAACGTGACTAAACATTTTAACTCCTGTTTATAATTATTTATTCAGTTGTTCCGTGATAGTTTTAATCTGTGTCACCATAGAATGCTAACTCTTTGAGAGTAGATCCGTGTAATTCACACACCGCCAGAACATGCAATCTTTCACATATAAAATTAAACAAACACCCCGATTTGACACCAATCAATGCTGTCTTCTATAGGATGAATAGTATCAAGTTTATAATAAGTAGGCTGATCAAAGCTTTGCGGTTCAACTTGCTTGAATTATTGAGAAATTTTTCGCAGTAGCATTTTTAAAAGGTAGATCCAGAAATGCAAAAACAAATTCTCCGTCATGGCTTCCAAAAAATGCTTGCGGAAGCGAATGCTGTTATTGAAACGGTTTCAGTGCAGGATTTGCCATATCTTCTTGATGACCCTGCGGTAACCCTTGTTGACGTTCGGGAAGCTGTAGAGCGCGATTCTGATGGCGGTATTCCGGGATCAGTCCATGCCTCGCGTGGACTTCTCGAATTTCACGCGGATCCTGAAAGTCCTGCTTATAATCCCGCGATGAAACCTGATCATAGGCTTGTTCTTTATTGCGGAACAGGTGGCAGATCGGCGCTGGCGGCAAAAACCCTTCTCGAAATGGGATACGATGATGTGCTTTCACTCGCAGGTGGCTATGCCGCATGGAAAGTTGCACAGGGGGAATAATAAAGCATGATCAAATTTTCTAGTCTTTTGCTGCTAGGGCTATTTCTGACCCAGCTAACTGATCCGGTATTGGCACAAGACGCCCTTCGGGGAGATATCTCCAATGGGCGGGCAATCGTTGATCAATATTGTGCGCGTTGCCACAACGTTGCCAGCCAAGGTGTCAGCCCTTTCCAGCCGGCACCACCTTTTCGAGAGCTCGCATCACGGTGGCCGCTGGAATATCTTGAAGAGAGTCTTGCCGAAGGAATTTCAGTTGGACATAAAGCTATGCCCGAATTTCAATTGAGTCCTGACCAGATAAAAGATCTTCTGAACTATATTCGAGCCATTAGCCCATAAACAGCTCAT
Source organism: Pseudomonas marincola (assembly GCA_036960775.1). Classification (GTDB taxonomy): domain Bacteria; phylum Pseudomonadota; class Alphaproteobacteria; order Sneathiellales; family Sneathiellaceae; genus Sneathiella. The sequence continues at coordinate 36,347 of JBALWO010000030.1, read as the reverse complement.
TAATAGTCACTTTGCCTTCGCTTCTTTTTCAGCAGCTAATCTCAACGCTTTCAATCTCTCAGTTTTTTCCTGTGATTTTCCTGCGATTGCGTCTTTTGCCTTAATTAGTTTCTTATTTGCGTTTTTAGTTGGGCTGCGATCTTTAAAATCACTGTCATCACCGCGCGCCATAGCCGCTATCATTTTGTCATCGGCATTGTTTGGTCGGTTGCCTCCTGATCCCATTTTTCTACCTTCTCCGCTGTATGTTGGTTACTAAGTTTAAGAGTATTTTCTGCCTTACTTGTATACCAAACTTTAGAAAATTCAACTGAGTAGAAAAACTACATTTGCAGCGGCATCGTTTCCCCGCCGACTCGCATGGTATTTAGCACGCCTCTAAACTGGTCACCCTTCTACCAGAAAATGCAAATGCCTGTCGAAAAGCAATCAAGAAGCTGCGGCCCATAAGAAATTAGGGGACAGTGCCGTATTAGACCTAGTACGATGTTATCCCGCATTAGTTTGAGGACATAAAAATGAAACTTGATGGTTCGTGTCATTGCCAGTCTGTAATATTTTCTTTGGAATCAAAACACCCCTATCCTTTCAACATTTGTTACTGCTCGATTTGCCGTAAGACGGCGGGCAGTGGTGGATCCGCAATAAATTTGTCAGGTGATTTTTCCTCTTTGAAAGTTCAAGGCAAAGAAAACCTGTCGATCTATCATGCGAGACTGATCGATGAAAAAACCAAGAAAATAACTGAAAGTCCTATGCAGCGGAGTTTTTGCAAAACATGCGGCTCTCACCTTTGGGGTTGGGACCCAAGATGGCCTGAACTGGTTCATCCACATGCTGCAGCGATTGATACCAAGCTGCCAACGCCACCTGAACATACGCATTTGATGGTGGGCTCCAAGCCCACATGGGTTCATGTTCGCTCTTCAGAAAACGATAAAAAATTCGAGGAATACCCAGACGAAAGTATCGCAGCGTGGCATGACCGCTTGAATTTAACTTGTTAGCTTAAAAAGCCTCGGAAGTGGAAACTCGAGCTCAACCAAACAAGTCATAAAAAAACCGCCACCAGTGACCGGATCACTGGCGGCGGTTATATACTTTCACCGGAACAAACTTCCGCCGAAGAAAGCTGTTAGTTAGGCAGCGAGCTGCCTTTGGTAGCGGCGTTCCATAAGAAAAGCGCAAAGAGACGCTGATCCAGCAAATATAAGTGCTGCTGTAGCGAGTTGGAGATCGCTAAATGGAATTATGTCACTTCCGCCTGGTGTTGCAAGGCAAAGTCCACCAAACAAGATAAACCCACGAATAGGCCACCCTAGAACAGGATTCCGATGCAAATTACCCACTCCCATCAAATATCCTTGAAGAGAGCTGGCGATCAGAATTACGCCTCCCACGGCGCAGACGAACAAAAGAAGAGTTCGCGATAACTCGCCTTGCAATATGAGCGCAGGGTCCAAAACAAAGAAAAATGGAACAAAATAGATAATTGATCCAAGACGCATCGCTTGAAATCCTGTTTTCATGGGGCTTGCACCAGCAATAGAAGCTGCGGCAAAAGCACCAAGAGCAACGGGAGGAGTGATAAAGGACACCATGCCCCAGTAGAGAATAAACAGATGGACTGACATTGGATTCAAGCCCCCCTGTATGAGGGCGGGTGCGAGAACGATAGCCAAGAAAATATAGGCTGCCGTAACTGTCATGCCAATTCCCATAATGAAACTGGTAATCGCACCCATGACAAGAAGAACAAGGATATCGCCACCGGCAATAAAGATCAGATCATTTACCAGCGTTCCAGCCATTCCAGTTATGGACAAAGCACCAACAATCAATCCGACGCCCACGAGAATAGATGCAATTTCTGAAAGCAATTTTCCGGTTGCTTCAATGAACGCATACAAGTCTTTCATTTTCCAACGCGTGTGCGGGAAAAGCTGGTTTATCGCCAAAAGAAGTACCGTGGCGTAAAACGGCGCTAGAACTTCTTGCTTAAGATAAATCAGCATTACAATCAGCAGAACGAAGACTGCAATAAAATGCCATCCTTCCAGGAGAGTCTTTTTGAGACTTGGTAGTTTCTCTTTTGGAATTCCCGGCATTTCATTTCTAGCGGCAAATGCATCGATTTGAATGAATAAGGCCAGATAATATAGAACAGATGGAATAATTGCTGCTACTGCAATGGTGATATAAGGCACATCAAGGAAAACGGCCATGATAAAGGCTGTAGACCCCATGATCGGCGGCATAAGAACACCACCTGTTGACGCACAAGCTTCCACTCCGGCGGCATAAGATCGGCTAAAACCTGTCTTACGCATGGCTGGAATTGTCATTACACCCGTCGTAATCACGTTAGAGACAACACTTCCGCTCATCGATCCCATCAAACCTGAGGAAAAAATGGCAACTTTGGCAGGTCCGCCTCTAACATGACCCAATAGTGCAAAGGCCAAATTGATGAAAAAGGCACCGCCACCAGTTTGTGTCAACGCGACACCAAAGATCAAAAAGCCAATGACCAAGTTAGCCAAGGCTTGCATGGGAATACCCAACATGCTTTCAGCGCTAAGGGTGTGGTAGGCCAATGTATCTGCCACTGAACTGGATAGCCCTGAAATTGGGCCCGGCATGACATCTGCATATAGTGGATAAAGCGAGATTAAAGAGACAATCACAAAAAGTGCTGTTCCACCGGCACGGCGCGTTGCTTCAAGAACCAAAACCCACAGGAGAAAACCAAGGACCACAATATGTGTCGGTGCACCCATTTCCCAGCCGCTATCAAGGATTTTTTCGGCACTTAGGAAGAAATACACAAGAAGGCCGAACATAGTTGAGGCTGCCAGAATATCGTACCAAGGAACTTTCTCTTTATTCGCAGCGCTTGACGCTGGAAAAATTAGAAAACTCAGAGGCACAAGTAAACCGAACAATGCATATTGGTATTTATTATCTAACCAAATATGTCCGACGAAAAAGCCTATATTAAACAGCTGATTAACGGCGAGTAATGTGACAACGACTGTTGCCGTCATCAAAAGCAAACGCCAACCGGCACTAAGGGAACGATGGCGGCCCCCCTCTTGGGAAGCCGCCTCCGTTTCTATTTCATTATCGCGTACGTCCATTAGGGATTCATGCCCTTCGACTTAAGAGCGGCAGCACGAACTTCCATCCATTTAGCCTTAAAGTCATCGTCAGACAGGTCCATTGCAGCCATGGTTGCCCAGGCTGCAGCGAGTGTGTCTTGGCGATCGATCAGGCCGTTATTATGGGTATCCATATCGGCAGTCCATACACCAACTTCTTTCCAGTATTTAACAGCTGCTTCATGGTACGGAACCGCCCATTTAAACGTCTGTCTATCAAGAGCCCAACCTGGCATTGCAGGAAGCGCATCTTTATAATTGTCATACTGTGTGTGAATGGCTTTCGTCATGGAATAAACGAGGGCCGGCTCCTGATCGTCGCGGGTAACCAGAATTGGATAAGGATACGCGCCGGCTTCTTGCGGAGTTTCCTTCGACAAGCCAGATCCTAACGTAGCTGTATGGCGCACGAAATATGGAGCTACTTTTTTAACACGGTCCCAACCAGCGGTATCTGAATGAGGCCAATCTGGCCAGAAGATGCCACGTGGAGACGCTTGAAGTTTCTTAGTCGGCCCTGAAACAGTAGAGGCAATCGCAGCGTCAACTTGACCACTGACCATTCCCTTCCACATCGCGCCGTATCCACCAAATTCAATGACTTCTACGTCATCAAAAGTGTATCCGGCAAAAGCGAGCGCCGCTTCTGCACCAATAGTCAAGGCAGGCGAGCCACGAACAATGCCGACACGTTTGCCTTTAAGGTCTTTCATTGTTTTGATGTTTGCATCAGCAGCTGTTCCAAGACTGATATTAGCATCAGAGGTCGCTGTCATCAAAATACGGAGCTTTTGTGGGCCCCAAGCTTTTGTGGCAAAGTTAAAAATGCCTTCAGATGCAAAATAAGTACCGCCGCCATTGGCAACGAACTGTACTTTATTATTACGTAATGGAGCCATACGTGAAATGTCATTTTTGCCTGGAACCACACGGAGACTTACTCCGTATTTATCTTTCAAGGCCTTACCGATGGCAACAGACTGATTATATCCAGTCGTGCCAGTGTTGTACGCGCTCCATGCAATTGTACTCGGTAGCTTCACCTCATCAGCAGTGGCAAGGCCAGTGATGCTGAAAGCGATGGCGGACGCTACGGAAATTGAACCTATTTTCATTCGCATTGATTTCCTCCCAAAAGGCAGATGTTTTTTTCTTTTGTATAATCTGCTGAGGGGGTATTCTGCATAGCGGAATATGATTCCGCAAGAAATTATTACGTTTAATCTAATTTTTGATAAATTTATAAATAGCTGCGTTGGACATACTGATAAAAAATGACAAATGAAGATTTAGAAGGATCGCCCGAAAAAGATCGCCATTTCGTAACGTCGCTGGCGCGTGGACTTGGGATACTTCGCGCCTTTAAACCCGGCGAGGGAGCCGTCGGAAACAATGAATTGGCCAAAAGAACCGCTTTACCAAGATCAACTGTTTCGCGCTTGACCAGCACACTTGTTCAACTGGGCTATTTAATCCACCGTGAAGACATTGGACGTTACGAGCCTTCTCCAGCCGTTTTGTCCCTAGGATACGCCGTTTTAGCCAACAGCCGCCTACGTCTCTGCGCCTGCCCGGCCATGCGTGAAATGGCACGCCAAACTGGATATAGCGTCGCCCTTGGTGCTCGAGAAAAATTGACCATGTTATATGTGGAGGCGGTGCGCGGCTCCGTCTCAAGTACGTTGGTGCTTGAAATTGGCTCCTACATTCCCATTGCCACAACGTCCATGGGGCGCGCCTTTCTCTGTGGATTGGAAGAGGCTGAACGAGACTTCCTTCTTGATAATGTCAGAAGGCACGCCAAGGACGATTGGGACAAAATTAAAAAGGGATTCGAGGCCGCTCATAAAGATTATGTTGATCACGGCTTCTGTGTGTCCGCAGGAGAATGGCAAAGGGCAACCTATGCCGTCGGTGTGCCAGTGAAAGATAACAACAATGGTGATCTCATGTCATTCAACTGCGGTGGATCCGCATACCTTGTATCAGAAGAAAAACTACGAGAAGAAATTGGACCGCAATTAGTTGCTCTCGCCCGTGGCGTTGAAGTCATGTGCGGGCCCGGTTAAGTGACCCAACCAATATTCCCCAGAAAATCGTTGATAAGATTGACCGTCATTTATTTGGGCCCTATTTAGATAGTTCAGCTGGGGAAATATTTATCTCTCTGTGGTCGTGCTTCCAAATTTAGGTTTGAAGAAATCTGCACGTGCTTTAAGACAGATCTGGAAATGTCTGATTTACACCCAATAGGCCCGCCAAAATCAATAGAGTTTGATGATTTGTATTTTTCTGCTGACGATGGATTAGCGGAAAGCAAATTTGTGTTTTTGGACGGTAATAAATTACCTGAAACTTGGCTGGAAACCGATCGCTTTGTTATTTGCGAGACGGGTTTTGGAACGGGTTTGAATTTTTTGTCAGCGTGGAAATTATTTGAAGAAACGACAGGCCCGCATCAATCACTTGATTTCATTTCTTTTGAAAAATATCCATTGGACGCAGAAAAAATAGGACTGTACTTACAGCCCTGGCTAGATTTTTTTGGCGGCCGACTGCAGAAATTAGTGACACATTACCCACCGAAAATTCCCGGATTTCATCGTATTGTGTTAAATGAGCGAGTGACGCTTACGCTCATTTTCGATGATATCAACGATGCGATTCCAAAACTCGTTGCTGATGTCGATGCGTGGTTTTTGGATGGCTTTAAACCTTCCACAAACCCAGATATGTGGAGTGACACGGTTATGGAAAACATGGCTCGGTTAAGCCGCAAAGGAACGCGACTTGCGACCTTTACCGCAGCCGGAAAAGTGCGACGAGGCCTCATCGCAGCGGGTTTCTCTGTTGAAAAAGTGGCGGGGTTCGGACGTAAACGCGAAATGATAATCGGCTGCCTCGCAGGTGATGAGACGTGAAAATTGCGATTATCGGCGGTGGGTTAGCTGGATGTGCACTGGCTTGGGTGCTCCATCAATTGGGCCAAGAGCCTGTCGTCTACGAAGCAGGCTCTGAACTTGCTAGCGGAGCCTCCGGGAATTTTTCTGGACTATATAACCCCCGTTTTTCCGCATTGCGCGGGCCGGACGCTGATTTTTATTCAGCGGCTTACGCTCTAGCACTTCGTAGTTTTAATACATTCGATGATATCGATTGGTGCCCAAGCGGTGTGCTCCATATCATGGATACTGAAAAAAAAGAAAAACGCCTCAATCGAACCGTAACAAACTGGGGCTGGGCGTCGAATCACATGCGGCTTGTCTCCTCCGAAGAGGCCTCAAATATTGCTGGCGTTGATATTAAATACGGTGCCCTATATTTGCC
>JBALWO010000030.1:21929-29759 GCA_036960775.1 Pseudomonas marincola | reverse complement strand
GAAGGATATCTCATGCCCGCCCAAAATGGAGTTCACACTCTGGGCGCTACGTTCCAGCCCGCCCTTGATCATTCCAATGTTATCAAGCAGGATGATCAGGAAAATATTCGAAAATTGGCGGAAGCAATTCCCGGACTAGAGGTCGGATTAGAAGTGGTAAAACAGCGTGCATCCGTCCGGGCAACCTCTAGAAACCGCTTTCCCATCATTGGTCTCGCACCGGGGAAGAACAATGTCTATATTTCCGCCGCCCATGGCTCCTACGGTATTCTTAGCTCATTGATGGGCGCTCATTTGCTCGCAGATATGATCATGGATCGTCCCCGTTGCCTGCCCGCAGACGTAATCGCAGCTTTATCCCCCCAAAGGTTCAAAAAACGGATCTAGATTACCGTAATGCGCAACAGGAGCGAATATAGGTTCCGCGATTAATGAGAAAAAACGACAGGAACCGTCATATTGGCAAATATGTCTCGTGTCGTACCGCCTAAGATAGCTTCCCGTAATCTCATATGGCTAAAGGCTCCCATTACGATTAAATCATGGCCCTTTTCAAATACATTATTTAGGATCACATTCGCGACATCAATTGCGCTATTCGCAACAATTTTCAATGATATCTCAATGCCATGTTCAGATAGATACCGAGCCACATCAGATCCTTTAAACTGATCTTCCTCTGATTTTGAAATGATGATTACATCAACAGATTTGGCTTTCTTCAAAATTGGAAGCGCAGCGCGCACAGCTCTTGCGGACTCTGGGCTATCGTTCCAAGCCACTGTAACTGCGTCACCAATTGTCTTTCCTATTGAAAGATGCGGCACTACCAGAACTGCCCCTGCAGCCGCAACAACGACATCATCGACAATTTTTCTACCGGCTAAGCTAGGGTTATCTTGAGTGATAATAGTAAGATCGTTTACACGGGATCTACGGCCAATAAACGGAATAACTTCTTCGATCCCACTTTCCCAAGATGCCGTGGCTATTTTACCGATGTCTTTCATTTTTTTCTCGAAAGCCTTCTGGGACTCTTCCAGTCTCTCCTCTTGTTGTATTGCAAAGGACTGAAGAAGTTCACGCGGTAATTCTGCAGTGACATATGTGGGAACATTGACCCTGCTTTCGACACCGACACCATTAACATGAGCACTAAATTTGTCTGCCAACAATGCCGCCGCCTGCAAGGCATTATTTGAGTTTTTCTGGTCCACGTGGACGAGTATAGATTTAATGGACATTTCCTGCTCCTGCTTTAAAGGTTGCCTTCAACTTCTACAGTCAACTGATTACTATAGGAGCGCATTGATGCAACTCAATACCGCAACAAGACCTAGCTTTTGCGGAGGTAAACCATCCAATAAGTTATAGCGACGAAACCACTTCCACCGATTATGTTACCCGCAGTGACAAGAATAATGTTGGTTATAAAACCGCTAAAAGTGACAGCTTCAGATCCGGCCAAATAAGCGATGGGGATTAGATACATATTAGCTATAGAATGCTCAAATCCAAGGGCCACGAACGCCGTAATTGGGAAGGCAATTGCCAGAATTTTACTAACGACCGACCGAGCCGAAAAACACAACCAAATTGCCAAACAAACCAGAGTATTACATAAGATACCCCGAACAAAAGCTTCTCCCATGGATAGATTAAGCTTTGCCTCAGCTATTCCAATAGCAGTCAAAGCAACATTTCCACCATCCAGCGCCAAAATTCCTGACATTGCAACTAGCAACGCAATACCTAACGATCCCAGTAAATTCCCTATGTAGACAATGCTCCAATTTCTAAAGAGCTGCAGGTGTGAAATTTTGCGGTCTGCCCACGCCATAACAATTAAATTATTTCCGGTGAACAGCTCAGCGCCTCCAACGACGACCAACACAAGTCCAGTAGAAAAGGCTAGGCCCCCTAACATTCTTGTCGGGCCAAACCCTAAGCCGCTACCAGTTATTACAAGGGTATAAAATGCCCCACCAAAAGCGATGAATGCTCCCGCCAAAATGGCCAATATAAGGGTTGATGCGAAACCAATTTTTGCCTTGGATATGGCTGCATTTTCAACTCGCCGTGCAATTTCTTGCGGCGAAAATGCGTCCAGCGTTAAAGAACTGGGAACCTTGTTGTCATCTAACATGTCCTTGCCCCTTTCCCCCTTTTAATAATGACTTCCTGAGCTTCGCCAAAATATCTTTGCGATGATCATCTCCGCTTGCCTGCTCAAGAACTGCCCTAACATCTAATGTCAGTTGAGCTAGTTCATTGTGCCAATCTGGCTTATCAAGTAGCTCGACGTTAAGTCTTTTAGAAATATCTGATATTCTATTAACCTTGCCCGAACTTGTCAGTTCGTAATCGTCATCCAGCATAGGGATCAAGAGTTTATTTTCATCAAATCCATTATTCAAGAGGTCAGATCTCAAAGAATTAAGGGCCTCCCTGTTTCCATGGGTCAAGAATAGACCACACCCAATAGGTGAACGTGCGTCTATCCATTGCATTAACCCCTCCCCGTCAGCATGACCTGAATAAATATCAATTTTTCGGATTCTGGCCCTAACCTGAATAGCTTCTCCCATAATATTCACGCTTTTTAGGCCCTTTTCAAGCAAACTACCCAAGGTTCCCTCGGCTTGATATCCCACCAACAAAATCGTCGATTTGGGGCGCCACAGGTGGTTTTTTAAATGATGCCTAATACGGCCCGCATCACACATTCCACTGGCCGCTAAAATGATAACACCCTCAGTATAGCCCGCGATTGACTTACTCTCGTCGACGGATTCCGTAAAGCGGAAGCTACTATGTTTGAAGGGGGCCGTAAGTTTACCGACATTCTGCAAGGCCTCTGCAAACTTTGCGAATACAGCCGTTATCCTTATTGCCAGAGGGGAGTCCAGAAAAACCAAGGATCCTGGTATTTTTTCATTTTGCAACAGCCAAGAAATGTCGAGAAGTAGCTCCTGTGTTCGCTCAACCGCAAAAGATGGAATAACAAGAGCTCCCCCTGCGGCCATCGCCTGATTAATCTCATTCGCCAGTATTTCCCGTCGTTCAGGAATGGATACATCTTGTCGATTACGTCCCCCATAGGTTGCCTCGCAAATGACAAAGTCAAATCCCGCGGGAGCTGTAGGGTCTTCATGGAAAAGTTTATGGTCAGGGCCGATGTCCCCTGAGAATAGCAATTTGCGCATCGTTCCATTATCTGGGATTTTCAGCTCAATCGAGGCCGAACCTAGAATATGACCGGCATTCCAAAAACGAGCCTCTACATTTTGACCTAACTCAATCCATTTGCCGTAATCCACACCTTGAATCTGACTCAGAGCCAATTCAGCCTCTTCCTGTGTATAAATAGGTTTGACTTGAGGTTTTCCGCGCCGTTGGTTGCGTTGATTGAGTCTGGAAACTTCTATTTCTTGAATGTAACCACTATCTGGCAACATGTAATTCAGCAGCTCTTTAGTCGCATGTATGGCGTATACCGGCCCCCTAAAACCTGCGTTAATAAGTTTTGGAACCATCGCGCTATGATCGGTGTGCGCATGTGTGAGCAGTACGAAATCTATCTCAGAGGGCAAAAATGGAAACTGATCATAATTCAATGCCTTAAGGGTTTTGGTTCCTTGAAACAAACCACAATCGATCAAAAATTGACAACTTTCTGTTCGCACCCAATAACATGAACCCGTAACAGTTCCGGCGGCGCCACAAAATTTAATTTTAATTGTCATTCCAAATTTCCTTTCTCAGCGGCTTAATACGAAGCGGAGTCTGTAAAACACCATTGGAAGCCCTGCCTATCGGAGACGATATCACTCCAGGTGATAGCCGTTGTCTTTTGCTGCAAACTCACTGGCAAAGGCGTAATCCGATTGAAAGTTGGCATATATTCGGTAGAGAGGTTCTCCCTGCTCAACTGGGTCGCCAATTTTTTTGAATAAATCAATTCCAGCGCCTTTTTCGAACGGCGCCCCTGCCAATCGGGCAAGTCGACTAATGCAGAAACAATCTATGGCGCTAACGATCCCTCGACGAGGCGCCAAAACATCTTTCGTCAAAGTCCCCAAAGTATACGGAGTATCAACCTTACCCTGATATTTAATTATACGTTCCATCGATGATAATGCGGCTCCAGACTCAAGAAGTTCTTTTGCTGTCTCGTACCCTGCCCCGCCTCGTAAATTGGGATCAGTTTCTAAAAGCGCACCTGCTATCTGTAGAGATTTCTCACGTAAATCCAACGGAGCATTTGGCTTGCACGCTAACACCGCCATAACATCTCTTGCTTCCAGCACCGGACCAATGCCCTGCCCAATGGGTTGAGACCCATCAGTGACTGTAACCTCCACATGCAAGCCCACTTTATCGCCTACAAATTCGAACAGTTTGCGCAGGCGCATGGCGTCATCAAGACTGCGAACCTTCGCGTACCGACCAACAGGAATATCAATTAGTAAATGAGTGGATCCAGCCGACATTTTCTTTGACATTATCGAGGCAACCATCTGCTCTCGTGTATTAATGGAAAGTGGTCGCTCCACAGATATAAGAATATCGTCAACTGGAGAGAGCCCTACATGCCCCCCCCAAACAATGCACCCGTTGCAGTTCTTCACCACATCTTGCATCTCCTCGACTGTCAAATCGACGCGCGATAAAACTTCCATGGTATCTGCCGTTCCGGCAGAAGATGTGATGGCCCTTGATGATGTTTTCGGAATAATTAAACCGTGAGCCGCGACAATAGGGACAACAATCATCGATGTACGGTTACCAGGCACACCTCCTACACAGTGTTTGTCGACAATGTTCGGCTCCCCCCAAGTCAATCGATGCCCGACGTTTGCCATCGCTTCGGTAAGTGCCAACATTTCATCTGTTGTCATAAACCCTGCAGAAGACACGAGAAAAGCTGCAATCTCTTTCTCAGAATACCTGTGGCTTACAATATCATTGATAATCATCGTAATCTGCTCTCGGTCTAGAGCAGCGCCATGTATCTTGCTTCGCAAATGCTCTAAACTTCTGGGTGGCCGAGAGGGGGCTATGGAAACTTTGGCTCCTTCGGCCAAACCCAAGCGACGAAAAGCTTGCTCAGACAAGCCAAGTTCATTCAACCCCACCATATTCTCATCGTCTACGATCAAAAGAGAGGCTTGTATTCTTTTATCCCCGGCGATAACGTCGATTTTCCTAAGAGCTAAGAATTCTTCAGGACGACAGGCTTCACAATGCCGGGCGAGAAAGGCAACATTATCAGGATAAGTGTCTATTTTGACGCTCTTCAACAGCAACATGAATTTTCCCGTCTAAATTAGACTTCCACTATGTTTCAATAAGTTATGTACCGCTTTGATCTTGCTCAAAGGAGAAATGTGATCGATATGAGTCAAATCAAGGATTAGTTTGTATGCCCACTGTAAACTCGAATTCACATTTAAAACACTAAGGAAAACATGTGAGCCCTCTCCTAATTCTATTGATTTGTCTTGTCTTGGCTCGTGGTTTTGGAAGTGCTGCCCAAGCCATAAAGTTACCGCCATCCATTGGTGAGATTGGCGCTGGTATTTTATTGGTTTGGCTCGCTGCAACATATGGCGAAAGTCAGCCATTTTTGAACGACATCGTTGAAAACCACTTAATACACGTTGGGGCCAGCATTGCCGTCTTTTTCATCGTTCTCGACGCTGGCATTGGAATACAGCCGAGCAAGCTGATGGAGTCTTCAGGGAAAGCATTGGTTATCGCTTGCGGCGGAGTTATCGTCCCTCTAATCGGGGGAACCATACTCAGCTGGTATTTGCTGGAAGGGTCCAGCCAAAGAGATTTGCAAGCCCTACTGACGGGGGTCGTGTTATCAGTTACGGCACTCCCTGTCGTCATCAGTATTTTGTCAGAATTAAAAATGCTAAAAACCGCCGCGGGGGAGGTTATTGTCGCAGCCGCTCTGTTTGATGATATTATCACCCTTTTCTTACTCGCGTTGTTGTTAGCTATTGTCGAAACTGGAGAGCTGCCGGCCCTAAGTGAATTTCTTTACCTATTTGGTAAAATTGCCGGTTTCTTTGCCTTAACAATTGTTATCGGAGTGCACATATACCCCCGGGTTCGCGATGGTTTAGAAAACCTAGACGCCGCCGCGATGGAGTTTAGCGTCCTAATAATGGCGGCTCTAACTTATGGATGGCTTGCTGAAATACTATCTCTGCACTGGATTATAGGCACCTTCATGGCCGGCCTATTCTTTGAAAAATCGCAAGTCGGCATCCGCAATTACGTGCAATTAAAAGCAACAGTCACAACCATAGTTTCAGCCGTTCTTGCCCCATTATTTTTTCTTTCAATCGGGCTATATGTTAATTTCGAAGCATTGTTCATAGTGCCTGGTTTGTTTATATTGCTAACCTTGTTTGCAATTGCTAGTAAATTTGTGGGTGCGGGGGGAATGGCTCGAATTTTGGGGTTTGATACTCGAAGCTCCTCAATCATCGGCATGGCTATGAGTGCACGCGGTGTCGTTGCACTTGTAATCTTAGATATCGCCTATGAAGCCGGCGTTTTTTCAGGCGAAACAGAACAAGATCTAATCGGGATATCACTCCTATCCACGTTGATTTTAGTCAGCATCGTAAGTGCCGTAGCTGCCCCGTTATTTCTAAGATTAATCATCTCTCGCCAACAAGGAAAATAAGGTGAATATTTCTGATCCAAGGATACAAGCGCTATGGTAAAGCCAATAGAAAGTGACAAATCGGCGGGCATCGGTACGGAGCCCACACTTGCACGTAGTCTTTCATTACCCCTTTTAGTTTTGTACGGCCTAGGTGTAACGGTTGGCGCAGGGATCTATGTGCTAATTGGAGGAACCGCAGAAAAAGCGGGATACTACGCACCAATTTCATTTGTAGTCGCTGCAATTGTAGTCTCATTCACCGGCTTTAGTTACGCCGAGTTATCAACCCGATTTCCAGTAAGTGCCGGCGAAGCCGCCTATGTCAAAGAAGGTTTCCGTTCTCCTTCTTTTTCACTTTTAGTGGGTCTCATGGTTGTTGTGTCCGGAGTAGTCTCCTCTGCCGCAGTTACCTTAGGTTCTGCCGCATATCTTCACGCATATATACCGGTATCTGAAGACCTTTTGCTTGCCATTGTTATCGTAATAGTGGGCTTGATTGCTATTTGGGGAATTCTGGAGTCTGTTCGCTTCGCAGCCCTAATAACCTTGATTGAAATTGGAGGGCTTGGACTAGTTGTCGCATACGCTTTCATCGTCACTCCGGATTTACTTAACAACGCATATCTGCTGATACCGCCATTTGAAGTAGTGGCTTGGTCAGGAATTTTTTCCGCCGGATTACTGGCCTTTTTCGCCTTCGTTGGGTTCGAGGATATTGCAAATATAGCCGAAGAAGTAAAACAGCCGAAAAAGACGCTCCCATGGGGTATCCTACTCACCCTTATCTTAGCGACAGCCCTCTATCTCATTGTGGTTTCTGTTGTTATTCTTATGGTTCCTATGTCAGAACTCTTGAGCTCTACCACGCCTCTTTCTCTGGTGTTTGCATCTGCTCCGCCTTGGATTAAGGGTCTTTTTGGTCTAATAGCCTTTTTTGCCACCATTAACGGTGCCCTTATTCAAATCATTATGGCCTCCCGTGTTTTATATGGCCTGGGCAAACAAGGATCGTTACCCAGCTTCATCACCTATATTTCCCCCCGGACGCGCACACCGATAACTGCGAGCTTGATCATCATCGGCCTTATTGTCATTCTGGCCTATACGCTGCCCATTGTTGAGCTTGCTGAAATGACTTCAAT
>JBALWO010000030.1:0-21829 GCA_036960775.1 Pseudomonas marincola | reverse complement strand
TCTTTGATTGAATTTGCCAGTTCGAAGGGGTTCCTAAATCTTTGTTTTTTGGAGAGTATATTGAAACAAATTCCATATTGGGTTTGGTTTGCCATTATTGGGTTCATGTTTGCGGCAATGTTATTGTCTACTCAATTGATACAGCAACCAACCGAGGCTAAAATTTCGTACAGTGAATTTAAGCAAACTGTCTTGAACGGAGATATAAAAGAAGTCACCCTTGAAGGAGACAAAGCGAGCGCTCTCTTAAGTTCTCCCAAAAAATTTGGTGCAAATAACGTGAGCGTTGAACGAGTATCAACTATCACCCCTGCTAGCGGCGATCCTGATTTTATAAAACTTCTCGAAAAAAGTAATATCATCATATGGAACCGTCCTTTGGATGATGGGACTGGCTGGCTTAAAAGTATAGTGCCGTGGGTTGTCCTTTTTGGCGTTTATATTTTCTTCCTGCGACGTATGCAGGGCAATGTAATGGATCGTTTTGGCGGACGTAATTCTCAGGATTTTTTAGTTGGGTCTTCGGCGCAAGAAGAGAAAACTGAACGGAAGGTAACTTTTGACGATGTGGCCGGACAAGAAGGCGCTAAACGAGAGGTTGCCGAACTTGTTGATTTCCTGAAACATCCGCAAACCTATGAGAATGTTGGTGCTGAACCTCCTAGAGGTGTTTTGCTAATGGGGGCTCCTGGAACGGGAAAAACGCTCCTCGCCAGAGCATTGGCGGGTGAAGCTGGCGTCAACTTTTTTCATATATCCGCTTCCGAATTCATTGAAATGTTCGTTGGTGTTGGCGCGTCCCGCGTGCGAAAAATGTTTGAGGAAGCAAAAAAACGGGCCCCCAGCATAATTTTTATTGATGAGTTGGATGCCGTTGGCCGAGCAAGAGGAACCGGCTTTGGCGGCGGGAACGACGAACGCGAGCAAACACTCAATCAGATTTTGTCAGAAATGGATGGCTTCTCAGGTCATGAAGCCGTAATTGTGCTCGCGGCAACCAATCGCCCCGACGTTCTAGACCCAGCTTTGCTTCGCCCGGGCCGATTTGATCGACATGTAACTCTCGACTTACCCGATAAAACAGCCCGTGAACAAATTTTGAAGGTCCATGTTCGCAAAGTGCCGCTAGCTAAAGAAGTTAACCTTGCAACTGTGGCTGCAAGTTGCCCAGGTTTCTCGGGAGCCGATCTCAAAAACCTTGTCAATGAAGCCGCAATCGCAGCAGCGAGAAATGGTGTGGACGAAGTGACTATGGAACATTTTGACACTATGCGAGACAAGATTATCATGGGGACTGTCCGAACCCTTGCCATACAACCCGAAGAACACAAACGGCTCGCGGTGCATGAAGCTGGCCATACTGCTGTCGCCTTTTATTCACCTAACGCTGACCCTCTTTACAAAGTGACAATAATTCCCCGCGGCCGCGCCCTTGGAGCCACTCACATGTTGCCCGGAGAAGAACGCCACACGCTTGATGAAAACTACCTGCGAGATCAGCTTGCAATAATTCTTGCGGGCAGAGTGGGGGAGCAAATTTTTATGGGCAATGTCAGTTCCGGTGCTGATGACGACATAAAACGGGCCACTCAGTTAGCACGCTCAATGGTTTCGCGCTGGGGAATGTCGAAAGACATTGGCCCCGTTGATCTTAGCCAGAGCGAGGACCATCCCTTTTTAGGTAGAGAAATTGCGCAACCAAAAAGATTTAGTGAAACCATGTCAAATAAGGTTGATGAAGCTGTCTCCAAATTATTAAAAGACGCTGAACAGTCGGCCGTAAACACCATTACAGATCATAAATCCAAAATAGAGATATTGTTCAAAATGTTGGAAAAAGAAGAAACGGTGAGCCACGACCAGATCACTGAGATTCTAAGTTAAGTAAATAGGGAACTCAGCAGCACTTTATACCATCGCCTTTTGCAAGCCTGCCCCGGCAGGCTAATCCTTGCAAAGTTCGAAGTTGAACGCTTGTTTTTCAGTCTTATAAAACATCGGAATAGATCATTTCTGAAATTGAAGGGTCATTTGCCACCAATTCTCGGCCCTTACTCTCAGTCATTAGTGATAAGGCTGTTGAAACCATATCTGCTTTTACCGCATTTTTTGCGATTACTGATACAGATTTACTTAATTTGGCACTTTGACCAGTTCGCGGATCGATCAGATGATTCAGGTTTGAATTTGGAGCGAACGGGCTCCCATATCCACCTGATGTCGCAATAGCAGCGTTCTTTAAATCGACAGTCTTCGTGATTGAAACGCCATCCGCTGGAGAGATAATTCCGACGCGCCAATTCTGTTGGTCTGGTTTGGTGCCCAATGCGAATTGCTCACCTAAAGATACCAACACATTGTCGAAACCTGCATCTCGCAGCATCTGTGTAATTCTATCCGTTACATATCCTTGCGCAATGCCATTGAGAGTAATCCCCATTCCTTTTTTCAAGAAACCCACACGATCAGATGCGAGATAAATATTTTCAGCCCCTATTAGATCGATGGTTTTATTAATCACCTCGGCTCCCGGCCCTTTGGGGTCAGCATTTGGACCTTGAAAATGGTCAGCGTACAATTTCCACAGAGGCTGAACTGTCACATCAAAAGCACCACCGCTAACTTCTGTAAACGCTTTGGCTCGGGACAACAGTTGAACAAAATCTATATCCGGATTTTCCAGAGACCCATTTTTGTTCAGCTGACAAATTGATGAATTTGGCCGGTACAGACTAAATAAATTCTCTAATCGGTTTATCTCTTTGTGGCATCGCTCCAACTGACGCCGAGCCCATTTTGGGTCAGGGTGATAGAGCTGGATTGAAGCCTCGGCACCAAGTGCGGCCCCTTTCCATGTCACCAATTGCGCGCCTTCAGTCGCCATGACAGGTGAACCCACGACGGATAAGGCACCAACCGCACTCGCTGCGACGATAAACTGGCGTCTCGTTGGATGTTTTGCAGCTTCTATTTTACTCATTGAACGGCCTCTTGTGTGTACCTGACACTAACGTCAACGTTTTGCTCGTCAAAATCAGGGAATAGGTTTTTAGTCGGAACATCTAGATAGCTCACAACCGTCCCACCAAATTCACTCATGAACTTAATAGCCTTCTCCCGATCGCCAAAGGGAACGACCTCAGTCATGCCCATGCCGCCGCGTTTTTCGCTATTGATCACATAATAGGCATCGGCGGCTAAGATCCAAATACCGTCAGTTTCTGGTCGCTCCCAGCTTTTTGCTTTTCCCATATCATGGACATATATAGCGACAACACTTTGTCCCTCACCCGGCAGTCGGGTATAGGCCAAAGCATCTCTTACGGCTGTAAACCAAAGGGGAGTATTATTGCCTTTTTCAAAGAGCTGTGCTTTTGGGCCTTCATGTTCAGTTAGAACCATTCCGCAGTAGTTTCCAATTGCAAGTTCAGTCAACTCTTCCGGTGCTGGCAATGTCGCCACCTCCGTATTACATCCCAAAAGAAACCCGCTGACAAATATGAGAGTTGCCAATTTTTTTGCGATCATAATGATCTCCTTTGAAAAACGAGGCACGCTCCTGTAAGCGGGACAGCTATCCAAGCAACGAGTAATGCAAGCAAAGTCTGGGCCGGCACACCTTGATCCCCGCGAAGCCCCGCCATTCCCGAGAGAAGCGCTGTATCGGCACTGGAGGTCAAATTGAACATCCGATATGCGTCAGCTGGATTGGCGAGCATAACCCATTTAATAAAATTATCGCTGAACATGCCGCCATCACTTGCGGATAATATACCCATCAGGGCCATATCAAACAGAACAACAAACAACAACCAAACACCGATTGCGCCGGCGGCGGCTGTCCCGCGTTCTTTCATCCAAGAGCTGAGTAGAATTCCGATGGCGAGAAAATTTGCGCCTAACAATATTGAGGACAAGAGCAGCTTCAAAAAAACATTCCATTCTTGTTCAAAGAACGGGATGTCACCCATCAAGACAATCGCCAAAACAGCGATACCAAACCCCACAATAATCACAAAGGAAAGAAGAAGCAGTTGCCCCAAAAACTTACCCAAGGTTATGGCTGTTCTAGAGACTGGGTAGACCAACAACAATGTAAGTGTGCCCCGTTCGTCCTCACCAACGATACTGTCGTATGAAAGCAACAGAGCAATAAGAGGGATAAAAAATATACTGAGAGATGATAGGCTGACGACCGTCACTGCAAGAGGGCTGATTTTGGTGGCGCCGACCGGCACACTTCCAAGTAACACTAATGCCAGTGCAAGACCTGTCATGACAAGTGTCATAAGCACGATCCAGCGGTTGCGATAGCCGTCTCGAAACTCTTTCGCTGCCAGTGTTAGGACATCAGTCATCGCTATTCCTCCCGACAACAGAGCTTGAATAAGAGTTATAGACGCTCTCAAGGGTCGGTTCGCTGATCTCAACATCACTGATTTCAAGTCCAAGCGCCATGATTTCACTCAAAACTACCGCCTTCATATCCAGCGGACTTGATATAATCAGTTTTCCGTCTACTGGTTTTTCAAGTTGATATTTTCCTGACAAAGATCTTTCAATTTTTTCGCAAACCTCCAATTCAGCAGACAATTTAATTTTTGCATGCATACCGAGGGTTTTGCGAAGAATAGGTATAGAGCCCGAAGCAACCACCTTTCCGTCTTTCAAAATCACAACACGGTCAATACGCTCATCTAGTTCTGTCAGAGCATGTGATGAGATGAGGACTGTTGCCCCGCGTGTTTTCTCTTCGTCAATTATTTTATATATATTTTGACGGGCTATAGGATCTAAACCAGATGTGGGTTCGTCCAGCACCAGCAATTTAGGCTGCCCCATCAGTGCTTGCGCCATTCCAAGCTTTTGGCGCATGCCTTTCGAGTATGTACCAACCTTGCGTTCAGCGGCATTATCGAGCCCTACGCGTGCAAACAATTCTGAAAAATTCAAACCCTTTAATTTTTTCAATTTTGCATAAAAGATTAAAGTTTCTAGCCCGGTCATATTTTTTTGGAAAAGGACTTGTTCAGGTAAAAATCCAATGCTGCGCCGTGCATCAGCAAAAGCCCGCTCGAACGGGTCACAATTTAAGACTGACAATTCACCGTAACTCGGTTTTACGAGCCCCAGCATCATTTTTATCAAAGTGCTTTTACCGGCACCATTGTGGCCAACCAGCGCAACACATTCCCTACTCGCAAGAGAAAGATCTACTTTATCGACAGCAACGACCGATCCATATTTTTTACCAACACCAACGAGATTAATGGCGAGTGAATTTGTCATTTTCATTGCGCATGTCCTACGACCGCTATGGTCGGATCTTCCATGAGGGGCGCGCTGTCAACCACGCCACCAGGGTGTACTGCTGGAAATGCAGATTGTGCATATTTAAGAATTTGAACTGCGGGGCTATTGATGAGTAATTTTGCGGATGGGAACTGCCACATGACCCGGTCGGTTAAATCGTTAGGGCGATAGACGCTATCAGCAAACCCATCGCTATTCAAATCAAAGGCACTATGGTCGGACCAGTAGTTCCCCCCATCAGCACTTGACCATTCTAGCCACCGCGTTCCCACGTATTTAACTTGTGTTCGATTGTTGATGAATGCGTTTCTAGTCATCACATTACGTTCGCTACCAGCCGTAAAATGGATACCTATGTTGCAGTCGGAAAAACTGTTGCCTTCAAAGTGATTTTTATTTGAATTATAAATGAAGACGCACTTATCAGTGCCGCCCCGAACCACATTTCCCGTCACCGTTACTTTGTTGGTATAATTAAACAATATGCCGCGATTTTTATCACCTTCAGAGACATTACCATCCACGACAAGATGCGTAGATGACATCAGAGCATACCCCATGTGATTGTTACGGGAGTAATTGCCAATGACCTTGCTTTTATCCGTATACATGTAGTGAATAGCAAACCGCAGGTTTTCCATACGATTGTTTTTAAAAACATTTTCTTTACTGGTTGTTACGAAAATTCCATCACGACCTAAACTGATGTTATTTTCTTCAATAATGGCACCCGGTGCATTCCATACCTGAACACCGTTTCCCCTCTCATTCATACGCAAATCGGAGCGGCCTACTATTTTGTTCTTTTTGATGAGACTGTTCTTTGCGCCTGAGACGTATATTCCGATCAAATTATTATGCAGCTCATTCCCTTCAACAACAGCGCCTTCCGCCGTCCGGTTAAGGAAAATCCCGCTATCTTGTGTTTCTAGTAAAATTCCGGATCCAGTAATGCGCAAACCTTTTATGGTCACATTCGGCGCCGTTACGTTAATGACTGTGCCTTCATTATTGCCAATAACATTTGGCAAATTTCTACCAAGCAACGATATTGATTTTGAGATGGAAAGTGGGCCGGAATATTTATTTCCAGTTACGATAAGGACATCACCGTGTGACGCCTCATCTATTGCTTGCTGTAAATTTGTTTTAACAACAATTTCACGCGCCTGAACGTATCCGCCCAAGAAGGCCGCAGCAGCAAGAAATGCTGCGACCAATACAAGCTGCCAAATATATTTATTCCGGCCCATCATTACTTACTTAGGCTCCACAAGCATACGCCCGCGCATTTCCATATGCAGCGCGTGACAGAACCACTGGCAATAGAACCAATGGACACCAGGAGAATCCGCTGTGAACGTTACAGAAGCAGATTGCTGGGGTCCAATTTCCATTGCAACACCATAGTTAGAAAGCGTAAATCCGTGTGTCAAATCATCAACATCATCAATGTTGGTGACAATGACTGTCACTTCATCTCCTTGCTTAACAGTAAACTTCTCCAGTGAGAAATTTGGCGCCTGTGAATACATATAAACACGAACTTTATTGCCATCACGAATGACTGTATCCGCGTCTTCCATGTCCTCGATACCATCAGCTTTTGCTTGCTCCAGCAAGGCTGCAAATGTTGGCTCGCTGCGTTCATACACCTGACTTGGATTGACCACAGACCGGTGAACAATAATGCAATCATGTGGTTCAGCAAACGTAGGGCCGTCATGAACGATCTTCATTTTATCGCCAGAGATATCAATTAATTGTTCACTTTCAGGCTTCAATGGGCCCACATTGATATAGCGATCTTTTGAAAACTTATTCAAAGAAATCAGCCATTTACCATCGGCTTCACTTGTCTCACCCATAGATGTGTGATTATGACCAGGCTGGTACTGAACATCGATTTTTTCCACAATTGGATCAACTTTCGCACCTGCGTAGGCAAGAACCGCTTTTTCAATATCCCACTTACAAACCTGACTGTCTAAGAACAGTGTCGTATAAGCATTTCCCCGACCATCAAACGCTGTATGAAGGGGACCAAGGCCCAATTCAGGTTCTGCGACGATTGCATCACGTGGTTTGATTTTATCCGCGAATACATCAGGCACTTTTGCCATTTCAATCACAGAAACGGTCGGTGACAGTTTGCCGTTGACCATCATGTATTTGCCATCTGGAGACGCGTTCACACCATGTGGGCTGTTAGAAATCGGGATATAGCGTGTATATCTTGATCCTTTACGACCATCTAAAACAGGGACGTCGCCTTCATATTTCTTAAAATCACCTGCAGCGACACCAGCTTCAATCGCAGCGATATCAAAAACAACTGCCCAATCCTGTTCGTTTTCTGTCATCTCAGCCAAGGTCACGCCTTCTTCTGAGTTGTAACAGCTTGCTACAGCGTATTTTCCTTGATAGTCGGCATCAACGTTATCAAGATTGCCGTCAACAATAACCTGCCATGCAACCTCCATTTTCTCGCCATCAATAGCGGAGAACACAGCGTGATATTGTGATGGATCATCAAGGACAGTGCCATCATTTGGCAGCGGCACACGATGTTCGCCATTCGCAAACACATACTTTGTTTTAGGGAATTTTTGCGGACGCAAGCCATGAATATCAGCCGCATTTGGCACGGAAATAATTTTATCAACCTTCATGATATCGCAGCGAATACGGGCAACACGTGTGTTTGCCTTGTCATTCACCCAGATATAACGCCCGTCATACTTGCCATCTGTGAAGGACATATGGGGATGATGGGTATCACCGTTGCTTGGGAAACCACCTTTGTCTTTCCAGAATTCTGTTTCTCTTGGAAGCATGTTTTCCGTAATAATTTTGCGGCTTTCGTTGGTTTGCCCCCAACCTGTTGCACTGCACCGGTTAAAAACCGGAATACGCATCAATTCACGCATGGACGGTAAGCCTAGAATACGCACTTCACCGGATTGTCCGCCACTCCAAAATCCGTAATATTCATCTAAATCACCCGGCGCGACTTCACTTGAATTTGAAGCTGCTTGTGCGGATGAAACAGGGAGCATACTAGCGCCACCTACGACACCAAGGCCTGCAACTACCGCAGATCCACCTAGCAGTGACCGACGAGATACATCAGCCATTTTTTCTGTATCATCTTTCATTTTGCGTCTCCTTTTTAAAATTAGAACTTTTAGATTTCTTTGATTATTCGATTTCGCGATCTCTGTTCAACCGGCGAGGTTTTTTGTACAGATCGTTGTTTTCAATGGAAGTTCTGCGCGGTTGATCAGGACTCTTTTTTCTCGTTTTAGAGAGAGAATGAATAACCACCGGACAAGTATCTTTATCGTAGTAAAGCTGCTGGCAATGCAGGCAATCAAGGCATTCATTAGGGTTGATGTTTCCTTGAGGGTCGATCGCCTGCACCATGCATTCCTGAGCGCATTTATGGCAGGGATCACCGCAGTTATTGTACCGTTTCAGCCAGTTAAACATGCTGATTTTTCCGGGGATCGCCAAAGCAGCACCCAATGGACATAGATAACGACAGTAAAAACGCTCAATAAACAGACCCGCAGCCAGTAAAGAGAAAACGAACATCAGATACGGCCAACCGCGCGCAAATCGAAGTACGATAGAGGTGCGGAAAGGCTCGATCTCAGAAAGTGTTTCCGCCAGATGCAGGCTGTAAACAGACAAACCAAGCAACGCCATAAAGATGATATATTTGAGGGGCCATAAGCGTTCATGCAGCCACCAAGGCACCGTTATCTGCTTAACTCCAGCAAGGCGCGCAAGCTTGTTGGTCAATTCCTGCAGGGCGCCGAACGGACATAACCAGCCACAGAAAGCTCCCCGCCCCCAGAAAATCAAGGAAACGGCGACAGAGCACCACAAAATGAAGATCAACGGCTCCATCAGGAAGAACTGCCATTGGAAATCAGTGAGCAGTGCATTTGCAAATACCAGAACATTGACAACGGAGAGCTGCGCTTGCGCATAGAAGCCAATAAAGACCAACGTAAACACAAGGAAACCAATGCGGATACGATCAGTGAGCACGCGGTGTCTGACAAGTTGGTTTTGTGCAAAAAATATGACGGTTAAGAAGGCAATTGCAGACAGAAGAATGACAATTTCAGTTGTTTTTTGTTTCCATAACCTCTGCCACAGCGCATTTGCCGCATCGATATCTTCTTGCACTGTGGATACCGCATCTAGCACGGGAAGCACAGGCGCTTCCACATGTACAAATTTTGCAGGTAGTTGATAATTAAGTTCGAACGCCACAAACACTTTTTCCAACGCCCCAATAGCGCGCTGCACTAAAAGCTGCATTTTCCAAGGCTCTGCAGGCTCAAAAATCGCTCCTTTTGGCGTATAGAATAGGGCAACTTCGCTGAAATCGGGCGCACCTTCTGCCGCGACATCGCCAAGGTTTTTGTATCCTTTATCAATGAAGCGAAACCCCTCGCCGTCTTGAACAATCTGAATACGACCGAAGATGCCACCCCTAACATATCCAGACCCACGGAAAGAATATCGACCGCTGCCCATGACAAGGAAAGCTTCCTGCCCGGGTTTCAGTTTTTTCAGCAAGTTATTGTATTCTCTCTCGCCGAGCAGGCTGCGAGCGATGGTGGAGATGGAAAGGGAGGCCGCAAACAAATCAATAAATTTTTCGCCAACTTCACCCTGTTCAGGTCGCGCGATAGCTTTGGAATTTCCCTGTTTTTCAAATGCCTCATTCACCTGATCCAAACTAAGCCTTAACCGCCGGACAGAGCCATCGCCGACAAGGGTCAACCAATCATGAACTTCCGCTTTCCCGGCAACTAGCGTTCGCTTTATCCTTGGCAAATTGCTGTCATTGCTTAGGCCTGCGAGCCCCAATGCCTTCGCTGCACGGACCGCCGCACGCTTGATGCTATCGTCAATGACCATAACCGTTACCGTGGCCCCAGACACGATGTCTACTGGAGGTGGCTCGCCTCCCTTTTCTTTCGCCATCTTCAGAATATCAACATTGTTGTATCCCTCAATGAAGTCGACAATTTTTTGTTCAGGAATACCTGAGAGCACAATGGGTTCCGCATGTTCAATGAGCCGAACGCCTTTAATAAGACCGTCAACATTGATCGCAATTAGGACAACAATCGGTTTACCTGAATATCCAATCGCCCCAACAAAATCTGTATTTAAAAAGACATACCCTCGGATCTCTTCACCAGAGAAAGCAGGAATAACCGGCACATTTTTCAAAGGATCCCCATATCGGGTTGCATCTTCGAAAAAATCAGTAACTGGAATAGATGAAAGATATCGGGTCAGTTTTTCCACTGGCACTGCATAGGCAGTGCTAGAAACCCAAAGGATGCACAACGCGCCGATGAGAAGCATTTTTCTTGCGAAAGAACGTACAAAACTTGATGAACTTATATGCTGCATTTCAGTGCCATACCTTGAAGCAATCGCAAAGATAGGGTTATTCAAATATGACAACACTTACCGCGATCACTGGGCCAAAATTTCCTTCCCCTTGATAGCAAAACACTTGCCCTGAAACGTTGATTTCAATCAATCTCCGCTAATAGATCAGCAAAACTTGTGCGATATTTTGACGCAGGGGAAATAGGCTTCTCAGCAATTAAACTAAACAACCTACACATTTGAATTGGAAAATTTGGCCGAAGAAAGTCAGCTAAAACTGACTTCTGCACTCAACAATTTTTATAATTCTTTTCTGGTGCAAGATGACATGAACAAATCGCTCAAACCATAGGACTGAGAAGGTAGAACACTCCAGAATATGATCAGGAGTTAACAATACTTCCCAGTGACCGTTCACCTATATGTGAGAAGCTGTGATACGACATGCGAACTCGTACCCTTCAAAATCAAATTCACCATTGAAGGGAAAAATATTCGAATGAAGCGGCAAAACCAAAATAAGAAACAAAACCAAACGAAATCTGCTCCGAGACAAAAAAAAGCGACAACCCGGCGGGCTTTCTTCAGAAACATTGGAAATGGTGCCATTGGAGCAGCCATTGTTGGTGGCGGTGTCTGGTTTGTCGTGGACGAAGTTATGGCCACGTTGGATGAACAGGATCTCTCAAAAATTGGGAATGGTATACCGACCATTGTCCAAATCCATGACCCGCAGTGTTCTCTTTGCATTGCCCTACAGCGAGAAACACGAAAAGCATTGAAAAAATTTGACGAGGGCAAATTGCAATACCTCGTCGCGAATATCAAAGGTGTCGAAGGGCGAGCATTGGCGGCATCTCATGGCGTCAGACATGTCACGCTGGTGCTATTTGATGGCAATGGCAAAAGACAACAAATTCTGGCCGGTTCAAACCAAAGCAGTTTTCTGACAGATGTTTTCCAGCGGCACCTAGATAAATACGGCAAACGTTGATAGTGACCAAAAACATAACTTGAAATACATCAATACCCCGGTAAGAGCAGAGCGGGATTGCCCTCCCATAACAAAAGTTATTTTGCCCGTCCTTACTGCTCTTGGCTTTTGAAAACAGCGGGGTCCTAAATATACATGTTGTCTAGATTATAGTTTTTGAGCAGCTTCTGCCGATTTTTCTCGTGCCAGCGATTTTCATCTTCTTGACCCACGAAAGGTTCATAGGAGTATCGAGGTTCTTTTGGGTATTTCTGCTGACGCGCATCGATAGCCAGCGCGATTATGCGACTGCGCCTAGCTATTCGAGCTTCATCAAAAGTCGTAACGACACCGCTAAGCAATTTTGTCGTTACATTCAGAACCTTCTTTTTCGCAAAAAATCCACTATTTACCGTAACGCGCCGATGGGGTGATGTATTTGCAAAAGATCCATGGACAAGCTGCCTATTCATCAAAATTACATCCCCTGCTTTGCAGACCATTGGGATGGCAGACTCAATTCTTTCAGAACCGCTTTTCGCGACCATTGCCTTTATATCGGCTTTGCCTAACTTGTGGCTTCCTGGAAGAACCCATACACAATTTTCTGCCGTGCTAGGGTAAAGTTGCGTCATCGAATTAAATCCGTGGGCCCCCTCATCCCAATCGGCAGAGTTCCAATGAGTTGATCCGTCTTGATGCCATGCGACTGATGGTCCGAGCCCTGGCTCCTTGATAAACGTCACATCGGTGTAGGGCACAAAATCGGGCCCACAAATCGCTTCAGCCACCTTCAACAAACCCGAATGCCCCGCCAAGCGCAAAGCAGAATCCATGATCTGTAAATTGCCATCCAACAACGACACGGTCCATTCAGGGGCATCGGTTCGTGCTTTAGGGGTTAGCATTTTTACAGGGTGGCGCCCGTTGTTTAAATCCGTCCCGCCCAATGGATCGCTTAAAGGTTTTGTAAAACGAAAGACCGGTTTTTCAAATTGCAAGTTTAGGGCTGGTCGCCCGAGTGCATCTACTTCAGCCTCAGGCTCAACAGGGGCCGCAGTCAGCACCTTCTCGATATCGGCGCGGAGGTCGGCAAGTTCCAAATCGTCAACAACACCTTCTAAGACATAAAATCCATATCGCCAATAGGCCTCCAGAATATCAGGATCTAAACAGCCATCTGCTCCAAATTTAATCGGTCCTCTATTAGCTAACTCGTAAGCTGCTTTTTCACCCTGACGGATGTAATCAACCATGATTTTGGCAGTTTCTTCTGCTTCATTATTGTCGGCTGGGTTCTGCATCAACGTAACGATCTCCCCTTTTATCCAAATCTGATTGACGCCAGGCACGAGGGCATGCTGCGAATTCATTCCGAGAATTTTACCATTTCCATTTTTCGCGACTAGGTGCAATGATTGGGAGACATTATCCCGATATCTGGGATAATTGAATCCCTGACCCTAGATGGAGATTTTCAGATGGATCGCCTCAACGCCTTAAAGCTATTCGCGCGGGTTTGCGAATGTGGCAGCATTACTGGCGCAGGACGAGAGCTTGGAATGTCCTCCACCGCAGCATCCAGAACATTGCAAAATTTGGAGACAGACCTTGGGGTGAAGCTCTTGAACCGCTCAACGAGAAATGTGGCCGCTACAGAAGTGGGGCATCTTGTATACAAGCGTATCTACAATCCCATTGCTGAATTGGATCTCGCCCTTCAAGAAGCAGGCGATATGCAGAACACGGCTGCTGGTATCGTGCATGTTACGGCGCGCCGCTCTTTCGCATTGTCCCATATCGTCCCCATCTTAAGCGAGTTTAGAGAGCTCTATCCACGAGTGGAAATTGCCCTTTCGCTGACTGAGGTCGTCAATATCTTACCCAATGAGGAGACTGATATTGTTGTGCGGGCCGGTATTCCAGATCAGAAAACATTCATGGTCCGCGCCTTAGCTCGCCATAAAAGCCTTCTTTGTGCCAGCCCTGAATATCTTCAGGCGAATGGAACACCTCAATCTCCGAAGGCGTTAATGGCCCATGCCTGCCTAGGGTATAAAAGCGAGATAGGACCTACCATCTGGCATTTTGAAAAGAATAACAATAAATCTGAAATCCCTGTGACAGGCCCCTTCTCCTCAAACAGCGGAGAAGCACTAAGACTAGCGGCGGTTGACGGCATGGGGTTTGTTGTATTGCCTCACTGGTTGCTGAAAGGAGACCTTGAGCAGGGAAAACTGGTAAATTGCTTACGCGACCACGGGATAGCAACAGCCGGCATCAGTCCAGCGTTTTATGCTGTCTATAATCGAGGGCCCTATATACCCGCCAAGATAAAGGTTTTCGTAGATTTTCTGGCTGATAAAATTAAAGAACGGATCTCATAGGCCCGCTTAGCGCCTCTTCAGAGATGTACTATCTTGGGAGTTTCATCACGAAATATTCGGAAACTTCTTGCAAGCCAATGTGGGATAAATTATTACTGCCCATAGCAAGCTTTTCCCGGCCTGCCAGCGTTTTCCGCTGCCCGGTGTTAAGCTCAATCAATTTTTAAAGCATCGGGACACTCATGAGCTATTATACAGATTACTTGAATGAGATTGATAATCGGAAAAACGAAGGACTGCACCCCAAGCCCGTAGAAGATGGTGCGCTTGTTGTAGATATCATCTCACACATCAGAGATGCCGATAGCGAACATCGCGAAGCTTGCCTGAATTTTCTGATCTACAACACTATTCCAGGGACCACGAGTGCCGCCGGCGAGAAAGCCAGCTTTCTAAAGCACATCATTCTTGGAACAGTGGTTGTGAAAGAAATCACACCGGCTTTTGCCTTTGAATTATTGTCCCACATGAACGGCGGTCCTTCGATTGAAGTTCTTTTGGACCTGACCCTCGGTGATGATGCCGCAATTGCAGCTCAAGCCGCTGACGTTCTTAAAACTCAGGTCTTCCTGTATGAAGCCGATACAAACCGGCTAAAAGCCGCTTTCGAAGCTGGTAGCGCCATTGCCAAAGATATTCTAGAAAGCTACGCAAAAGCTGAATTCTTTACTAAGCTTCCAGATGTTGATGAAGAAATTCAAGTGGTCACCTATATTGCAGCAGAAGGCGATATCTCTACCGATTTGCTCTCTCCAGGCGGTGAAGCCCACTCACGGTCTGACCGCGAATTACACGGAAAATGCCTGATTACTGAAGAAGCGCAAGCCGAAATCAAAGCGTTACAAGCGGCTCATCCGGGCAAGAGTGTTATGCTGATCGCTGAAAAAGGCACAATGGGCGTTGGCTCTTCTCGTATGTCTGGCGTGAACAACGTGGCGCTTTGGACAGGCAAACAGGCCAGTCCTTATGTACCCTTTGTGAACATTGCTCCGATCGTTGCGGGTACAAATGGCATTTCACCGATTTTCCAGACAACAGTCGGCGTCACCGGCGGCATTGGAATTGACCTTAAAAACTGGGTCAAGAAACTTGATAAGGACGGAAATTCAGTTCGCGATGAAAATGGCGACCCTGTTCTTGAGCAGGCCTATTCGGTCGAGACAGGTACAGTGCTCACCATCAACACCAAGACAATGAAGCTTTATAATGGTGATGAAGAGCTGGTGGAAATCTCATCTGCTTTGACCCCACAAAAAGTTGAGTTTATCAAAGCAAGTGGCTCCTATGCTGTGGTTTTTGGTAAGAAACTCCAAAATTTGGCTGCGGCAACACTTGGCGTTGATATGCCAGCTGTTTTTGCTCCTTCCAAAGAAATCACTCATGAGGGGCAAGGCCTTACTGCAGTTGAGAAAATATTCAACAACAACGCCGTGGGCGTGGCAGAAGGCACCGTTCTTCATGCAGGCTCCGACGTGCGTGTACAGGTCAATATTGTCGGATCGCAGGACACAACAGGCTTGATGACCTCTCAAGAGTTGGAAGCCATGGCAGCAACTGTCATTTCGCCTACTGTTGACGGCGCCTATCAGTCCGGCTGTCACACAGCGTCTGTTTGGGACAAGAAGGCTCAGGCCAACATTCCAAAACTCATGAAATTCATGAATAAATTCGGCCTCGTTACAGCAAGGGACCCTAAAGGCGTCTACCATGCCATGACAGACGTTATTCATAAGGTTTTGAATGACATTACTGTGGATGACCAAGCGATCATTATTGGCGGCGACTCGCACACCCGCATGTCAAAAGGCGTTGCCTTTGGCGCAGACTCTGGAACCGTTGCCCTTGCGCTTGCTACGGGTGAAGCTTCCATGCCGATCCCTGAATCTGCGAAAGTGACTTTTAAGGGCCACATGAAATCCCATATGGATTTCCGGGACGTGGTTCATGCGACACAGTCTCAGATGCTGAAGAAATTTGGCGAGAACGTGTTTCAGGGCAGAATTATCGAGGTTCATATTGGAACTTTGCTGGCTGACCAAGCGTTCACATTTACAGACTGGACCGCTGAAATGAAGGCAAAAGCGTCCATCTGTATTTCTGAAGACGGTACATTGATTGAATCTCTTGGTATCGCTAAGAACCGCATTCAGATCATGATCGATAAAGGAATGGAGAATGAAGCCCAAACCCTTAAAGGTCTAATCGCAATAGCAGACAAAAGAATTAACGAAATTAAATCAGGCGAAAAGCCCGCTTTGACTCCTGATGACAATGCTAAATATTACGCAGAACTTGTTGTCGATTTGGATCAAATTGACGAGCCAATGATTGCAGATCCTGATGTCAATAATCCAGATGTGTCTAAGCGCTACACCCATGACACCATCAGACCAGTTTCCTACTACAAGGGCGAGAAATCAGTCGACCTCGGCTTTGTTGGCTCCTGCATGGTTCATAAGGGAGATTTGATCATCGTTGCCCAGATGCTGAAAAATCTGGAAGAGCTCCACGGCAAAGTTGAGTTCAAGGCACCTTTGGTTGTTGCCCCTCCCACCTACAACATCGTTGATGAACTGAAAGCCGAAGGTACTTGGGACGTTCTGCAAAAATATGCGGGATTTGAATTCGATGATGACGTGCCTAAAAACGATGCCCGTTTGAAATATGAAAACATTCTATATCTGGAGCGTCCTGGCTGTAACCTATGTATGGGTAACCAGGAGAAAGCAGAAAAAGGGGACACCGTCATGGCAACCTCTACCCGCTTGTTCCAGGGACGTCTTGTGGAAGATACTGACGAGAAAAAAGGGGAATCCCTTCTCGCATCAACTCCAGTTGTTGTTCTCTCTACAGTTTTGGGCAGAACACCAAGCATTGATGAATATAAAGCGGCAGTTAAAGGAATTGATCTTACGAAATTCGCGCCACCGCTTACACACTAAACACCTCAGGATCATCTGACACGTTTAAGGCAGTGTCCGGCAAGTTGTCGGTCACTGCCTTTTTTTAGTGGCTGCAAGTAGGCGTATTATTTTCTATTGATATTTTTTCATCAGTGTTTTGCCATCTTTTTCACGAACAGCCGCAAGTGCGTTCCAGAACTTCTCTCCAAGATCCTTGTTGCTGCTCATCAATTGATTACTAAGCAAAACATAATAAGGTTTAGTGGCAAGGGGCGTTTTCACTTTTTCAACATCTGGAAAATCTCCAGATTCCATTAAAGCATCCCCGACATTTGTTAATGCAGCGACTGCGATCACTCGTTTAGCGTTCAGTTTTTTAAAATCTGTGTGGGTTCCCTTTGATTCCTGTACTTCAACGCCATGCTTCTCAATATCCTTAACGATCGAATATCCAAGTGGCGCCCCAACTTTACCGTTCACGCCACTAAAAGCTTTTCCATCCCAACTGGGGCTTGTTCCCTTCAGGCGGTAGAGAGAATAGGAGCTCAAGGCTAGGCGCCGGGATGGATCCACGTCTCCACCAGCCATAGGATAGGCACCAAATTTCATACGTGCTTTCTTGTAGGATCCCATAAAGACACCCTGCACTTCTCCTTTTTCAAGAACAGCTAAGCATCTTTTCCATGGCGCGCGCGTAATCGTCACTTTTGCACCAACTTGCGTGGCTGCCATATTTATCATTTCGACAGCAAGGCCCGGATTACTATCCTTAATTGAAGCCCCCCCGCCAATAACATACGGAGCCTGATCTTTGTCTTCGGTGCAGAACGTCCACTCAGTAGCGGCCAAAGCTTCCGAATTCAAACTTACGAATACTGTAATCCCCACGAGCGCACATACTGAAGATAACAAAATATTTTTTAGCATCATAACTACCATACTCCTAAATTCTTTATTGAGAGGGAGACACATTCTCCATCCTGATAATGAGTTATGATGAATTAAAGAACAGTAAATTAGCAAAAATTACTGGTGTCGCAAATTTAAATTTCTGTCTATTGGAAATCCACAGAAAATGAGGAAAACCTGTTATTGCAGAAAACATTTACCCTGTCGTGGCTACTTAACTGTCACATCAATTTCAACATCCAGCGCCCCTGAAAGAGAGCGCTGCAGGTGAAAGAGTGTCAACGGATCATCCGGAATTTTTCCAACCAGTTTGGCAAAAGCCTGCCGTGCTGATAGATCGCCTCCGGCCAAGAGGGCGTGCGCCTCCCGGTAAGCATCTATATCTGGATTGGATGAGACTTGCTCTCTCAATGGCTCGTACGCCGTCACCGCCTCGGATTTACCTGGAACCTTCAACTTGCCAATAGGACGCCCAGAGAAGTTGTCAATTTCGTCAACAACACTTTGGCTGATGCAAATTCGGGTTCCTAAAACTTTGTTGGCAGCCTCCAAACGTGCAGCGACATTTACAGCATCTCCATAAGCCGTGTAGTCAAAAAAACTGTCGCCGCCAAAATTGCCAATTATAGCAACACCAGTATTGATCCCTATTCGTGTAACGCCCAGCCCTACATCACGTTCATTCCATTTTTTGCGGAAATCCTCAGTAAAATCGTCAATTTCCAGCGCACAGTCAACAGATCGCCTTGCATGGTCATCTTGCGCGATCGGTGCCCCAAATATTGCCTGAATAGCGTCCCCGTTCACTTTCATGACGGTGCCTTCATGGGCAAAAATAATTTTAGCGACACCATCAATGTAACTGTTGAGAAGTTCTACTGTAGTATCTGGCGGTGTCGTCTCCACTAACCGAGTAAACCCTTCCAAATCAGTAAATAGGAAAGTCGCTTCACGCCTCTCTCCGCCGGGCTTAAGATGTTCAGACTCGCTCGATAAGGACTGCGCAACGGTTGGTGAGAAATAACGCGATAAAGCAACACGAGCTGTTTCCGCTTCGTTTCGTTGCTGCTGCAACTCTTTGAATTCAGTTATGTGCAATAAGGTCTTTTGGATAGTAGTTTCCAAATCTGAAAACTCGATCGGTTTGGTAACAAAATCAAAAGCACCGCGGTTCATTGCAGTGCGAATATTGGCCAAATCTCCATACGCCGAGACAACGACAGTTTTAAGATCATGATGCAAATCATTCAATTTAGCCAACAAGGTAAGGCCGTCCATTCTTGGCATGTTTATATCGGACAAAACCATCACAATTCGATTGTCTTCCTCCAGCACATTCAAAGCTTCAATACCATCATGAGCAAAGACAAACTCAATCTCTCCCTTTTTGATGGCGCGTCGAAACCGCTGCGTAATCAAAGCTTCTACGTCTAGTTCGTCATCAACAACGAGTATACGGGCGACATCAGCCATTAATTTTCCACCCAATAGTTGTTAAGTGTTGCCTTCAGGAAATTGAAATCCACTGGCTTGGCCACCAATTGATCCGCGCCTTTTGCTTTTGCCTCTGCTTCGGTTTTCTCGTCTCCGTACGCTGTTATCATAATCACCGGTAAATCCGGCTTGCGGCTTTTCACTTCCGACAACAGATCCATGCCACTCATTCCCGGCATATTAATATCCGACAACAGAAGTAGAATTTGGGGCGCATCATCGCCGCATATTAAATCGAGAGCATCATTTCCAGATTGAGCAAAATGAAAAATTAGTTCTTTTTTCCGGATTTCTTTGCGGAAGTTCTGGCGAAATAACACTTCGGCATCCGGTTCATCATCTACCATTAATATCGATGTCGTCATTGAGAGGTCTCTACAGTTAAGTTTACTGGCATAATCATGCGAAAAGTTGTTCCTTTTCCCACTTCGCTTTCAAGTTTGAGCTCACCCCCGTGTTGCTTGACGATATCGTAACTCATAGACAGCCCAAGCCCAGTCCCCTCACCCGTCGGTTTGGTGGTGAAAAAGGGTTGGAATATTTTATCCCGAATGTCTTCTGGAACACCCCTGCCATTATCAGTCACTTCGACTATAATATTTCCGGCCTCCACAACACTTCGGATAGATAATACCGGGGCATCACCACCTGCAATACTGCTTTTCACAGCTTCATACATTCCATTTGAACACAGATTAAGAAACACGCGCTGCAATTCCTGAGGATGGCACTCAATGGGAACAACCTCACTGGAAAAATCTGTTTTCATCTCCACGTTAAACGTTGAATCCGCAGCTCGAGCCCCGTGGTAGGCCAAATTCATCGCTTCCTCGGCCAGATTATTCAAGTTGGTTTTCTGTTTTTCGCCGGGCCCCTGACGTGAATGCAGCAGCATATTCTTGATGATGCTGTCTGCACGTTTCCCGTGCCCTTCAATCTTCGTAAGATTGTCTCTGACTGTTTGGAATAAATCCTCGGCATCTTCCTTGTCGCCCTCTTCAAGGGCTGCCAATGGGGCCGTTAGGATTTCAGACAGCTCATCCAGCATTTCGATAGATAGCTTAGAGAAATTATTGACAAAGTTGAGTGGGTTTTTGATTTCATGCGCTATCCCCGCGGTTAATTGCCCCAAGCTTGCCATTTTTTCTGCGTGAACCAATGAATCCTGCGTTGTTTTTAGTTTCTCTAAAGTCGCTTCAGCGGCGTCTTTAGCGGCAGCGAGATCTTGTTCCATGCGTTTACGGGCATCAATGACGTAAATAGAATTGAGCCAGCAATCCTTACCCTCATATTTCAAGGGCCGCATGGACGCGACGGTCCAAAATTCGCCTCCCTCGGCATCACGCATTAGAAGCTCAAAATTATCGATCTTCCCATACTGCTCCAGCATATTGATCATTTCAGCTTGATCTTCAGGATTAACGAAAAAATCTGATATGGCCACACTTTCCAGCGGACCATCGGCTATCTTGAATTGTTCACGGCCTGCTGGTGTCACTTCCAGTGCCTCATTCCCGTGGGAAAGCACCATGGGGAAAGAGATAGCATTAATCATATTTCTTTGCATTTTTGCAGCATCGGCTTGCCGTTTTTGCTCTGCTAATGCTGCTTTTGCTTCGCTTAACCGAAGTTGTTCTTCGGCTTTCAATTGATCACTTAAAGCCTGCGTATTCGCCAGAGACAATTTTATGCTGGCGACAGTGGTTCTTCGTGTTGCGTACGCAAATTGAATAATTGAGCTACTTGCCAAACCAAACGTCAAAGTTGCCACAAACCCGTTGAAGACGTCAAACCAAAGGACACTTCCCCAAGTAATCAACATGATGGGCAGGCTAAATCCGAGCGCAACTGGTACAGAATTAACGCCGACACTTGCAAATCCCGCCATACAGGCGAAAGCGACAACGACCATTTTATCTTGAGTATTTCCAACGGATAGAAGACTGAAAGATAACAACCCCCAGACCGACCCCAACAAAACCGCAGACAACGCTAGAATTCGGATACGGCGTTTAGAGACTCTAGTAGGTCGTGCTTTATGGCGAAATCGAAAATGAAACCGCAACCCAAAAAGGGTCAGCAGAATAATAACGGCGGATGGGATACCAGGTATACCGAGAATATGTTCATATCCAACTTGCGTAAAAATAACAAATTTGGACGCAAAAATGGCGAAAACCATAACAGGTGCCATGGCACCCGCTACTGCATCATTGATACGAAGCTCTCTCTCAACATCCGAGGTTGCAACGGATACTCCCATGTCATCTCCCACGAACCGATAAGTTATTATATTCTTGTTCTTGATACAGATTTCGCCAGAGAAGAAGCCGATGATTAATCTCTGTTTTCAAATTTCCTCGCCGTCAGCCACCATACTATGCTGCCGCATGTTTTAAAAATACAAGAAAATCTAATTTGAA
>JBALWO010000102.1:3473-4882 GCA_036960775.1 Pseudomonas marincola | reverse complement strand
GGATTCGAAAACGACAGCTATGTCTGGAATTTACGTCGCGAACAAGGTTTCATCGAAGTTCCTATGGATCGGACAGCGTTACTTGCCAATGATCCGGCTTTAGGCGACCGATACCACTTTGGGTGTAAAATGCAGGATCACGGACATATCGCCGACCCGGGTGGTTATGTCAAAGCTTTGGCCCGTCATTTTGAAAGTCAGGGCGGTCAATTGATTGAGGCCGAAGTGACGGATTTGCGCCGACATGGTGAGGGAATGGAAGTGGTTCTTGAAGGCGGCGCCGAGAAATATGATCGGGTGGTCATTGCTGGCGGCGCCTGGTCCGCCAAACTGGCAGAGCGGCTAGGGCATAAAATTCCACTGGAAACGGAACGCGGATACCATATTCACTACGTAAATCCCAATGTTAAGCCGCCTTGTCCGTATATGGTCGCAGATTCAAAATTTGTCGCAACACCCATGACGGACGGTCTTCGTACGGCGGGTATTGTTGAATTTGGGGGGCTTGATGCTCCGCCAAGCAAGGGACCAATTACCCTGCTTGAGAAAGGGATTAAAAAACTTTATCCCGAATTCGAGTTTGAAGAAAAGCGTGAATGGTTGGGGCATCGTCCGGCACCAGCTGATAGTTTGCCATTCCTCGGACCGTCTTCGCACCACCCCAACGTTTATTGTGCTTTTGGCCATCATCACGTCGGTTTGACGGCGGGCCCTAAAACAGGGCGGATGATAGCTGACATGGTTTCTGATCGGTTGCCAAATATCGATATTAAGCCCTATCGTGTAGATAGGTTTGATTGAAAGGAGAGATCAGGAAAAGAGGGAAGACAATTAATTACATTTACAGGGAGTAATCAAATGATACTAAAATGTACAAAAGTACTGGTCGGCAGCGCCCTTGGGGCCGTACTGCTCGCCGTTCCGGCATTGGCGGAAAAATGGGATATGCCCATGGCCTATTCCGGATCAAATTTCCATTCAGCAACGGGTGCTGAGTTTGCCAAATGCATCACGACCGGAACTGGTGGCGCCATCGAAGTCGTCACTCATCCTTCAGGATCGTTGTTTAAGGGTGGAGATATCAAGCGGGCCGTCCAAACTGGGCAAGCGCCAATTGGCGAACGCCTGCTTTCCGGTCATCAGAATGAAAATGCCGTCTTCGGTGTTGATTCAATTCCGTTTCTTGCTACATCGTTTGAAGATGCTGGAAAGCTCTGGAAAGCAGCCAAGCCAACAATGGAAAAAATCCTGGCAGAGCAGAATCTGGTTCTATTGTATTCTGTTCCGTGGCCACCACAGGGACTTTACTTCAAAAAAGAAGTCAACAGTGTCGCGGATATGAAGGGTATCAAATTCCGTTCATACAATAATGCGACGGCACGTCTTGCAGAATTGACAGGCATGCTTCC
>JBALWO010000102.1:0-3373 GCA_036960775.1 Pseudomonas marincola | reverse complement strand
ACTTTGAATGGTTTGAAAGCTGGCGGCATGACTGTTGGGCCCGCTGGTGATGCTTTGGTGGGTGAGCTCAAAGACATCGGCGCCACCATGACAGAAGAGTGGCTTAAAGCGGCAGGGCCAGACGGCGCTGCGATTATCGAGTCATACAAAAGCATGCAATAGTATGCATCGCGGGAACGGAGAGAAATCTCCGTTCCCGTTTCGTTATCCACTAAAGTACAGGGGGGGAACTTTTATGACACCGGCTCTTAAAAAAGTCCGATCGTTTTTAGATATGCTCTATCTCGCGAGCGGCATTATTGCCTCACTTTTTCTCATCGCAATTTTGACATTAATTTTGGTCCAGATGCTTGCGCGCTGGACAGGTGAAGTTTTCGCAGGCGCACCTGACTATGCCGGTTATTGCATGGCCGCTGCCTCATTCTTTGCCTTCGCTCATGCTTTGAACCGTGGGGCTCATATCCGAGTCAGTATCTTGATCAACGCGGTTGGACCTAAGGTACGCCGTATTTTGGAAATCTGGTGTTTCACCATTGGGGCCGGGCTCGCCTGGTATTTTGCTTACTATGCGGTCAAGGCGACCTATTGGTCCTGGAAATTTCATGATATCAGTCAGGGACAGGATGCAACGGCGATCTGGATCCCGCAGATGGCCATGGTCATCGGCAGTATCATCTTTGCAATCGCACTACTAGATCATCTTATTCATGTCTTGTTCGTCGGGGATCACCGGATCGTAACGGACATCGTCGAACAAAGTCACGGAGAGTAGGGTTATGGAAGAAATTCAACTTATTGCCCTGTTTCTCTTTGTTCTGTTTTTATTACTGGGGACAGGTGTCTGGGTCGGGCTAGCGTTGCTGGGCGTGGCCTTTTTTGGCATAGAAATGTTTACAGCGCGTCCCGCCGGCGACACCATGATCACGACCATCTGGTCAAGCTCGTCAAGCTGGACATTAACGGCGTTGCCGCTGTTTATCTGGATGGGTGAAATTCTGTTTCGAACACGCTTGTCGGAAGATATGTTTCGGGGCCTGTCGCCCTGGATGGCCCGATTGCCAGGCGGTCTCGTACATACAAATATTGTCGCCTGTACTATATTTGCCGCTGTTTCAGGATCCTCAGCCGCGACCCTGACAACCGTCGGTAAAATGGCCATACCGGAACTACGAAAGCGTAAATATCCCGAATCACTTGTGATCGGTACGTTGGCGGGTGCCGCGACACTTGGCTTGATGATCCCCCCTTCATTGACTCTCATCGTCTATGGCGTGACTATCAACGAAAGTATCACAAAGCTCTTTATGGCGGGTATTTTGCCGGGCTTGTTTTTAGCCTTCCTGTTTATGGCCTATGTGGCCCTCTACTCGAAATTCTCCAGTAATTTTGCACCGTTGGAAGAGCCGAAAATGACTTTTTCGGAAAAGGTCAAAAATTCCCGTTTTCTAATTCCCCTGCTTATTTTGATCGCGGTTGTTATAGGCTCGATGTATTTAGGTATCGCGACGGCGACAGAAGCTGCTGCTTTCGGTGTTGTTGGTTCATTACTTTTGGCAGCGACCCAGAGATCGCTGAACTGGGAAACATTCTCACAAAGCCTTATGGGGGCAACACGCACGTCGGCGATGATTGCGCTCATCCTGGCCGGCGCATCTTTCTTATCTTTGTCCATGGGGTTTACGGGCTTGCCAAGAGGACTGGCAGATCTCATTGGGTCATTGGAACTTTCGCGCTTTGAACTTCTTATGGTTCTGTTGGTGTTCTATATTATCCTAGGATGTTTTCTCGATGGTATCTCTTCGGTGGTGCTGACCATGGCTGTTGTAGAGCCGATGATCCGACAAGCAGGTATCGATCTCATCTGGTTTGGTATTTTCATTGTTGTCGTGGTCGAGATGGCGCAAATTACACCGCCTATTGGGTTTAACCTCTTTGTATTGCAGGGGATGACCCATCATGAAATGAACTTTATCGCGAAAGCCGCGATCCCCATGTTCCTTATCATGGTGGTTATGGTTTTCGTTCTGATCTTTGTGCCTGACCTGGCGACCTTTTTGCCAGATAACATGCGGCAAGGCCCTGGCGGTGGTTAGCTGGCTTTCTTTCGAATTTCCTGTGGGCGAAGTCGAGTATTCGCCCACGGGGTCTTCTGCATCAGATGCTCTTTGATGAAGTCCAGAAATACCCGGACATTTGGTGCGAGGCCGCGATAGGATGGATAAACAGCGTGGAATGGCACGGAAGGGCCTGTCCAGTCTTTCATCACTCTGACTATTTTCCCGGTTTTAAGATCCTCATTACATAAAAACCCGGGAACAAGTGCGATGCCAACTCCAGCCAGAACCAAGTCGAAAACCACACCATGATCTTGAATTGCAAAGCGCGGACGCACCGTCACCGCGGCGGACTTTCCGTCTCGATAAAGCGCAAACTCGGCCTTGTTGTTCGATTCCGCGGCGGACAGGCAATCATGCTCCAAAAGATCTTTGGCTGTTTCTGGGGCGCCATGACGCTCCAAATACTCTCTGCTCGCATATAAATGCTGCTGAGAAACGCCTAGCTTTACGGCGATAAGACTTTGATCATCAATGTCACCTTTTCGAATAGCGACATCATAACCTTCGTTAATAAGGTCCAATTTACGGTTCGTAAGGGAGAGTTTTATTCTGATTTCAGGATACTTATCCATAAAGGAAGGGAGAATAGGCATAACAAAAAAGCGACCAAAAGTTTCTGGCAGACTAACTGTCAGCTGACCGCTGGGCTCTCGTTTTAACTTGTTCATGGCATAGTCCGCTTGCTGTGCCTCGGCCAACACACGGGAACAAAATTCGAAATACAGCCGACCACTGTCTGTTAATCCGATTTTACGGGTCGTTCGCTGTAGTAACCGAATTTCTAAACGGTCCTCTAACGACGCAATGCGGCGGCTGACATTTGATTTCGACATATTCAGTGCGTTCGCGGCTTTCGAGAACCCTTGCAATTCGACGACTTTTGCAAAAATTCCCATATCAGATAGATTTTCCATGGCTATTGTCCTGTATAGTGAACAGTGTTTCCATTATATTTAGCTTTGTCTTTCAGCAAGAACAATATAAATTTATAAAGCGCTTCTTATTCGTGCGTCTGATGACAATGATCTCTCAAACGAAAGAAGCCAACAACATAAGGGAATACCTGTCTTTAAGAAAACCAAACCAATGTCTCAAGCTGACAATAAAACGGCACCTAAAGACAGGCACATACAACAGGGAGTAAGTTTGATGAACAGATTAGTAAAGTCGACCATGGCAATTGCAGCGGCAGTCGCCGGAAGTCTGGTTTTCAGTGGCGCAGCTACAGCGGCGCCAGAGCTGCCGTGCAAGACAGC
>JBALWO010000029.1:4804-45089 GCA_036960775.1 Pseudomonas marincola | reverse complement strand
TATGGCCAAGGTCCTTGGACAGTTGGTGTTCAGTATGCAGGCGTTGAGCTTGATGGTGCTGGCAATGGTAACCTCGATGCGGTTGTCATCGGCGGTAAATACATCTTAGGTCCTGGTGTCACTGCATTCGGTGGTGTTCAGTATTGGCAAGGTGAAGATGACCTGG
Source organism: Pseudomonas marincola (assembly GCA_036960775.1). Lineage (GTDB taxonomy): Bacteria > Pseudomonadota > Alphaproteobacteria > Sneathiellales > Sneathiellaceae > Sneathiella. Next base: position 44,923 of record JBALWO010000029.1, on the reverse strand, counting down.
TTGGATCTGAAGGCGATGATGCAACTGTATTCTTCGTTGGAACAGCTCTGTCCTTCTAAGCTAAAAATACGCAAGAAAAAGGCAGGCTTAGCGCCTGCCTTTTTTTGGTTTCAGGGGCCTGTTATCAAGCGCCTTCTTTACCGACAATTGTCAGGGAACATATGTTTTGGTGCGGGAAGCCACCGAGATTGTGAGTCATCCCGAAAACGGGCTCTTCAGCCCGCTGTCTTTCACCTGCACGGCCGTGCATTTGCAGGTACATCTCATAAACCATTCGAATGCCAGATGCGCCGATAGGGTGACCGAAGCATTTGAGGCCTCCGTCGATTTGACACGGTATCTTGCCGTCGGCGTCAAACAACCCATCCATAATGTCATTCACAGCGCGACCATCGCTGGAAATAAACAAATCCTCCATGGTGACGAGTTCCGTAATTGAGAAACAATCATGGACTTCGAACATGCTGATTTGATCGCGTGGATTAGTAATGCCCGCTTCTTGATACGCGCGTTTCGCGGCTGCCCGTGTAGTTACAAAATGACTACCATCCCATGAATTATGCTGAGCTTCACGGCCATTAGACGCTGCAAGTTGCATGGCTTTAACTGTAACCAGATCTTTTTTACCAAGCGCCTTGGCAATCTCCGGTGTTGTCACAATGGCAACCGCTGAGCCATCACTCACCCCGCAGCAATCAAACAGACCAAGTGGTTCTGCAATCATCGGGGCGTTCATGACTTTATCTTCTGTGATTTTATTTCGAAGATGTGCTTTTGGATTTTTGGATCCATTGTCATGGCTTTTGATGGAAATATGCGCCATAGCTCGTTTCAAATCGGCAGCACTAACGTTATGTTTCGCAGAGTATGCTGTCGCGAGCTGAGCAAAAGAGCCTGGTGCCGATGCGTTGGCCCAAAATAGATCATTAACGGCGCCGCGGCTTCGTTGAGGAAGACCGCCGTAACCCGTATCTTTCAGTTTCTCAACGCCGACTGCCATTGCAATATCGGCGGCACCTGAGGCTACTGCATATACAGCGCCGCGAAGGGCTTCTGATCCACTAGCACAGTAGTTTTCAACACGTGTTACCGGAATATTGGGAAGCCGCAGGGCCATGGAAAGAGGGACTGCTGATTTACCCACATGCTGTTCTTCAATGCCAGTGCCGAACCATGCTGCATCGATTTGACTTTTATCAATACCAGCATCTTCGATTGCTTCGATGAAGGCTTCAACAATTAGATCTTCTGCATTGTCGTTCCAGCGTTCGCCAAACTTCGAGCAACCCATACCTAGAATTGCAACTTTATCTTTAATTCCTGAGGCCATTATTCACTCCCTTTTTGTGTTGCGTTCACCGGTACAGCTTTCCAGAAATAGCGTCTGAAGTCGCGTTTGGTGTCGTAATCTTTTACCCGAAATACCATCCGCATTTTCATGCCAACAGTCAGTTCATCATCAGGTGAAATATCCGCGAAATCGCTCATGAGACGGCCGCCTTCTTCAAACTGGATCATGCCGTAATATGCTGGCGGATCTGGTGAATAGGTAAGCCTGTCGGCGGTGAAGGAATTCATTTGGGCAATTTTGTCTGCAAATGAATAGTCTTCTTGAGCGTGAATAGCGCCGCAGTTCTCGTTCACACAAATGTTGCTTTTGGGAAATTGAGCCGTTCCGCATTTACTACATTTGCCGCCGACCATACGTTGAGCCATATAACGATTTCGGTAGTGAGTGGTAAGACCTGTGTTTTTGTCCACCTCGGCGCGGATGCCAAGATCCATCCTCAAGCCATCGTTAAAGGCAAGAAAACGGTTGTAGTTTGAATCGGCTCGGCCATTGGCCAAAGATCCTGTAACGCCTGTATTTGGGCGAACAGTTTTAATGGCATCTGTTGTCTCAAAAATAAGGGCGTCACACCCTTGACCGAAACTTGCGATTAGAATTTTATCGCCAGGTTCGGCTTCTTGAAGCGCTTTTGCCAACATGATCAGGATATGCGCAGAGCCTGCTTCACCGCAATTGGACTGTAGATTATCTGCAACAGCATCTTCTGAAATGCCGAGTTTCTTGGCAAGTCCGGCCGCAACATTTCTGGCAGCGACAGGAAAGCAGAAAGTGGTAATGTCTGACGCCGAAACGCCCGTTTTTTCAAGGACGCCGTTGACCGCGGTTGGGACAATTTTCATGTACCCTTCTTCTTTGACCCAGCGTTCTTCCCATGTGTAGTCATATTCAGCGGATTCGCCGCGGAAATGATCGACAAAATCAACGGATTCCGAATGACTACCCAGCAGCCTTGCAACAATATTTCCGCTGCCGATCAAAAATGACGCCGCACCATCGCCTGTTGTGAGCTCAAGGGCACTTCCGGCTTTTGTCATTCGATTTTCAGCAGACGTTAGAAGAATTGGGCCTTCTGCGCCTTTGGACGCTTGCAAAGCGACAGTTAGTGCCGCGGTACCCGCTCGCATGGAAGAGGTGAAGTCCAAGGTCTGAATGTTGCTTTTCATATTCAGGGCATCGGCCACAATGCCGGCATTTTGACGGTCCTGAAATGGAAAGGTTGTTGACGCCATATAGACTGCGGAAATGTTTTCCCGCTGGTCTGGGGTTACGCAATCACGGGCGGATTCAACTGCCATCGTCACGCTATCTTCGTCCCAATTTGCAATGGATCTCTCGCCGCGAGATAACCCTTTTAAACCTGGATTAAACCATGCATGGGCTTTGAATATTTGATCTCTTTGCAATCGGCTTTTTGGGATGTACCCACCGTATGCTAAAATTCCGACTTCCACTTTTGTCTCCTTCATCGGTATTCATTGTTTGAGGCTGTTAGTGAAGCACCTAGATTTTCGGTGCTATTAACAGAGCAATCATTCCTATCCATTTTGGATGTCGGGGGGAGATTGCCCTTGCCCAGTTTGTGAATTCAAGGGTGCTTGTTGTTTTTACTTATTAAGGGCGCCCTTATTCAAATTAGTCCAAATAAAGTATCGGCCTTGAAATTAATTCGCAAGCTAATTATCTTAAATATTGTTAGTGTGACTGAGGGATAAGGCGGATTTGTAGCCTGCCAAAGGCCCGCAGATTAGCGGTATGCAATTTAAGAAAGTTTGAGAATGGATTTCAAAGATCATCGCGCCGGCTTTGTATTTACTGACATTGCGCGCTTCCGGGTACGCCTGTTTGACCGATTATTAGCACCGCATGGATTGACGACATCTCAAGCGTGGGTTTTAGCTCAATTGTTCGTGGAAGATTATTTACCACAAACAGAAATTGCCCGTCGGATGGATGTGGGAACTGTAACCGTTGGCGGTCTTGTTGAACGGTTGGAGGCAAGAGGATTCGTTGAGCGCCAAATCGATAAAGATGACCGACGGGTAAAGCGAGTTCTGTTGAAAGACGCAGCTAAACCCATTGGGCGGATCATGAAGCAATGCGGTGAACAGCTCAATGAAGCCACGTTTGCAGGATTAAACGCTGAGGCCTCGCAGGTTATGATGAATAATCTTTTGGATGTTCGGCGGAACCTGCTTGCGGCACTAGAAGATGATTTGGAGCTACTAAACGCAACGGACATATTGCTGAGCGAGGATGCAGACTAGGGACAGTCCTAGCTGTTCGTGCGATCCATTTTGAGCATGGTCTCAAATAATTTATTCAAATAATGAACGAAAGAAATCCGATCGTCTTCGGAAAAACCGGCCAGTGCTTCTTCGTAGAAACCATTGATCATGGGGGCGATGTTTGCCCATAATTTCTTTCCCTCTGGAGTTAAGAAGATGAGACGTGACCTTTGATCTTTAGGAGCAACGGCTCGCGCAATGACTCCGCGCTCTTCCAGCCTGTTTAAAACGCCACTGATGTTCTGACGGCTGAGTTTTAGATAATTACAAAGTTCAGAGACACTCATCCCCTCGCTAGCGGAGGGGCGAGAGAGGGCGCCAAGGATTGACCATTGCTGCGTGGTCACCTCTTCCTCGCCCAATGCTTGAGCCCCTACCTTGTGGAGAGTATTTGCCGTTTGGTAGAGTCTAAAGAACAACCTATTGCTTAAATTATCAAACATATTTCAAATATTCCGCAGATAAAGGTATTTCATTGATACGATAATAAGCAATATATTGACATAAATTGAAAATCAAGGAATTATCATTCAAAAGAATATTGGAGGTATGTCCTTGGAATTCTCTCTTAGTGATGATCAACGAAATTTTGTTGAGGTCGCCCGCGATTTTGCGGCAAAAAAACTTGAACCCGGATATAGAGTGCGCGATGAGACGGGTGTGTTCTCGAGAGAGCTAACTCTTGAGATGGGAGCGTTAGGCTTTATCGCACCAGAGCAATCGGAAAAGTTCGGTGGATCCAATGTTGATTATCTAACAAGCGGCCTCGTAATGGAGGCTCTAGCTGGACGCGATTTCAATATGGCTTACGTCCAATTGCTCGGCTCTCTTAATAGTCAAATTTTACAAAGATATGCAAATGCGCAAGTCGCAGATCAATGGATTCCTAAAATTTGTGCAGGAGAGGTCATTTTAGGGGTAGCCCTGACTGAGCCTGGTGGTGGATCTGATGCTGCAAATCTTCAGTTGCAGGCAAAAAAGGTTGATGGTGGATATAAACTGTCCGGCGAAAAAGCTTCGATTTCCATGGCGGATCAAGCCGACATTATGATCGTGTTCGCCCGCACGGGGAAAAGGGAGAGCCGAGCCAAGGGAGTTAGTGCATTTCTTGTTGAAATGAAAAGCGAGGGCATCAGTACGAACCGATACGCTGATATGGGGCAGAAATCTATTGGCCGAGGATCCATCTTCTTCGATGACGTTTTTGTGCCAGACTGCCATCGCTTAGGTGACGAGAATAAGGCGTTCTCGCAAGTGATGGAAGGCTTTGATTTCAGCCGCGCGTTGATCGGACTGCAATGCTTGTCCGTTGCAGAACAATCCCTAAACGAGACCTGGAATTACGTGCAGCAGCGCAGCGCATTTGGAAAACCAATTTCTGATAATCAAGGGGTTACATTCCCGTTGGCGGAGGCGCAAACACAACTCGAAGCCGCTAAATTGCTTTGCTACAAGACATTGTGGTTAAAAGATCAAAACCTCCCCCATACGAGCGAAGCTGCCATGTGCAAGTGGTGGGCACCCAAATTGTCATTCGATATTGTCCACCAATGTCTGCTTATGCACGGCCATGGCGGATATGGTCAAGATTACCCTTTCGAACAACGTCTTCGGGACGTTTTGGGGCTTCAAATTGGGGACGGAACTGCGCAAATAATGAAAATGGTAATAGCCAGAGAAAAATTAGGAGAAAATCAGTGAAGGGATTGTCAGGAAAAACAGCAATCGTAACCGGCGGCGGAGGCGGTCTTGGAACCGCGATTTGTAAACGGCTGGCGGAAGAGGGGTGTCGGATCGGTGTGCTTGATCTTAATCTCGATGCTGCGCAGGAAACAGCCGCAGAAATTGGTGAGGCAGCCTGTGCTTTTGGTGTGGATATTTCAGACCTTGAGGCGGTTAAATTGGCAGTTGCCGCGTGCGAGGAAAAACTGGGATCGACAGATATTCTCGTGAATAATGCGGGCTGGGACCAAGTTGGCAATTTTCTTCAAACTGATAAGGCGTTGTGGGAAAAAATTGTCGGTATTAACTTATGGGGACCGCTTCATATGACCCATACCGTTGCCCAAGGAATGTCTGACCGCGCAGCAGGTAAGATAATCACAATATCATCAGATGCCGCCCGTGTTGGATCATCAGGTGAAGGTGTCTACTCAGCCTGTAAAGGCGGAATGGTTGCATTTTCAAAAACCTTGGCGCGAGAGCTTGCGCGAAAAAACATTAATGTAAATGTGGTCTGCCCGGGCCCATCCGATACAGCCATACTGAATGATTTCATTGGTGAAGGGGAGATGGGGCAGAAAATCTACGAAGGGCTTAAGCGCGCTATTCCGTTTAAGCGTTTGGGGCAACCCGAAGATTTTGGCGGGATCGTGGCTTTTTTAGCGAGCAGCGAGGCCGACTATATTACGGGTCAGGTGATCAGTGTCTCCGGCGGCCTGACAATGGCTGGATAATTTGCGGCAATATAAAAATAAAGGAAAATCAAATGTCATATGAAGACATCATATATGAAGAAAAAGATGGCGCTGCTTGGATCACCATCAACCGTGAAGACAAATATAATGCCTTTCGCGGTGTGACGGTTGAGGAACTTATAGAGGCCTTTAATATCGCCGCGTGGAACAAGAATATCGGTGTTATCGTTCTCACGGGTGCCGGAGACAAGGCGTTCTGTACGGGCGGTGATCAATCTGCTCATGACGGTCAATATGATGGGCGCGGGACCATCGGCCTTCCTATCGAAGAATTGCAAAGCCTGATCCGTGATGTGCCAAAGCCGGTTATTGCACGGGTACAAGGTTTCGCCATTGGCGGCGGTAATGTTTTGGCGGCGATCTGTGATATTACAATCGCGTCTGAAAAAGCCCAATTTGGGCAAGTGGGACCGAAAGTAGGATCCGTCGACCCAGGGTTTGGGACGGCGTATCTTGCGCGTGTTGTTGGCGAGAAAAAGGCCCGTGAAATGTGGTATCTGTGCCGGCGATATTCTGCGGTAGAGGCTGAAAAAATGGGACTGGCAAATACAGTCGTTCCCCATGATCAATTAGATGCCGAAGTTGATAAGTGGTGTGCGGAGATTATGCAAAAAAGTCCCACTGCGCTGACCATTGCGAAGCGATCATTTAATCTTGATAGCGAAAATATTCGGGCCATTTCCTCCATGGGAATGCAGGCGTTGAGTTTATACTATGACACGGACGAATCCCGTGAAGGCGTTAAAGCGTTCAATGAAAAACGGAAACCAGATTTTCGAAAGCATATGAAATAGTCTGTTCTGGGAAAGCGGCACGCTTATGCCCTTTTAATCTCGCCATTTGTAATGATATAGTTTGCCTGCCTCCAATGGGGGCAGGCAATTTTCGTTGATGGGCACTCTATCGATTTTTGAGAATACGGATCTTTACTCGGGTCCGATTGAAACGAGCCTCCACCAGAAAAATAAAAATCAATAGGGGGCCGTAATGGCGCTAAGTAAAAACAATAAAAATAATGATGGCCCATTATCCGGTCTTCTCGTAATCGATACAAGCCAAGGGATTGCCGGACCGTATTGCGGATCGATGCTGGCGGGGTACGGCGCGCGAGTGATCAAGGTAGATCCACCGCATGGCGATTGGGGCCGAAATGTTGGCGCCAAATACGGCACTTCTTCGGTTTATTCCGTTGCCTATAACCGTGGCAAGGAAGGGATCGTTCTTGATTTAAAGAAAGAGGACGACTTAGAGACGCTGTATGAGTTGGTGGCGCAGGCAGATATTTTCCTGGAAAGTTCTCGGCCGGGCGTGGCAAAGAAAATCGGAATTGATTTTGATAAATTAGTCGAAAAAAATGCGTCGTTAATTTACCTGTCCATAAGTGGTTTTGGACAAAAAGGACCCTACGCGGAGCGGCCCTGTACAGATGGTGTCGCGCAAGCGTTTAGCGGATTGGTTCATGGCAATGTTGGTCAAGACGGCATGGCGCATAAAATGGATATTCCGATTGTCGATATATATACAGGTTTGTACGGATTCCAATCGGTGAGTATGGCTTTGTTTGAACGCATGAAAACGGGAAAAGCCCAGTACCTGGACAACAATCTAGTTCATAGTGCTCTGGAAGTGCAAAAAGCAAAACTCATTGATCAGCATTTACACGGGGAAACTGTTGCAAAACTGAATCCGCCGTCCGGTGTGTATCAATCAAATACCGGTGACATGGTCATTGCATTGGCGACAGAGGCCCATTATCTCAAGCTTATTGATGTGATGGGCGCGGATGATTTGAAAGATCGTTCTGAATACGAAACGTTCGAGCTGCGAGGAGAAAATGATGGTCCTTTGCGGGCACGAATTCAGGATATTGTTGGCCGTAAATCGGGCAAAGAATGGATGGAAATACTTGGCGGGGCCGGCATAATTGTAAACACCATCAACAGTGTATCTGACGTTCTCGCGGACGAGAATATCATGGCCTCAGGAATGCTTCGTGATGTGCAGCAAGCAGGAATGGGTGTTATTAGACTTCCGACTATGCCGTTAATGGATGGCATGGAGGCAGATGCTCCAGAACTTGGTCAGCATACGGAACAAGTCTTGAGAGAGCTTGCGGGCGAGTAACCGTAATTTTGCGTAATGAAATCGAGTAGGACGAATTTTGGAAAAATCAGAAGAACCGGCTTTTAACGCGCCGCCTGTTACAAAATATCTGGTTGCGAGCCTGATTTTTATTCACATCCTGCTGTTGGTCACAAGCCCTGAGACAAAAAGCTGGTTTTATACCAACTTCTCTTTCGATATTTCAGGAGCGACAGCGGTTTTCCAAATGCCCACGGGAACCGGGGTTGTGGGTCTTATTTTCAAGCTGACATCCCATATGTTTTTGCACGATGATTTCATGCATCTTCTGGTAAACGCGTTCATGCTTTTGGCCTTCGGCGCCATGGTGGAGCGTTATTATGGTGTGGCAACATTTGTTACTCTGTTCCTGATTTGCGGCTGGGTCGGGGCCATGAGCGAATACGCAGTATCCATGAATGACGGCGGGATATTATATGGTGCGTCGGGTGCAGTGTTTGGAATGATGGGGGCAACGATGCGGTTGATGCTGCCAAAAATGGGCATGCGGAAAGTCGTCGCATTTGCAGCCGTGATGATGGGGCTGAATTTGCTCATCGGAATGTCTCCGCTGGGGCAGATGCTGACGGGCGGCGATGCAACCATTTCTTGGGCAGCCCATCTTGGTGGGTTCGTTGCAGGCACATTATTATCCCTATTGTTTAAACCCTCAACAGTTTAGGCGTTCACGGGACTGTCATAAGCTTGTTATCTGGATTTCCATTATACTGCTGCTAAGGCAATAATTGAAGGGGTTCCAGATGAGCAGAATTCGCAAAAGTTTAGCATTTTTCACATTGTTAGCAGGGGTTGTTTTCGCATCTCCGGCATTAGCTGGCGATCTGCAAGGACCGTTTAGCAGTAGTTTTTTGGGTGTCGCCGCTGAAGGGTATGACGTGGTCTCTTACTTCACGGAACGCAAACCCGTTGAAGGTGAGAAAAATCACAGTCTCAAATGGAAAGGCGTGGAGTGGCGCTTTTCATCTGCGGCCAATCAAAAAACCTTTGAAAGCCATCCTGAAAAATTTGCCCCGCAATACGGTGGATATTGTGCCTATGCTGTCTCGCAAGGCTATACCGCAGGCGTTGATCCCGAAGCCTGGAGCGTGGTAGATGGAAAATTGTATCTGAATTACTCAAAAAGCGTTCAAAAAACATGGGTGAGTGATAAGGCTGGATACATTAAATCTGCCAACGATAATTGGCCATCTGTCCGCAATTCACTCTAGTAATTGCCCAAAGAAAAACACCTGAGCTTATGGGGGGCTCAGGTGTCTTGAGTGTGAGATATCTATAAGGGAGAGAATATCTCACAACAGGGTTCTTTTTCCTTAGCGCCGCCAGATAGGAAGCTCTTCATCAGCCGCAGGCTGATACGTCACGGTCATTTCATCAAATGCACCGAGTGCCGTTGGGATATCTTGGTCTGATCGCATTTCGAATGAATTAAAACCGCAGCGCTGCATGTAAAAAACCTGATCATGCAGAACATCGCCAACAGCCCGAATTTCACCCTTATAGCCAAACCGTTCACGGAGCAGTCTCGCCTGTGTAAACGCGCGGCCATCAGCCATCTTTGGAAATTGCAGTACGACGAGGTCAAGTCTGTCGAAATCTTCGATCAACTCAGCGACGTTGTCAGTGTTTTCCAAAATGACACCAAGACGACTATTGCGTTTCAGCAAGGCATCGCGGGAAGATTTCCATTCATCGAACGGCACATACACATCACCTGACGGAAGATTGTCCATATCTTCCAAGCCAGTGTAAGGTGTCCAACTATCTTCCTGAGATTTGCGGTCTTTTATGAAGTTACCCATAGAGTTTCTCCTTGAACGGGCCTTGGCCCAAGCGCCGATAGGCGGTCAAAAATGTCTCTTCCGGGTCTTCACGGTTTGTAAGATAGACATCCAGCACATCAGCAACCGCATCGACAATTTCATCAGCCGTAAATGCAGGGCCAATAATTTTGCCGATAGAGGCATCTTCACGAGCGCTGCCACCAAGGGTGAGTTGGTAAACTTCTACACCCTTTTTGTTGACGCCGAGGATGCCAATGTTTGCCACATGATGATGTCCGCAGGCATTAATACATCCAGAGATGTTTAAGCTTATATCGCCCAGATCATTGATAAAGTCATAGGCGTCAAACCGTTCTGTAAGAGCCTGTGCAATGGGAATTGAACGTGCTGTGGCAAGGGCGCAATAATCCATGCCTGGGCACGAAATAATGTCCGTCAAATGGTTATAGTTTGGTGTCGCAAGATCAAGTGCTGTGAGTTCCTGCCACAAACTGTGGAGATCGCTCAGTTTCACATCGGACAACACCAGATTCTGGCGGTGAGTTGAGCGAATGGCGCCAAGGCTGTATTTGTCAGCTAAATCAGCAATCGCATCCATTTGGTCAGCAGTGACGTCACCAGTTGGCTGGTTTCGTGATTTCAAAGACAAGTAGACAACCCGGTAGCCATCTTTTTTGTGAAGCTCGATATTTTTATCGGCCCAGTTGGCAAACATAGGATCGCTAATGAGTTCTTTGTCATAATCTACGTCAAAGTCGCTCAATTTTTCATACTCAGGATCTTTAAAGTGAGCCTCAATATTTTTGATGTCTTCATCGCGCAAACGAAGGGAGCTGGTTTTTACCTGCTGCCATTCTTCTTCGACCAGTTCGCGGAACTTTTCTTCACCTGTTTCGTGAACAAGAATTTTAATCCGTGCTTTATACAGGTTATCCCGGCGGCCCAGTTTATTGTATACGCGCAAAATGGCCTCAAGATATGTGAGCATATCGTGAGGCGGCAAAAATTTACGGATCAATTTACCGATCATCGGTGTCCGGCCAAGGCCGCCACCAACATAAACTTCCATCCCTAATTCGTCCGCGTCATTTTTCACGAGACGAAGACCAATATCGTGGACAGCAACCGCCGCACGATCGTGGGTGGCGCCGCTCACGGCAATTTTAAATTTCCGGGGAAGGAAGTTGAATTCCGGATGGAACGTTGACCATTGACGGATCAGTTCGCAATAGGGGCGTGGATCCGCAATCTCATCACGGGCAACACCTGCGAGAGGGTCGGACGTTGTGTTCCGGATACAGTTGCCGCTTGTCTGGATCGCATGCATTTCAACAGCGGCCAAATCGTCAAGGATTTTCGGAACATCTTCCAGTTTCGGCCAGTTGTATTGAATGTTCTGGCGCGTGCTGAAATGGCCGTAGCCGCGGTCATATGTTCTGGCAATATGAGCCAGTGTCCGCATTTGTTCAGAAGAAAGCAGGCCGTAGGGCACCGCAACACGGAGCATATAGGCATGCAACTGAAGATACAGTCCGTTCCGCAGTCGTTGCTGCTTGAACTCATCTTCAGAAAGGTCGCCTTTTAGGCGTCTTGCGACTTGATCGCGAAATTGACTGACCCGCTCTTGAAGGAGCTGGTGGTCTTCTTGGGAATATTGATACATTTTCTAGCTCTAAATAGAATGTGTATTGGACTAAGCTGCGCGAATGTTGGCAACGTTGAGATCGGTAGACTGCGGCAACAGGACCGTCGGGCCGTTTGCGCGAATGCGTTCCCGGTTCTCCAGCGGACGAATACCGTTTGAAGTCGCGTCCACATCGATGGCATAAGCCGCAATGACGATGTTGTCTTTCTCAGCCTGTTCGGCCAAAGCTTTCAACGTCTCGACTTTTTCAGTTTCAGTGGTCACCGCTTTGTTCAATTCGGTTGACCAGAATGCGCCATCAGTATCGATGCATAGATAAGCGACCAGACCTTCTTTGAGTAAAGACGCTGTGTAGACCTGAAAAGCCATCGATTTTCTCCTTATGGTTTGCCGAAGATAGAACGACAAATAACTCGTTATTAAGATTATATAGTTTAAATATTTAATTACGCAAGAAAAATGTAGTTTAAATTTATACTACACAAATAATTAGTTAATTGATCGACGAAATGACTGGCTTGGTGTTCACATGAATGCCGCATTCCGTCTTGCCTTGGCCAGCCCATCTACCGGCGCGATCATTCACGCCATCAGGTGTGCGTTCGGTGCAGGGCATACATCCAATAGATTTAAATCCATCTGCCACAAGTGGGTGGGGCGGAAGGTTTTTCTCTAAGAACGCTTCTTTGATATCTGCATCGGTCCAGTGAGCCAGCGGATTGATTTTAACAAAATCATCGGATGCTTCAATAACGTCTAAATCACTGCGAATGCCAGATTGAAAACGCTTCCTTCCAGTGATCCAGCCTGTAAAGCCTGCGCTCCGTAGCTTGTCTAGCCCGGCGTTGAGGGGCAGAACTTTGCGGATTTCACAGCATTTGTCAGTATCTTTTGTGAAAAGCATATCGTCCGGATCAAGATTCTCCAGCAGGCCGCTATCGGGTCTGATGATGCGGACATCTTCTAAGCCAAGCAGATCAGTGATCTGGCGCTGGTAGCGGAGTGTTTCGCCAAATAGGCGCCGGGTGTCCAGAAAAATGACAGGGATCGTTGGGTCAGTCTTGGCAACTAAGTCCAATAAGACAACGGCCTCCGCACCAAAAGAGGAGGTCATCATTATCTTTCCACTGATCTCGCTGGTCTGGAGCGCTTTTAAAAGAGCGCTACCATCAAGATGGCCATATGAGCCTCGTAGCTGAGCTGCGAGGGCTTCGGTGGTTGGAATAGTTGAATTCGAGGACATAATTTTACGCTTTCAAGAATCATGACTTATCTCAATGTATGTATTATCGAACAAACATCAATTAAAAATGTATAAAATATTTAACACACTTAAATAGTGTTAAATAGAAAGCCTGTACCATAGATGAGCTTCTGATATGCTGATCTCCACTGGCAAAGTGGTTTTTCATGAGGGTGGGGATGAGCATACGAGCAGGTTTGTTGGCATTGTTGGTATGTACAACATGTGTTTTACCGGCGGTTGCCGCACCCGTAGAGACCTTCACAATTTCTGTGGCTAAAAACAATATTTTGAAAACGGTTGAAGGACCGATTTTATCGCTAACTGAATTATTTTGGTCCAAAGCAAGTTCACCGCTGGAAGATTTAACAGGTCAAACGGTCCAATTTGATCGGTCGAAATTTGCCTCTCCAAATTTAAACAGTAATCGTTATGGCGACCTCCGCGGCCAACTCTCACTACAGGGAAAGGGGTGGTTGCAACGGTATTGGATTAAGCGGGGAGAGGCCCTGTGGCAAGGAGTTGGTCCGTACCCTGCCGAACTGCGGCAGGAACTTCTCAAAGCTGAGGAAAGTGCCCGGCGAAACAAAAAAGGTATTTGGCGGCGGCAAAGAGTTCTTGATGCTGAGGACTTGAAGGTTTTATCTAGCCAGAAAGGGTTTCAAATCGTTTCTGGAAGAATTCAAAGTGTCCGCCGGGTGAGAGGGGACACTTATTTGAACTTTGGTGGCGATTGGCGGAGAGACTTTACAGCCGTAATTTCGTCAAAATATAAAAGTAAATTTAAGGGCACAGACTGGAAACCAGAGTCCTTAGAGAATAAGTTGGTTCGTGTAAGAGGGCAGCTCAGATCTTATAATGGCCCCTACATGGAGCTTTATTTTCCTGAGCAGGTTGAGTTTTTGAACCCTAAAGCTGACTAGGCAGGAGCTGGATGTATGGAACGTTGGATCGCGGTTGACGGTATGAGCGCATTGATTGCAAAAAGCCTTGTACCCTTCGTTGTTTTAGTAGGCTTGATGGGGGTAAGCGGACTTGCCGCCGCCGCAAACGGCGATGATGTCGCAGATTTATTTTCCATATTCGAGCCCAAAGACGATAGAGCGGTTGGTGCAGAACAGCATGAGAAAATTGTTATGCAATACGGCGGCGAGTATCTTCAGGAGGGATTGAACGACTATATTCTGGATATCGTTTTGCGGATTGTTTCGGTAACGGATCAGAGAAGCGAGCCTTGGCGGGTCACGGTCCTTAATAGTCCCGCTGTAAATGCGTTCGCTCTCCCCGGTGGTTTTGTCTATGTCACTCGCGGACTATTGGTTTTGGCAAATAATGAAGCTGAAGTTGCCGGCGTATTGGCGCATGAAGTGGGGCATGTCATCGCTCGGCACGGTGTCGGGCGTCAGTCACGGGCAACAGGTATTGGGATTTTAGGGGCCATTGCAGGTGTTTTAACGCAAAGCTCCGATGTTTTTAAGCTCGGCCAGACACTTGGTGGTTTATTCTTGGCAGATTATTCTCGTGATCAAGAGTATGAGGCAGATGGGCTGGGTGTGAAATATCTGGGAAAATCCGGTTATCCGCGTGAAGCCATGGCAGATTTCCTTAGCCGGCTGGATGATTATACCGCTTATTCGAAAAAGCTGGCTGGTAAGGATGGGCAATCGGGCCAATACGACTTTTTTGCATCCCACCCCCAAACGGAGGATCGCATAGAGCGCGCCCGGCAGGATGCCGCAAGCCAACGGGACGATCTTAACCGGGAATACCGGACACGGGCTTTTCTGGAGCATATAGACGGTATTCTATTTGGAGATGATATCCGCGAAGGCGTCATCAAGGGGCGGCAGTTCTTGCATCCAAAACTTCGATTGACCTTCAATGCGCCCAAAGGTTTCCAATTGATCAATACCGCGCGCGCAGTGTTTGCAAAAGACAGAAGCGGTAATCAAATGATCTTTGATATAGATCCGCGTGGCTTGCAAGGGTTGGAGCCTGCGCAATATCTCCAAAATGTTTGGATGAAAAATACCAAGGCGGTACGGGTTCAAAGTATTAAGGTTGGCGGCGCGAGCGGGGCCAAAACAAAATATCGAGTGGAAAAAAATGGAAAAAAAATCTTCATAACGGCTGTGGTTGTGAACTTTGGATACGATAAAGTCGCCCGCTTTGTGTATCGCTCGGGGCAGCGCGACCCTCAACTGGAAACCCGCTACCGAGAAAGCTACGGCAGTTTTAGACCGCTTGCTTACGCAGAAGCCGTCAAAATCAAACAGGTGAAATTGACCATAAAAAAGGCAGGCTACGCAGAAGATGTAGATGATCTTATGGCGGGAATGGCTGAAACTAAGATAAAACGTGATTTGTTCTTACTGCTGAACCCAGCCTATTTGAAAAGTAAACCACGCCGAGGTGATGTCTACAAGTTGCCCGAATATGCAGAAGATAATTGAAAATTAGTCAGAGCTGATAAGGTCGTCAATTTCACCGTCAAGGGTGAGGCAGGCAGCTGTGAGCGGTCCTGAAAATCCGCATCCACTGTCCAAGGAAATCGTGTGTTCAGTTTCGGAGACGCCGCAATGTGTTCGATCAAACCCGCGAATAACCCTTTTAAATCCAGAGTAAGGCTCGCCGATCTTGTCAAAATACCCGCTTCCCCACCAGAAAGTGTCCGTCTGCTCTGTTACAGGCCGGCTAGGATCGATGCCTGCATGAACAAAAAGAAGTTCTCCGTTCATCGTGTAGGCAGCCCGGCGTAATGAAATCAGGATGTCATTGTGACCCGGATGACTTTGGATCGTATCTCTAAGGCGGCAAGTCCAGCGTGTGGTGGCAAGGATGCCCTCGCGAAGATATCCCCGCGCTTCCTTTTCGCTAGAACCATAGGCTTCCAGTGTCGCTTCAAGACCGTGATCAACCATCCAGTCAAGAACGCCAGTAGGATCACTCGCTAATTGAATTTGCAAGAGTTTGCGAAGCATTTCTTCCTGGGCGCCGCGGAGGTATATGATGTCTTCGGCTTGCATGCCTGGAAGGCACAACCGATCAATGCGAAATGCCAGGAGTTCGTCGAGCACTGCTTTGATGCCACTGCCCCTGCCGATATAGTTCCCTAAATAGACGAGCCGGTCCCCGTGCTTCCAGCGCTGACTAAGCGTCTCGTGGAGCTGTTGAAGTTTCTCGGCTTCCCCGTGGATGCAAGAGACGGCCCAGACGCGGCCTGCCTGCGTTATACATCCAAATTTTTCGCTGTGCTGATTCGGTTTCATTGAGGAATACAATGAATCGTCCGATTCGAATTAGCAACCCCTACATATGAATTTAACGATAAATTAACCAAAAAAAAGCCCGGAGCATGTCCGGGCCTTAATTATCAAGCAAAAATGCGGAGGTTTTACGCCGCTTTAAGTACTTTTTGCAATTTCTCAGTTGCCGCATCGTCTTCGATTTGTTCGACAACAGCCAATTCTCTAGATAGACGCTCAAGAGCGGCTTCATAAATTTGACGTTCACTGTAAGACTGATCAGGTTGATCTTCGTTGCGGTGAAGATCGCGGACCACTTCAGCGATTTGAATAGGGTCACCAGAATTGATCTTCGCTTCATACTCTTGGGCACGGCGGCTCCACATCGTCCGTTTGATGCGGGCACGTCCTTTTAGAGTATCAAGAGCGTTTTTCATTTTTTTGGTAGAAGAAAGGGCGCGCATACCGACGGTTTTCGCTTTAGCAATCGGAACACGAAGGGTCATCTTCTCATGAGAAAAATCGACCACATACAAGGTCAAACTCATTCCAGAGATTTCCTGCTCTTCGATGCTAATCACCTGTCCGACACCATGTGTTGGATATACAACATGATCCAAGGGTGAGAATTCCAATTCTTTGGTCATTAACTTCCTTCTCTCTCGTATGGAGCACCACTAACTCTACAAAAAAGCAGCTCCGGCTAAGGGTGCTGTAATTGTATAGGCTCCAATGTAAAAGGCGACAAATGTCGCCTCTTGAAGTGATGTTGGATCTGTTATTCCGACAATCGATCTTGCGGTTGGACGCAAAATCGCCAACATCCACAGGATTGTATCACAATTTACGGCTAATTGCTAATCTTGAACCATAGGTATGTGTGCGGACCTGCTATTACAAGTCCGCATAGCTTATGGTCGGTTTGAAATTAACCTTTGCCTGGGTTAGCGCTGAAATGTGCTTCCATTTTTCCAGCTTTCCCGTTCCACTCTTCAGCGTCGGTAGGTTCATCACCTTTCTGGGTGATGTTAGGCCATTTTTCTGAAAACTCGCGGTTCAGTTCCAAAACTTTATCTGCGCCGTCTTCGGTGTCAGGTAAAATCGCTTCTGCGGGGCATTCAGGCTCACAAACACCGCAGTCGATGCATTCATCAGGATGAATGACCAGCATGTTTTCACCTTCGTAGAAACAATCTACGGGACAGACTTCCACGCAGTCCATGAACTTGCATTTGATGCAGTTTTCGGTAACGACGTAGGTCATATTTTTCTCCAGCTCTTCGGGTATTAACGTACATTTGCTATAAGGGATTATCGCCAATAAATCGCGATGACAACCCCTTTTTTGGAATGGTTATAAAAAAATAGAGGTTATTACCCTATTTTCAACTTGGCCATTACGCGTTTTTTTGCGCTGCCGCTGTCTTTGTCATCCACATAAATGAGACCGCAAATTCGGCGAACAAGATTAGCTTCATAGTCGCTTATAACACCATCCGCATAAGCGATTTCCCACAGCATCTCAATGATTTGAACGCGATCTTCGATCTCGACAGTCTCTTTGACAGTGCGCGTAAAATACCAAATCTGATCTGATTTCCCATGAGCATCTTCTGCTTCAGTGACAACAGCAGTTACTTCTTCATCAGTTAAATCATAATGACGCTTAAGAACAGCAGACACCATCGCGCGTTCGTCATCACAATAAGTCTCGTCAGACAATGCCGCTTCAATTAGTAAAGCTGCCGTCGCAATTTTCTTCTCGTCACTATCAGCCTTAACCGGTTCCGCAGAGGGGTCGGTTAAGAGTTTTTTTAATCGAGCTAACATGTTTAACCTCAGATGCGAAGTGGGCTATGCCTAGACTTTACCATGACAATGTTTGTATTTGAGGCCGGAGCCGCATGGACAAACATCATTGCGCCTTACTTTGCCCCATGTGGCAGGATCTTCTGCATCAAACGCTGCTGAAGGGTCCATTTCGTTCTCGCCCGTTACCGGATTGATATGAATAGCCTCGAAGCCGCTGTCTTGAGGTTGCCGGCGTTCAGGGACCGCTTCAGAATCTTGAAGTTCCACATGGGACAGGTAAGTTGTTACCTTGATGTGCAACTCATCAAGCATGGCTTGAAACATGTTGAAGGCTTCAGTTTTATATTCGTTTAGCGGATCTTTTTGCGCATAGGCACGCAAAGACACGGCCTGCCTTAAATGATCAAGCTGTAGAAGATGCTCTTTCCAGATTTGATCTAGGATTTGCAGCAGGAGGCTTTTTTCCACCATGCGCATAACGTCAGGTCCGTAACGGACAGCTTTTTCAGCCATCTTCCGGTTGACGTGATCCTCAATGCGTTCAAGGATTTCTTCGTCGGCAATGCCTTCTTCAGCGGCCCATTCAGCAATGGGAAGGTCGAGCGCCAAAATTTCATTGGCCTCTTCTGCAAGACCTGTAACATCCCACTGTTCCGGGTAGGCTTTTTCTGGAATGTGACGGCTAACCATTTGATGAACCACGTCTTCACGCATGCCCTTAATGGTTTCTGATACGTCGTCTTCCTTCATCAAATCGATACGCTGTTCGTAGATAACCTTACGTTGGTCATTCATAACATCGTCGAATTTCAACAAGTTTTTCCGAATGTCGTAGTTCCGGGCTTCAACTTTTTGTTGGGCTTTTTCAAGCGCCTTGTTGATCCACGGATGAATAATGGCTTCGCCGTCTTCAAGGCCAAGTTTGCGCAGCATGCCGTCCATACGTTCGGAGCCGAAAATGCGCATCAAATCATCTTGAAGTGACAGATAGAAACGGCTCGTTCCCGGATCACCTTGACGTCCTGCACGGCCTCGCAGCTGATTATCAATACGACGAGACTCATGGCGTTCCGTACCGATTACAAATAATCCGCCCAATTCCAAGATCTCTACTTTTTGTGCGCTCGTATCAGCTTCGATTTCAGCAGTGATGGTGGCAATCTGGTCAGCATCGGTGATGTCTTTGGTCCGCTCTTCGATGATCATATCAACATTGCCGCCAAGCTTAATGTCTGTGCCTCGACCCGCCATGTTTGTGGCAATCGTTACGGCGCCAAGGCGGCCAGCCTGGCTGATGATTTCCGCTTCCTGTTCATGATAACGGGCATTTAGAACACTATGCGGGACTTTGTTCTTTTTCAGAATATCAGCCAGCATTTCGGATTTTTCGATTGAAACGGTGCCGACCAAAACCGGCTGTCCGCGTTTCTGGCACTCTGTTATGGTTTCGATAATTGCTGCGTATTTTTCATCCGCTGTCCGATAAATTTCGTCATCAACATCTTCACGTTTAACGTCAACGTTGGTGGGAATTTCGACAACAGGCAAACTGTAAATTTCACCAAACTCTTCTGCCTCAGTCGCGGCTGTACCGGTCATGCCGGATAGTTTTTTATAGAGGCGGAAATAGTTTTGGAAGGTAATGGACGCTAGAGTTTGGTTCTCAGGCTGAATTTCCACATTTTCCTTGGCTTCAAGTGCTTGGTGTAGGCCATCAGAATATCTGCGGCCATCCATCATACGACCTGTAAATTCGTCAATAATGATAACCTTGTTATCTTTGACGATATAATCTTTGTCTTTTTCAAACAGCGTATGGGCTTTTAGAGCCTGATTAGAATGATGAACCGCCGCGACATTTTCCACGTCATACAAATTGTCGGTTTTCAGCAATCCAATTTCAGCAAGCATGACTTCAATTTTTTCTGTGCCGTCTTCCGAGAAGTTAACTGATTTGGCTTTCTCGTCCAATTCATAATCTTCTGGGACGAGCTTTGGAATGATCTCGTTTACGGCAGTATAGAGGTCGGAAGAGTCTTCTGCGGGACCTGAGATGATAAGCGGTGTACGCGCCTCATCGATCAAGATACTGTCCACCTCATCAACAACGGCAAAGTTAAACCCGCGCTGCACCATAGCGGCAGTTTCAAACTTCATGTTATCGCGCAAGTAATCGAAGCCAAACTCATTGTTGGTGCCGTAGGTAATGTCACAGGCGTAAGCGGCGCGGCGTTCAGCCTCTCCGAGGCCCGCAACGATACAGCCCACAGTCAGGCCAAGTTTTTTGTATACGCGTGCCATCCATTCGCTATCGCGCTGTGCAAGGTAGTCATTCACTGTAACCACGTGAACGCCTTTGCCTTCGACGGCATTCAAATAAGTAGCAAGTGTAGAGACGAGTGTTTTACCTTCGCCGGTCTTCATTTCGGTGATTTGGCCTTGATGAAGAATAATACCGCCCATGAGCTGCACGTCATAATGCCGTTCTCCTAGGGCGCGACTAGCGGCCTCACGAACACAGGCAAACGCATCGGGCAGGATGTCGTCGAGAGATTTTCCCGCCGCGAGTTCGGTCCGGAATTCTTCGGTTTTGGCTTTTAACTCATCGTCAGATAACGGAGTGTAATTTACTTCCAGCGCGTTAATTTGGTCGACCTGTGCACGGACTAATTTTAGCGCACGATCATTTGATGATCCAAAAAACTTCTTGGCTATTGTACCAAACATTTTCGACCTTACTCCAGTCACTCGTTGAGATGCACGAACGCACCAATTTAACGATATTGAGGTTCTAACTATATAAAACCAAAAATTACATATGGTGACAGATAAGGGGGATGTCCCGTTCTGTCAATCCATGGGAGCCTGCAAGGCAGTTTTGAGCCCAAGTTCTCGGCAAAATAATCTTTAGTGACGGGTTTTTGCAACAAACCTTGTGAAAAAAAGGAAAACACCTATATTTCCTTCATTGCCGGGAAAAAGGTCTTACAATTTCAGTATTATCTTGCTCCCTGATTCTACATTGATACTTGGGATAAACATTATGAAATTAGCGAATTTCTTCGCCTTAGTTGTGGTTGCTGGGGTGTCTGCTGCCATCGGTTATTTTGTTGGTACAGATATGGGCGGAAAATCTGACCAGCCTACTGAAGTTGTTGCGGAAAATACACAATCTGCACAATCAGAAGAAGCAACATCATCAGCCGCACAAGACCCAAATGACGCACTTGTTGCGACTGTAAACGGTGAGGAAATCAGGGAATCTGATGTTCTGAAAGTTTTTGCAAGCCTTCCAGAGCAATATCGTCAGGCACCTCTTGCTATGATCAAAGCTCAATTGGTTGAGCAAATGGTCAATACGCGCATTATTCATAGTGCAGCGGAAACTGAAAACTTTAATGCACAAGCTGAATACACTGATCGTGTTGCCGAAGTGAAGCGCCAGCTTTTGCAAGAATATTACATTCAGAAAAAAATTGAAGAAGCTGTTACTGAAGCGGCTTTAATAGCCGAATATACGAAACTTACAGCGGATTTCAAAGCCGAAGATGAAGTGAAAGCAAGTCATATTCTTTTGAAAGAAGAAGATGAAGCCAAAGACGTCATCAGCAAACTAGATGCTGGCGGTGATTTTGTCGCATTGGCGAAAGAATTGTCTACAGGTCCATCGGGACCCACAGGCGGAGATCTTGGCTATTTCGTTGATGGTCGTATGGTCGCTGAATTTTCGAAAGTGGCTTTCGCTCTTGAAAAAGGCGCTTATTCCAAAGAGCCAGTGAAAACACAATTTGGCTGGCACGTGATTTTGGTTGAAGATCGCCGGGCTACTCAAGCGCCCGCTTTTGACGGCATGCGCAAGAAGCTCGAAGACGACATGGGCAATCAAGCGGTTACAGCTCTGTTGGACACACTTAAAGCTAATGCGACTGTGAATATCATTACGCCAGAAGAAGCAAAGCCTGCTGCTACTGAGGAAGCCAAAGAAGAAGCCAAAGAAGAAGCTAAAGAAGCTGAGAAAAAAGACGACTAAGCTGACATAGCCTTTATTGGTTGATTAAAATTAGAAAGCCCGGAATTTTTTTCCGGGCTTTTTTTATGCGTCTGAAGTTGGAAGCCAAGGCAGGGCTGCAATCTCTACGCCTTCGTCTGAAAGCTCGGAGCGTTCCTCTTCTGTGGCCTCTCCGTAAATGCCGCGATTGTCGGTTTCGCCGTAGTGTATTTTCCGGGCTTCTTCGGCAAACTGGTTGCCAACATAGTCGCAGTTTTCTTCAACGGTTTTCTGAATTTCCTTTAAAGCCGTCATGGCAATGCCAACTTGCTTTGCTTCGGCTTCCTGGGTTTCTTTTGCGATAACAGCGTCACTATTTCCCTTTTTGGGAAGGGAGGGCGCCATAGGAGCTTTCTCAACAGTGTTTGATCCGCAAATGGCACAAGAGATTACGCTGCGCTCTTTTTGGGTGTCATAGGCGGCGCTATTTTTAAACCAAGCCTCGAATATGTGGCTGCTGTCGCATTTCAAATTGTACTTGATCATTCAACAATACATCACAATAGTTACCGTTCAGGCTGCGTTTTCCGCAGTAGGGTTTTGCCAGAAATAACGATTTTTGCAGCAAAGTGCAAGTTTTTGGACAAGCGAAATATAAAAACGCCTTACTTAAAATATACAACAAGAAGACTGATATGACAGCAGTAAAAGCGCCCTCCCCATGGGTTAAGACGCATTATTCAAACATAGCGGCGGGTGGCTCAGTACTGGATTTAGCGTGCGGAAGCGGGCGCCATACCTGTTTTTTACAGGAAAAAGGCTACCAGTTAACTGCCGTTGATAGAGATATAACGGCTCTTCATGAGGCTGATTTGTCAGGTGTGAACTTGCGGCAAGCGGATCTGGAAGACGGGCCCTGGCCGTTTGAAGGCGAATTGTTCGAGGGCATCATTGTTGTTAATTATTTGTGGCGACCCTTGTTTTCTAAGCTCATAGAAAGCCTTACTCCGGGGGGCGTGCTTATATATGACACTTTCTGTCTGGGAAATGAAGCCTACGGGAGGCCGAAGAACCCTGATTTCTTGTTGCGTCCTGGCGAATTGAAGACAGCGTTTTCAGACCTCACATGTCTTGAATTTAACGAAGGCCTGATAGAAAACCCAGCGCCCGCGGTGCGTCAGTCAATAGTCGCTCGTAAACCTTAGGAATTTTGAATTTCATAGGGACGTATGTTTTTCAAATTAGGCACTTGGCTTCGCCGTTTGGCAACCGAAGCCATATCAATTTCAGCGGTGATGACACATGGATCATCTCCGCCGTCCGCAAGGACGTTCCCCCACGGATCAATAATGAGAGAATGGCCATAGGTCCGGCGTTTCTCAGAATGATAGCCACACTGCGCCGCTGCGATGACGTAGGCCCCGTTTTCAATAGCGCGGGCTTGCAGTAACGTGTGCCAATGAGCACTTCCTGTGGTGTGGGTGAATGCCGCAGGCACAGTGAACATCTCCGCGCCGCCTTTCAGCGCCAAATCTTGAAACAGGTGGGCAAAACGGACATCGTAGCAGATGGCTAGGCCAAGCTTGCCCCATGGGGTGACGGCGGTAACGGCTTTCGTTCCGGGGGCGTACGCGCTGGATTCTTTATGCTGTTCGCCATTATCCAGCGCCACATCAAACATATGAATTTTGTCGTACTTTGCGGTAACCGTTCCATCAGGTGCGATCAGAAACGACCGGTTGGCAAGCCTGTCCTCATCTGGTTTTTTGATGACGAGCGAGCCTGCTTGGATCCATTTTTGATGTTTTTGGGCCAACTTTTGAAAGGCTTTTAACGTTAGATCATCATCTTCGAATGCCGCTTTTTCACGGGCTGCTGCTTTATGAGGCTCCATCATGTTGGTTACCTCAGGGGTTGATATAAAATCAGCGCCCTTTGAGATAGCCTCTTCAATTAATGCGGAACTTATTTTCAAGTTTTCTTCAGGATCAATCCCTGAAGTCATTTGAATGCAGGCAGCAGTAAATTTTGTCATGATGGCTTTCGAAGAATGAAGTTAAGCGCTTTTCAGAATTTGATCCAATTGACCAGAAGCGTCAAGCCTGTGGATGAAATCACAATCACCGATATGCTCACCTTGGATAAAAACCTGCGGTACAGAAGTAGCGCCTTCTGACCGCTTCATCATTTCCTGCCGGCCTTTTGCATCAACGGTTACGTCGATTTCCGTAAACTTAACCCCTTTGCTTTTCAGCAATGATTTTGCGCGGGTACAAAATGGGCAGAACATTGTTGTATAAATTTCGATATTTTTCATGGGTACTCACTTGGGTATTAAATATTGAATAGTCTTATATAGACATTGTTGCAGGACGGACAACCCGGCAAAGTGTCAGAATGTCGACTTGGCTTGCGCCTTCTTGTAACAGACAAGTCGCGCACTCGCTAAGTGTAGCACCTGTTGTGAAAACATCATCGATCAAAAGAACGTGTTCACCGTCTATCAAATGTCGCCATTTAGGGTTTATTGAAAAGGCCCCTTTTACATTTCGAAATCGCGCCTTTGGGCTTTTTCCGCCTTGGCTGGCTGTATCTCGGCCCCGCGTCAATAAATCAGGAGCGACGCGATGCCCCTTTATAGCTGCGATATTCTGGGCAAGAAGGGCAGATTGATTATAGCGTCTGCTGCGCAGTCTTTTCGGATGAAGCGGGACAGGGGCAATTATGACGTCGTCCACCAAAATATCCGTGGCCGCCCGGCTCATCCAATTAGCAAATGCGGGCGCCCGGTCTGTTCGATCAGCATGTTTGAAAGCAAGAACCATATGACGACTGGCATCATCATACTGAAAGACCGAAACGCCGCGGGTGAAAGGCGGAGGGGATGCGATGCAATTGCCGCAGAGCATATCACCACCTATTTCATATTCGAACGGGTAGCCGCACTGAAAACAATAGGGCGGGCTAATGAAGTTTGTTTGTCCCCAGCAGGGGGCGCAAAGGCTGCCAGGTTCATCCACCGGCTCGTTGCAGCACGGGCAAAGTGCTGGAAACAGTGTATCCAGCAACAGTTTAGAGCTTGCGGTAAGCCAATTTTTTAAACGATGACGTTCAGGCATATCTCATTTTAGGAGAAAAACTACCAATTTAAAACGCTTTTTTGGAGAGTATCTTTGCGTTGAGTCTTAAAGAACGGCATGTCATAAGATGTCATGATCAAATTTCCTGAAAAATCATCGGACAATTTTCTATTTGACCGGCGTGTATTGCGCAATCGCCGTGCCAGATCTGCAAATATCAATTGGCCCAAAAACCGTTTCCTTTTCGATGAAGTCTCCGATCGCTTGGCGGAGAGACTTCTGGATGTTTCGCGGAAATTTGAACTGGCCTTAGATTTGGGCTGCCATAGCGGTCGTTTTGGTGAATTGATTAAGCAGCAAGGCAGTATCTCCAATTTGATATCTGCTGACCTGTCTCCTGCATTGATGGGAGAAATTGGGTCCGGCGCTAAAGTGGTCGCTGACGAAGAGTTTTTACCTTTCGCGCCGCAATCATTCGACCTTGTTGGGCATGTGCTTGGGCTTCACTGGACGAATGATCTGCCGGGGGCGCTGGTTCAAATTGCCCGTATGCTAAAACCCGACGGCCTGTTCTTAGGGGCCATGTATGGCATTGAAACACTGTCAGAGTTAAAATGGTGTCTGACGCAAGCTGAGATAGAGGTGAAGGGCGGGGTCAGTCCACGCGTCTCGCCCTTTACGGAAGTGCGGGATGCTGGAGCATTGCTACAGCGGGCTGGGTTTGCCTTACCGGTTGGGGATGTGGACGTTCTGACCCTCAAATACAAGAATGCCTTTGATTTGATGCACGAACTTCGCGGAATGGGGGAGGCAAATACGCTGGTAGATCGCCAGAAGACATTTACGGGACGAAAAGTATTATTTCGGGCAGCTGAAATTTATCAGGAAGAATATGCAGATGAAGATGGTTTGATCCCTGCAACTTTTCAGGTGATTTATTTGGGCGGCTGGGCCCCACATGAGAACCAACAGGTCGCCTTGAAGCCTGGAAGCGGCCAAACAAACCTGAAAGAGATACTCTCAAAAGATTAGAGAAGGTCTCGTAGCATGGCGACCAGCGGGATATCCGCCGGCGGCATGTCATAATCTTTAAGAGTGTTCGCCCGAACCCATTTAAGGGTTTGCCCTTCGGTTGGTCGAGGGATGCCCGACCAGCGACGACACACATAAAGTGGCATAAGAAGGTGAAATTTTTCGTAAGAATGACTGGCAAATGTAAAAGGGGCTAAGCATGCCTCCGTCACATCAATGGCAAGTTCTTCTTTGAGCTCGCGAATTAACGCAAGCTCCGGTGTTTCGCCCTCTTCGACCTTACCGCCCGGAAATTCCCAAAGACCGGCCATGGACTTGCCTTCTGGGCGCTGGGCGATCATGACACGGTTATCATCATCAACAAGCGCAACTGCGACGACCAGCAAGGTTGGTAGGGATGTCATGGGCCTGCCTTAGCTTCGGTAATCTGCATTTATTTCAATGTACCCATGTGTCAAATCACAGGTCCATGCATAAGCCTTGCCGGACCCGACACCAACATCAACGTCGATGGTGATTTCAGGCTTCAACATAAGGGGGGCAACTTGCTCTTCTTTATACGAGGGTGACCGCGCGCCGTTCTCTCCAATAACAATTCCGCACATCTTTAAGTGCAGTTTGTCCCGACTAGCTTTTTCACCAGATTTTCCGACGGCCATGACAACCCGGCCCCAGTTTGCATCTTCGCCGGCAATCGCTGTTTTAACCAACGGCGAGTTGGCGATGGCAAGGGCAATTGTTTTTGCAGATTTGTCGCTTTCTGCGCCAGTTACCGAGACAGTAATAAATTTGGTTGCCCCCTCGCCGTCGCGAGCCACTTGCTTGGCAAGATCTTGCATAACGCCCAGTAGGGCAGATTTAAATTCTGCCAAATCGGCATCAGAAGCCTTTTGCGGAGCAGTATTTGCGGCAGCGGCAGTTGCAAAAAGAAGTACACTGTCACTGGTGGATGTATCGCTATCCACAGTTACGCAGTTGAAGCTCTTCTCATTTTCTGAAGACAAAAGCTCTTGCAAAATAGGCGCTGGAATATTGGCATCTGTGAAAAGGAAGGCCAACATCGTCGCCATATCAGGGGCAATCATCCCCGATCCTTTTGCAAAGCCACTAATGGTGACAGTTTTACCGTTTAACTGGCAGGTGGTAGTCGCACCTTTTGCAAAGGTATCCGTTGTGAGAATTGCCTCTGCTGCCGCTTTTCCGTTAAGTTCGGATAAACCATCGAGCATATTTGGCAGCGTATTTGTAATACAGGCTGTGTCAATTAACTCACCGATCACACCGGTGGAGGCAATATAGATTTCGTCTGTGGTGCTTTGCAGCAAGCTGGCGGCGGTAGCTGCCGTCTGCTCAACTGCATCAATACCCGCAGCGCCCGTAAACACATTGGCAATGCCTGCATTTACAACAAGCGCTCGCGCTTTGCCCGCAGGTAAGATTTTCCGGCCCCAATCAACAGGTGCGCCGGGCATAGAGTTTTTAGTGAACACGCCTGCGGCGGTTGTTCCCTCATCCATCACAGCAAAGAGAAGATCATCCCGCTCTTTATATCGCATGCCGGAATTTGCCGTGGCAAAGCGCACGCCAGAAATGGCAGGCATGTCAGGGAATTTTTCCGGGGCGAGCGGTGATTTTTTCATAAATTCGGCCTTTAATGAGTTGAACGCTTCACTTAATCCATAAGCGATGAAAAGGTCAATTGAGGAATTTGAGAGGGTTACTTAGTTGCCGTCAGCATATAGTTGACGTTTAAGTCGTCGCTCAAATGCCAATTGTCTTCAAGCGGATTGTAACTGGCACCTGTCATTTCCAAAATTGTCAGATTGTTATGTCGCAACAATTTGACGACTTCCGATGGTCGGAGGAACTTTTTCCAATTGTGAGTGCCGCGGGGAAGCCACCGCAAAACATATTCGGCGCCAACGATCGCAAGCGCATAGCTTTTCATGGTGCGGTTCAGCGTGGCGACAAACATGAGACCGCCGGGTTTCAGCATTGAACAGCAAGCCTCAGAGAAGCCTTCTATGTCAGCAACATGCTCAATAACTTCCATGTTTAGGATGATATCAAATTTTTCACCGGAAGCTGCAAGGTCTTCCGCTGTGGTGTGGCGATAGTCGATGTGAACGCCGTTTTTTTCTGCGTGTAAACTGGCGACTTCAATATTTGTCTGAGATGCATCTGCCGCAACAACTTCCGCGCCCATACGGGCCATAGGTTCAGACAATAACCCGCCGCCGCAACCAATATCAAGAAGCCGAAGGCCTTTTAAGGGCTTTAGCGGTGTAACATCTGTTTCACCAAGCAGATTGAAATGGGCAATTACTTGATCTCGAATGAAACCAATCCGGATAGGATTAAACTTATGAAGTGGTTTGAATTTACCGCCCTCATCCCACCATTCGTCGGCCATTGCCGCAAAATTGGAGATTTCTTGAGGGTCTACAGATTTGGAATTTGCGGCTTCGGTCATGACAGTTCGTTCAAAAAAATTCTCAAAATTCTATTAAATTAGTCGCAACGCTTGCCCAGCAAGCTGTGTTAAGTATATGTATACGCTCCTTCCAGAGGAAAAGGTACCCGTTCTGTAATTTAATATTTGTATCCTCTGGATTTGAAGCAAGGCTGAGGAGTTAGTGCAGCGATGGCACGGCTGGTAATGAAATTTGGTGGCACATCTGTTGGATCTGTTGAACGGATCAAGAATGTTGCCCTGCGCGTTAAAAAAGAAGTTGAAGCTGGCAATGAAGTGGCAGTTGTCGTTTCCGCAATGTCCGGTGAGACCAACCGTCTAGTTGGGCTGACCACCGAAGTGGCGTCCTTACATGACGCTCGCGAATATGACGTGATACTCTCTAGCGGTGAGCAAGTAACGGTTGGTCTGTTGGCCATGGCGTTGCAGGATTTGGGCGTGAACGCCCGCTCATGGCTTGGATGGCAAATCCCTGTTCGCACGAACGCAATTCACGGCTCAGCTCGAATTGAAGAAATCAATTGCGACGAGGTGATCTCGCGATTTGCAGACGGACAAGTTGCCGTATGTGCGGGTTTCCAAGGTATTGGAAGTGACAATCGGATAACCACGTTGGGGCGCGGTGGATCAGATACATCTGCCGTTGCGCTGGCCGCCGCATTGGGTGCGGATCGCTGTGACATATATACGGACGTGGATGGTATATATACAGCAGATCCCCGGATCGCGACAAAAGCGTCAAAGCTTGATAGAATTACATATGAAGAAATGTTGGAGCTGGCGTCTTTAGGTGCCAAGGTGTTGCAGACCCGCTCCGTTGAAATGGCAATGAAGCATCGGGTGAAACTACAAGTTCTCTCCAGTTTTGAAGATTTGCCCGGCACATTGGTTGTTGATGAGGAAGACATTGTGGAACAACAAGTAGTAAGCGGCGTAACCTACACACGCGACGAAGCGAAGGTTACCCTTCAGCAAGTAAATGACACTCCGGGTGTGGCTGCGACAGTTTTTGGCGCACTTGCAGACGCCCATGTGAATGTAGACATGATCGTCCAAAACGTCTCCGAAGATGGAAAAGCAACCGACCTGACCTTCACTGTTGGCCGCAGCGATTTAGAGCCAGCAATGAAAGTTTTGGAAGATCTCAAAGGTCAGGTAAATTGTAAAAAGGTTGTGCCTGATCCTGATGTGGTTAAAGTATCTATTGTTGGAATGGGCATGCGCAGCCACGCTGGCGTCGCCCAAACCATGTTCGCCGCTTTGGCGGAAAAGGGCATTAATATTCAAGTGATTTCTACGTCAGAAATCAAGGTAAGTGTTTTATTGGCTGAAGAGTATACTGAACTGGCCGTGAGAACATTACATACAGCTTTCAACCTGGATGCAGCATAAAATATGACTGAAATTATTTCGCAAGAGGGTTTGCAAACGCTGAATAATGCGTGGCAACGTGGGCGTGACTTTTTAGGAACCGAGTATGCTATTCTCGGCGGCGCAATGTCATGGGTATCTGAACGAAATCTCGTTTCAGCCATTTCAAACGCTGGCGGTTTTGGTGTCATTGCATGCGGTGCTATGACAACGGACCTTCTGGATACTGAAATTAAGGCAACGAAGGCGCTAACCGATAAGCCCTTTGGCGTGAACTTAATCACCATGCATCCTGATTTGGATAAGCTGGTTGATATCTGCTTGGATAACTCTGTTGGTCATGTGGTTCTTGCGGGCGGCTTGCCTAGCAAAGATACCATTGCCAAGCTGAAAGAGGGCGGCGCGAAGACAATTTGTTTTACTCCGACTTTAGCGCTGGGTAAAAAATTGGTTCGCAGCGGTGTTGATGCGCTGATTATTGAAGGCATGGAAGCTGGCGGTCATATTGGCCCTGTTTCCACGAGTGTCTTGACCCAAGAAATTTTGCCAAACATTACGGACGTTCCAATTTTTGTTGCTGGCGGAATTGCTCGCGGTGAAGCCATGGCAAATTATTTGCAAATGGGCGCGGCCGGTTGTCAGTTGGGAACGCGATTTGTATGTGCTGATGAATGTATTGCACATCCAAATTTCAAACGGGCGTTTATTCGCGCAAATGCACGCGATGCTGTGACAACGGTGCAAGTTGATCCGCAGTTCCCGGTTATCCCTGTGAGAGCGCTGAATAATGAAGGTGCTAAGAAATTCATTGAGACCCAACATGAAGTAATTGCCAAATACAAATCCGGCGAAATGGATCTTGCGACAGCGCAATTGGAAATCGAACATTATTGGGCGGGCGCATTGCGCCGGGCCGTAATTGACGGTGATGTTGAAAATGGCTCTGTGATGGCAGGACAAAGCGTTGGAATGGTCAAAAAAGAACAACCAACTGCAGAAATTTTGCACGACCTGGTTTCTCAAGCAGCGGAAGCTTTTGCCTGATCTGGCAGCAGGAAGGTTATAATTAGATGAATAGCGCGGCGTTAAGCGGCCCCAGAATTTTGTTCCGTCAAATCCGAAAGGTGATGGCGGGCGAAGGGGAAGCTGAGCGCCGATTGCAGCAAATTGTGCGGCTTATCGCCTCCAATATGATCGCAGAAGTTTGCTCCTGCTATCTTATGCGCGCAGGCGAATTGTTGGAGCTTTTTGCAACAGAGGGTTTGAACCCAGAAGCTATTCATAGCACCCGCCTACGGGTTGGTGAAGGACTGGTTGGTGACGTTGCCGCTCACGCCCGTCCACTGAATTTATCAGACGCCCAAAGTCATCCTCAATTTGCGTATCGCCCTGAAACTGGGGAAGAAGCTTATCACTCGTTGCTTGGTGTTCCCATTATGCGCGGCGGCCGGGTTATTGGGGTTCTGGTGGTCCAAAACAAGACCATGCGTCATTACACCGAAGAAGAAACAGAAGCTCTTCAAACAGTCGCAATGGTACTGGCAGAGCTGATCAGCTCAGAGGAAATGATCAGCTCGAAAGAACTATTGGATACCGCAGGTAATGCGACGACACCGCACCGATTGACGGGCCGGGTTTTGGCTGACGGTCTTGCCGTGGGTAATGCTGTATTGCATGAACCACATATTGTCGTTCGGCGCACTATTTCAGAAGATGCCGCCGCCGAAGTCCGCCGGATGAACGGTGCTGTGGAGCGTTTGCAAAGCTCAATCGATGTCATGCTTTCTGATACGGATGCATTGTTTACCGACGAGTCCCGTGACATCTTCGAAGCCTACAAAATGTTTGCCCACGACAAAAGCTGGCTTAAACGGCTGGCAGATGCCGTGGATTCAGGACTAACAGCAGAAGCGGCCATAAAACGCGTGCAGGATGATACCCGCGCCCGGATGAAGAAAATAACGGATCCTTATATTCGGGAAAGATTGTCTGATCTTGATGATCTAGCCAATCGGTTGTTTCTGCATTTGGACGGCGTGCAAGGTGTCGATCGCCAACATTTAACCACTGATACCGTTGTTGTCGCCCGCAATATGGGGGCCGCGGAGCTTCTTGACTATGACCGGGTTCACTTGAAGGGCGTTGTCCTGGTTGAGGGAACGCGAAGCAGTCATGTGGCGATTGTTGCAAGGGCGCTTGGCATCCCGGTGATCGGGCAATGTTCTGAAATATCTGACGCCGTGGAAGAGGGCGACTTTGTTCTGGTCGATGGCGAGAACGCGCAAGTATTCTTACGGCCGGGCGATGACGTTATTCAGGCTTTTGAGCGGAGTATGCGCCACCGTGCCGTCCGTCAGGCGAAATACGCGGCGCTTAGAGACCTGCCTTCCATAACGAAGGATGGTCAAACAATAAAGCTGAGCATGAACGCCGGTTTGTTGATTGATCTTGATAATTTTCAAGATGCGGGTGCTGACGGCATTGGATTGTTCCGAACTGAGCTGCAATTTATGGTCCGCTCCCAAATGCCGAAAGTGGATGAACAAACGGAGCTTTATAATAAGGTTCTGGATAAAGCGAATGGGCGCCCCGTTGTTTTTCGCTCTCTTGATGTGGGCGGGGATAAGGCGTTGCCGTACCTTAAGATGAAGGAAGAAGAAAATCCTGCATTAGGCTGGCGCGCTATTCGTATCGGTTTGGACCGCCCTGCATTGTTAAAGGCGCAACTTCGGGCCATGGTTCGGGCTTCTGCCGGGCGTGATTTGACTTTGATGTTTCCGATGATTGCGGAAGTGTCAGAATTTATAGAAGCCAAATCCCTGTTGATGAAAGAAATCGCTAGAGAAGAAGCACGGTCAGGGAACAAACCCAATACTGTTAAAGTCGGAACCATGCTGGAAGTGCCATCCATCGTTTGGCAGCTACCGCATTTGCTCAAATACGTGGATTTTGTGTCAGTTGGATCCAACGATTTGATGCAGTTTTTCTTTGCAGTCGACCGCGGAAACTCGCGGGTGACGGATCGTTACGACATCTTAAGTTCAAGCTTCATGTCCATGCTTAAATATATTGCAGACGAGTGCCAGCGCACAGATACACCCTTGTCGATTTGTGGGGATGTTGCGGGAAGGCCGTTGGAGGCCATGGCTTTAATAGGGCTTGGGTATACAAACTTGTCCATGTCTCTTGAAGGGGTTGCTCCTGTAAAGGAGATGGTGCGCAGCGCAGATGTCGCCAAAGTCCGAGATTTTCTTTCAAGCTTGTGTAAAGCAAAGAAATCTTCAGCGCGCCAGCAACTTCGAGCTTTTGCCAAGGATCATGGCATTATTATTTAAATCATTGATTTTTATTCATTTTTGCTGATAATTATCCCATATTTTAGAGGCCCTTCGCAGCAGATTCATTGTGATAATGGGTTTTACTGCGAGGAATGCTATTTGGTAGATGGTGTATTGCAATGGTGACACAGGGAAAACTTCCTCTGAACGGAGACGAGCCTCGCCTTAAACTGGCGACGGATGCCTCTGACGAAAATCCAGATGCCGGGCTTCAAGAAGAAACACAGAGCGAGCAGACCGCGCCAAATAATACCGAACAAACCCGCATTGAACCTAACCTAAATGCATTTGATGATGAAAACTCTGAAGACGATCTTACTGTTGGCGCCCATTTAAGGCGGGAACGGGAAAGACAAGGGTATTCGTTGCATGATATCGCGGAAAATCTTCGGCTGCGGCCAAGGCAACTTCAAGCACTGGAAGACGGCAATTACGACGCGCTTCCAGGGCAGACTTTTGTCGCTGGTTTTTTAAGATCCTATGCAAATGCTTTGGGCTTAGATGGCGTTGCAGTCGTTGACTTGTATAAAAGCGAAAACTCAGGTGACGTTGGTGTCCCTGAACTGGCATTTCCAGAACCCACCCCTGAAGGCAGAATGCCGGGCTCTAGTTTGCTTGTCGGCAGTTGCTTGGTTGCCATTCTCGTTGTCGGCGGTTGGTATTTCTATCTGAACGAAAATACCGTTGATATGGAAATCGTACCGGAACTACCGTCGCGACTATTGGATAAATTAGCAGAAACAAAAGAGAGCGTTACTGGTGACAGTGCGGCTGTCATTACGAGCCCGTCAGCGGCTCAAGCAGAAATTACCGAACTGCCGAAACCGATAACCGAAAACACCGTACCCATTGCGGTAGCGACTGCCGTTGATGAGCAAACGCAATCGGTAACAGGGCCGGTAGCTCCAGAGGACGTTATTTCTCAGATTGATGTAGAGCCAGAAGTGGTTGCTTCTGCTCCGTTAGCCAGTGAAAATGAACAGTCTCCTGATGAGGATGTTTCTGCAGAAAAAGAGGCTGTTAGTATCGTAGATGCAGAGCGCACGGTGCCGCAAAATTTAGATAACATTGAAGTGGCCTCGAAGCCTGCAGCAGATAGTGTCGCCGCGGTTGCGGAAAAAACAGTTGAAGTCAGTCCCGTTATTACGCCGGAAGCTGAACCTGTAAAAATTTTATATCCGCAGCAAACATTAGACAAAATACAATCAGCATCGGATGCGGAAACAGATATCCCGGTTACGACTTCAGCCATGGGAGTTGAAAATAAAGATGCTCGGCTTGTTTTAGTCGCCCGCCAGGAAAGCTGGGTGCAGATTAAGGCCGCAGATGAAGAGTTGGTTCTGGATCGAATTTTGGGGGCTGGCGATACATTCATGCTGCCCTCCAAATCAGGATTAATTTTAAGTACTGCTAATGCTGCTGGTTTAGAGTTGCGACTGGATGGAACATCCCTTGGAATGCTTGGCAGATACGGCGAGATTATTCAAGATATGCAGCTTGATCCTCAGCATTTGAAAGAAAAACTGCAGCCAACCAACTGACTTTAATTTTCTCATGTTGTGCCCTCTCGCAAAGAGAACTTGAAATTTTCGTCTGATCGCGTCATTTTATGCGAAATTATTGATCGCGGCCACGCCGTGCATTTTCATTGAAAAGCGCCAGTCCCATGAGTGTTAGACCTTATCGCGATATTATTCGTCGTAAATCACGCCAAGTAACAGTTGGCAATGTCCTCGTTGGCGGTGATGCGCCTATTAGCATCCAGTCCATGACCAATACATTGACCACAGATGCCAAGGCAACCATTAACCAAATCCATGCTCTCGAAGAAGCGGGTGCGGATATGGTTCGGGTGTCATGCCCAGACGTGGAAAGCACGCGGGCCCTTAAAGAAATTATCCGCGAGACGACAGTTCCCATCATTGCGGATATTCATTTTCATCACCAACGCGGTATTGAAGCTGCAGAAGCGGGCGCGGCGTGCCTACGCATTAATCCTGGAAATATTGGATCTGCGGCGCGTGTTCGAGATGTGGTGAAAGCGGCAGTTGATCATAACTGTTCCATGCGGATTGGCGTGAATGCCGGAAGCTTAGAGCGCGAGCTGCTGGAAAAATACGGGGAACCTTGTCCAGAGGCTATGGTCGAATCTGCGCTTAATCATGCGCGAATTTTAGAAGATAATGATTTTACCAATTTCAAAATCAGCGTCAAAGCCTCAGACGTGTTTTTATCTGTGGCGGCCTATCAAGGTTTGGCAGAGGCTTGCGATTATCCCTTGCATCTTGGAATTACGGAAGCCGGCGGATTTACACCGGGAACCGTAAAATCCTCCGTTGGTCTTGGTATGCTGTTGTGGGCAGGTATTGGAGATACGCTTCGGGTATCGCTGTCGGCTGATCCTGTGCAGGAAGTTAAAATTGGCTATGAGATCTTAAAAAGTCTCGGTCTTCGCCGCCGGGGTGTCACCATTATTTCTTGTCCGTCCTGTGCCCGCCAAGCATTTTCAGTTATTAAGACCGTCGAAAAGCTCGAAGAACGTCTTGAACACATAACAACGCCAATGTCGCTTTCCATTATTGGGTGCGTTGTAAACGGACCGGGCGAAGCGCGGGAGACCGACATCGGACTAACCGGCGGCGGTAAAGGTAATCATATGGTTTATTTGAACGGTGTCACTGATCATAAAATTGAAAGTGAAGGCATTGTCGAGCATATCGTTGAATTAGTAGAGGCCAAAGCAGCTGAACTTGAAGCTGAAGCGGCTGCGGCAACTGCCCTTTAAAAAAGATAAACCATAGCTGCGGCTATGTCAGATAAGCAAGACGGAGAATACCAAGTGTCATTACCTCAACCAGTTCGCGGTACCCATGATTTACTGCCAGAGGATTTTCGCCGTCATGCCCACGTGCGCGATACAGCCCGTGATATCGCTGCCCGTTTTGGATACGCCGAAATGGCGACGCCAATTTTTGAATTTACCGAAGTATTTGCGCGGACAATGGGTGAGACATCTGATGTTGTTTCAAAGGAAATGTATTCGTTTGATAGTCGCGGCGGAGAAAGCATAACCTTGCGGCCTGAATATACTGCCGGGATTTGCCGATCT
This sequence comes from Pseudomonas marincola, assembly GCA_036960775.1. Classification (GTDB taxonomy): domain Bacteria; phylum Pseudomonadota; class Alphaproteobacteria; order Sneathiellales; family Sneathiellaceae; genus Sneathiella. Next base: position 8,551 of record JBALWO010000029.1, on the reverse strand, counting down.
TTTATTAGTAATGGATTGCAGCAAAGCGTTCCCTTCAAAGTTTTTGCAAATGGCCCCATGTTCAGATACGAACGTCCCCAAAAAGGACGGCAACGTCAGTTTCATCAAATTGACCTTGAGTGCATCGGCTCGCCTGAGGCGAAGGCCGACGTAGAGGTCATCGCAGTTGCGGCAAGCATACTGAACAGTTTGGGTGTCATGGGTAGCTGTACGTTGCAGATTAATACATTGGGGGACGCTGAAAGTCGCCAAGCTTACCGGGCGGCGTTGGTTGACTATTTTGGCGCCCATGAAGACCAGTTATCAGAAGACAGTAAAAACCGCCTGACCCGTAATCCACTGCGCATTCTGGACAGTAAGGATAAGGGAGATCAGGTGCTGGTGAAAGATGCGCCGGTTTTTACAGATTATCTAAACGACTTCTCAACAGAGTTCTTCGCTGAAGTTCTAGAAGGTCTGGATGCACTGGGCATTTCATATGAGTTGAACCGGCGCTTGGTTCGCGGGTTAGATTATTACACACATACTGCCTTTGAATTTGTGACCACAGCTTTGGGGGCACAAGGCGCTGTAATTGCGGGCGGACGGTACGATGGTTTAATTGAAACTCTCGGCGGCAAACCGACACCGGGCATTGGTTGGGCCGGTGGTATTGAGCGTTTGGCGCTTCTAGCTGAGAATATTCCTGACGTCATCCGGCCAATTGCCATCATTCCAGTGGGAGATGCGGCCGTTCAGCCAGCAACTAAACTGGCATATGAGCTGAGAAACCAAGGCACTTCAATTGAGTTGGCCTTTAAAGGCAATGTTGGCAAACGCATGAAGCGGGCGAATAAACTCAATTCCCGGGCCGCAATTCTCATCGGTGAAGATGAACTGGCAAGAAACGCGTGCATGCTCCGAGATCTGGATGCGGGTACACAAGAAGAAATACAGATATCTGATTTGGGCAAAGCCCTTGAGCAATTGAAATAAGGAAGCCCAATGCTGCCAGAAGATAAACTAAATATGATCTTGGCGCGTTTTGACGAGCTGGAAGCCGCTATGGCGGGTGAAATGGGCAATGTCGCGGCTGAAGATTATGTGAGAATGAGCCGGGAATATGCTGAAATGAAGTCAGTTGTGACGTCAATTCAGAATTTTAAAAAATCCCGTGACGAAATGACTGATTTGCTTCAAATGCTCGATAGCGATGATCTTGATGATGAGATGAAAGAGCTTGCTGAATTGGAAGTGGCCGAACTTAAATCTTCCCTTCCAGAGTTAGAGCAGGACATCAAAGTTCAGCTGTTACCCAAAGATGAGGCTGACGAGAAAAACGCAATTTTGGAAGTCCGCGCTGGAACTGGTGGTGATGAGGCCGCACTTTTTGCCGGCGACTTGATGCGTATGTATCAACGCTATGCAGAGGGCATGGGTTGGAAGTGCGAAACCATGTCTGCTTCTGAATCCGATGTTGGTGGCTACAAGGAAGCGATTGTAAAAGTCACCGGACGCAATGTGTTCTCGAAATTGAAATTTGAATCCGGTGTGCACCGAGTTCAGCGCGTGCCGGAAACTGAAACTGGCGGGCGTATCCATACGTCGGCTGCCACAGTTGCAGTGCTTCCAGAAGCCGAAGAGATTGACGTCAAAATTGAAGATAAAGACATCCGAATTGATATTTTTAGGGCGTCAGGTCCAGGTGGTCAGTCAGTGAATACAACGGATTCTGCTGTGCGAATTACCCATTTAGCGACAGGGATTACAGTTCAGCAGCAAGATGAGAAATCCCAACATAAAAACAAAGCGAAAGCTATGTCGGTTTTACGGTCACGTATCTATGAGGCCGAGCGCGCAGCAGTTGATGCCGTGCGATCTGCAAACCGCAAAGGTCAAGTTGGATCAGGCGACAGATCGGAACGCATTCGGACTTATAACTTCCCACAAGGGCGGGTTACAGATCACCGGATCAATTTAACTTTGTATAAATTGGATAAAGTCATCGCCGGTGAAGCATTGGGCGAGGTAATTGACGTGTTAATTGCTGAAGATCAAGCAGAACGTCTGGCTGAGGTTGAAAACAATATTTAACGATCACACGAGAATTGATGAGGCTCTGATTGCGGCCACCAAGTTTCTCGCTGGTTTTTCCATTGAGGGTGCGAGGCGGGATGCGTCGGTTTTACTCGTATTTGTTCTGGGAGGTGACCGAGAAATCCTATACCGGGCACCGGAGCAGATATTAACAACCGCTGAGTTGGCGCTTTTTAAACTGTGTATTGAGCGAAGATCCAAAAGTGAACCTGTCTCCCACATACTGGGAACGCGGGAATTTTGGAGCCGTGAATTTTTTGTAAGCTCTGATGTGTTAGATCCAAGACCGGACAGTGAAACGTTGATCGATGCTGTGTTGAAGCACGGAACAAAGACCAAAAAGCCAACTTCTATTTTGGATTTGGGGACGGGCAGTGGATGTCTTCTTTTGACCCTTGTCGCTGAACTTGACGGCGTACAGGGAACTGGTGTTGATTTAAGCCCTAAAGCTCTGGAGATGGCGGTGAAAAATGCCAAAGCTCTAAATCTAACCGATCGTGTTCAATTTATTCAGAGCTGTTGGTTTGAAAATGTTGGGGGCACTTTTGATATCATCATAAGCAATCCACCTTATATCGAAACGGCTGATATAGCTGATCTGCAAACTGAAGTGAGAGAGTTTGAGCCGCATTTGGCGCTGGATGGCGGCGCTGACGGTCTTGAGTGTTATCGTTTAATTGCTAGCCAGGCCAATGAATTTCTGAAAGCCGGTGGGTATCTCATATTTGAGATTGGCATCGGGCAAGATGACGCTGTCAGCGGAATGATGAAACAAGCTGGGTTTGAGGGAATTGAAGTGCATAACGATCTAGCATCTGTCGGTCGCTGCGTCAGCGGATACTCTAAAATGTAACTTTTTAAAAAAAACAGTTGGAAAATTTTGAAAGCAGCGTTAGATTTGATTATAGATCAGGCGCACGCGCCACGGCCTAAAGGGCTTGGGGTCAATATTTACATAAAATCAGACTGAATTCCGTATAGATGTAAGCATCTATTCCCTATCAGCTTTTTTGGGAACGGTTGCGAAGGATTCATGGTCAAAATAGCAATGTGTGCTTTTTAACTCAGATAAGATGGATTGAATTATATTATGCGAGTTAGCAGTAATCGACGTCCCAGAGGCGGTCGCCCGAATACAGGAAATGGGCGCCCAGGTAGCCCAACGGGTGGACGCGGTGGACAGAACAATAACAATAACAACAACAATAACCGTCGCTCTGGTAACGGAAACCGGAGTTACGACAGCAACGGACCCGACGGTAAAATTCGGGGTTCAGCAACGCAAGTGTATGATAAATACATTTCGTTAGGCCGTGACGCTCAGACTTCTGGGGATCATGTTGATGCGGAAAATTATTATCAGCACGCTGAACACTATTACCGAATTATGCTTGCGAATAATCTTGTGAAACCTGACCGCCCGGCAGAGCAAGGCGCGCAGGAAGATGAGAACGCGGATACTGCTGACGGTGGAAGCCCTGAATCAACGGCATCAGAGAAAACACCTGATGTGAACACCAATGAAGAGAAATCTGTTAAAGAGCCGATCATTATTGATTTGAGTGATCCAGAACCAGATCAGCCTGAAGTGGCCGTTTCTGTTGAAAAGGAAGTTTCTGTTCCAGAAGCGCCTGCTGCTGAAGCTCCGGCTCCTGATGTTACACCTTCTGA
>JBALWO010000029.1:0-4704 GCA_036960775.1 Pseudomonas marincola | reverse complement strand
CTGATGTTACACCTTCTGAAAATTCAGCGGATGACGAAGTGGCGGAGTCTCAAAGCTCTGACGGTGACGATGAGGGCGGCGAGCCAAAGCCAAAATCCAAGCGCCGCGTAAGCCGGACAAGAGGTTTGCGCAGACGGACAAGTAGAAGAAATTCGGAAGACTCTGATAGTGATGAGCCTCAGTCCGCAGAATAGGGAGCCATTGGCTCCCTTTTTTCTTGTAATAACATCTAAACTTCCCAAGTATAGTAATGAAGAAACCGCTGGCGCGTTGCCATTTAGATTGCCTAGTTAGGGATCATAGCAGCGGCGCAAAATAACAGCGGTCTATGTGTCGAGGAAGAGCATGGATTTTGAAAAATATACCGACAGGTCACGCGGTTTTGTACAAGCGGCCCAGTCACTAGCTTTACGTGAAAATCATCAAAAATTAACGACAGAACATTTGTTAAAAGTGTTACTGGACGACAAAGAAGGCTTAGCCAGTGGTCTAATTGGCAAAGCCGGCGGTCAGGCATTCATTGCCCTTAGCGAAGTCGAAATCTCTCTTGGAAAATTACCGCAAGTCACTGGAAGTGGTTCTGGCCAGTTAAGCCCTACACCAGAAATAGCAAGACTGTTCGATAATGCGGAAAAACTAGCCGAAAAAGCTGGCGACAGTTTCGTAACGGCAGAAAGACTTCTTCTTGCCTTAACGCTGGAAGAGGGAACGGACGCCGCTAAAGCGTTGAAAAAGGCGAACCTAACAGCCAACAGTTTAAACGAAGCCATTAATGATTTGCGCAAAGGGCGGACTGCTGACAGTTCTGGCGCCGAAGGCTCATATGACGCGCTTAAGAAATATGCCCGTGATTTAACTGAAGCTGCCCAAAACGGTAAACTTGATCCGGTCATTGGACGGGACGAAGAAATCAGGCGAACCATTCAAGTTCTATCTCGGCGGACAAAAAACAATCCAGTTCTCATTGGTGAACCCGGTGTCGGCAAGACGGCTATTGTTGAAGGTCTGGCGCTGCGGATTATAAACGGTGATGTCCCTGAAAGTTTGAAAGACAAGCGTCTTATGTCGCTGGATTTGGGACAGCTAATTGCGGGCGCGAAATTTAGGGGTGAATTTGAAGAACGACTGAAGTCAGTTCTGTCAGAAGTCTCTGCACTGGACGGTGAAGTTGTCTTATTCATTGATGAACTTCATACATTGGTCGGCGCTGGCGCTGCTGAAGGATCTATGGATGCATCGAATTTGCTGAAGCCCGCTCTTGCGAGAGGCGAACTTCATTGCGTCGGCGCGACCACGCTTGACGAATACCGAAAATATATTGAAAAAGACGCGGCCCTTGCTCGTCGTTTCCAATCGGTCCTTGTGTCCGAGCCCACAGTTGAGGATAGCATATCTATTTTGCGCGGCCTGAAAGAGAAATACGAGCTCCATCATGGTGTTCAAATCTCTGATGGGGCACTTGTGGCCGCCGCAACCTTATCTAACCGCTACATAACCGACCGCTTTTTGCCTGACAAGGCTATTGATTTGATGGATGAAGCCGCCAGTCGTCGGCGGATGGAAGTTGATAGTAAGCCTGAAGAAATCGATGAGTTAGACCGGAAAATTCTTCAACTGAAAATCGAATGCTCTGCTCTTGAGCGGGAAAACGATAAGGCCTCTCAAGACCGACTTGAGAAGATCAAAAGTGAGTTGATCAATCTTGAAGACAAATCCCATAAGCTAACAACAGTTTGGAAGTCAGAGAAAGCCAAACTCAATTCTGCGCAAAACTTGAAAGAGAGGTTGGAGCAGGCTCGAAATGAATTGACGACTTCGCAGCGCCAAGGCGACCTTCAACGGGCTGGGGAACTTTCTTATGGCCTGATCCCCTCTCTTGAGAAAGAGTTAGCGGAAGCGGCAGACTCTGAAAACTCATCGCTCGTTAAAGATGGTGTGAAAGAAGATGATATTGCGGGTGTTGTTTCTCGTTGGACCGGAATCCCGGTTGACAAGATGTTATCGGGCGAGCGCGAAAAATTGCTCGCAATGGAAACCCGGCTTCGCAAGCGGGTCATTGGGCAGGAAGAAGCTCTAACCGCAGTATCGAATGCAGTCCGCCGCGCGCGTGCCGGATTGCAAGATCCAAACCGGCCAATTGGCTCGTTCCTATTTTTAGGTCCAACCGGCGTCGGTAAAACTGAATTGACTAAGTCTCTTGCTGAATTCCTATTCGATGACGATCATGCATTGCTGCGCATTGATATGTCTGAATATATGGAAAAACACAGTGTTGCACGGCTGATAGGCGCACCTCCAGGGTATGTGGGTTATGATCAGGGCGGTATCATCACTGAAGCTGTCCGGCGCAGGCCTTTTCAAATCATCTTGTTTGATGAAGTTGAGAAAGCCCATCCAGATGTCTTTAACATCCTGTTGCAAGTGTTGGATGATGGCCGACTAACAGACGGTCAAGGACGCACGGTGGATTTCAAAAATACTGTGATTATTCTGACATCAAATCTTGGAAGCGAATATTTGGTGGAAGGGGATGCGGATGACCCGCTGGTTCAGGCAAAAGTTTTAGAGGTTGTTCGAGGGGCCTTTAGACCAGAATTCTTGAACCGCTTGGATGAGCAAATCGTTTTTCATCGCCTCAAGCGTGAAGATATGGGTTCCATCGTGGATATCCAACTCAGCCAATTGCGAGGTCTCTTACTTGACCGGCAAATCGAGATTGAATTGGATGTAGCTGCCAGCAGTTGGATCGCAGAGCGGGGGTATGACCCCATTTACGGTGCCCGCCCTCTTAAACGTATTATTCAACGTTACTTGCAAAACCCCATGGCTAATATGTTGCTTCAGGGAACTATAAGTGATGGGGATACGGTTCATGTAAGTGCAGATGACGGCGGTCTTCTTATCAACGGGTCTCTGACTGTCGCGGCCTAAGCAGAACTAACGATCAAATAAAAAGGGCGGCAATAAAGCCGCCCTTTTTATTTTTGAAAAAAAACGCGGCTGACGATTAATCTGTCAGTTTCGCGACCTTAGTGTTGACCGGAAGAGCGGCTACGGCTTTATCCATCTGCCCTGCAAATGATTTGAAAGTCGTTAGCATCTTGCCTTTAAGTTTTCGGCCTGCAGGTAACTTCACCGACAATGGGTTGATGAGGCGGCCGTTTTTATGCACTTCATAGTGCAAATGTGGACCGGTTGATCGACCGGTTGTACCAACATAGCCGATGATCTGGCCTTGTTTAACACGGCTGCCTTTGCGAACTTTTTTGGCAAACCCCTTCATATGGGCATACGCAGTCTTGTATTCACTTGTATGGCGGATGCGGATGTAATTTCCGTACGCCCCATTTCGGCCCGCCATTTCGACTGTGCCGTTACCGGCGGCCATAATGGGTGTTCCGCGTGGGGCTCCAAAGTCGGCTCCCTTATGCATTTTGGTATACCCAAGGATTGGATGCTTTCGTTTGCCAAAGCGCGACGTAAGACGGGCTCCGTCGATAGGTGTCCGCATCAGGGTCTTTCGGACGCTTCTGCCCTTTTGGTCGTAATAGTCAGTGAAACCGTCGTCTTTGGTCTCGAAGCGGTATAAGGATATTTTTTGACCGCTGAGTGTCATTGAGGCCCACTGAATACGGCCTTCCTTTAAGGCGCGGCCATTCTCATCGACAAAGCGCTCAAAATAGACCTCAAACTGATCCCCTGTTTGTATTTCGCGTTGAAAGTCTACGTCGTAACTGAAGATACGGATCAATTGTAAGGTGACTTGGTTGGGCAAGCCTGATTGCGCTGCGGACAAAAAGAGTGAGTTTTCGATAGTTCCGCCGACGCGAGCCATCTTCTTCTCTAACTCAATTATCGTCTCTTTCGCTTTAAATCCACGATCAGGGGATCTAATGGCTGCGACCTGCTTATCTACGTCCTGATTTAGGGAGACACTGACCAATTGCAAAATATCATCTGTTTTAGTTTCTTCTGCAAGATCGGTATTTGAAAAATTGAGGGTTATGTCCTGACCAATTTTTAAACGGCGAGGATCGAAAACTGATGACAGTGCCGTAATGGCGGCATGACTTTCCTGTGGGTCGACGCCGGCCCGAACCAACACCTTCATAAGAGTATCGCCTTTTCCGACGGAAACCGTTTTAGAGGTTGGTTGGGTGGAAACCTGTTCCGTTGTTTGTGTGGAAGAGGCTGGGCCACCTTTAACTGCTTGATCGGTTTTAGCCTGTTGCCCTTCACTTGTGCTTTGCTGGCCGGCATCCATAGCTATAGCAGGAGTTATGGTCTCGTCAGTGGGGACCAATGTATAGGCCAATACGCCGCCCAACATACCGCCGCCTATAATAGTCAGCAGAGGAAGGTAGCTATTCTTCTTTTTTGGTTTCCCCGGCGATCTTGAAAAAATCTTCCGCACTTAATACACCCGCACTCTAAACTTGTATAATTTCGATTAACCTTAATAACGTGCCAAACAATGCTTTTAACGAGGGATTTTGTCAAGTTTTCCCAATAGGCAACCCTCGAATGGCTCAATGCATATGATTTCAAAATCATTTGATTCAAGGGTTTTGATAGCACCTTTATAAGATACCTCGTTTTGGACACATTATATGTCCGGTAAACCGATGTATAAGCCGTATTGCGATCGACCCTAAACGGCTGAAAAGTGGTGTTTGCAAACTTTCTTTCGAAAAGATGTAGAAA
>JBALWO010000028.1:40560-45947 GCA_036960775.1 Pseudomonas marincola | reverse complement strand
ATTTTGGTGAAGAAATTGGTCTGAAAAAAAGCTCAGCTCAGATTACTAAGCTTTACGAATTGTCTGATTTAGTCGGTCGCAAGATCGCTGCTGTGGTGAATTTTCCACCTCGGCAAATTGGACCCGTCATGTCAGAAGTTCTGGTCCTTGGGTTCAGTGATGCAAACGGCGATATATCATTGATAAGCCCGCAGCATGATGTGCCTTTGGGATGCCGGATGCATTAATGGAGTGACATCGAGATGGGTGATGAACCTGAAGAGATAGAAATGCCAGCACCACCAGATTTGTCGGCGTTATACCAGGAGCATCGTGACAAACTCAACGAGGCTTATGCGAGTTCTAGCGCGGCGTTTGAGGTGTTTAAGCAAAGGGATGCCCAAATTGGGGCGTTAAGCCAAGCCTATCAAGAGGAGATTGTGAAGGTCTTTACAATTGCGCAGGCTGTGGTTAATCCGCCAACTGCCATAGCGTCCGTGCCACTTGTGCTCGCCGCAGCAAATGAAGCCTTCGCCAAAGCGCCCGTAACCGAAGCTGCTTTGAAAGCTTTGATTGAAGGGACATTTGCCCCGTTTAAATAAATTGTTTTAAAGCGGGAAGAATAATTCAACCCGAAGACCGCCTGCGGGGCTTTCGGCAAGACGGATTTGCCCGCCATGCCCATGCATAACATCTCGGGCAATGGTCATACCAAGACCACTTCCGCCCGTTTCTGAATTGCGAGATGTGTCCAGCCGATGAAAAGGCTTAAAAACATCTATGCGTTTGTCGCGGGGAATGCCGGGGCCATTATCATCCACAATGATCCAAATTTGATCCCCTTTATATCCGGCTTGAATACGGATTTCTGTGGCGTAGCGTCTTGAGTTTTCAACCAGATTTGTCAAGCAGCGTTTAACGCTATTGGGGCGAACATGGGCTTCAATAATATCGGGTGACGATAACGCGATAGCTGTCCCCTGCCGCAATGCATTATCAACCACATCACGGACGATTTCGGCAATATTCACATCTTCAGCTATTTCTGCTTCTTGCCCTTTTGCAAATGATAAATATCCTTCAACCATGTTGCGCATATCATCTACATCACCTGTGAGATTAAGTTTGGCATCTCCCTCTTCCATCATGGCTAGTTGGAGTTTCATACGGGTGAGGGGCGTTCGTAAATCATGGCTAACGCCCGCCAGCATTTCTGTGCGCTGGGTGATTTGTTTCGAAATGCGGTGCTTCATTTCATGGAATGCGTTAGAGGCTAGTCTAATTTCTTGGGCGCCCGTGGATTTGAAGTCTTCCACGGTTTGCCCTTTGCCAAATAATTCAGCGGCGTGAGCCAATTGTATGATAGGCCGCATCTGGTTTCGGAGGAAAAGAACTGCAATGGTCAGCAGGACCATTGAAATCCCAACCATCCACATGACAAAAATGTAGGTTGTGCTAGAGAATAATCTTTTATCACGGACGATAACTTGCAGAACGTTACCTGGTAGCTGCACGCGAATGACCACACTTTCAAGGAGGTCGTTTGTGTTCAGAGTGAAAGCGCGCCCTGGAAGGCTTTCCTGCAGCGCGCGCGCCATATGTCGCTCTAAGAACCCATAGCTGTCTTGATGGGTCGCTGGAATGGAAAGGCGACCCTCTTTTTCAAAAGTTATGGTTAGTCTCATCTGACTTCGAGCGGTAGTGAGTATACTGGCTTGGGATTCTGCACCTGGAAAACGGTCTGTTAAAGAAATTACAGCGGCAATTTCACCGGATACACCTTGGGCCAATCGTCTGGCGACATCATTCCAATGTCGCTCATAAAAGATGTAAGTTGCGACCACCTGAAGCAGGATGGTTGGTAAAATCACAATAAGTAACGAGCGGGCAAAGAGTGTTCTTGGCGTCAGCCGTTTCAATGGTCTCAAAATTTTAAAATTTGAAAATGGTACGTTCATTCTATTGCCCTAAACCATGTGGCTTTTATAATTAGCTGTTAGTCGGCCCATAGAATATATCCTTCGCCGCGAACAGTTTGAAGATAACGCGGCACCTTTGGGTCGACCTCTATCTTACGCCTTAATCGGGTGATTTGCACATCTACAGCTCTTCCTTGAGTTCCGCTGCTCAAAGATAAAACATCACGGGACACAGGAACGCCGGGAGATGTGGCCAACGTTTTTAGCAAAACTTGCTCACTTGATGTTAAATTGATTGGCTCTCCATCTTTAGCCAATTCTCCTTTTGGGATGTTGAAAGCAAATTCACCGAAACAAATGTCAGAGATAGTTTCTTGTCTGGAGCGTCTTAAAATAGCAGCAACCCGAAGAAGAAGTTCTCTGGGCTCAAACGGTTTGGTTAAATAATCATCGATCCCAGCTTCTAGCCCATCAATGCGATCAGACGCTTCAGCCATTGCAGTCAGCATAAGAATAGCAACAGTTTGATTATATCCGCGCGTTTCCCGCATGGATTTTGCAAATGATAGCCCATCTTGACCCGGCATCATCCGATCAAGCACAACAAGGTCAAAAGATAACCCCTTCATTTTCGTCGCTGCATCTTCTGCGCTTTCTGCAACGGAAACCCGATACCCATTATCTGACAGGTATTTCTTCAGTAAGGATGCAAGTCTTGTATCGTCATCCACTACCAGAATATGTGGGGCGTTATCTTTCATCGGAGAAAAATATTCCTTTGCTTACGTTTTCATAATGCGTTTAAGCGCCTGTTCGCGATCTTCGTCTGTGATCAGGCCTTCAAGAACCTGTCTGTATCCGGCAACGGCGTCACCTCCAGCCTCTTTAAAGGCTTTGGCCACCTGTTTTTGCTGAATTTCACTAATTTTATGTTCAAGGGCGACGCCTTCGTCTGACAAGAACAAAAGACGTTGCCTGCGATCTGTAACGCCGGGCCGTTGCTCGATAAAGCCGCGATCCACAAGGGCATTTAAGACACGGCTCAGACTTTGTTTGGTAATTCGGAGAATTTCCAGCAATTCTGAGACAGTGATTCCCGGATTTCGTCCGACAAAATGAATGACACGATGGTGCGCGCGGCCAAAATTATAGTCCTTCAGGACTTGGTCGGGCCCATCAGTAAAGTCTCTATACGCAAAAAACAGCAGTTCTATGCATTGTCTGAGTTCCTCTTCTCGGAGGAATAGCGGGTTCATTCCAGATTTTACGTCAGCCATGTTGACTTATTTTTCTCATAATGTTACCAAGAACAAGCTTCGTTCGAAATAAATGAACTCTGCGTGCGAAAATACGACATATTATAACTCAAGGTGTAATGAAATGGATACCACCTCTTTTGCCGAACGTGACGGCTATATTTGGTTTAACGGAGAATTGGTCGATTGGCGAGAAGCCAATGTACATGTTCTCACACATGGTTTGCATTATGCCAGTAGTGTGTTCGAAGGGGAACGGGTCTATGACGGTGAAATTTTTAAATTAACCGAACATAGTGAGCGCCTTATCAGATCTGCTGAAATATTGGGTTTTGATATTGGGATGACTGTTGACGAAATTAATAGCGCATGCCTTGCCACCATATCTGCAAATAAAATCGTCGACGGGTATGTTCGCCCACTAGCATGGCGCGGATCTGAAATGATGGGTGTCTCAGCTCAGCAAAATAAAATCAATTTTGCAGTAGCAGCTTGGGTATGGCCCAGTTATTTTGATCCTGCAGCCCGTATGCAAGGTATCCGATTGAAGATTTCCGACTGGAAGCGGCCGTCTCCTGAAACGATTCCAACACAATCTAAGGCCGCCGGCCTTTATATGATTTGTACTTTGAGTAAACATCAGGCTGAAGCCGAAGGCTTTGACGATGCTGTTATGCTGGATTACCGGGGACGTGTTGCTGAAGCAACCGGAGCCAACATCTTTTTCACGAAGCAGGGCGTGCTGCATACACCGACACCAGATTGCTTCCTTGATGGGATAACAAGGCAGACAATTATCGGCTTGGCGAAAGCTCGCGGTATTGAAGTTGTTGAACGCGCTATTATGCCTGAAGAAATGTCAGAATTTGATGAATGCTTCTTAACCGGTACTGCAGCTGAAGTGACACCTGTACAGAGCATCAGTGAGTATAAATTCACACCAGGCGATATCTGCAAAACGTTGATCAGCGATTATGAAAATACGGTTCGGCGCAAAGCCGCAGCGTAAAGAAAACCATATTAAAAGCTAAAAGTGAACAGCCGCTCCTGTAAATGGGGCGGCTGTTCGCATTTTCGCCCCTTTTTGTTTTGATAATATGGTGCAATGAGGGTATTCATGACGGGTGCCGTTGTAGAATAGATATATTGGCTGGTTTGGACGAACAGGGATTGAAATGAAGCGCGTTGGTTTTGTAATTAGTTTGGTATTGTTTAGTTCAACCATGGCTCTGGCTGATTTTCAGGCCGGTCTGACAGCGTATAATAGTCGAAATTTTGAAAAAGCGATTTCCATATGGGAGGCTGATGCTGCCCTTGGAGATTTTAACGCTCAGTTCAATCTAGGCGCGTTGTACGAGCAGGGCGTCGATGGCACCCCAAAAGACTTATCAAAAGCATATGCATGGTATCGGTTGGCGGCAGCTCAAAATGTGGAAGTTGCAAATGCTGCTCTTGGACGTATAAAACCGTTATTGACATCTGGCCAAATCGAAGACGGAAATAAGCTTGCTATCGGCGTTTTGGGTCGATGGTACCGGAAAAATATTGGTCAAAACGAAGCAGAGTATCAAAAAATTCTAGCAAATCGTGAAGCACAACAACAATCAAGAGTTGATGCTGAAAAGCGTGCCGCAACGCAAAGGGCGCGGCAACAACGTGCCGTTATTGCCCAGCGAGATGCTGACGCAAAACTTGCAATTAAAAGGCAAGAAGCTAACCGAACTGCTGCTATTCAAGTCGCTCGGGCGCAGGCTGAAGCCGCAAAAAGTAAAGCATATCTTGCAGGTCAACAAAAAGCCGAAGAAGAGCGGCTTGCTGCGTTAGATGCCGATACGGCTAAGCAAGCACAAGTCATGACTGCAAAAGAACGGTTGGCTGAATTAAAAGCTAAGCAAAGCGGCGGAAACAGTTCTGCGGTAATAATCGCTTCAACACCGACAGCTGCTCCGACGACCCCTGTCGCATCAACTGCAATTGCAAAACCAGTTGCTCCGCAGACAAGTTCTGTTCAGCAAAGCTCGACGGCCGCTCGATCTGCAGCATCAAGCACTGCTCCTGTGACGAGAACAAAACTTCCCGTTCGCACCAAGGGCATGGATGCTGAAATTGTTGGGCAGATTTTGAAGAAAGCCGCTTCTATGCCAGTAGATACTGCGGCAGCCAAGACTGAAATCGCGGCGGCCCGTACAGACATTGAGGCTTTGAAATGGTCACTTATTTCTGCGGCACGCGG
>JBALWO010000028.1:0-40460 GCA_036960775.1 Pseudomonas marincola | reverse complement strand
GCTGCATCAAAGGCATCTTTTCGGTGAGCTGAAGCTGTCACGACCAAAACAATGGCTTCGCCTAATTCCATTTTTCCGTACCGGTGAATGATCAAGCTGCCAGTTAGATCCCATTTACTGAGCGCCAATGCTTCAATTTTCTCAAGCTCTTTCTCCGTCATGCCGGGGTAATGCTCAAGCGTTAAGGACTGAACATTCGCGCCGTCATTAAAATCACGGACTAATCCCGTAAAGGAGACAACGGCACCAATTTGAGTGTTGTTATCTGTGAGCCGTTTTATTTCAGCCCCAGTATCAAAAGCAGCATCCTGTACGATGATCATATTATCCCCCTGTAACAGGTGGGAAGAAGGCAATTTCCTGAACGCCTTTTAGGGATACATTGTCGGTCACATACTCTTGATCCACGGCAATTCGGATAACTTTCATGTCTGAAAATGCAGCCTCAAAAACGGCGTTTCTGGCTTTAAGATGTTCAAGCAGATCTTCTAGTTTTAGAATGTTTTCTGGGAGTTCAACAACTTCCTCTGCCATGCCGAGTTGGGTGCGGAGCCAAGCAAAATATAGGATCTTCATTCAAATAGCTCCGAATAGGGGAAAAACCGTAAACTGTCGCCTTGGGTTATAGTACTCGTATCTTCCTTGAGTTCAATCAGTCCATTTGACCAGACTAATGACGAAATAAGGCCGGAGCCTTCCGAACTGAATTTCTCGATTTTGCCAACGCCATTTTCATCGCATGTGTAGCGACCTCGAAGCCACTCCCGGCGTCCGGTTTTCTTTTTCATAGAAAATGTAGCCGTACCAGACAAAGCGAAGGGATCTTTAGGGGGGGCTTCACCAGATAGCCGCGCTATCAGCGGTTTAACAAATTGTATGGCACAGACCAGTGCTGCAACTGGGTTTCCGGGTAATCCGACAAAAGCCGTTCCGCCGACTTGACCAAGTGCCAGAGGGCGTCCGGGTTTAATGGCTATGCGCCAAAAATGAAGATCTCCAGTGGCCTCAACTGCGGCTTTGACATGATCTTCATCCCCCATTGAGACGCCGCCAGACGTGATAACGAGGTCAGTATTTGCCGCTGCATCAGAAATTGTGTCGCGAAGGGTCTCAAACGTATCGCGGATGATGCCGTAGTCTTTGACTTCGCAACCATATTTTTTGAGAAGTTGAAGAAGCATGTAGCGATTGCTATCATAAATGCTGCCATGGGGGAGGCTGTCACCGGGGTTTTCCAACTCGTCACCCGTAGACAAAAGTGCAACTTTTATTCGTCTGAAAACAGGGATTTTGTTAAATCCCATGCTGGCAAGTTGTCCCACTTCTTGCGGGCGTAATTTTGTTCCGCTTTTGAGTACCAGAACACCCGCCTTCAAATCTTCGCCTGCGCGGCGTCTATTGATTCCGGGAAGCAGCCCAGCAGGTAAGGTAATGGTGTCTGCAGCTTCGGTAACGTCTTCAATCATTGCAATGCTATCGCATCGAGCTGGGACTGAGGCGCCAGTAAAGATTTTTACACAGTATCCTTCGGATAAATCGCCTATATAAGGCTCTCCAGCAGCGCTTCTACCGGCTACGTTAAATGCGCGGTCCTGTTGGGCGGCATAGTCCGCATGCAGGAAGGCGTAACCATCTACGGCTGAGTTATCTGCTGGAGGGATATCAAATGATGAGTAGATGTCTTCTGCCAAAACACGGCCACCTGAATTTTGGAGTTCGACAAATTCAGTGTCTGCAATTCGACCTGTTTTCTCCGTAATTAGAGCACGGGCTTGCTCGACTGAGATCATGTCTTCAGGAGATGAAAAACAGTCATTTGGCAGCCGGGGCATTTACTGTCCTCCGAATGATGATCTTGAAATAATGAAATCAGCGATTTCTGCTGTATTGTTCAAGTTCAAAATCGGAAGGTCTGTCGTAATATCTTCGCGGTCAGTGGCAACAGCAACAACGGAAGCGTCACTTTTGTATAGAGGTTCGTTGTCTGTATCATTTCTACAGATTTCGATTTTTGGGAAATCTTCTTTTTTAAAACCCTCAATGAGCAAAAAATCCACAGGTGTCATGTGGGCAATCAGTTCTTCAATTGATGCCTCTTCATCATCTGTATTTTCATGCATCAATGCCCACCGGGTTTTCGATGAAATCATAACTTCTTTTGCGCCAGCTTTCCGGTGACGGTGGCTGTCTTTTCCCGGGTGATCAATATCAAATCGGTGATGGGCATGTTTCAACGTGGATACGCTGTATCCTCTATCAATTAACTCAGGAATTAACTTAGCTAGCAGAGTGGTTTTTCCATTTCCACTCCATCCAGAAATACCAATTACTTCCATGTTAGGTGTCTTCCTCAACCAACATATGTTTCAGGCCTAACCGTAGGTAATCATATCCAGTCCATACGGTCAGCAACCCTGCCATCCAGAGAAGAATGTCACCTACCAGCATTACGTCGAAATCAGCTTGAACCGCAGGGCCACCCAGTAAGAAACACAGGGCGAATATTTGAGCTGCGGTCTTCCACTTAGCCAGTTTACTGACCGGCAAGCCGATCCGTAACTCCGCAAGAAATTCGCGCAAACCTGATACCATTATTTCTCTGCACAGGATTATTACTGCAGGTACAAGGCTCCAATCATTGATCCTACCCATACCCACCAAAAAAAGAAGGGTTGCAGCAACCAGAAGTTTATCGGCGACGGGATCAAGAAAACGCCCCAAATTGGACGTTTGTTTATTTCGCCTAGCTAGGTAGCCGTCAAAAAAATCTGTTATACCCGCAGCCACAAATAACCCAAGCGGGACCCAGCTTGATGCATCACCGGGTAGGTAAAATGATGCTAAAAGCAGCGGAATTACGGCAATCCGTGAGAGCGTAAGAAGATTTGGCAGACTAAGTAACATGCCGAGGTTCCTGGTTATTTTGGGCTGAAAGACGTGAGATAGTATAGGCAACGCAAATGGGGAGTGAAAGCGCCCAATTTAACTTTCTTCATGAAAAAAGTTAAAGATTGTCTTCGCCAATGTTTTAGAGACACCTTCAACCGCCTCCAAATCGGCCAATGCGGCCCCACCAACCCCTTTGGCTGAGCCAAAATGGTTTAGGAGCGCTTTCTTTCTTTTGCCGCCGATACCCGAAATTTCATCCAGTGGTGATTTCCCAATGGCTTTGGAGCGTTTCGCCCGATGTGTTGTAATGGCAAAGTGATGAACCTCATCCCGCATTCGCTGCAGAAAATATAAAGTGGGGTCTTTTTCTGGAAGAGAAAACGGAGCTTTTCCGGGAACAAAAAATCTTTCTCGTCCAGCGTTTCTGTCTGGTCCTTTTGCGATACCGGCTAGAACCACATCTGAAATATCCAATTCAGTAAAGACATCCATCGCTGCGTTCAATTGTCCAAGACCGCCGTCGACCAATACAAGATCAGGCCAAAGTTCTCGTGAGCCGGATCCTTCTCCAATTTTCTTGGGATCTTCTTTCTGAAGTCGTGAAAAGCGGCGCGTTAAAACCTCTCGCATCATCCCGTAATCGTCTCCGGGGGCGAGATCCGCATTTTTGATGTCAAATTTCCGATACCCTTTTTTATCAAAACCATCAGGGCCTGCAACAATCAATGCACCAACTTGGTGGGTGCCTGAAATATGGCTGTTATCATAGACTTCAATTCTGCGGGGGGGCTTGGCCATTTCAAATAAATCGCCAACAGCCATAAGAAGTTGTTTCTGTGAAGCATTCTCCGCCAGTTTTCTTAACAAGGCTCCCTTGGCGTTGAGAACTGCGTGGTCTAGCATTTCCTTCTTAGGGCCGCGCTTTGGAATAGAGATGGTAATCTTTTTATCTGCGGCGATAGAGAGCGCCTCTGATAATAGCTCTGCTTCTGCCGGCATGTGGCTGACCCAAACTGTTTTAGGGGCCGGCCTGCTATCGTAGAATTGGCCGATGAAGGCACTTAAGATATCCTCTGGGCTTATGTCTTTGTTGTGCACGGGATAATGTGCCCTGTTTCCCAGATTTTGACCGGCACGAACAAAAAACACCTGAACACAGGTTTGGCCCGCTTCCTGATGCGCGGCAATAACATCAACTTCGTCGACATTGGGTAGGTTAATTGTTTGTTTGGACTGGATGTGGGCCATGGCCTTTAGGCGGTCTCTAAGGACGGCGGCCTGTTCAAAGTCCAATTCGTCACTGGCCTTTTGCATTTTACCGGCAAGGCGCTGCTGGATGCTATGGCTCTTCCCTGAAAGGAAAGCCCGCGCTTCATCAACAACAATTTGATACTCATCTGCTGAAATACGATTAACGCAGGGAGCTGAGCATCTCTTAATCTGAAATTGAAGGCAGGGCCGGGTCCGTGTTTCAAAATCAGAATCGGTACAGGATCTCAAAGGAAACAGTCGCTGAAAAGTCGCCAGAGTTTCATTCACCGCGCCAGCCGAGGCGAAGGGGCCAAAATATTCCCCCTTTTTGCTCCGTCCGCCCCGATGCTTTGTAATTTGCGGCCATTCGTGATCGCTGGTGATCAAGATATAGGGGAAGGACTTGTCATCCCTCAGGATGATGTTGTAGCGGGGCTTTAGCTTCTTAATGAGGTTTGCTTCAAGGAGAAGGGCTTCCACCTCTGTATGGGTGGATACAAACTCCATTGCGCTGGTCAGGGAGACCATTCGCATTATCCTATTGGATTGGCCGTTCGACTTTGTGTAGCTGACGACACGCTTTTTAAGGTTTTTCGCTTTGCCGACATACAGAACCTGCTCGTTGGAATCTAACATTCTGTAAACCCCGGGAGTGCCGGGTAGTGTTTTCAGAAAGTGCTGAATCACTTTTGCGCCTTGTTCAAAAAGGGATTCGTGTTTTTCGGGTGCTGATTCTTCCATTCTGCAGTCGATTCCAATAGCTACTTTGCGAGTTTCGTTGAAAGGTTATCCTGAGCAAAATGGTCTAACCTCCTTATTCATAAGCAACATTAGAACTCCAGGTTTGCTCTGTAAATTGTGTTTTACAGTTTTTTCACACTATCCACCGTTCCTGTGGATAACTGTGTGTGTAAGTGGTTTACATATTGCCCAATAGCAGACAAATCCTCGGCCTCCAACTTTTTGCCTATTTTTTGTGCATTTTGTTAAGTTGTTGTTTTTGCTGGGATTTATAAATGTCAAGAACCTCATTCGAAGAAACCGCCATATTTTTTTCTTTTTTTAGCCATTTTTCGTGTTGCATTATCTCTCTGTGTACAACTACAGGCTAATAAGCCAGTAAAAACGGGATTTTAGCAAAAAAACAGTTGATTAATTTTTGGTTCGAGTAATTTCAACGCCAACACTTCCAGCATCAGAAACGGCTTGCAATTTTTCGACCTTTACCGTTGCTGAAAGGGTTCGTTGATTCTCGAGGCAGATATTGGCAACTTTGTCTGCGAGAGTTTCAACTAGATTGATATGTTCCTCTTTTACGAGATTTTTGATGGCATTTGCGATGCTCTCATAGCAAACGACATTGTGATAATCGTCGTTGATTGGGCCAATATGATCCAAAACAGTCAGGGATATATTTATTCTAACCGGCTGTTTTTGAGCTTTTTCATGGTCATAAATGCCAATAAGCATATCAACAAGCAAATCGTTAATAAAGACGCGGTGGGTTGCTCTATCCTCTTCTGAAAGAGGGAGGGCTGCAACATTATTACGATCGACTTTGTTCATTTTACTCTTCCTCAGTTACAATGGATGATGGCAGGTGCTGCCCGCCATCCATCGCAATAAATTCGCCGGTTATTGACGGGGCGTCTAGCAAGAAGGCGACACCTTTTGCAATCTCAGCGGCTGTCGCCCCGTGTTGAAGGGGGACTTGATGACATTGGCGCTCAAATTGTGCGGGGTCTTGCCGCTTACTTGCAAGCGTTGGTCCAGGGCCAATCGCATTTACACGAACGTTCGGTGCCAAAGACATTGCACTGGTTTGTGTCAGTGTCCATAGAGCCGATTTGCTAAGTGTATAGGATACGAAATCTGAGCCGAGCATCATCACTCGCTGATCAATAATATTAATAATATTACTTTTTTCCGAAAAGTCCAAGTCTGGCTGTGCAGCAAGCGCTTGTGTAAGCAGAGCAGGCGATAGAAGATTTGTCGTCATATGACGGATAAAGCTGGTTTGGGTTAGATCATCGATCAAGTCAGGTTCAAACAGGGATGCGTTATTGATGAGGCAATTGATTGGACCTAGTTTCTGGCGGGCTCGTTCAAAAATGCCGTTTATCTCATCTGGGTTTTCAAGGTTGCCTTGAACAAGGACTGCCTGAACGCCGAGAGATGTAATCTCTTTATAAAGCGTCTCAGCCTCGTCTTTCGACGTATTGAAATGGATAGCGATGTTCCATCCCTTTTGCGCAAGTTCAAGAGAGATTGCGCGGCCAATACGCTTGCTGGCCCCGGTAACTAAAGCATTGTTATTCATCACGGCGTCTCTGACTGTTTAAATTTTTCGGAGCGGAACTATCATACCACTACATCATAGCAACAGAATACACGCCTGATACACCCATAAATTGAGAGAGAACATATGCAAGGTAGGACAAGAAGAGGGCACCGCCAAGAACGCGGCCAATGGGTTTCTTGAAATAGAAGATCAAAATGAGTAAGACGGACGCGCCGAGCAGAAAGAACAAATCGAAATGGAGAATTTGTTCAGGAGCCGTGATGGGCTTGATAATCGCAGCGGCTCCAATAATACCGGTAATATTGAACAGGTTGGAGCCCAACACATTTCCGATAGCCACATCACCATGACGGCGGAAGGCAGCAATAATTGATGTGGCTAACTCGGGCAGGGACGTTCCGAGCGCCACAAGAGTTAGGCCGATAATTTCCTGAGAGATGCCTGCAACTGTTGCAATGCTCACGGCGCCGCTCACCAACAGGCGTGATCCAACGACAAGGCCGACCAATCCAATTAAGATAAAGAGAAAACTAATCCATAAGGTCTTGGGCGTATTTTCTTCGTATTCTTCTAGGGCCTCATCTGCATTTCCGCCGCCTTCTTTTCGGGCGCGGCGATAAGCCATGTAAATGACGGCAGCTAGAGTGGCAACAAGAAGAGCCCCTTGCCAGACCGCAATAGATCCTGTCCAAGCAAGAACTGTAAATAGAAGAGTGCCACCGATGACAATAAAGCTGTCGCGTAAAGCGGATTGATTATCACAGGTGAGGGGGTATATGAGGGCAGGGGCACCAAGCACCAGAAGAATATTTGCGATATTGCTGCCAACCACATTGCCCACAGCAATGCCAGAGGCACCGTCTAGGGCCGCCTGTATACAGACAACCAATTCAGGGGCTGATGTGCCAAATGCAACAACTGTAAAACCAATGATAAGTTTCGAGATATTTAGCTGTTCAGCGAGAGCAACAGCACCTCTTACGAGCAGTTCCCCGCAAACCAGTAAAATCACTAAACCAGCGGCTACTTGTAGATACATCATGCCGTTTTTCTACCTTGCCGCTTCATTCAGGTTCCTTTTACATATCCGTATCTATCTGATCGGGACCAGATGTATATAGACATGGCGTTCAGCCTGTAAAAGGGGAAAAAACGTTTATGTGGGAATTAGTCTTGTATGTGTGGCATTTTTTGTGAGCTAAAACCTAATGTTTGCCCTAGAAACGACGTCTAATTTCATATCCATTTTTCTTCAAAAGAGAGAGCACCCCTTCATCTCCAGGCAGATGCATGGCACCGATGGCCACAAACGTTGATCCTGAACCTAGTCTTGAAAGCATCCGCTCAGTCATAGTATGGTTGCGTTGTCTTATAAGTTTGTTTGTCATGAAATCATTCAGCTCTGGACTTAATGATTTCAGGCTGCCTTCCATTTCGCAGAAGATCCAGCCTGTCCGGCCCGCCAGATAATGACCAGTGAGTTTTTCAAGCTCCCCGTCAAGATCGGGGTATTCTTTTATGGCTTGATCCAGAAACTCCAACTGAGCATCTTTGGAGAGGGCATCAAATAACCCAAGTTGTTCGATTGCTTTTTCTAAAGGGAAAACGGGTTTTTTCATTTGGTGAGCCATTTTTTCAAGCTCACGATCCAAAAGCGTCAGTTTCGCCGCTTGCCGACTTCTTGATTGAGGGGGTTGTGACAGAATGGAGGCAGCTGCCCAGATTTTAAATCGCTGGAGAACCGGAGCCGAGATCCCATATTTTCCTGCGATTTCACGTAGTTTTAAAAATCTTTCAGCGCCAGTCGCCAGCTCTAGTGATTGTCCGTGTGGGGCAAGCATTAAAGCCCGGCTGTCTTGTATGGTTTTTGAATTTAATATTGTCTCTACTATTAACTGAGATGAGCGGTTAAATGCCTTCATCACAATACCTGGTAAGTAGAGTATCCGCGGGTCTTTGGAGTGCATGGTGCCAAAAATGAAACTTGTCGGGGCTCCCTCTTTGGTCACTTCCCAGAGTTTTCCGTGATCATAGGGGCGGGTTTCGCAGTTTTCAGGCCGCGTTGATGCGGCAACTGCAGGGCTTAAGAAGAGTATCAGGAAAAGATAAGTTAGCAGCGGTCTGATAAAATACTTAATGCGCATATGGGGCCTCAATAAAGGGATCTGGCGAAAACAGAAATAAGCCAAAAACCCTCAGCTCATTTCAATAAGGTTGCTCACTTGAGCCTAACATTAACCAGCCGATAGATCTGCAATTTAAAAACTCACCGTGATTAGCGGTATGTGCCGGCTACTTTCGGGCCGTTCTACCTTTTAAAGTTTTGCCGCTGCCAAGCTTTCCAGCTGTTGATCTTCCCATGGGTTGACCTTTACCGGCTTCCCCAATACCCAATTCGCGGTCTTGGAGTTTTTTAATCTCGTCGCGAAGCCGGGCCGCATCCTCAAATTCAAGGTCTGCCGCGGCGGATTGCATTTGTTTTTCAAGTGCCGCAATATGAGTTTTAATATTTGCGCCAACCATATTGTTGGCACCTTCTACTCCCAGATCAAGATCATGATGGTCTTGTTCATAGACACTTTTCATGATGTCATCGATGCCTTTGCGGACCGATTCCGGAGTGATGCCATGTTCTTCGTTAAACGCTTCTTGCTTTGCTTGACGGCGTTTGGTTTCGTCGAGTGCCCGCTCCATGCTGCCGGTTATTCTATCTGCATATAATATGACCCGGCCATCAACATGGCGGGCGGCCCGGCCAATGGTCTGAATGAGTGCTGTGGCAGAGCGTAAGAAACCTTCTTTGTCCGCATCCAAAATTGCCACAAGGGCACATTCTGGAATATCCAAGCCTTCCCGAAGCAAGTTAATCCCAACCAGAACGTCAAAAGTTCCAAGTCTTAAATCGCGGATAATTTCAATGCGTTCAAGCGTATCAATGCCGGAATGCAGATATCTGACCTTGATCCCATGTTCATGGAAATACTCGGTCAGGTCTTCAGACATTTTTTTGGTAAGGGTTGTAACAAGGACACGCTCGCCTTTCGCCGCACATGCCTTACATTCCGCCATAAGGTCATCAACCTGTGTTTCCACAGGTCGAATTTCGCAATCAGGGTCGGTGAGACCTGTTGGGCGAATGACTTGTTCTGAAAAGGTACCGCCAGTTCGCTCTAATTCCCAATTTCCAGGGGTTGCCGATACAAATAGGCTTTGCGGCCGCATCGTATCCCATTCTTCAAATTTCAGGGGGCGGTTGTCTTTGCACGACGGAAGTCTGAAGCCAAAGTCAGATAATGTTGATTTTCGGCTAGAATCGCCCTTATACATGGCCCCTAGTTGACTGACTGTCACATGACTTTCATCAACCATCAACAACGCATTGTCAGGCAAATATTCAAAAAGAGTTGGCGGAGGCTGACCCGCGTCCCGGCCCGATAAATAGCGCGAATAGTTTTCGATACCGGCGCAGGCGCCGGTTGCTTCCATCATTTCCAGATCGAAAGTAGTGCGCTGTTCTAATCTTTGCGCCTCAAGCAGTTTGTTTTGGGCATCAAACTCTGACAACCGCTCGCTAAGTTCTGCTTTGATTTTGCCTTGGGCTTGGCGAAGGGTTGGTTTCGGCGTTACATAATGGCTATTGGCGTAGATTTTAATTTCATCCAACTTGCCCATTTTCTGGCCAGTTAGCGGATCAAATTCTGTAATGTCTTCGAGTTCATTCCCAAAAAGGGAAAGTCGCCAAGCTTGATCTTCATAATGAGCTGGAAAAATTTCAATGGAATCGCCGCGAGCTCGAAAAGTGCCGCGCGTGAAGCTAGCATCATTCCTGCGATATTGAATTTCAACGAGTTTTTTTAACAGTGTCTGTCTGTCGATGTTGTCACCTTTTTTAAGGTGAAGTGTCATCTCACTATATGTTTCAACAGAGCCAATGCCGTAAATGCAAGAGACTGAAGCGACAATAATAACGTCATCGCGCTCCAGAAGCGCGCGCGTGGCAGAATGGCGAAGTCGGTCAATTTGCTCGTTTACCGAGGCATCTTTTTCAATATAAGTGTCGGTTCGGGCGACATAGGCTTCTGGCTGGTAATAGTCGTAGTAGGAGACAAAATATTCCACTGAGTTATTTGGGAAAAAGGCCTTCATCTCCCCATAAAGCTGAGCTGCTAAAGTTTTATTGTGAGCGAGAATAAGCGCCGGCCGTTGCAGCTTTTCAATAACCTTGGCCATGGTAAAGGTTTTGCCGGATCCGGTTACCCCTAAGAGAACCTGATCTTTGTCCCCATTCTGGATACCTTCGCACAATTCTGCAATTGCTTGTGGCTGATCCCCTGCGGGCTCAAACTCAGAAACAATTTCGAACGGGATACCGCCTTCAGATTTATCCGGGCGTGCGGGTCTGTGGGGGACGAAAGGAGTGGATGTTTCAGTTTTGTTCTCTGTCTTCATAGGCTGTTTATAAGCTTTTTTATTAGGATTGCCAGCCTATTTGTTTTGGACAGAGATGATTTATAGACAGGAGTTTTAAGGCAGACGGTGCTCAATAAGGTGCCATCTGAAGAGAAACCAACTGACAGGAAGGTTTTAAAATGACTTCAGATGGCTTGGGAAACCTCTATTGCAGCCAGAAAGGCTTGCGGATTTCGTGTGACACATCACTTGCAGTTAAACCCATATCGCATAAGTTTTCTTGATCAAGGGATGCAAGGCTATGGCGCATGCTTGCGCGCTGCTGCCAGACAAGGACTGTATGGGTCAGCGTGGCAAGAAGACCGGCTTTCTTTACGGCGGCACCTGTTTCGAATGGGCTCGTTTCAGCGCATTTCAGAGTGTTTATAGTCATAATAGTCTCCTTTCCAGATTTGGTAAGATGCTGCATTTGAAGCAGCGTTTCTTGAATTTCGATGATTATGTTTTCGCTCAAATAATGGTTGATTACAAACGATTGTTTCTAATATGATGCATTAGTTTTTCTAATTTGATTGGGAGGCCCATATGAGATTGCCACCGTTAAACGCCCTTCGGGCTTTTGAGGCGGCTGCGCGCCATTTGAGTTTTTCTAAGGCTGCAGACGAATTATCGGTGACCCCGGCGGCTGTAAGTCACCAAATTAAGGGGCTTGAGGAGTGGTTAGGTATTTCTCTTTTCCGGCGGCTGAACCGAGCTGTGATGCTGAGTGATGAGGGGCAATCTTATCTGATTGGCGTGCGTGATGGCTTGGAGGCCATTAACAGCGCAACAGAAAAACTATTGCAGCAAGGGACAAGCGGCGCGCTGACGGTGAGTACGTTACCCTCTTTTGCGGTTCGCTGGTTACTGCCCAGGTTGACCCGGTTTCGCGATAAGCACCCTGATATTGATATTCGGCTTTCTGCAAATGAGCATATTACAAACTTTAGAAAAGAAGACGTAGATGTGGTCATTCGGTACGGACGCGGGCCATACCCAGGGCTCCATTCGGAGCTATTTATGAACGAAGATAGTCTGTTTCCGGTTTGTAGTCCGGCTCTATTAGAAGGGAAATTTCCTCTTTGCCGTCCAGAAGATCTGATCCATCACACGTTATTGCATGATGATTTGCGGATTGATTGGGAAACTTGGCTTTCAGCGGCGGGTCTTAAGGGAATTGATCCACGGAAAGGGCCCAGTTTCAACGATTCCTCCATGGTGTTGATGGCCGCAATTGCGGGGCAAGGTGTGGCCCTTGGTCGAAGCACTCTCGCTGCTGAAGATCTAGCATCAGGTCGCCTGGTTAAGCCTTTTGATATGGAACTAAAAGCGGGGAGTGCCTACCATATTGTCTGCCCGCTTGAGCATATGGATAGGCCGCAGATTGTCGCCTTTCGAAATTGGTTGTTTGAAGAAGCAGAATCCGATCCAGGACGCTTTATGTCCACACCATAACTATTTGCGATGGCTCTATTTATATCTGTACAAGCAATGTGTTGCATAGATCGCCCAAATTATGAAGGAAGCCGCCTTATTTTTAGCTTGGCTATTGCAACCCAATAAAGAGAGGCGTAGCTTTGCGAATGTTACTTAGCCCCCCTTATAAAACCACCTAATTTGAGAGAAAAAGGTTATGTCAATCATCGCTGAAAGTTTGGGCCGCATTAAACCGTCCCCCACTATTGCTGTTACTACGAAGGCTGCCGAATTACGTGCTGCTGGACGAGACGTTATTGGTCTTGGCGCAGGAGAACCTGATTTCGATACGCCAGAAAATATCAAGACGGCCGCGAAAACGGCGATCGATGAGGGAAAGACCAAATATACTGCTGTTGACGGTATTCCTGAATTGAAGCAAGCGATTTGCCAGAAATTCAAACGTGAAAACGACTTAGACTATGAGCCATCACAAGTAACTGTTGCCAGCGGCGGCAAGCAAATCATCTATAATGCCATGGTTGCGACGCTGAACCCGGGCGACGAAGTTATTATCCCCACACCATACTGGGTGTCCTACCCAGACATGGTCTTACTGGGCGGCGGCGAACCGGTTTTTGTGGCCACAGACGCCAGCAGTAACTTTAAAATTAAAGCCGAAGATCTTGAAGCTGCCATTACGCCAAAAACGAAATGGATAATCTTCAACTCTCCGTCCAACCCATCCGGTGCCGGTTACACCCATGATGAGTTGAAGACAATTACAGATGTGTTGTTGCGTCACCCTCATGTTTGGATTTTGACCGATGATATGTATGAGCATCTTGTTTATGATGACTTTAAATTTGCAACGCCTGCGAAGGTTGAGCCTAAGCTTTATGATCGCACACTGACAATGAACGGTGTCTCGAAAGCATATGCGATGACAGGCTGGCGTATTGGTTATGCCGCTGGTCCGCAAGTTTTGATCAAGGCAATGGCAAAAGTGCAATCGCAAAGCACTTCAAACCCATGCTCTATCAGTCAATATGCGTCAGTTGAAGCATTGAACGGTCCGCAAGATTTCTTAGCGACGCGTGCAGCAGCATTTCAGGAACGCCGGAATATGGTCGTTGATATGCTAAATGCTGCCGAAGGTGTTTACTGCCCGAAACCTGAAGGTGCTTTCTACGTCTACCCTTCAGTAGAAGGCTGCATTGGCAAGACAGCGCCAAGCGGCAAAGTCATTGAAAGTGACTTAGATTTTGTGAGCGAACTTCTGGAAGCAGAAGGCGTTGCCGTTGTTCATGGTGAAGCCTTTGGCTTATCGCCTCATTTCCGGGCGTCATACGCCACATCACCAGAAGCATTAACTGAAGCCTGCACACGAATTCAAAAATTCTGCGCTAGCCTGACGTAAAAATAACGACAGTATTTGGGAAAAGGCGGCCGACGATTCGGCCGCCTTTTCTTTTTTCTGAAGCATATTTCTCCTCCCCTCTCTCCATTTTTTCCTGTTTGTTTCAATTGTGGCAAGTTTGGGTGTCTGGATTCCCTTTTTACTTGCGCTATATTTTAAACGGAATGAACATTAGATAACTCTAACTAAAAAATGGAGGCGTAGCATGAGCTTGAAAAAGCCCACAGGACCTCGAAGCATTGCGCTTGTCGGTCCTTATTCAAGTGGAAAAACATCCTTGCTTGAAGCATTCTTACATATTTGTGGTGAGATTGATCGGAAGGGCAAGGTGGCTGACGGAACTTCGGTTGGCGACAGCGCCAAGGAGGCGCGAGATCGAAAAATGAGCGTAGAGGTAAACTCCGCTCATTTTTCTTTTATGGGGGATGAATTCTCTGTTCTAGATTGCCCGGGATCTGTTGAGTTTCTGCAAGAAAGTAAAAATGTTCTAATTGGTGTTGATGCTGCCATACTCGTGTGCGAGCCCGACCCTGATCGGACTGTTACATTGCTGCCAATCTTGAAAATCCTCGAGCAAAATGCAGTGCCTACGTTTATTTTCATTAATAAGATCGATAGAGCCAAGGGTACCGTTCACGATTTATTTCAATCACTTGAAGCTGTGTCGAATCGCGACCTAGTTTTGAGACAAGCACCCATTGTTAAAGATGGCATTATTACGGGATATGTAGATCTCGCGTCGGAACGGGCATATGTCTACAAGGAAGGACAGCCTTCCAAAATAATCGAAATGACACCAGAAGTCGCAGAGATGGAGGGCACGTCACGGTTTGCCATGTTGGAAACCTTGGCTGATTATGATGATCATATCATGGAAGAAATTCTCGATGATATTGAGCCTGAACAAGATGAAGTTTATGAGCTACTACAACAAGATTTACAGCAAGGGTTTGTTGTTCCAGTACTGTTGGGCGCGGCAGAAAGTGAACATGGTATTCGCCGCCTATTGAAAGCGTTACGGCACGAGGTTCCCTCTAGTGAGCGAACATCAGAGCGATGCTCAATGACATCCAATTCTGATGTTCCGGTGGCACAGGTGCTAAAAACATATATGTCGGCACAGGCAGGGAAGTTGTCTCTTTGCCGTATATGGTCGGGCAAGTTCGAAGATGGCGAGAATTACAACGCGGGTAGAATAGCAGGCATGTTTAGGCTGCAGGGCGGAAAGGTCAAAAAAATCGCGACGGCAAATATGGGAGATGTTGTTGCGTTTGTCAGGTTGGATAATCTTCATACTGGCGATGTCTTACATAACAGCGAAAATATTTCCGCCTCAAAATCGCAAATTTTGGATCCGGTTTTTGATTTTTCTTTATTCGCAGAAAAGCGTGAGGAGGACGTCAAGCTAACTACCGCGCTTGGCAAATTAACGGAAGAAGATCCGTCGTTGGTGGCAGAACACAGGCAAGAAACTCAAGAGTTATTGCTCAAAGGACAGGGAGAAATCCATCTTCGCGTTGCCCTCGAGAGGCTTCACAATAAGTATGGATTGAACGTTCAATCCAAGACACCAAAAGTCGCCTACCGCGAGGCTATTCGAAAAGGCATCGTTCATCATGGGCGCTTCAAAAAACAAAGCGGCGGACACGGCCAATTCGGTGATGTGAAAATTGAGATCAAGCCTTTGGCACGAGGGGAAGGGTTTGAGTTTCATCAAAATGTTGTGGGAGGATCAGTGCCCAAGCAATATATCCCGGCAGTTGAGCATGGGATTCGAGATTACCTCTGTGAAGGACCGCTTGGATTCCCAGTAGTAGATGTTTCTGTGACATTACTCGATGGGCAGCATCATGCGGTTGATAGCTCCGAAAATGCGTTCAGGTCCGCGGCTCGAATTGCCATGAGTGAAGGCATGCGGAAATGTTCCCCTGTTTTGCTTGAACCGGTTTGCAAAGTTGACGTTGTAATGCCGTCGAGTTTTACCTCAAGGGTGACTGGGATTGTCAGTTCACGGCGCGGTCAAATATTGGGGTTTGACGCTCGTGAAGGCTGGCTTGGCTGGGAAATCCTCAGTGCTATGATGCCAGAGCAAGAGCTTAGGGATCTCATTATTGATTTACGATCTGTCACTCAAGGGGTCGGCACCTACAGTGCAAGCTTTGATCATTTGCAGGAGCTTACTGGAGCGCTGGCAACTAAAATAGTTGATCAAACAACGATTGAACATTGATCCCCTAACGGGTTTTCACGGACTGTTGATTTGTGTTGAGGGCTACTTCGTCCCTACCTTAAGATGAAACAGTTTATCTTATGGGGTGAAGAGCGCACATGTTGATCAAAATCAGAAAATCTTGGGAACTTCCTGAAAGTGAAGTTCTGTCAGAACAATCCTATTTGGGACGTCGGGATATTCTAAAGTCCATGGGAATTGGCGGCTTGATCGCAGCCACATCTGGGATAGCAGTTCCCCGTTTTGCTGGTGCAGCTACTAGTGATCCAAGTGCTCATCTCTACCCTGTTCCTCGGAACGAGGCTTATGTTGGTGGGCGACCACTCACGCCAGAAGATGTCGCCACCACCTATAACAATTTCTATGAGTTTGGCTCTCATAAAAACATAGCAAAAGCCGCGCAAGCCTTGAAAATCAGGCCATGGACGGTGAAAATTGATGGGCTTGTTGAAAAAGAACAAACTCTTGATGTGGATGATTTGTTGTCTCGCATGCAATTAGAAGAGCGTGTGTACCGACATCGCTGTGTGGAGGCTTGGTCAATGGTTGTCCCGTGGACTGGCTTTGCACTTAAAGATCTGGTGAAACTTGCGGCCCCGAGGTCCAAAGCAAAATATCTAGTGATGCAAACTTTCGAAGATAAAGAGGTTGCATCAGGACAAAAGCAATTCTGGTATCCTTGGCCTTATACAGAAGGATTGACCCTTGAAGAGGCGACAAACGATCTGGCGTTTATGGTCACTGGATTGTATGGAAAACCGCTTCCAAAACAAAGCGGAGCGCCCCTACGGCTTGCTGTGCCTTGGAAGTATGGCTTCAAACAAATCAAATCCATTGTTCGCTTCACCTTTACAGAAGAGCGTCCGAAAAGTTTCTGGCAAGAGCTTAACGCCAAAGAATATGGTTTCTGGGCGAACGTAAATCCAGAAGTTAGGCACCCAAGGTGGACACAAGCTACTGAACGTGACCTTAGAACGGGCGAAAGAATCCCAACGCAAATGTATAACGGTTATACCGATCAGGTTGCGGATCTCTATAAAGACTTGGGTAAAAGAGAAATCCTATTTAGGTAATCTCTCCGTGGATAACGTTTGGCCAAAAAAAACCAGCCTCAAAAGAGGCTGGCAAGTCTAACAGGGAGGTTCGCCAAAAAATGGCGGATGCCCATACTGGGAAATATAGGGCATCGTCCGATCCGAAGATCGCCGGGAGCAGAACTTGCTGCTTAACCCATAATACATGTGGTGAGTATTTAGAAAGTAAGTATAGACAAAATCGAATGCCTGCTATGCGCCCTGTGCATGCCAAAAAAAACCAGCCTCAAAAGAGGCTGGTAAGTCTAACAGGGAGGTATGCCATCCGAGGATGGCATTGCCACTTGCAACTGGGAGGAAGGCAAGTGGCGCGGGATATCGATAAGGGGATCGATATCCGATCATTGCTGCAGTGCAGCGCTGATGATTGGAATATAGGGGAACTTTCTTGTTTGCACCATTCGTTTTATTGCAGTGCACCCATGCATGCGGCGCATGGCTTTGTTTGATCCTGAATTGCAGTTTCTTCCAATCTGAATTTAATTATCAAATTGAGCAAAAAAAAGGCCAGCTTATGGGAGTAAGCTGGCCTAAAACTAACAGGGTCATACGTATAATGTATGATGCTGACTTGGATCTGGGAGGAAATCAAGCCAGCAGGTTCATGAAAAAAGGGGAATTTTCAAGAACGTTGAGTGCTGCAGTGCAGCAATCTGTGAGTAGTTTCTAGCAAAAAATCCGTGGGTAGGAAAAGAGCAATAATCACAACTCGGATATGCGTTATTTGCATGGCTAGAAAAATAGGTAGTTTTAGCGCCCTATGATGAGGGTTTTAAGTCTCTAAAAAGCAGATTCAGACATTTTGCGAATGAGGAAGTCTCTGAAAATTGTCACGCGCTTCGATTTCCTAAGTTCCTCAGGATATACGTAATAGGCGCCAAACTCCGGGCCTGCCGTGTCTGGAAGGACCCTGACAATTCCTTGTTGGCCTTGGGTTATGTAGTCAGGCAAGCTGCCAATCCCGAGGCCGCTTTGGATAGCTAATAAAAGACCATAGACATTGTTTACCTTAAAGACCGGTACTGTCTCTTTGTTATACTTTTTCAGCGAGTCGAGGATCCAGTTGACGTTTGAGATGTTTGAAGGGGCCTCGTCGCCATACACAAGGATTTTGCGGCCCGCTAAATCTTCCATGTCTTTTGGCGTACCATTTTTTTCCACATATTCAACAGACGCATATAGATGATGGCGAACGGTCATCAGCTTTCGCATGATTAGGTCAGGCTGCACCGGTTCCCGAAGCCGGATAGCTATATCAGCCTCGCGCATTCCAAGGTCCAGTTCCCTGTCTGCCAAAATCAGATTAACTGTAATGTCAGGATAGAGTTCCAAAAATTCACGAATACGGGGTGTTAGCCAATTGGACCCAAGCCCAACCGTTGCCGTGACTTTGATCTCGCCAGAAGGTTTATCTTTACTGTCAGTGAGCATCGCTTCAGTCATGGCTAGTTTGGCAAAGACTTCATGGGCTGTATTATAAAGAAGGTCGCCCTGTTCAGTTAGTTTCAGGCCGCGTGCATGGCGGTGAAATAAAGGAAGGTTGAGGCTATCTTCAAGTGCGCTGATTTGCCGACTAACGGCAGATTGGCTCAAATGCAGTGTTTCGCCAGCACGTGTAAAACTGCCAGCTTCAGCCACTGCATGAAAAATGCGTAATTTGTCCCAATCCATTTCAGCTCCGCCCCATCCAAAGTTCTTCCGCGGAACAATCCACGGGAATTACGATCTTTTTTCAACAGATGGTGATTAAGATATATAGAAAAAACGTTTTTTTCTAGAAAGAGTTGAGAAAAGAGACGGCAATAATTGTGTGCCGTCTCAAGAAATCAACTATTCCGCCAAAAATCGTTCAGCTTCAAGTGCTGACATGCAGCCTGTACCCGCTGCTGTTACAGCTTGGCGATAGATTTTGTCCTGAACATCACCGCAGGCGAATACGCCTGGAACGTTTGTTGCTGTAGAATCAGGTTGGGTAATCAAATAACCCTCGTCATCCATATCAAGGGTGTCTTTGAAAAGATCCGTGTTTGGCGTATGTCCGATGGCGATGAAAACACCGTGGGTCGAAATATCTGTTATCTCTTCGGTTTTAATGTTTCGAATACGTGCCGCTGTTACGCCAAGGGGGGCCTCGTCACCTAAGATTTCATCAAGGACACTGTCCCAAATAACTTCGATTTTTGGATTTTTATGAAGGCGGTCTACAAGGATTTTCTCCGCCCGGAATTGATCACGGCGATGAATAACGGTGACTTTATCTGCATGGTTGGTGAGATACAGTGCTTCTTCAACAGCAGTATTACCGCCGCCGACAACAACAACGTCTTTCCCGCGATAGAAGAAACCGTCACAGGTGGCGCAAGCTGAGACACCAAAACCCATGAATTTTTCTTCAGTCGGCAGGCCGAGCCATTTTGCGGCGGCCCCGGTTGAAATGATTATGCTGTCAGCAATGTAGGTTGCGCCAGAATCTGCCGTGGCAGTGAAGGGCCGTTTTGACGTGTCGACATTTGTGATGACATCGTGATGTATGACTGTACCGACGTTTTTCGCCTGCGCTTCCATCTGTTCCATCAACCACGGACCTTGAATAGCATCAGCAAAGCCCGGGTAGTTTTCGACGTCAGTTGTGATTGTGAGCTGACCGCCAGGTTGAATGCCATGAACCATGATCGGATTTAAAGACGCTCTTGCCGCGTAAACCGCCGCCGTACAGCCGGCTGGTCCTGATCCGATAATAAGGACATTGGTTTTATAAGTTTCAGCCATCTAACGCTCCTGACAGTCGCGGAGATAATTTCCGCCATTTGGAACATTTATTTATTATGGGTGGGCACAGCTTGCAAGAGGGAGATCGGAGTTCTTGTGTCTAAAATTCTATTTTTGTTCCAAAAACCTACGAGATGTTGTTGAGTTTCTGCAAAACCAGTTCGGCCATTCTCTCTGTTTCACGGAGTTTTGGGGGGCTCCAACTTTCCAATTGGCCTGTGAACGGTTTGGTATAAGAAAGTGACATCATCTTTTGGTGAAAATGATTGAACTTCCTATTCCCACCTTCCAATTGGTAAATGTGCACAGGTTTACCAGTGCTGCAGGCTTCACAGACCATATTTACAGAATCGGCAGTTACAATCACATGATCGGCCTTTTCCAAAAATGCGAAATAAGGGTTCTGTTCTCCGCCGGACCATAACTTATGGGGGATGTCTTTTAGTGTCTTTTTGAGAATAGCTTCATTCGCGGCGCCGGTTCGGCGCGATGTGGTCACTAGGAAAAAACAAGATGACTGTGCATGAAGGTCTTCAAGTTTTCGGCAAAGGTCCCGCATCGTATCTGCCGTGACGTCATAGCATTTGTTACTGCCCCCAACGAGTACTGTGACAACGGGGCCTGTAATGCCTGCCAAGTCTACTTCAAACTTAGCAGCCTCGGTTTCTAACTTCTTATCAGTTATGCGGGTAAGTGATCCGTGGCTAACAAGGACGTTTTTACCCCGAAGTTTGTCGTGATCGGGGACAATAACAAGATCAAAATTTGCATTATTCGTGTTGGGTGTTTGAATATGGGCCGTAAAGGTTTTCCCGGCACTAGCCTGTTTGATGGCCATGCTCATGGGGATGGCTTGCCGACCGCACGTAAGAAGTAGGTCGGGCCACGGAGCCTCAAGACTGTCACCGGTTTCTTGTAATTGTTGAAGAGGGTTGATCCAAAATGCAGGTGGAAGCCATCTCCACGGTTTTTTGGTTTTAATCCGTTTGATGACGGGCGCAAATCCCATGGCTTCGGCAAGGCCAATGCACTGGTTTTCCATGCCTGCGCTTCCATCTGTCACAACCCAGCAGTTTTTATTTTCGGCATGTGCATCAGGGTGCATAAATCAAAGTCTCACTTCATAAGTGTCATTCTATGGCACTATTCAGTCTCTAATGACGAGGTCAAGTCTTTTAATTCCACCCTATGATGATAGTAGGCCTTGGAGTCTGGGGAGCGTTGTAATATTGTTGCGTGGAACAGACTGGTGGAGGAATGTATGCAACGAGTCAAACTCGATGATATTGATCGGCGAATTTTGCACGATCTTCAAGGAAATGGGCGGATAACCAACGTTGAGCTAGCTAAAAATGCTGGTATTTCGGCGCCGCCATGCCTTCGTCGCGTTCGCGCGCTGGAGGAATCTGGCTACATTGAGGGGTATCACGCGCAACTTCATTCCGAAAGTTTGGGCTTTGGCGTAACAGTATTTGCGCTTGTTGGTCTTCAAAGTCAGGCGGAATCCGATTTAAATGCTTTTGAAGAAAAAGTTCAGAGTTGGCCACTTGTTCGTGAATGCTTCATGTTAGCGGGAGAAAACGACTTTATTTTGAAAGTTGTTGCGAAAGACTGGGAAGCCTATCAACAATTCCTCACGAACGAGCTTACTTCCGCACCGAACGTGGAGCATGTGAAAAGTTCATTGGGGATTCGGGTTTCGAAATTCCTTCCGGGTGTTCCTGTTGATCTTGAGAGTTCTGGGTCGGGCACTGGCCGGTAATTGTTTAAGTCGTAAAATTGGTGTGATTAAGCCGGGCAAGGGACGTTATAATGGCAATATATGAAACAGGTTTATCTGCTAATCAAGCGAACTATGCTCCCTTGACGCCGCTCGATTTTCTGGAACGCTCTGCTGCGGTTTATCCAAATCATACCGCTATGATCCATGGGGACTGGTCCTACACATATTCAGAGTTTTATGATCGGTGCCGACAACTTGCCAGCGCTCTTTCTTCGCGCGGAATTGGCAAGGGTGACACGGTATCCATAATGGCGCCAAATGTTCCGGCGCTTTTAGAAGGTCATTTTGGTGTGCCCATGTGCGGCGCTGTCCTTAATGCCTTAAATACGCGCTTGGATGCAGAAACCATTGCTTTTATCCTCGATCATGGTGAGTGCAAATTGCTGATTACGGATCGTGAATATTCTGGAATTATCAAGCGAGCCTTGGAAATTGCAACGGTAACTCCCATTGTCATCGATATTGATGACCTCTTGGCCGACGGCGGCGATCTTATCGGCGAAATGACCTATGATGCGTTGTTGCAAACTGGGGATGCTAAATTCAAATGGTCCGGTCCAGATGATGAATGGCAAGCCATTTCGCTGAGCTATACATCCGGAACTACGGGTGACCCTAAAGGTGTTGTTTATCATCATAGGGGTGCATATTTAGCGGCAACTGGTAACACCATGTCATGGAATATGCAAAAACACCCAACCTACCTTTGGACGCTTCCAATGTTCCATTGTAACGGCTGGTGCTTTCCGTGGACCATTACAGCCGTTGGCGGAACCCATGTGTGCCTCCGAAAAGTGGAGGCGGACCCCATTTATGACGCCATGCAGAAATATGGCATAGATCACATGTGCGGCGCTCCCATAGTGCTGTCTATGTTAATTAATACGAGCGATGAGAATAAAGCCAAAGCCTCCAAGGGCATAAAAGTGATGGTGGCTGCAGCACCGCCGCCGGCACCTGTCTTGGCGGAAATGGATGTCATGGGATTTGACGTTACTCATGTCTATGGTCTAACCGAATGTTACGGCCCGTCCGTTTTCTGCGATTGGGATACGGATTGGGATGAAAAAAGCGTGGAAGACCGCGCCGCTTTGAAAGCCCGCCAAGGTGTTCGCTATCACGCTCTTAGTGGGTTAGATGTTGTCGATCCTGAAACCATGGCGCCTGTTCCTCACGATGGAAATACCATGGGTGAAGTCATGATGCGCGGAAATCTGGTTATGAAGGGGTATTTGAAAAACCCTGTGACGACTGAAGCCGCTCTAAAAGATGGATGGTTTCATACCGGTGATCTGGGCGTCCTGCATGAAGATGGATATCTGGAGCTTCGAGACCGATCCAAGGATATTATTATTTCAGGCGGCGAGAATATTTCCACTATTGAGGTGGAGGGAGTTCTCTTTAAGCATCCAGCCGTGATGGATGTGGCCGTTGTCGCACGTCCAGATGATAAATGGGGCGAGACGCCTTGTGCTTTTGTGATGCTACGAGACGGACATTCTGCTTCTGATAAGGAACTGATCGCATTTTGCCGTGACAATATGGCTCATTTTAAATGTCCGAAGACCGTTATTTTTGATGATCTACCGAAAACATCTACGGGAAAAGTACAGAAATTTGTGTTGAGAGAGCGCGCAAAAAATCTGTAATTGAGACAGATCCCATCCATTATGGCTTTATTAACCAAATATGATCCATCCTTTCAGCTGGAAACAGATTCCAGTTAAGGGTAAATTATGACGCACTATTTGGTTACAGAAGAAAATCCTGAAGGACAGAAGCTTGAAGATGCTTTGGTAATGATCCGCTCCGATATTATTAATCGGTGTACGAAAATTACTGACGATACCCGAGCCGAGGCTCAAGCGGTCTTATCTAACAATATGAGAATACTCAACCTACTCACAGATGCCGTGGATTTGGCGCTGGATAGCACGCGCGTTCTTGATAAGGCATTTGGCCCAAGCCAGGCAGGAAAAGGCGGGCCACCACGTATTGGAAACTAAACGTGGTGACCTGAATATTACAAGAAGGATGTCAGCGCAGATCTGACGTCTTGCGCTTTTTCGATCATTTGCATATGTCCGCAATTTTCAAGCATTACAGTTTTTGAATCCGGGATCGCTTGAATTAGTTTTTGAGCGGCTCTTGGCATCGTCATCATATCCTTGCTCCCCAAAATAAAGAGTGTTGGGCAGGATATGTTTTCTGCTGCATCGAAACCACCTGTGTATCCACTGCAGATCGACAGCCCTTGATACAGACTGTTATCTCCAGAATTCTCAACGGTCCGTAGAGCATTCCCAATCATCCAAAGGCCGGGCACTTCCGATGCTCCGATATGGGATGGGCGGGCGTGGGACCAATCAATCATCATTTGATAGGCTGCAGGGTCATTTTCTTTTGCTTTGTTCAGGAAATCTTCGCCAACCATCATGGGGTATGCAACGCCAATCATGGCCAGTTTAGTAACGCGTTCTGGATAACGCCCCGCCACTGACAATGCGGTTAAAGAGCCCATGCTGTGGCCAACAAGTGAGGCAGATTGAATGCCATTCGCGTCCATAAAGGCAATCACCCAATCGGCCATATCATCTATGCTAGATGGGATGTCTCCGCCGCTTTTTCCGTGACCTGGTAGATCAAGGGCAAAGACGTTAAAGCCGTGATGCGCAAAGTACCGACTTTGAAGAACCCATGCTGTATGGTCCATGGCAGCACCGTGCAAAAATAGAATGCTCGGTTTGCTTTGATCAAATTCTTGGCCACCTGTGGCTGCAAATAAAGGCGTATTTTTTACGTCAATAATCATTATTCTTCCCTCTTTACGCAGCTTTTTCTTTGTCAGCGACTTTACCTGCGGCTCGAAGGCCGAGTTTTAAGTCTTTAATCAAGTCGTCGACGTCTTCAATACCCACAGACAATCTAATCATGCCTTCGGAAATACCCGCGTTTTTCAGGGCTTCGGCATCCATTTGCTGATGAGTGGTTGAGGCTGGATGAATAACCAGGCTTTTAGCATCGCCAACATTCGCCAGATGTGAGAACACTTGTAATTGCCCGATAAAGGCTTTTCCGGCAGGACGGCCGCCTTTTACTGTAAAGCTGAAGATAGAGCCACAGCCTTTCGGAAGAAGTTTTTTCGCGAGTTCATGGTCTGGATGTTCTTCCAGTTCTGGGTAGGAGACAGCCTCTACCGCATCATGGTCTTTCAAAAAGGCAATGATTTTTCGAGCATTTTGAACGTGCTTTTCCATTCGGATGGACAAGGTTTCGACACCTTGCAGAATTTGAAACGAATTCGTTGGGCTAATGCAGGCGCCAAAATCTCGAATTCCTTCGGTTCTTGCACGCATTAAGAAAGCAAGGGGACCAAATTCTTCTTCATATTTGATTCCATGGTAGCCTTCGTAGGGTTCAGTCAATGTTGGGAATTTACCGCTTTTCACCCAATCAAACTTACCGCCATCGATTAGGGCGCCGCCCATTGCGATGCCGTGACCGCCCAAGAATTTAGTTGCCGAATGCATCACCAGATCAGCGCCGTGCTCAAGTGGGCGGCAGAGATAGGGCGTTGCAAAGGTGTTGTCGATGAGTAGAGGAATACCCGCGTCATGGGCAACCTTCGACACTTTTTCGATATCGGTGACTTCAAGGCCCGGATTGCCCAAAGTCTCTGAAATAACTAAGCGTGTGTCATCCGTGATGGCGGCCTTAAAGGCGTCCACATCCTGCGGGTTTACAAATGTTGTCTTAATGCCAAACCGCGGCATGGTGTGTTTTAGGAAGTTATATGTTCCGCCGTAAACAGATTGGGAACAGACAATATGGGCGCCTGCGCTCATGAGGGTAACAATTGCAAGATGCATAGCGGCATGGCCCGATGCCGTGCAAAGTCCGCCAACGCCGCCTTCAAGACTAGCCAGACGTTCTTCTAAAACGGCCGTTGTCGGGTTTGAAAGGCGTGTGTAAATATGGCCAGTTGTCTCCAAGTTAAACAAAGACGCGGCATGATCTGCATCTTTGAACACATAGGATGTCGTCTGGTAAATCGGAACAGCGCGGGCACCTGTTACAGGATCAGGATGCTGCCCTGCATGAAGGCTGAGTGTATCGAATTTTAGGAAATTGGGATCTGCCATATGCATGCTCCGTTAATGACTTAAATAGCGTTTTGGGAAAGCTATACCGGGAGAGGAGTAAGGTCCAGATTAATCGCTATCAAAATCGTCGGGGATGAATTTGCCAATTAATAGACACCGCACAGGGATGTGAAATTGGCTGAGAATTAAGAGAGGGGGCTGCCTTTGCAGGCGCCCCCTTCAATATTTTTTTTACCTCAACCTGTCAAACTTGACCTGCTGCGAGAGATAAAACGCTGTTTCCGCAGAAGAGTCAACCCTGAGTGTTACGAAACGTAATAATTTTAGGGAAAATAGTTTGGAAAAAAAAGAGCCGCCAGAAGGCGGCTCAAGTCAACAGGGAGGCGTCAAACAGGTTGGAAGAGATCCAACCAGCAACCCGACGCGGGCTGCTAAGTAAGTAATATATGCTCATATTATTAAATTATAATTAACGAATACAGGGTTTTTCACAAAAAAACCAAGTTATTGTCACTTATTTTTACTAATTCTGTAGTTAATTAGTGTTATAGAGCCATATTTTGGTGATATTCAGCTTTTGAATATACTTTGCGCAGTGTTTTGTGCTTCGCGTTTCTTTTCAATGACCCTTTGGACCTTTTTAATTTCGGCTCCCAGATCAGTAATATAGCCTTCTAATTCATCCACTGACATAACGGCGAAATTTGAAGGGTTACCACCAAGAATGGGTTTTTCGTCCTCTTCGCTTGTCATTTTTTCAATCCTTCATATGCTAGGCCGTAGATCTTGTTGCTGACGGGACAGTCGGGCGCCTGTTTCTTGTCAATCTAACACTGGCAGCAGAGATAATATAAAAGAATAATAATCTGGAGAGAATAATGACTTTGCCCTCTGAAATGACAGCAATTGAAATTAAAGAATTTGGCGGACCGGAAAACCTTGTTCCGACAACCCGTCCTGTACCGAGCCCTTCAACAGACGAAGTCCTTATCCAAGTGAGCGCGGCAGGCGTAAATCGTCCTGATGTGTTGCAGCGCATGGGTGGGTATTCACCGCCTCCTGGTGCGTCTGATCTTCCGGGACTTGAAGTTGCGGGAACAATCGTCGCCGTTGGCGGCGGTGTTTCAAGATTCAAAGTTGGGGACGCTGTTTGCGCACTTGTGGCTGGCGGCGGATACGCTGAATATTGTGTGGCCCCTGCAGTGCAGTGTCTGGCCGTGCCTGATGGCTACGATATGATTAAAGCCGCAGCCGTTCCAGAGACGTATTTTACAGTTTGGACAAATGTGTTCGATCGTGGTCGCTTGAAAGGCGGGGAAACTTTCCTTGTTCACGGCGGGGCAAGCGGTATCGGAACAACAGCCATTCAGCTTGCAAAAGCATTTGGCGCCCGTGTTTTTGCCACAGCATCCACAGACGAGAAATGCCGCGAGATTGAAGCTTTGGGCGCCGAGCGCGGTATAAACTATAAAACCGAAGATTACGTGGAAGTCGTCAAAAGCCTGACAGATGGAAACGGAGTTGATCTCATTTTAGACATGGTTGGCGGCGATTATATCCAACGGAACATATCCGCTTTGGCTATGGAAGGTCGCCTAGTTTACATCGCATTTCTCGGTGGGGCAAAAGCTGAGGTAAATTTTGCGCCTGTCATGATGAAACGCTTGACGATTACTGGATCAACTTTGCGTCCACAATCGGTTCAGGCTAAATCTGAAATCGGAATGAAACTGGAAGAAAAAGTTTGGCCGCTGCTAAATGCTGGCACGGTGAAACCAATCATAGACAGCGTATTCGATCTAAAGGATGCACGTAAAGCGCACGAGAGAATTGACGATTCATCCCACATCGGAAAGATCGTTCTCAAGGTGTGAACGGTATGCACCGTAGAAAGTGCTTTACTGCCTAGACTTTGCTTGTAATTTCAGCCATATATGCTGTTAAGAAGTTATTGGACTGTTGGAAATACGACAGTCAATTAAGGAGAAAATATGTCGACGCCATTGATGCCAAAAGCGACCGCGGTCTGGCTTATTGATAATACAACCTTGTCATTTGTACAGGTTGGAGCTTTTTGTGGCCTTCATTCCCTTGAAATTCAAGGAATTGCAGATGGTGAAGTCGCGGTTGGTATTGTTGGGCAAGACCCCATCGGAAATAGCCAGCTCACACAGGAAGAGTTGGATCGATGTCAAGCGGACCCAAAAGCACGCTTGGAATTAAGTAAACCTGTCGCAGACGTCCCACAGCCCCGCCGCCGTGGGGGACGATATACACCCGTTTCAAGACGTGGTGATCGCCCAGATGCAATTTCATGGCTGATTAAGTTTCATCCTGAATTGTCTGACGCTCAAATTGGTAAACTCGTTGGAACAACGAAGACAACAATTACAGCCGTTCGGGAAAAAACCCATTGGAATGCTCAAACAATTAAACCTCGTGATCCGGTTAGTCTTGGAATTTGCACGCAGATTGAGCTGGATGAATTTGTTAAAAAATCAGCCCATTTGCGGAATGATGCAAATACCGACAAATTGATCGAAGAAGTTGCGGCAGCTGTAGCGGCAGACGCAGCCGCTGTTCCTCTAACGCCATATGAGCGGAAGAAACAGCAGCTTCAAAAAGAAGAAACATACGACCATCGTGCTGAAGCCGAAGCGGTTTTTGGTAAAACCACAGCTAAAGGCGACGATAGAAAAAGCAAGGCTGAAGCCGTTAAGGACTTTGAAAATCTGTTTAAAGCAAAAGACGAGTAGAGATTTTTATATAGCCTGAAGTTAAAAAAGCCGTGCTTGATTGCCACGGCTTTTTTTTATCCATAAACTCAGAAGACTGTAAATCGGCCCTCAAATTGGGATAGGGTGTCGGTTGTGTTAAAAGGGAGATTCCAGATGACCACCTATGAAGAAGATTACGCCCGTTCCATAAATGACCCAGAGGGTTTTTGGGGAGACGCTGCTGACGGTATCTCTTGGTATAAAAAATGGGATCGTGTTCTTGATGACGAAAATAGCCCTTTCACAAAATGGTTTTCAGGCGCCGAACTTAACACATGCTACAACTGCTTAGATCGGCATGTCGAGGCGGGACGGGGCGCTCAAGACGCACTGATCTACGATAGCCCAATGACAGGGAAAGTGGAGAAGTTCACTTTTGAGGAGCTGACAAACACCGTCGCTCGTTTTGCCGGTGGGTTGCAAAATCTTGGGATCACTAAAGGCGACCGCGTGATCATATATATGCCTATGGTTCCAGAGGCCGCTATTGCCATGTTGGCATGCGCTCGCATTGGTGCTGTTCATTCTGTTGTTTTTGGTGGATTTGCTGCAACTGAACTTGCAACACGAATAGATGATGCAAAACCAGTTGCAATGATCGCTGGCTCCTGCGGGTTGGAACCTGGGCGAATTGTTGAATATAAACCGCTTTTAGATGAAGCCATCGAGATTGCTAGCCACAAACCAAATCACTGCATTGTTTTACAGCGCCCAGAAGCGACTGCAAAAATGATTGATGGCCGTGACGTGGATTGGAAAGAACTAGATGCGGCAGAGCCTGCTGACTGTGTTCCTGTCGCCGCGACTGATCCGCTATATGTATTGTATACGTCGGGTACCACGGGCGTCCCTAAGGGAGTGGTTCGTGATAACGGCGGTCATGCTGTTGCGCTTAAATGGTCCATGAAAAATGTATATAACGTTGATCCGGGCGATGTGTTTTGGGCGGCTTCAGATGTTGGCTGGGTCGTTGGCCATTCCTATATTGTCTACGCGCCTCTATTACATGGTGCCACAACTATTCTGTTTGAAGGCAAGCCTGTTGGTACGCCCGATGCCGGAACATTTTGGAGAGTTATTCAAGATCATAAAGTTTCTGTTCTCTTTACTGCGCCAACGGCTTTTCGGGCCATTAAGCAACAAGATCCAACAGGAAAATTGATCGCTGATTATGATATCAGTCATTTTAAAACGTTATTTTTGGCTGGAGAGCGGGCAGACCCTGATACAATTATCTGGGCGCAAGACACGCTTAAAGTTCCTGTGCTTGATCATTGGTGGCAAACGGAAACGGGCTGGCCTATGGGGGCGAACTGCGCCGGTTATGGCATGAAACCCGTTAAACTGGGGAGCCCGACACATGCTGTGGCGGGGTATGATATCCGAATTATTGATGAAGAAGATCCGTCAATTGAAATGCCGAAAGGTAAAATTGGGGTCATTGCAGTCAAATTACCTCTGCCGCCTGGGAGCCTTTCTACCTTATGGGAAAACGATGAAGGCTTTTTGAAATCCTATATGGAAGAAATTCCAGGATATTATAAAACAGGCGATGCCGGATATATCGATGAAGACGATTATTTATTCATTATGGCGCGCACAGATGACATCATCAATGTGGCAGGGCACCGTCTTTCTACAGGCGGCATGGAAGAAGTCTTAGCCGGTCATAAGGACGTTGCCGAATGTGCTGTTTTGGGGGCGAAAGATGCCTTGAAAGGACAAACACCTCTTGGGTTTGTTGTTTTAAACGCTGGGGTCGATCGCCCAGAAGCCGACAT
The DNA here is from genome assembly GCA_036960775.1 of Pseudomonas marincola. Taxonomy (GTDB): domain Bacteria; phylum Pseudomonadota; class Alphaproteobacteria; order Sneathiellales; family Sneathiellaceae; genus Sneathiella. Next base: position 10,196 of record JBALWO010000028.1, on the reverse strand, counting down.
TGTCAAAGAGTTGGTGCTGCTGGTTCGCGAGAAAATTGGACCAGTTGCCGCATTTAAAGAAGCCGCGGTTGTTAAGCGCCTACCAAAGACACGTTCTGGAAAAATATTACGTGGTGTTGTCCGAAAAATTGCTGACGGTGAGCCTTATAAAGCTCCGGCAACCATTGATGATCCAGTTATTTTGGATGAAATTACAGAGGCGCTTGCCTCTATAGGGTACCCAAAAAAATAACAAATAAAGCGGTACGGTCTACCCGTGCCGCTTTATTTTTGTCTATTTTGATAGTGATGGTGGCTCTATCAAGGATGATAAGTAAGAATTTCTATTTTCAAGAAATGTCATGAGCCTTGCTGAATACCCATCAGGTACTGCCGCGACGACAGACGGTCTTTCTGAGATGCGATTACGCCAAGTCTGAATTTTCTCAGAATTTACCAATATTCCAAAATCTGCTATTTGGTCGAACACATCAAAATACCTAAATACGGTTGCCCAAACGCCGTCAATTAGATGAAATTCGGTGCCGTCAAAATAGGGGCCGGCTATTTCTGTTTCGATTTTCTCAAACTTTACGCGAAGCTGTTCAATTTTTTCATTAAAGGCGGCTTCAGTCGTAGCGCTATAAAATCCTGCAATAGTAGTTAGCGTTTCAGAGGCATAAGCAATCCAGGCTCGGTGCCTTGCCTTATGTAGGGGCAGTGCGGGGTATAGAGAGTTTGGGGTAACTTCGTTCAAATAGTCGGCGATGACCTGACTTTCGAATAAAACTGTTCCCTCTGTTACAAGGACTGGAACTTTACCGAGCGGCGACAAATCGGCAAACCAAGTCGGTTTGTTGGCTAAATCAATATAGGTACGCTCGTAAGGAATTTGTTTCTCTGCAAGGACAATTGCGGCCCGCTGAACATATGGGCAGAGGTGGTGACTGATGAGCTGAAGTGACGACATAATTTTTTCCTCAAGATAAATGCAATTGCATGTATATGTGGCGTTCTTGAATTGATTGTCAATGCATATGCATGTATATTGGAAAAATGAAAAAACCGAATGATACGACAGTCGACGTCTGGGCCCGCCTTTTAAGGCTTAACAAAATCGCGCTTAAACGCGTGGAGGGAAGACTTAAGACGGAAGGGCTTCCGGCCCTATCATGGTACGATATTCTATTGGAGCTTGAGCGGGCAGGAACTGCGGGCTTGAGGCCTTTTGAGCTAGAGGATGTAACTCTATTACCGCAATATGGCGTGTCTAGAATTATTGAGAGAATTGAAAGAGCGGGGTACTTGCAGCGCTTGGCCTGTGATGAAGATGCACGGGGGCAATCTGTCATCATAACTGACGCTGGAAAAATATTACGTCAAAAAATGTGGATTGTTTACGGCGATGCCATCGAAGATGTCATTGGAGAAAATATTGGTGACGCGGATGCCGCTAACTTATCGCTGTTGCTAAAGCAGCTCATCGAGACGCAAGCTTGAAGCTTTCGCCGCAGCACACGATATATATAGAAAAACCCCGCCAACATAATTGGCAGGGTCGTTATTTCAAAGCCAACTGAAAATCAGATGAACTTTACATTCAAAACTTCATAAGCCTTTGATCCACCCGGAGTTGTGACTTCAATACTGTCACCTTGCTCCTTGTTGATAAGGGCCCGAGCTAACGGCGCAGACAATGAAAGCAAGCCTTTTTCAATGTTGCTTTCATCTTCGCCGACGATTTGATATGTCGTCTCTTCATCAGTATCTTCATCAACCAACAAAACGGTTGCGCCAAACTTGATCTGCGCTCCTGTAATTGCTGCTACGTCAATAATTTCACTGCGGCCAAGTTTATCCTCAAGCTCAGCAATACGCCCTTCAATGAGGGACTGCTGTTCTTTCGCTGCAGAATATTCCGCGTTTTCAGACAAATCGCCATGCTCACGTGCAGTTGAGATCGCCTGAATAACGGCAGGCCGTGCCCGGCCTTTTAAATCTTTTAACTCAACTTCCAAGTTGGCGTGGCCGCCAGCTGTAATAGGTAATCTTTCCATCGAATTCTCATGATTACGCTTTCGCGTAACTTCTCTTTAGGTGCGCCAATTCATTTAGAGGCGCATATAAAATCAATTTTTAATGCACAAGGAGTTAACAATAGGATTGAAGTGGATAGACTTCAAGGGTTCCTGTCTTAATTTTTTCAATTGCCATAGCAGAAGCGCGGGCACCTGCGATAGTTGTTGAGTACGGTGTTTTCATCACCAGTGCAGTATGGCGGATGTCGTAGCTGTCTTTCAAGGCCTGGACGCCTTCGGTCGTATTGATGACCATAGCGATATCGCGATTTTTCATCAAATCGATGATATTAGGGCGACCTTCCATTACTTTATTGACCTTGGAGACGGCTAGCCCTTGGGCTGAAAGATAATCAGCCGTGCCTGAAGTTGAGACAATTTCAAATCCAAGCTCTAGAAGTTTTTCGGCAACGTCCTTAACCAACGCCTTGTCCAAATCTCTGACAGATATGAAGACTTTACCGCTCGTTGGCAAAATAACACCTGCGGCTAACTGAGATTTCAAGAAGGCGGTCGCAAAATCTTTGTCGATCCCCATAACTTCACCCGTTGACCGCATTTCAGGGCCAAGGATTACATCTACACCTGGGAAACGATTAAACGGAAAGACCGCTTCCTTCACAGTGACATGGGATAAGACCCGGTTTTCTAGATTGAAGGAGGCAAGCTTTTCACCCGCCATAATCCGAGCCGCGATTTTGGCGATTGGGTAATTGATGCTTTTGGCAACAAACGGAACGGTACGGCTGGCACGCGGGTTGACTTCCAAAATGTAAACCGTGTCGTCTTTAAGTGCGAACTGGACGTTCATCAGGCCAACAACGTTTAACTCAAGCGCCAATGCATGTGATTGACGGTGAATTTCTGCGATGACATCATCTTTTAATGTATACGGCGGAAGGGCGCAGGCGCTGTCACCAGAGTGAATGCCTGCTTCTTCGATATGCTCCATGATGCCGGCGACAAATACGTCTTCACCGTCACATAAGCAATCAACATCCACCTCAATGGCATTTTGCAAATAACTATCCACAAGAACAGGTGTGTCGCCTGAAACTTGAACAGCTTCGCGCATATAACGATCAAGTTGGCTGTCATCGCGCACAATTTCCATAGCCCGACCACCAAGAACGTATGACGGGCGAACAACGACAGGATAGCCGATGTCTTTGGCAATAACGAAAGCTTCTTCAACAGAACGTGCAATCCCATTTTCTGGTTGGAGAAGTTTGAGTTTATGCAGCATCTGTTGGAACCGTTCCCGATCTTCCGCCAAGTCGATAGCATCGGGAGTTGTTCCCAAAATCGGGATGCCAGCTGCTTCAAGGCCTGCGGCAAGTTTAAGCGGTGTTTGTCCGCCGAACTGCACAATTACACCATGAAGGATTCCATTTGACTGCTCTTTCCGTAAGACGGCAAGAGTGTCTTCAACTGTAAGAGGCTCAAAATACAACCGATCAGATGTATCGTAATCTGTAGAAACAGTTTCTGGATTACAATTGATCATGATGGTCTCGTAGCCGGCTTCTTCAAGCGCATAAGCGGCATGAACACAGCAATAATCAAACTCGATACCTTGGCCAATGCGGTTTGGTCCGCCGCCGAGGATAGCAACTTTTTTGCGGTCCGTTGGTTCAGACTCGCAAACTGCCGGATCCCACTCATTCCCTTCATAGGTTGAGTAGAGGTAAGGCGTTTTAGATGTGAACTCACCGGCGCAAGTATCAATGCGTTTATAGACAGGTTGTACGCCCAAATCTTGACGAATATCGAAAACTTCAGCCGTGGTTTTCCCAGAAATTTCTGCAAGACGATCGTCTGAGAAACCCATTTTCTTCAAAGAGAGAAGGCCGCTTTTTTGAGTTGGAAGGCCTTTTTCCCGAACGGCTTCTTCCATTTCGACCAGTGCTTCAATTTGCGATAGGAACCAAGGCTCATACTTACTGGCACCTTGAATTTCTTCAAGGGTCAGGCCTGCCCGGAACGCTTGTGCGATGTGCAGTAAACGATCAGGTGTTGCGTGGGCAAGAATATTCAAAATGCCTTGCTTGTCTTCACCAATGTCCTGCTCATTCAAGCCCGTAAGGCCAGTTTCCAGCGACCGCAATGCTTTTTGCAGAGATTCTGCAAATGTGCGGCCAACAGCCATTGCCTCGCCAACTGATTTCATGGCTGTGCCAAGGGAGGGTTCTGCGCCCGGGAATTTCTCAAATGTGAAGCGCGGAATTTTTGTGACAACATAGTCGATTGTTGGCTCAAATGACGCAGGCGTTATGCCTGTGATGTCGTTATCAAGTTCGTCCAGTGTATAGCCGACCGCAAGTTTGGCGGCGATTTTGGCGATGGGGAAACCGGTCGCCTTCGATGCAAGCGCGCTGGAGCGGGATACACGTGGGTTCATTTCAATAATGATCAAACGGCCATTTTCTGGATTAACCGCAAACTGAACGTTTGAGCCACCTGTTTCAACACCGATTTCACGCAAAACAGCCAATGAGGCATTCCGCATCACTTGATATTCTTTGTCGCTGAGGGTCAGCGCTGGGGCAACCGTGATGGAATCGCCCGTATGGACGCCCATAGGGTCCACATTTTCAATGGAACAAATGATAATGCAGTTGTCCGCTTTGTCGCGAACAACTTCCATTTCGTATTCTTTCCAGCCGACGATACTTTCCTCAATCAACACTTCTGTTGTTGGAGATGCGTCAAGGCCAGAGCCGACAATAGTCTCAAACTCTTCGCGGTTATACGCAATGCCGCCGCCTGTACCGCCCATGGTGAAGGATGGGCGAATAATGCAAGGCAACTTCACGATTTCAAGAGACTCCCAAGCCTCTTCCATATTATGGGCCACAGAACTTAGCGGCATATCAAGGCCGATTTTTCGCATGGCCGTACGGAATTTATCGCGATCTTCCGCTTTTTCAATAGCTTCTTGGTTCGCCCCAATAAGCTGTACGCCCAAACGGTCGAGCGCGCCGCTATCAGCAAGCGCCAAGGCCGTATTCAATGCAGTTTGGCCGCCCATAGTTGGCAGCAGCGCATCAGGCCTTTCTTTTTCAAGGATTTTTTCCACGATTTCGGGCGTAATTGGCTCAATATAAGTGGCGTCGGCTTGGTCCGGGTCAGTCATGATCGTTGCTGGATTAGAGTTCACCAGAATGACCCGGTAACCTTCTTCTTTCAGCGCTTTACAAGCTTGAGTGCCAGAGTAATCAAATTCACAAGCCTGGCCAATAATAATTGGGCCAGCGCCGATGATCATAATGGACTTGATATCGGTACGTTTAGGCATTCGCGTCCACCATATCTACAAACCGTTGAAAGAGGTAATGACTGTCTTGCGGGCCGGGGCTCGCTTCTGGATGGTACTGGACAGAAAAAATAGGTTTTCCGTCGAGGCTTAGGCCTTCAACAACACCATCGAATAAGGACTTATGTGTTTCCGTTACACCAGCGGGCAAGCTTTCCCGTTTGACCACAAAACCATGGTTCTGTGAGGTAATTTCAACGTTACCCGTTGTCAGGTCTTTAACAGGCTGATTGGCTCCGCGATGACCTTGCTTCATTTTCATGGTTTCTGCGCCAACAGCAAGAGCCAGCATTTGATGGCCAAGGCAAATTCCAAACATTGGGATGCCGCTATCAATGCATTGCTGAATAACCGGTACGGCATATTTTCCTGTGGCAGCCGGATCACCTGGGCCGTTAGCTAAGAAAATACCGTCTGGCTTATGAGACATGATATCATCGAAACTGGCACTGGCAGGGACCACTGTGATCGCGCAATCAAGAGACGCGAGGCAGCGCAAGATGTTCTTTTTAATGCCGTAGTCTACAGCCACAATATGCCGCTTCGGAGTTGCAAGAGCGCCAAAGCCAGAATTGATATCCCAGCTTGTTTCAGTCCAGGTATAGGTTTCGGTGCAAGATACATCCTTTGCCAGATCCATACCCTCAAGGCCAGGCCAGTCAGCGGCCTTTTTCTTTAAGGCTACCAGATCAAACTTGCCGTCAGGGTTATGGGCAATGATGCCATTTGGCGCGCCTGCCTCCCGAATGACATGGGTAAGCCTGCGCGTGTCGACACCGGAAATGCCGATCAATCCGCGCTTCTTCAACCAATCATTGAGGTTTCCAGCAGCTCGCCAGTTAGCTTGTTCGGTAATATCGGCCCGAATAATCAGGCCATTAGCGGCAACGCCGTCCGTTTCAATATCTTCGTCATTGAAACCAACATTACCGATATGGGGGAAAGTGAAGGTGATCATTTGCCCTGCAAACGAAGGATCCGTCAAACTTTCCTGATAACCAGTAATGGAAGTATTGAAGCATACTTCACCAGTTGTCTCGCCTGTTTCTCCGACGCCAAAGCCGTGGAAAACAGTTCCGTCACTTAACACAAGTACTGCTGTTGCTGTCCGTGTTTCGTGTAAATCTATTGCGTTGATTGATTTAGACATGCCTATGAGGGACCCCCTGCGATAAGCGCTGGGCCGCATTCCTTTTACCGATATAGATATTGACGCGGGAAGATAGGGTAAAGTGGCTCTTTCGTCAAGTTCTTGATGCTAAATTTTTTCCTTTAAAAACAACGACTTACGGGAAAGTTTTGGTTTGCTAAAATTCAGATGGTGCGGTACTATGCTCGCTTTCTTTGGCTACTATTTAAGTGATTATGATCCGTATTGAATTAAAAGACTCGCTAAAAGGCGCAATGAAATCAAAGGATAAGCGGAAATTATCCACTTTGAGATTGATCCTTGCGACGCTTCATGACCGAGATATTGCTGCCCGCGAGAAGGGGAGTGAAGAGGGAATCGGTGACGATGAGATTCTTCAAATGCTAACCACCATGGTTCGGCAAAGGCGCGATTCTATCGCGGCCTACGAAGAGGGTGGTCGCATTGATCTTGCTACGTCTGAGCAGGAAGAAATCGACATCATCGCGAAATACCTTCCAAAGCAATTTGATGAAGGCGAGATGACACGCGTAATTGGCGAGATAATCGGCGATATTGGCGCAGAGGGCTTAAAGGACATGGGGAAAACCATGGCAGCTCTTAAAAGCAAATACGCAGGTCGCATGGACTTTGCCAAAGCCAGTGCACTTGTTAAGTCCGCGCTAGGTGCTTAAACTCCCCAACGGTTACCGCAGCAAATTTTTTCAAGACTGCTGCGGGACATATCGGGAATAAGTATGGCCTTTTCACAGCATTTTATGGATGAGATCAGAAACCGAGTAAGTTTATCAGAACTTATTGGTCGGCGGACGAAACTTGTCAAAAAAGGACGTGAATATTCAGGCCTTTGTCCTTTTCATAATGAGAAATCCCCCTCCTTCACCGTGAACGAGGAAAAAGGGTTCTATCATTGCTTTGGCTGTGGCGCTCATGGCGACCAAGTTGAGTTCATAAAGCAAACTGAAGGTTTGAGTTTCCGAGATACCATAGAGCGACTTGCGGATTTGGCTGGCCTTGATATGCCGGTGGAGCGACCGCAAGAGCGAGAACGTCAGAAGCGTGCGGCAACCCTTCATGAGGTAATGGAGGCGGCGGCCAATTGGTTTTCGAGCCAGCTCGTATCTCAAAACGGTTCCGGTGCGCGAGGTTATCTTGATCGCCGGCAAGTGTCTGAAGGGGCACGAACGCAATTTCGGCTAGGCTTTGCTCCCTCGTCTCGAACCGCAATGAAAGAAGCTTTACTAGCACGCGGTGTGTCAGAAGATCTGATGATCGAAGCGGGGCTTATCATTAAACCCGACGGTGACAAGGCAACCTATGATCGGTTTCGGGACAGGCTGATGTTCCCAATAACCGACCGGCAAGATCGTGTGATCGCTTTTGGCGGTAGGGCCTTGGGAGATGCGCCGGCAAAATATTTAAACTCCCCAGATACGCCGCTCTTCCATAAAGGCCATATTCTATACAATATGGCCTCAGCCAGACGCAAAGCCTTCGACACTGGGCAAGTTGTTGTTGCTGAAGGTTACATGGATGTCATCGCCCTAGCAGAAGCTGGGTTTGACCATGCCGTTGCCCCGCTTGGAACGGCGGTTACTGAAGATCAACTTCGGATTTTGTGGCAAATGGCGCCTGAGCCTATCATGTGCCTTGATGGAGACAGCGCAGGCTGGCGTGCAGCCCTTCGAACTGCTGAAAGAGCATTGGCTTTATTAAAGCCGGGGTATTCTTTACGGTTTGCCCTGATGCCTGAAGGTGTTGATCCTGATGATTTGATCCGGTCTGAAGGATCCACTGCTATGGCCGAAATCTTGGGACGTGCCTTGCCGCTCTCTGAATTGCTGTGGCGCAAAGAAATGCAAGATCGCAAATTGGATACGCCGGAACAGAAAGCTGCCTTTGAACGTGCGTTGGCGGAAATCGCCGAGCAAATGGAAGATCAAACGGTTCGGGGATATTACCAGCAATATTTCAAAGATCGTCTTTGGACTTGGAACAGAGAACAGAAAAAAGCGGCTTTTGAAAACTCTAACAAGGGGCGCAAAGACAACCGATTCGGACGATTCGCGAATCAAAAACGTGATTTCGGATCAAAAAGAGGGTTGATCGGTGCCGCGCCCGTTGGAAATAACTGGGGACGCGGCGAGCAATTAATGGTTCTAGCAGTGCTCAACCACCCGGAAATCCTCGATAAATACTTTGAAGCTTTTGCAAGTCTTCAGATGTCTTCGGGTAGCCTTGACAGGCTGCACCATGCAATCATAGAAATTGCTACATCCGAATCAGACCTTGACTACGAAGGTATGAAGCACCACTTAACCAACCGAGGACTATCTGATTTGTCCCATGGCTTGGAACAGTCGGCCGGAGAGTCTCTGGATTGGTATGTAACCAGAGGCGCGGCATTGGAAGATGCAACAACAGGATGGCTACATTTGTTTGCGCGTCAGAAGCGAGATTTGCTGACGGCGGAAGTCAAAGTAGCACAAGAATTATTTGGGAATGAGGCAACGCGCCAAAATCTCGACCGCTTAACACATGCTAAAAAAGCTCTGCATGAGGCAGAGGGTACAGAGGCGGATCTGGATGGTTTTGGAGTTGCTTCAGGCAGAGAAACCGGTTTTTAGATGAATTTGTCATGAGATGTGAAACTGCTCAGGTTTTACGTCGTGACTTCAGGAGTTAGTTTTTTATGGCTACAAAAAGCGCAGAGGCAGTGGAAACTACCGAACAGCGGGAAGAAACGCCGGACAGTCCTTTGATTGATGCTTCACAAGCAGCCGTCAAAAAAATGCTGAACAAGGCGAAAGAAAAAGGATTTGTCACATTTGACGAATTGAACGCCGTTTTACCTCAAGATCAGATGTCTTCAGAACAAATTGAAGACACCATGTCTTTGTTGTCTGAAATGGGCATCAACGTTGTGGAAAATGAAGAAGCGGCTGAAGAAGCCTCTTCTGAAGGGGGCGATCAGGAAACTGTCGAAGAGACAGCGACTGAAAAAGTTCCCGAAAAAGCTGCATCAACAACGGGCGATCGGACTGACGATCCCGTCAGAATGTATCTTCGCGAAATGGGAACAGTTGAGCTTCTGTCCCGTGAAGGTGAAATCGCGATTGCCAAGCGAATTGAAGCTGGTCGCGGCAAAATGATTGGCGCGATTTGCGAAAGCCCATTAACTATTCGGGCTATTCTGAATTGGCGCGAGTTGATGTTACAAGAACAACTCTTGTTACGAGACGTGATCGATCTGGACGCGACTTATGGAGCCGGCGCTGCTGCTGAAAAAGCACTGCAAGAAGGCTTCAATGAGGAAAGCGAAGACGAGACAACTCCTGCCGCTGACTTGACCGAAGACGGTAAAGAGGAAGAAACCAAAGAAGAAGAAACCAAAGAAGAGCCAGAATTGGATGAAGAAGGAAATCCAGTTCGCCGCGAAGAAGAAGAGGAAGAAGAAGCCGAAGAGAACACCATGTCTCTGGCCGCTCTTGAAGAAACTCTTAAACCGCAAGTTTTTGAGCGTTTCGATGAAATCGCGAAGACTTATAAAAAGCTTCATAAATTACAAGAAACGCGTCTAACCGCAGCTCTTGAAAATGATGTCGTCCCTAAAACTCAAGAAAAGAAATACGACAAGCTGAAAGCTGAGTTGGTCAGATTGATGGATGACGTC
>JBALWO010000027.1:34781-46690 GCA_036960775.1 Pseudomonas marincola | reverse complement strand
AGTGTGTCATGATAAGCCGGGGACCTCTTTCTTTGGGGGAAAGCATGTTTACAGATGATTATAAAGAACAACCTTACTGGTGGGATCGAACACCACCACCGCCAACGGGCGGATTGCCTCTACCTGAAGCTGTTGATGTGCTCATCATCGGTGCAGGTTACACAGGGCTTAGTGCGGCTATTCAAACTGCACGTGGCGGACGGGACACCCTGGTTTTGGATGCAGAGAATGCAGGTTGGGGATGCAGTACACGTAACGGAGGTCAGGTAAGTACAAGCATAAAACCTTCATTCTCTCAACTTGAAAAACGACATGGTCACGACGCAGCCTACGCCATCATGCACGAAGGGGTAGCCTCCCGTCAGTGGACAGAGGATTTTATTAAAGCCGAAAAAATTGATTGTGATTTTGACGTTGTCGGCCGGTTCCATGCCGCTCATAATTCTTCTCAATTTGAAAAATTGGTAAAAAGCATAAAATCTCAAACACCGGGCCTTGACGAAAATGCTTATGTAGTACCCAGAAATGAGCAACAAAAAGAACTTGGAACAGATGGATATCATGGTGGCGTGGTTTATTCTGATCATGCGTCGTTCGACCCTGCTCGGTATCATCGTGGACTTTTAGGGCTTGCGTCTGCTGCTGGTGCTAAGACCATTTCACATTGCCCAGTAGGTGGGTTGAGCCGCGAAAAACATGGATTTTCTGTTCAAACACCAAAAGGAGAGGTTCGGGCTAAGAAAGTCATTCTTGCAACAAATGGATATACGGGTTCTCTGTCTCCATGGCATCGACGCCGGATAATTCCAATCGGCAGTTATATCATTGCGACTGAACCGATAGAGCCGAAACTGATGAATAAACTGATGCCGACGAACCGCATTATCAGTGACACTCGAAAAGTGGTTTATTATTACAGACCCTCTCCTGACAGAAAGCGTATTCTATTTGGTGGACGGGTTTCTTTGGGGGAAACAAACCCAAGGATCAGTGGTCCCAAGTTACATAAATCAATGGCAACCTTGTTCCCGGAACTTGAAACAATCAAAATCAGCCATTCCTGGATGGGGATGGTCGCTTTTACATTCGATACATTGATGAATGTGGGTGAAGAAAAGGGTCTATACTATTCAATGGGATATTGTGGATCAGGTGCGGGTATGGCTGGATACCTAGGAATGCGGGTTGGGCAACAAGCACTTGGACTAAGCGAAGGGCAGACGGCTTTTAATCAGGTCAAATTTCAAACTCGCCCTCTATACTCAGAAAAACCATGGTTCCTAGCCCCATCAATCATGTATTATAGAATGCGGGATAACCTAAATTTCTAACCCTTTGAAAATTTTCTATTGTTAAGAAAATGAGCTCCAAATAATCTGTACTACCGAACCCATAATTTCAACACAGACTAAACGCAATGCAAAACGGTAGGCAAAAACTCTTCAGCTAAAGATGCCATTGGAATCTATGCGTAAGCAAGAGACGCTATGATCATCACCGATGTCACGGAGTTGGGGCGCCTTTTCTTTACAGGCATCAACAGCGAACGGGCATCGGCTTTCGAAATGACATCCTTTTGGCAATGAGATGGGGCTGGGGGGATCCCCTTCAAGCATAATTCGATCGCCCTTTGGTTTGCCAAGCGAGTTTGGCGACGGGACTGTGGAAATTAACGCTTTGGTATATGGGTGTAGGGGATTACTGAAAATGTTTTGCTTTGTTCCGCGTTCAACTATCTTACCTAAATACATAACCGCAATCTCATCACAGATATGCTGGATCACTGCGAGATCATGACTGATAAAGAGATATGTTAGCTCAAATTCAGCCTTTAACCGAGTGAGTAGGTTGAGGATTTGGGCTTGAATAGCTACATCCAACGCAGATACCGGCTCATCACAGATGATTAGGTCGGGTCGGGTGGCAAGAGCACGGGCAATACCAATACGCTGACGCTGGCCGCCCGAAAATTGATGAGGAAACAGGGATTGTTGTTCTGGTCGTAGGCCAACGACTTCGAAAAGTTCAGCTACCCGCGCAGCTCGTTCGCGAGCGTTACCAATTTTCATAAGTTTGAGTGGTCGTTCGACAATAGCACCAACACGTTCCCGTGGGTTAAGAGACGCATAGGGATCTTGAAATACGATTTGCATTTTTCGTCGTGCCTGACGTAGCGCGGTACCGCCGAGATTGGTAATATCTTCATCTGCCAGTGAGATCTGTCCGGACGTTGGATCAACAAGGCGGCCGCAGGCAAGTGCTGTGGTTGTTTTCCCAGAGCCACTTTCCCCGACCAGACCGAAAGCGACACCGCGTTTGATTGAGAAAGATACGCCGTCGACTGCGTGAACAACACCGCCACCATTTATTGGGAAATGAACTTTGAGATCGGTGACCTCCAAAAGGGGGTTTGATGAGCTCATAGACTTGTCTCCGTCTCAATCCAGCAAGCGGCTGTATGATTTTTTGTCATGGTTTTTGTTTCTGGAAATTCGGACCAGCACTGATCCATCACGCGGGAACAACGCGGGGCGAAGGAGCATCCAGGTTGAGACAATTCTGATGCACTTGGAACTACGCCGGGTATTTCGAACAATGGATCGGGGTTATTGCTCGGGTCGGTTTGTAGGGTAGGAATGCAGGATATAAGGCCCTGAGTATACGGATGGCTTGGGTTCCGAATAAAGTCGGCAACTGACCCTTCTTCTATATTGCGGCCAGCATACATAACCATGACCCGATCAGTCATTTCTGCAACAACACCAATGTCGTGAGTAATTAGGATAATTGCTGTTTTTGTTTTTTCTTGGAGCGCGCGAAATAGATCAAAAATTTGCGCCTGTACAGTAACATCTAGGGCCGTTGTTGGCTCGTCTGCGATCAACAATTTGGGTTCGCATATGAGGGAGATCGCAATCATCACGCGCTGACGCATACCGCCAGAGAGTTGATGGGGATAACTACTGAACCGTTGTTCTGGAGAGGGAATGCCGACAAGATGCAACATCTCGATGGCACGGTCTCGGGCTTCAGGCCGGCGGATATCAAAATGAGCGCGCGCTGTCTCGGCAATCTGCTCGCCGATGGTAAAAACGGGATTGAGTGACGTCATTGGTTCCTGAAATACCATTGAGATATCGTTTCCCCGAATTTTTTGTAGGTCTCGCTCGCTGGCTTTGACAAGATCCGTTCCATCTAACAGAATTTTTCCGCTAGCTATTCGCCCTGGTGGATTTGGGACAAGGCCCATGATGGCAAGGGCTGTCATACTCTTTCCGCAACCGGATTCCCCGACGATACCGAGAGTCTCGCCATGTTGAACATCGAAACTGAGATTACGGACAACGGGAACTTCCGTTCCGGCAACTTGAAAGACAACGTTCAGATCTTTTACAGATAATAACGGCGCATCCATTATCTTTTCCTCAGTTTGGGATTTAGGGCGTCATTTAGCCCATCGCCTACTAAACTAATGGCGAGGACAGTCAGAAATATTGCGATGCCGGGGAAGGTAACGCCCCACCAACTATCAAGGATGTAAGGTCGGTTGTCCCCGATCATGCGTCCCCAACTCATGTTATTGGGATCGCTAAGGCCCAGAAACGCGAGGCCTGCTTCAAATAAGATTGCGGTACCAATACTAAGGGCTGCAGCGACAATGAGTGGGGGCGCTGCATTAGGCAATATAACAGCCCAGATCATTCGGCGGTTCTGGGCGCCAATCGCCCGTTCTGCCCGAACGTAATCCATGTCACGTAGTCGCATAAATTCCGCACGAGTGAGACGAGCTGTGCTCGTCCAAGAAACGATACCAATGGCGATCGCAATATTAGTAAGTGTCGCCGAAAATAGCATGACAACAACCATGGCCAGCAGGAGGTTAGGCAGAACTTGAAAGAATTCAGTAATCCGCATCAAAACGTTATCAACCCATCCGCCGTAAAAACCCGCAAGGGCTCCGATTGTCACTCCGATTATAATCGTTAGTAAAGCCGCAGATGCGCCAATGGTAAGGGTGATACGTCCGCCATTAATCAGGCCAGCGAGGATATCGCGGCCCAAGTAATCTGTCCCAAGAACAAATTCTGAAGCGCCAGGTGGCGTTAGCGGCATCCAAACCATATCTGTTGGTAAAACGGAATACACAAAGGGGCCCACCAACGAAAATGCAATGACAACGGACAAAAGAATAAGACCAATTAGCGCCGATTGGTTGCTGCGAAACATTTTCCAAGTTTGTTGTGCTGGAGACGCGGGCATTTGCATTGCGGATTTGTTGTTTTTTTCTAATGAATTTTTTATCATTTGGCACTAATCCTTGGGTCAATTAGGCGATAAGCAATATCCACGAAGATATTGACGATCAAAACAAGCAATGCGGAAAAGAACAGAATTCCGAGTAATGTGGGCGAGTCGCGCCGCAGAATAGATTCAAACGCTAGGGTACCAAGTCCCGGCCAAGCAAAGACTGTTTCCACTAGAACGGCTCCCGAGATGACTTGAGCAAATTGCAAACCTGCAAAAGTCACAACCGGTAAAATAGCATTGCGAAGCGCATGCTTATAAATAACAAGGAAGCGGCTTAAGCCTTTGGCGCGTGCAGTGCGGACATAGTCGGATTCCAGAACCTCCAACATACTGGCACGGGCAAGACGGCTGTAAAAAGCGATGTAAATCGATGCAAGTGTCAATACAGGTAGGACAAGATGTTGGGCAACATCAAAAGCATAAGCAAAGGCACCTGTTGGTGCATCTGCAGAGGCCATACCTGCAACCGGCAAAATGGGGATCGCAACAGCAAAGAGAAGAATGAGCATAATTCCGATCCAGAAAACAGGGGCGGAAAACCCAGCGAGGGAAACAATAGTTACAATATTACTGAGGAGTGAATTGCGCTTTTGGGCGGAAGCAATACCAAGAGCAGTTCCAACAAAGAGTGCAAAGACCAGGGCTGTAACAACAAGCAATAATGTTGCCCCCGTACGATCTAGTATCAAGCTGGTGACAGGTTTATCATAATAGAAACTATGGCCAAGATCACCTTGTAGAATATTTCCAAGGTAAGTTCCCAGCTGCACGTGGAAGGGTTGATCTAAACCGAAGCTAGCCCGTATTTCGGCAATAATTTCAGGCGTCGCACCGCCCATTTCTCCAACAAGAACTTCGACAGGGTCTCCCGGAGCAATATGAATGAGTGTGAAGTTGAGCACCAGTACGGCGAGCAGTAAAGCTGCTGCGTTCGCAATCCGTTTAGACAGTGATTTTATCATGAATTTCCTCAATTGCCCTGCACTAATGTAATAGCAGAGACCACCTCGTCGTTAGGCGTGGTGGTCTCGACATTAGGTCAATTTTTCAGGTAAACGTCGTGCCATGGAGCAAGCGGTCCAAAGACACTTGAAGGCGGATTGCCAACTTTATTGGAATATACCGTCGCTGTGAAATCCTGTGGCATATAGATGAACACTTGGTCTTCTGCTGCTTTTTGCTGAATTTTTGCATAGGTTGCTTTGCGCAAATCCATGTTGGTTTCAACTGCGGCTTTATCAAGAAGAGCATCCATTTTGGGATCGCAATAGCCTTGGGTGTTTGACCAAATGACGTTTCGAATATTGTCGCAATCAAAGTGGCGATGAACACCGATAACTGGGTCTGGGTAATTAAACGATCCGTTCATGGTCGCCTGATAATCAAAACTGGAAATGCGTTTAACCCATGTTCCAAAATCAGGGGCTTGGCGTAATTCTACTTTGATGCCGATTTTGCGCAACTGAGCCTGCGTATATTCAGCCATTGGACCATGTGCCTGACGTGCCCAACTGGGAATATCCAACGTGAACGAAAAGCGTTCATCATTAGCACCAACAGGGTAACCCGCTTCATCAAGAAGCGCCGCGGCTTTTTTTAGATCAGCTGCATAACGAGGTGTATCTTCTGAATAGAAAACGCTACCTGTATGGAGAGGGCCGGTACCTGCGACGGTCCGTCCAGCAAACAATATTTTGGCAATAAAATTAGTGTCAATGGCATGTGCTAGTGCGCGGCGTACTTTGACATCGTTGAACGGTTTATCGCGCAAATTGAGTTCAAGGTAATGAATATAACCAACGGCGCCATAGCCTTCAGTGGTAACTGTCAAATTGCCCGTTTTTTCAAGCCTTTTGGCATCAGTCGGGCGAATGCCAGAAAAGCCAGCGTAGTCAATTTCGCCTTTTTCCATCATCAAAACGCGAGTGAGGCTGTCTTTCACAACTGAAAAAACAATTTTGTCGATATACGGTTTACCTTTAATGAAAAAGTCATCGTTCTTCACAAGGACTAACCGTTCTGCAGGATTGTTTTCTGCAACCTTAAACGGGCCAGACCCGACAACATTCTCCATATTACGAGGATGCTTTTTCACTGATTGTCCATCGCCATAAACATGTTTTGGCAAAATGGGCATTAGCAATGGTTCAAGGGAGAGGAGTAAACCTGGAATTGGCGCTGAAAGTTTGAAAATCACAGTATTGGCATCTGGAGTTTCAACAGCCTTGATGTTACTAAACATTGCCTTGCCGAAGGGATGGTTGGTTTTTACGGTTTCAAGCGAGAAAGCAACATCTTCTGATGTGATCGGCTGGCCATCATGGAACTTTGCACCGTCAACCAATTTGAAGCTATAGGTCAGGTTGTCGTCAGACACGGTCCAGCTTTTGGCAAGGTATGGGGTTGCATTATACTTATTGTCGATGAGGACGAGACCTGCGAAGATCTGTGATCCTGGCGCGCCAGTGGCAGCACCAGATTGAACGCCCGGATTCAGCGTACGATATCCAGTTGTGGTCGTGTTAAGTGTACCGCCTGATTTGGGTTCGGCGAGTGGAATTGCGGTGGAGCCGAGCAGGGTCACAATCGCTAAAGAGGCGATGAGCGACATCTTGCGTATCATACTAATTTTGTACATATCCAAGTATTCTCCCTGAGTAGTTTTAATGTTTTTTTTATCTCACGGTAAAAATCATTGCCCTTGAATCTGAAAAAATGCAAGGATAATTTCAGTTAACTGAATTTTGAGACGAAAGTATTCACCTAATGACATCTCGCGATAAGTTTGTTTCAGCAAAATCGATTGATTCAGAATTACAAATTCCTGTGGGCCAGCAAATCCGTGAACTGCGGAGAGCCCGGGGATTGACTTTGACCCAAATGAAAAACCTTACAGGTCGATCAACTGGGAATTTAAGTGAAATGGAACGAGGGGTTAGTCCAATTAATATTGATGCACTGGATGCCATCGCTCGATCCCTTGATGTCTCCATTAATTGGTTTTTCAGTGGAACAGCGATTGCGGCTCCAGAAGAGCGCGAAGTAATTGTACGTCGCTCGGCTCGGCGCGAAATTAATTTGAGTCAGGCGGGAACTCGGGAAGAGTTGTTGTCACCGAACCTCAAAGGACAACTTGAGCTGATCCTGACAACCTTCTCACCAGGCGCAGGTACCGGTGATACGGGACGGGAACGTAAAGGTGAAGAAGGCGGGATGGTTCTCTCAGGAACCTTAGAGTTGACTGTTGATGGCAGTACTTATCTTGTCGAAGAAGGAGATAGTTTTCAGATGAACGGTGCCGGTAAACACTGGTGCCATAATCCTGGAGATGTGGATACGGTTGTGATTTGGGCTATAAGCCCAGCGTCTTATTGATTAGAGGAGGGGGAGAAAATGAGCGAACTTATTGTTTATACGGCTAAAAACATCCGCACGATGAATGTTTCTATGGCAGAGGCCAGTGCAGTTGCTGTACAAGACGGTCAAATTATTGAAGTTGGTACGCTTGAGACCCTGAAACCGTGGCTGGATGCACATCCGCATCGGATTGATAATCGCTTTGAAAACCATGTTTTGATGCCTGGTTTCATCGATCCTCACTTACATCCGACCCTCGGAGCGATACTTTTATCATGTCATTTTATCACTGCCATGGAATGGAAATTACCAGATCGTGTAAGTCCTCCCGTGCGCAGTCACGAGGCCTATATTGCCCGCCTCGCAGAAATTGAAGCAGGGCTAGATGATCCATCAGAACCTCTCATTACTTGGGGGTATCACAAGATTTGGCATGGTGCGGTCAACCGGGAGGCCCTAAATGCGATTTCATCTTCGCGGCCGATCTTTGTCTGGCAACGGTCCTTTCATGAAATTATCGCCAACGATGCTGCAATTGAGTGGATGGGATTGGATCGCGCGGATCTAGAACGGCATCCACAGATCGATCTTGCAACGGGCCGTTTTTATGAGACAGGCCTCGCCGTTGCGACCAAGGAAATGAACCAATTTCTCTTCGAGCCCCAGCGTTACCAACATGGGTTGGAGCTGGTGAAAAAGGCCATTCATTATGGCGGGCATACCACCATTGGAGAGATGGCCTATCCGTTGTTAGATGACGCTGTTGAATGGCAGTTCCTAGAGAATATCCTGGAACGAGACGATGTTCCTTTTCGCATGCAAATTATTCCGCGCGGCGCGCTTCGCGGGGCTTGGGATGGCGCTGCAGACGAAGAAGTTAAGCGGGTTGAAAGTTATTCTTCAAGGGGAACTCACAGGCTTCAGTTTGGAAACGGCGTGAAGTTGTTTACGGATGGGGGGTTCTTTGCAGAACTGATGCAAATGCAGGAACCGGGCTTTATTGACGGCCATCACGGTGAATGGCTAATGGCGCCAGAAGCGTTTGAAGAATTGGCACGAGCTTTCTGGTGCGCGGGTAAACGCATTCATGTCCATTGTACTGGGGATTTAGGGGTGGAACTCGCGCTTGATACTCTCGAAAAATTGCAGTTTGAACGGCCGCGGTTCAATCATCGTTTTACCATTGAACATTTTGGTGTTTCAACACCGGAACAGGTTCGCCGTATTGCGGATCTAGGGGCGCTGGTATCTGCAAATATCTATTACCTTCACGAGCTCGGCGAAGCATACTGGCAGCATTCAATCGGTTATGAACGCGCTTCCCAGATGGCTCGGCTTGGAACCCTTGCGCGGCACGGTGTTACCACGGCTTTGCATTCTGATTTTACCATGGCGCCAGCACTACCTCTTAATTCTGCCTGGGTTGCTGTGAACAGAATCTCGGAATCAGGTGCGGTTCTGGGTCCAGAAGAATGTATTGATCTTGACGCCGCCATGCGTGCGATTACCATTGATGCAGCTTATGTCATCGGAATGGAAAACGAAATAGGATCAATCCGAGCGGGTAAAAAAGCAGATTTCACGGTACTAGAGGCGGATCCGTGGGAGACACCTGTAATGAACCTCAAGGATATTCCAATTTGGGGTACTGTTTTTGAAGGCAAACCCTTCCCCATAAACAAATGACTAAGCGCATTCCAATCATTTTGATTACGGGTTATCTCGGCGCTGGGAAAACAACTCTGATAAACCATTTATTGTCCAGTGATCATGGTCGCCGAATTGCCGTTCTGGTGAATGATTTCGGTGCTATCAATATTGACGCCTCCCTTATTGTCGATCGTGATGAACAGGCAATCAGTCTTGCAAATGGTTGTGTATGTTGTTCCATTACAGATGATCTAGGGGCCGCTCTTGATGCACAGGCAACAAGGGATGAACCACCAGAGATTGTCGTTCTGGAGGCGAGCGGTGTTGCGGAACCGCAGCGAATAGCACTACACGCTGGATACTGGCCGGGCTTTAGGTTGGATGCCACGATTACTCTTGTGGATGCGGAAACCGTTCGAGCACGGGCGCTGGATAAATTTGTCGGAAAACTCGTTCAAAATCAAATTAAGGCGGGTGATATTTTGATCCTGAATAAAACGGATCTTGTTCCCAAAGAGACGTGTGAGTCACTGACAAATTGGATTTCTGATTTGTCACCCAACGCCATTATTGTTGAGGCGCACAAGGGGCAGGTGCCCCCGTCTCTTTTGATGGACGGCTCTCATCACCTAAATGCCTTAGATATGGATGAAACGGATCAAAGTCCCAGTGGTTTTGTAACAAGGAGTTGGATCCCACCGGTGGCCCTCGACAAAAAACGACTATCGGAAAGTCTTGATAAACTCCCGCAGTCGATCCACCGGGTGAAAGGCTTCTTTAGAGACTTGGATACTGGGGCGCTCACGCTATTGCAGCAGGTGGGACGCCGACGGGTTTTTGAAGAAGCAGGTGAGGTCGAGGCAGATGTGGGATTTGTCATGATAGCTGTGGGAAGTGCGAACGATTTGGAACTGGCGGTTGATTTAATTGACGAGGCTTTTGGAACGTCAAGTTAAGAGGTAATTCTAGTGCCTATTTTTTACAGATTAATTTCCAGATTCCATGCTTTCGACTGAAATATTCGGATCTCCAGCATCGAACACCCTTGATGTGGGGATGCTAAATGAAACTGTTGTGCCTTTGTTGATCACGCTCTCAATTTTTATTTCAGAATCATGTGCGTTGACGAGTTGAGATGCAATATATAGTCCAAGCCCAACACCTTTTCCGGCAGCCCAATCCGAGCTAGCGGCCTGTGTGAAAGCATTGAATACGTCTTGAATATTTTCTTTCGGAATTCCAATGCCGGAATCTTTGACTGCAAAAAGAACGCCATTTTCTGGATCGTAATCTACAGACAAAGCGATTTCTCCGCCAGCGGGTGTATATTTAAAAGCATTGCTGAGGAGATTAAAGAGGATTTGGCGAAAACGCCGCGAGTCTCCTCTAATTACGAAGCCCGTTACATTATTCTGAACGGTGAATATATGCTCTTTCTGCATTGCCTCTAACTCAAATGTTGCGCGGCAATAATCAATAATGTGGTCATGTAAAAAGTAACCCTCGAACAGATTGAGCTGACCATTGTCAATGGTTGAGGCATCGAGAAGCTCATTTATGAGGTCGAGTAAATGTTGGCCGCTACTATGGATGTCTTTAAGTGCCAAATTTTGTCGTTCATTAACGGGGCCGTATATTTGTTGCCCTAACATATCTGAGAAACCGATGATGGCATTCAAAGGCGTCCTGAGTTCGTGGCTCATGGTGGCTAAGAAATTGCCTTTGGATTTATTCGCAGCTTCTGCTTCGTGCCGGGCTACGGTTAGTTTTTCAGTTCGCTCACTCACACGTTTCTCAAGCTCTAAGTTGAGCCGTCGGAGGTCTTCTTGGGCCGTAACTCTCTCCGTAATATCTTCTTCTGTTGCCACAATAACTTGGCTGCCGGAGACGGGATCAAGACCCAATTCTGCACTTAATGTATGCCACCGATCGCCAAAAGCGGTTTCAACTTTAATGTCTCTGTTAAACCGTTTTTTTAGCTCCTGCCTACTGATGATAGTTTCTCTGATGTCTGGATCTCTATAGCGTCCCTCGAGGGTGGTGGTTGTATGGTTTTCTATATCATAGACTGTTGCGGCAGATGGGTTCTGGGCTAGTAATTTACCATCATTTCCAAAAGTACTGATCATCAAGGGGGTATGTCTGACGGCTTCTAGTATTCGTTTTGCCCGATGATCAAGCTCCTCCCGTATCTGTGGGCTGGCTTCTATTAATACTGCTCTTTTTCCATTTTCAATGAGGATTGGGGTGAAAGTGACAATGACCATCTTAGGGGTGCCGCTGGGATAGAGAGTCCAATTTTCCTCGACGCGTTCACCTTGCGAAGTATTGGAAAATATGTCTGCCAATCTTTGGCGAACAGAAACTGAATCAGAAGAAAAATCGCGCTCAACAAGAGCTGCTACTGAATTTGCTTCCCAAAATTCAAGCGCAGACTCGTTCCCCCACCAAATCTTATGATCATCAATGTCGAAAACCCAAATCGCAGTACTGAGTCTATTAAAGGCAGATAAATTTTCCGACAAGTAAAATTTTGGCAACTGGTCTTTGACCGTAAGCGGCATATGTACATCCAAAAGTTAGGTAAAATTACT
>JBALWO010000027.1:0-34681 GCA_036960775.1 Pseudomonas marincola | reverse complement strand
TCTCAAAATATTCGTTCTAATAATTGCACCTGATTTCTCAAGGAAACGACAAGACGAACATTTAGATCGTTGCTACCAGAATTAACTAAGCAGTTTCGGTTTCCTTCTTTTCTCCCGCAAACCGCTTTATCTCACCCTTACCCAAACGGTCCAGATATGAGGTAAGTTCTGCTTTTACGATGGGCATCAAGACGTACAATGCGGTTATGTTGACAACTGCCATTGCAAAGATTGCTGCATCGGAAAAGTCGATGACGGGACCAAGATTTGCCGCGGCACCAACGATAATGAACAAACAAAACATGACTTTAAATACTAGTTCTGCTTTTTTGCCTTCTCCAAACAAATAGGTCCATGCTTTCAGGCCGTAATAAGACCAGGATATCATGGTTGAAAAGGCAAAGAGGATAACGGCGACAGCAAGCACATAGGGGAACCAGCTGAAGGCGGATGCAAATGCAGCCGATGTCAACGCAACCCCAGAGGCGCCAGTTACTGTTTGAATTGTACCGCCATCATTTAGAATATAATTGCCCGATGCGGGATCAATCATCAACTGACCTGAAATAGTGATGACAAGTGCTGTCATGGTACAAATAACAACTGTATCGATAAAGGGCTCAAGCAAGGATACAAACCCTTCAGTGATAGGCTCCTTCGTACGCACGGCCGAATGGGCAATAGCAGCTGATCCAACACCTGCTTCGTTCGAAAACGCCGCCCGTTTGAAACCCTGGATCAGGGCACCAACAACACCGCCTGCAACACCAAGACCTGTAAATGCGCCCGAAAAGATTTGGCCAATTGCCCAACCGATTTGGTCGTAGTTTACTGCCAAGATTGCCATGCCTGCTAAGACATATAACACGCCCATGAAAGGGACAACTTTTTCAGTTACGTTGGCGATAGATTTGATGCCGCCAACAATCACGGCAAACACTACACCCGCGAAAACAATCCCTGTAATCCAGCCCGGAAACTCACCGACGATGCCGGCAATTTGCGCGTGAGCCTGATTGGCTTGGAACATGTTGCCGCCGCCAAGTGCACCCAAGATACAGAAGATAGAGAACAAGACAGCGAGAAACCGGCCGCCTGGTACACCGCGTTCTTTGAAACCCTTAGACATATAGTACATAGGGCCGCCCGATACGGTGCCGTCTTTATATTCGTTCCGGTACTTCACACCCAACGTACATTCGGTGAATTTGGATGCCATGCCAAGTAATCCGGCCAATATCATCCAGAATGTGGCACCAGGTCCGCCAATACCGACAGCAACGGCCACGCCTGCAATGTTCCCAAGACCCACAGTGCCAGACAGGGCTGTTGTTAGGGCTTGAAAGTGACTAACTTCGCCCGCGTCGTTGGGGTCAGAGAAATCTCCTTTGACCAGCTCTATGGAGTGACGAAAGGCCCTGAATTGAACAAATCCAAAGTACAGGGTGAAAACTGACGCCGCAATTACCAGCCACATGACGATCCAAGGGAAACTTGTTCCCGGAATTGGAGCGAAGATCAGGCTGACAAAAGGACCTGTTATGGTCGCGAAAAGTTCGTTAATTTTTTGATCAAGGCCAGCTTCCTGAGCTTGGGCGACGTTTGAGAAACAACTCGCTAGTGCAAGTGGTAAAGCAAAGTTTCTAATAATTTTCATATTTCTCTCCTCACTTGATAACGGTTACGGGAACACTGGCATTCATCACTAAATGAGCTGTTGATGACCCAAATAAGGTGTTAACGATCCCCCCTTCAGAGGAGCGAGCAACAACAATTTGATGGGCTTTTTCCTCAACCGCTACGGCATCAAGGAGCTGCGCCACTTTTCCGTGCTTCACCACGCCGCGAGCTGAAAAACCTTCTTTTATGAGGCGATCAACAGCCGGGTTTAACACACGTTCAAGTGCTGTTTGAATTTCCTCTTCACGGCGCCTGTGCCTAATTTCGTTTTCTTCTGGGGTTTGAAATGTGTAGGGCGACCATTCAATCACATAAACTAAAATCAGTTCACAGTCCCCGATCAGTTTAGCTAACCCCTTGGCAAAATCGGTAACGCGGTCGCCTGACCCACTACCGTCCATGCCAACGACTATTTTTGCATCCATAATAGACTCTCCTGTTTTTGATTATTAGGATCAATATTGAATTTTTCTGGGAAATGACGGGAGATGCGCTTGAGGGGCGGAACTAATCCCCCAGCAGCTCTTTGGAAGTGATCATTGGCAACAATATGCCGTGCTGCAAAGGCGTCCGCTGCTGTTGCCGTAATAGTCAACACAATGACAAGAGGTAGGATTAGATTCCCACATATTCTCATGATTGGTTTCCCTCCCCCCGGAAGTGACGGTTCACTTGATTATATGCGCCACAAAGTAGCGGCATCATGTTGCATAAGTTTTGAATGATGGCGGTTTTAAATCACCATTATTTCCATCCCCATGTTTAAGCAGTACTATAATTTAAAACTAATGTATAGGCATGTAATGTAGTGATGGTCGCAGATCCTATGATTGGGAGAAAGTCACCACTCAAGGCGAAATAGAGTATTTTGCGAACTCAAAAATTTCTTCCGTAAGATGTTTTTCAAACACCAAATAGGAGAAATATTACCGAATTAATCTATTCTTATTCTAACGGGTAGATGGCTTGTTCAAATTGATAGTTAAACAACTTTAACTAATATTTTGCCGCTTCCTATTTGGCAGAATGTTAGTTAGTGTTCGAGTTCAAATTCTCTTCTGAAGAGGTGCTGAAAATACTAAAAAATACTAAAAAGGTATCGCTGAACCGCTGGGTCACTAAATATCAAGGCGGATTATGGATACTCGTTGGCGCGTTGATGTTTTCGGTTATGAATGCACTTGCGAAATATTTGCCTCAAATAGAGGGGCCGGATGTTTTGCCTCTTCAGCTAACGTTTGCAAGATATGCCATAGCAACGATTGTCTTACTTCCTTTCATGTTAGCGCGACCAAAACTCTTCAGGGCGTCTCATAAAAGTCGGTATTTTGTAAGGACACTTGCCGGGCTTGGCGGAATAGCCCTCATGTTCCTAGCCATTAGACACATCCCTTTAGCCTCTGCTACAGCCATAGGATTTACGAGCCCTATATTTGCCATGCTATTTGCAGCGGTTCTCTTGAGAGAACGTATCGTAACTCTGCGTTGGCTTGCGACAATGATTGGTTTGGGAGGCGCCATCATTATTGCTGTTCCAAACGGTGGCTCAATCTCCTTTGGCTCAATGATTGCTATTGCCGCCGCAATTTTCATGGGCGCTGAAATTGTGAGTATCAAGTGGTTGAGCCAAACTCGGGATCACGCCGTAACGATCCTGTTTTATAGCAATCTTGCAGGTTCGGTTTTGGCTTTTATCGGGTCATCACCAATACTTGTCTGGCCTAACAGCGGACAGTTCTGGATTCTTTTTATGGTAGGCGCGGTAGCCGTTGCGGGGCAGATCTGCATCTTGCGGGCAAGCCGTCTGTCCGATGCCAGTTTCCTTGCCCCCTTCTTTTACATTTCTCTTTTTTATTCGGCGCTAATCGGCTTTTTTGCCTTTGATGAGCCGCTGGCTATGTCAACAACATTTGGCTGCGCAGCTATTCTGCTTAGTGGTGGGATCACAATGATGACCGCGAATGCTAACAAGAATGTTGAAAAAGGGATATCGGTTTAGAGCCCGAATGGCGAAGGTCATAAGTTCAATCTCTATCTTCCCAGTCAAGTTACCAAAAATCCCTACCAGATCAACGATCTACGAGGAATTTTTACGTTGTCGGAAGTTAGGCGATTGAAGATTTTCTAGAAACATTAGTCTGGGACGATTGGATGTTTAATAGTGAGGTATTCGTCAGCGGTACACCTTTAACGATTTTTTGCAGATGAGACGTTTCTGTAAATGACAATTTTTTGTCTGAATTAATGGCCCGAACTAAAATTTGCAAATGTGGATGGGCGCCTGAGCTAGGGCCTAGGAAATCTGTTGTTCGATCTTGGGTGTGAAATGGTAAAGTGAAAAGTTGCTGATATACAACATTAACAACTTATAAGTAATTTTGCTAAAATTTTTTGAATGACAAATTCGGACCGTAAAGGTAACGTTTTCATAAAGTATGAGTAGTGGGACTGAACTTCTATATCTTAAATTCACGGGAGTGAACGCGTGTCTATTGAATCAAGAAATCTTAAGAAGTCGCTTTTGGGTGGTATTTCGGTAGTGGCCTTCACCGCGATGGTGGGCGCGAGCGGATACGCTTTGGCGGCCGAAGTGACCGATACCGACACTATTGCTGCAACAGATGCCGCCGGTTTGATCGAAAGTAACGAAACAGGTGCCATCGGCGTCACTATTGATAGTACCGGGGGTGCAATCACTTTAGGGGTAGATGCAACGCCATCCGTAACAGTGACGGAAGCAAGCGGTGCCACGGCATTGACTTTGACCGTTACGACATCAGGGGTCGCGAACGGGGTTATTTTCGCCGATGATATTGATACAAATGGTCATGCGGATGATACAATTGTTATCAACGTGACAACCGACGACGTCACTTTCCAGGGTAATATTCAGTCGACTGTTGGTACCACGGCCGCCGATGTCAATTTGGGATCTGGTGGTGCCGACCCTACACTGATGATGACCGTGGACACGCTCAATAATGAAAATCTGATAATCGAAGCAACCATTGATGCAGTCGATGCAGCAGATGATATAACGCTTGCAGTTGTCAATACGGACAGTGGCAATCCCAATACGGTTACGTTCTCGAATGCCATCGGTGGTGATCAGGCGATTGACGAGCTCATACTCGGCACAGATACAACAACCGTATTTAATGGTACTGTCGGCGCAGATACCATAACCATTAACAGCACAAATACTGTTCAATTTAATGAAGATGTAACAGCCGCAACCGCAGTTGACTTTATCGGTGCTGCAACTGTAACAGTTGCCGCCGACAAGAAAATTGTGGGGAATGTAGACGCAAGTGGCGGCTCTGTTGGAACATTGACTTTCGCCGAAACCACAGTCGATACCACATTGGTCAGCGGTACAGTCGGTGGGACAACCGCCATTACAGCCTTAAACGTTAATGTGGCAACGGGCATCACAGCCACATTGGCGGGTGATGTGGATGCAACGACAACGACATTTTCCGGTGTTGGTACCTTGGCGCTTGGCGGAGATACAACGGGTGATGTGGATCTAGTTGCTGACAGTACAGTTTCTGTCGCGGCAACCAAGAAAATCATTGGTAATGTTGATAATACATCCGGTGGTGACGGTTCTGGCACTCTGGCGATCGGCGCTATTGGCGGTAACGTTACTGTCGTAAGTGGTACAACCGGCGCAACAAACAGTATGAAATCAGTTACTGTTGATACAACAGGTGGCGCGGCAACCTTTACTGGCGCCGTGTCAACAACGAGCTTCACGGCAACGGGTACAGGAACAACCGTTCTAACCGGCGGCGGTACAATTACGACCTTAACGACGACTGGTGATGTAACGTCAGGCGCTGGTGCCTTAGATGTGAACGGCACGATCGCGATCACCGGCGGTGATTTGGTTGTCGGTGCTGGTGATGCGACGCTTGGCGGTGCATCAATCACTGCGGATAACATAACACTGGCTGCAGGTCAGGATGTGACATTTGACGGTACAACCGCTCAGACGGTTACCAGTCTTGTCGATGGTGGCGGTGTTGTGACGATCACAAATACTGAGGGTGTTACTTTTTCAAATGCTGTTGGTACAACAACAGCAGACATTGGCGCGTTGATCATCGCTGCGACTTTTAGTGGTACATTTGACAGCACATTGGATGCGGCCTCCATCGATTTGGATGGCATTCTTCAGATTGAAGATGCTGTAAATCTTACAGGCAATCTAGATGTTGGCACGGGATCAAAAATTATTTTGGGCGATGGTATCGTGGATACCGAGACAGCGATTACCGCAGCCGATGTGGATTCCGCTGGAACGACCACAGTAGAAGTATCCTCGACCTTTACTTCTGGTACAATTACTCTGGTTGCAACAGCTGGCAATTTAACTGCGGATCTCGCTAACTTTACCGTTACAGATACAGCATTGTATGACTATACACTGGCACTTGCTAACACTAATGCTGACATTGACATCACTGTAGCGGCCAAATCAACTGCGACAACAGCAGCTGAACTTGGGGTTTCGACGCAAGATGCCATTGCACTTTCTAATGCAGCCACAGCAATCGCGACCGGTAACGCTGCACTGTTAGCTGATTTTGATGCGGCATTGCTCGCAGGTGGTGCTGATGCAACGAAGGCAGCTGAAACCGCAGCTGTTCAAGCGGACACGTTGGGTGCTGGCACTAGTATCGCGGTTTCAACCGGCGGTCAGGTTCTTGGTATTTCATCAGACCGTTTGTCCTCGCTTCGTACGGGTGGTCAATATGCCTCAACTTCACAGACAGGGTTTGCAACTGGTAACGGTGGTTTGGACTCTGCGGGTTGGGTCAAGCCGTTCGGTAACTGGATCAGCCAGGACGATAGCGGTGGTGTTGCAGGATTTGATGCAAGCACATTTGGTGTCGTATTTGGTGCTGATACGGAAGTCAGCAAAGGTTACCGGGTCGGTGCGTCATTCGCTTATGCAAACTCAAGTGTAGATGGAGATGGAGCTGGAGAGTCTGAAGCTGATATTAATAGCTATCAGGCTACGCTATATGGTGATTACACGGGTAAAGCCTATTACGCAGAAGCCTCAATTGGGTATGCTTACAATGACAATGATGTTTCTCGTGTTATTGACTTTTTAGGCACTGATACTGTTGCAAGTGGTAACTATAACTCTAACCAATTTATGGCGAGCTTCAATGCAGGTATTCCATTGCAAATTGACGGCGCTGCCTACTTTACGCCAACTGCAGGGTTAGCATATACCCATGTAACGTCTGCGAGTTATACGGAAACTGGGGCTGGTGGCCTAAATCAAACTGTGGATATCGACAACCTGAACGTTCTTATTGGATCTTTGGGTGCTAAACTTCATACGCAAATGAAGTCGGGAACAGGTACTTTCGTTCCAGAAATCCATGCGGGTTTGAACTATGACTTTATCGGTGATGAGGCTGCTGCTTCAGCAACATTTACGGGCGGCGGTGCTGCATTCACTGTTGCAGGTGCAGAAGTTGAGCAGTTTGGCGGTAATATTGGTCTTGGTGTTACCTATGACAGTGGTACTTGGTCGCTTGGTGCCGGCTACGACGCCGATATGAAAAGCGGATACCTCTCTCATTCTGCAAAACTTGAAGCTCGCTTCAAATTCTAGGTAAAAAATCGCTAAATTACAGCCCTTCCAGCTTCCTCGCTGGGAGGGCTTTTTGTTGGGTAATTTTAATATTTAGCCCTTCTAAAGCACGATAAGACGAAGTGTCTCTGGATCGAATAATCAAAATTTTGTGGGCTCATCCAAGTACTCGATGATGGCCTCCAGCAGATCATCATGAGGCGTAGCGTCCTAGTAATCACGATTATTTTTTGAATCGTATTCTAGCTTTTGTGTTTAATCGGGAGAGGACGGATATATGTTCATTTATAACTACTCTCTTGGCAAATGGCGGTTAGCCACAGACCAGCCCAGAAATATGTGGCTATATTCGGATCTTGAACTCTCATAATTAGACTATAGTATCTAAACTCTAATTATAAGGGAAAGATGTGAGCAATCGGGATCGTATCAGGCTTGAGAGCTTGAAACTGTTTAATCAGCACGGGGCAGAGAACGTGGGTTGCAATAAAATTGCGGCCAGCCTGGGGATCAGTCCTGGCAATCTGTATTATCACTTCAAGAACAAGGAAGAGATTATCCGCAGCCTTTTTGATGACATCGAAAAGGATATCGAAATCGTTCTACATCCCATTTATGCGGATGATGAGCAGCCCTATCCCCCGGAACAAGCAGCGCGTATTCTCATAAGCTGGATGATGCTTGTATGGCGCTATCGTTTCTTTTTTGGCGGGCTTTTAGGATTAACGCGCAATGATGAGCTGTTGAGAGAGCGGTATGTGGCGTGCCGTATCAAAAGCATGTCGCACTTGTTCCAGTCGTTCGCGGCGGAAGCGGGTAACATTGATACCAACAGCAAGCCACACCTGAAACAGATGGTGGCAGCCATTGCGACAAACGTCTGGATCATTGCTACCGGCTGGATGCGCCATCTGCAGATAACCAGCCAGTTGGAACCACTTTCCCCGGACATGATAGTCGATGGTGCCTTTCAGATATTTGCGTCTGTTGCTGCATACTTGCCGCCTGAAAGGGTTCGGGATATCTCAGAATTATTGAATAACCGGGAATTCAGACAAGAATTTATAGACGCGGAAAACTGGAAGGACTGACAGATAAATGAAAAAAGTAATTATTACGGGCGCATCGGGAGGCATTGGCAAAGCTTTGGCCGAAGCCTATGCCGCCAAAGGCTACAGTGTCGGTCTGACTGCAAGACGTTATGAAAAGCTAGAAGAAATTCAGGCCTCGTTGCGGGCGCAATATTCGCAAAAAGATCAGATAATTGAGATCGCGGTCCTTGATGTAGATCAGTTTGAAACAGTACAGCCCATCCTGCATGAACTGGCGGATAAATTGGGCGGTGTTGATGTGGTAATTGTCAATGCTGGCGTAAACAAGACGACCAAAGTCGGCGGCGGGCACTTGCTTCAGGAACAACAAATCATTCAGACCAACATTACCGGCGCTATTGCCACAGTGAATGCGGCTGCGGAATATTTTTTGAAACAAGGGCACGGGCATGTGGTCGGTATTTCGTCATTGGCAGCGTTAGTCGCTATACCGCGTCAGGCTGTTTACTGCGCCAGCAAAGCGGCGGTTTCCATGTATCTGGAATCCGCTCGCATGGAGTTGGCCCGAAAGAATATCGACGTCACCACAATCACGCCTGGATTTATCAAAACCGATATTGTGCCGGGGATCGAAAAATATCCGTTCATAGTATCGCCTGAAAAGGCTGCAATCGAAATGCTGTCCCTTATCGAACGCCGAAAGAAAACAGGCATTGTGCCCGCATGGCCTTGGAAATTCGTAAAACCATTTTTCGGTCTAATACCGGATGCCGTATGGAGCAAAATGGGTTGATCAGATTTTCCAGACGTAGGCACGTGTAAAAGAGATACCGCAATCGTTATAGGGAACGCTAAATATGACAAAGCTGATACGTATGGGATTGATAGCCATTGCTGGCGTTATGGTCGCCGGGGCTACCTTTCTAGTTCAGTATTTTTCCAGCGAAGTGAAAAAGCTGTCTCCCTCGTATTAATCTGGGCTGGTTCCTACTATTTCTTTGTCCGTTTAATCTGAGTTTATTTTAGATAGGGTTTTTGCTATTCAGTTTTCTGGAGTGATTTAGTTATTACCGATCTAATTTCCTCGAGACTGAAGGGTTTTCGGACAAAGGATATTTGATCTAACTTTTTATATTTTTCTTGGATTTCCATCAAATCATGGCCCGTTATTACTACGATTGGCAAATCAGGCGTCATTGATCGAATAGCCAAGGCCAGTTCGTGTCCCTGTAAATCCGGCATACTCTGGTCAGTGATCAAAATATCAAAGGTCTTGGGTTCTGATGTAAAGGCGGCTAGGGCCTCTTCGCTATTTTTATAACTTACTGTCTGGTATCCCACACGTTTCAACGAGTTTTCCATTAGGTGTAGGTTGTCGATCTCATCATCAACAAGCATCACTTTAACATCTTTAGATGCTACAAAATTTGTTGATGTTTCGGCTTCTTCCACTGCCGTGTTTCCAGTTAAGGTGCCGTCGTCGCTGGCTTCAACATTCTCAACGTAAGCAGGGAGCCTGACATGAAAAGTGGATCCAACACCAACTTCAGTTTCAACCTGAAGATCCCCTTCCATCAGGTTTATAATAGTTATGGACGTGGAAAGGCCAAATCCGTTTCCTTTTCCCGACCCTTTTGTTGTGAAGTAGGGCTCGAAAACATTTTTTAGGATATCTTGGGGAATGCCGTGACCAGTGTCTGATACTGCAATATGAATTCTTGCTGAACTATTTTGACCAGGTGGTATGGCTTCATATTCGGCGCTGATCGATAATACACCGCCATTCTCTTCCATCGCATGCATTGCATTTGTATAGAGGTTGATTAGGACCTGTTCAATTTTTCCAGGTTCCCCAAAAACTTTGAGGTCTTCTTCAGGTAAATTAGTCTCTATGTGTATGGATGGGGGCAATGTTGCCCGAATGAAACCAATTGAATCGAGAATTAGAGCCTTCAGATCGATGTCATACGGCTCGCTAGTTTCGCTTATACGAGAGAAATTCATGATTTGATCAATCATTCCTTTCGCGCGTTCTGTACCTTTCAGTATTTGTTGAATGCCGCGACGTGATGTTTCCGTATCTGACATATCTTCAGATAGCAATTCAGCCCAGCCCATTATAGGCGTGAGCACATTGTTTATGTCATGGGCGACACCGCCCGCAAGCGCACCTACAGTATCCATTCTTTGGGTGTGCTGAAGTCGGTGCTCGTTCGTATTGTCGTGGACGACCATAACCCGGTTTACGATCTCTCCATTATCACTATAGACTGTTGTCAGTGACAACATTGAGGGATAGAAGGTGTCGTTTTTTCTAACCGTGTTTATTTCACCTGCCCAAACACCATTTTTTTCGACATTTTGCCAAACACGCTCCATTTTATCGTCAGCATCAGAGGTGCTTTTGAATATAAATAACTTCCTATTTATTAGGTCCTCAATATCATACCCTGTTTGTTCGGTAAGAGAGCTGTTGATCTCCAGAATTTGACCATCTGGAGCCAAAATGGCAACGCCATCTGACATGCTTTCAATCGCATGTTTTGCTGTCTGTAGGGCAATTAGCGGTTTCACCAACGATTTTCGCAACGCGTAAAACAGGAACAAGATAACAACAAGTCCTACAAAAATGGTTTGGATTATTTCGAATAGAAAACCTCTCAAGAGTCTCTTTCGCAGCGGAGCTTCGGTGAAAAATATCTCAACGTTCCCAATAGTCATTTGATCTAGACGGATCGGATAAAGCTGGCGGCGATCTACCTGCTGCTGCACGTCGGTGAATATAGTATCATCAAAGTCTACGATAGATCCGTCAGGCATTTTGATTTTACCCATAAAAAGATGGCCAAAATTTCCATAGACCTTAATAGCTATTAGATGCGGGTCTTTTAACTCTGCATCTAGAATTGCTTTGGCAACTTCCTGGGAGTAATTTCTATCCAGAGATTTTTTGTAAATATCCCATATTGTCGGATTTACGGTTGTTGCTATACGTGCGCTAACACGTTCAAATCGAGCATCAATTTCCTGATTATACTCATACCAGGTGATCCATAAGCGAAGCCCAATAAATATAGCCATAACAGCAGTCGTGATGACTACGAGTAGCATTACCAATTTGATAGTAAGTTTATTTCTCATCACGGGGCTAGCAACATACTGATTTAAATCCGACTATACTATTACTCGTACGATCCAAATATTTCGTAATATTTGTCATATTTGGCTTTGTATGCCTGTTTTTGTTCTATTAGGCGTTTTGAAAATCCATCTCGTTTCTTATAGGTGTTCAGAATGCGGTCGGAGGCTGTACGCCAAAGTTCAATATCCTCTTTTGACCAGCTACTGAAAATGGTGCCATTGTCTTCAAAAAGTTTCAGAGCCTTGATATCTTCATTTTTAGCTTTTAGCGTTGTCGTCAGTGTATAACTCTTAATTGCGGTTTCCAAAATAGCTTGTAAATCAATAGGGAGCTCAGAAAACGCTTTCTTATTTATCAAGAAATCTGCAAGGACGGATGGTTGCCAAATAGCGGGTACTATGGCGTGAGAGATTATATCTTGTAGTCCCAAGTTCCATGCACCTGCTGTCGTCGTCCATTCGACAACATCTAAATTGTTTGCTTCAAGGGCGGGGCGGATTTCACTTGGCACGAGAGGAATGGCGTAGGCACCTGAAGCCTCGGCTAGAACTTCACTGGGAAGGCCTGGCCCTATGCGAACGCGTTTCTCATGCAAATCAGATAGGCTTTTAATTGGCTCTTTTGAAAGCAAACCGAATTCCATTCCAGGCCACCAAGCGGGACGCCAAATTATACCCTTTTCAGCGGCGAGCTCATTCGCAAGAGCGGTGCCTTCTCCCGCAAGAAAGAACATCATTGATGCATCAATATTCATAAAATCAAAGGGGCCAGCGTTCATGACCGCCCATGCAGGATGTTGTCCAGACCACCAATTTGGCCAGCCGTTACCCATTTCAATTTTTCGATTACTCACCGCTTCAAAAATATTTGCTCCGCCTACGATTGCATCTGCGGGGTATGGCGTAATATCGAGGCGGCCTTTACTCATAAGTCGAATGTTATCAGCCATGATCACAAGTTCTTTATAATCGATGCTGCTATTTATAGCGTGGCTCTGAAGTCTCCAAGAATGCACTTCCGCCTCGTCTTCAATGCATCCTGTTAGAAGAAATGTACATAAAAGCATGGCCGCGACGGCGATTTTTCGGTGACTCATTACACTATACTCGCTCTCAATTTACTTTGATTTGTGGCCCCAATGTTAAACTTCGATAATTAACTAATGATAAATTTGTCCTTTATCAGGTAAATTACATTAATCAGTGCTTTTGTTGTTATCGGAAATTTCAACTCATTTTAAGATTTAAAAATCTATCGCTATAATTTTGATTCAGTGGTTGGTATGTCAATTATAGGGTTAAATCTGAATTTTCGGTGAGTGTTGTTTTGGTGACAAACGGGGAGGCCATTGCGCGAACTAATGCGCTGTAGTTTAGCTGGAAGGTCATTTCAGAACCAATCTTCAGGTGATTGGATTCTGACTTTACAATGAGGTGATCACTACTTGATCCTAGAATTTCGGTGCCAGATGGAGGCGTCAACCCGCTGGGATCAGTGTCCATATGCCCCACAGCGAAAATGGATTGTGTAATGTCTCCACTACTGGGTGCAAGTTTAGCATGGCCAAAGGCAGATTCCCCTATATTTCCCCACGGTTGCGACGGTTTTAGTTTTGTCTCGATGACTTCAGCGATGAGGGTGATTGCATCAGTGTAAAGTCCTTCAATTGGTTGACGGTGGAGTGGCTCGCAGCCAAGGAAGATAGCTTCGCCAAGCCGAAGATTATTGATCCGGCCGGCATTGGATCCACTGAGGATCCAATTTAGATTACTTGAATTTCCGCCTGACACAATATCAAGAGTAGTGCCGAAGGTGGCTTCAATACCGGTCGCCAGTCTCGATAATTCACCCATGTTTATCTCGTCGGGGGCGACACCGCTCCGGCATGCGAGATTAGTTCCAATTCCTTTGAGAGTAATATTTGGAAAATTAAGTGTCTGGCGAACAGTCTTTTCAAGATCAACAGGCAGTATACCTTCACGTAAATCTCCAAGCTCGACCATCAACAGAACGCCATGCTTTCGGCCTTGGATTTGAGCGGCTTTAGACAGTTCTGATATGACATCAAGTTCAGTGTTCAGGCTGATGTCTGTATCTCGGACAACACGTGCTGCTTGACTTAACATGGGCGATCGGATGAGTGTCATCGGTGCTCTGATATTGGCTTGACGCATGGTCTGGATATTCTCAAGGCGCGAGTCTGCAAGGCCGCTTACGCCGGCGACCAGAAGTTCCTTAGCAACACTCGGCAATCCCAACATGGCCTTGGTAACCGCGGAAACGGAAATTCCGCGGCTAGCCAGCAAATTCACCAAAAACCGCGCATTATAGCGGATTTTGGTGAGATCAATCTCGACGCGAGGGGTGGTCAATTGATGATGCCAGTGGATTTTTTTCTGAGGTGCGGGAAGGATGCAAGAACCATTTCAACCAGATGATCAGAAGATCGCGCGAGAGCATCGGTTACTGGAATCCCAAGTTCTTTTTCATACGAGATGATTGCTGTACTGACTTCAGTATCGGTCATATTTTCATGGTTGATTGTTAGACCGATAACTTTGGTATCAGAGAACGTCTCAATCAAATTAACTTCGGCGGCAGGTTCTGGCATGGGCATTTGGTCAAAATCACAGCGGTTGACGCGCGCTGGTGCATGTTGGAGGACAACGCCGTCGGGGCAAGTTCCGCGCAATATGAAAGAAGATGTTGAAAAGGCGGGATGACTTAATGCTCCTTGACCTTCAACGATAATGATACTGGGGTTCTCAGTTTCAAAAGCATCAACAATAGTGGCTTCTAACTCACCTGAGCAAAACTGGGAGGGAACAGCATCAAGCGCAATTCCGTATTTGGCACCTTGGATTAGGCCAGTCTGACCCGTACCAATCATAACTGCTTTTATACCGTAGTCGTTCAGCGCTTGTGTCAAAACTGTTGCTGTTGTGCGCTTGCCAATGGCGCAATCAGTGCCGAGAACCGCAATTCGAGGACACGTGACGTCAGCTATTTTTCCGCTGAACATACGCAGGTCTTTTTTGTCGCCGGGTTTGCGAATGTCTAGGATAGAGACATTGTAGGTTTGGCAGGCTTCAATGAATATTGGGTCATCATTGAGAAATTCGTGCAGCCCGTTCACAATGTTCATGCCATGTTTCATGGCCTCAATCACGAGGCCGCGTTCGTAAGTTGACAACATGCCGCTCGAAGGTGCCATTCCAAAAATAAAATACTCAGGGAGAGTTTTACTTAACGCCAAAGCTTCTTTAAGGCCGCTGCAAATAGGTATGCCATTGGGCCCATCTCCAAGGACCGTTCCTGTATCAAGGCCCGTTTTTTCGCTATCAATGACGGAGAGGATTTCGTATTTTTCTGAGTGACGAATTAGCCCGTTAGCCGTTTTCCCGTCAATGGCACCGAAATTACCTTCGCAATAAACGATCGCAGTATTAGTTGTTTTTGTTAGGCCTTGATTTCGTAATTTGATAGGCGCTCCAGCATCATTGATGAAGGACGACTGAACGTTAAGATCAATCGGCTGAGGTTGCGCTTTATGGGTAGTGGAAGACATGTTGGTTCCTTGTATGTCGCCTAGAACTAGCAACAGGACCGCGCTAGTATAGCAACTGAATTTTTTAGTCGTGTAGCTGAAGGCATTTACAAGTTACTGCGATTATTCAAATATTTACGCTGAGAGCGCGTTAGAGACTTCGCACAGAGAAAGCGCGGGAAGCCCGCGTCTCTAGCGACTACCAATGGATCCATTGATAGTTAGTCTTCAGCTGTTGTCTGCTAACGCGTTCAGACAGGTTTCGTTAGGGCGTGACCCTACTTTTCCGTGCCCAGAAGGGCTACCTGTCGGTTTACTCAATGGTATCGCGTGGTTGGTCGTTGTTTTCGGTTTTAAACTTGGCCAAGGGATTTCGTACGTTTGGTGAGTACCTTGGGGCTTTTGTCAGAAATACGGATGCGTATCGCCGTTTAGTGAAGCTGGAGATCAATATGACAATTTTCTAATTAGCTTTCTGTCATATAACCTTTCCAGATAAAATTAATATTAATAAAGACAGTAGTGCTCACGCCTGCGCCGGTCTGGGCAAGCGTTGTCTATTCAGGCATTTGCATAAATATGTCCGATCAATATCAGGACAGACACGTAAGAAAACGTGCAACATGCGCAGTGTAACACACTCCCTGTTATTCCTTGCATGGTATCGGGGGAATCTTTGGGCGGGCGTGACTTGCTCATAGATATCCTGTGCCAATGGAAAGTGTTTCTTTACTTTAGGGTTGGGTTCTCCATCTCTAGAATGCAGATTTCATGCCGTTGTAAACTAGCTCGTTAACCCATTTTAACATCAGATAAATACCATATTTTGTGTTATATGAATTCGGGGATACTTTTTATAGTGCTTCATCTGTTGCGAATATATCGCGAAGTGAAATTTGTACGCGTGACTATAGAGACCTTTGGGAGACAAGTGTCTGAGGTCAACGTAATGTTAAAGTTATTATTGGTGTCAATCGGAGTTGAAAATCGTGTTTTATGATTTCATTGGAGAGCTTGAGTTGTGATGGTGATCAGAAGCCGGAAGAAAAAACTGTTGTGTGGAATTTCCGTTCTTGCTCTTACTGCGAGTTTTGGCTTGAGCAGTGCCGTAAACGCAGCTGGAAATGATGCCAATGCGACTACAGATACTAATACCGGATCTACTGTTACTGCGACTGATGTTAGTGGTCTTCTAAACGACGATGACGCAGCGCATGCCATTACAATTGATAGTAATGCTGGTGCCATATCTCTGGGGGCAGTGGGGGCGACTGATGCAATTTCATTTCTGGCGAGTGCTAACGCTGGTGATACGGCAACTTATGACATTACGACTTCTGGTACGAATAATTCAGTAACCTTTGCTGGCGATGTTCACGTTAAACTTGATGAGAATATCGTCCTAAATGCAACCAATACAACAACAGTTTTTCAAGGTGACGTCACAGATGGAACTGGAGATGTTTCGCTGATCGTTGGATCGGGAACAAGTACACTTACTACGACTTTTGATACTGCCATTGCTGGTGACAACCTGGTTGACATGTCTGTTAACGCAAGTGCGGCTGCTGATACAATAACGGTGCAAGTTTCAAACACAGATGGTACGGCTGGGAATGCGATCGCTTTTACGCAAGAAATTGGCGGTACTCAATCGGTTGATACTTTACAATTGGATGCAAATACAGAAGCGACATTTAACGGCGCTGTCACTACAGACACGGTTACAAGTAGCACTACTCGCACGACAACGTTTAATGGTGCAGTAACTGCGACGAGTTTGACTGCTGCGGGAGATGTGGCAACAGGCGCCGGTGCTGTAGACATCAATGGAGCGGTCGCTATCACGGGTGGTGATTTGATTGTCGGTTCTGGTGATGCGTTCCTCGGTGGTGCCTCAATAACCACAGATAATATCACTCTCGCCGCTGGGAGCGATGTCGAATTTGATGGTGGTGCGGTGCAAACCGTCAATGGCGCTGTCGATGGTGCCGGGGATGTAACTATTTCTAACAACAGCGATGTGACTTTTGAAGATGCAGTTGGCGCATCAACTGCGGTTGGAGATGTGGTTATTTCTGGCGGTAGCAAAGCTACTTTTAACAGTACGTTGAATGCCTCATCACTTACTATAAATGATGAAGCTCAAGTGGAAGACACCGTTACCCTAACAGGTAACCTAGATTTAACTAATGCTGACACAATTACATTGGGTGAAGGTTTCGGTGCAAATGAAACGGTATTTATAGTTGCTGATGTGGATACAACAAATACGGTTATAATTGTTCCATCATCAGGCTTTATAACAGGTACTCTTATTCTTTTTGATAGTACAGCGGATGCATCTGCTGACTTGGCGAACCTTACTGTAGTTGATACATCTTTCACTGAATACACACTTTCTGCGAACGGAAACGATATTGAGCTTACAGCGACTTTTAGATCTGCAGAAGCGGTAGCTGTTGCGCTGTCGGTAACGACACAAGAAGCTGACGCCCTTATTAATGGCAATACTGCGGTGGCAACGGGCAATGCAACGCTTCTTGCAAATCTTAGCGCAGCCCTTACGGCCGGTGGAGCGGATGCGGCAAAGGCCGCAGAGACAATCGGTATTCAAGCGGATACATTAGGGGCCGGATCAAGTGCTGCGATTTCCACGGGTAGTCAAGTTATTGGTATTTCTTCTGATCGATTAGCTTCTTTACGTGACGGCACACAATTTGCCTCTGCTGGGCCAACTGGTTTTTCCGCAGGTGATGCGGGGGCAAATGTCGCGGCATGGTTCAAACCCTTCGGTAATTGGATTGATCAAGATAAAGAGGTCGGGATTGCTGGATTTGATGCAGCGACATATGGGATGGCCTTTGGTGCTGATACCACGGTTGCCGATAACTCTCATGTTGGGGTTTCATTTGCTTATGCCAACTCAAGCGTCAATGGGGATGGCGCTGGCGAGTCGGAGGCAGATATCAACAGCTACCAAATTACTCTATATGGCGATTACACTGATAAAAATTACTATGTAGAGGGCTCAATCGGGTACGCCTTTAACGACAATGAAGTATCTCGCGTAATCGATTTTATGGGAACGGATACTGTGGCAAGCGGTGACTATGGATCTAGCCAGTTTATGGCAAATGTTAATGTTGGTGTTCCGCAACACATTGAGGGTGCAACCTATTTCACACCAACAGTCGGTGTCGCATGGACTCACGTTACATCTGAAGACTATACCGAAACCGGTGCCGGCGGGTTGAACCAATCCGTTGATATAGATGATATGGATGTTGTCGTCGTCTCTTTAGGGGCAAAGTTCCATACTGCTGTGCAGGTTGGCGGTGGTCGTTTGGTTCCTGAAATACATGCGGGTATCAACTATGATCTCGTTGGTGATGAGGCGGCCGCATCGGCAGCATTCACCGGTGGCGGTGCCGCCTTCACGGTTGAAGGTGCTGAAGTGCAGCAGTTTGGCGGGGGTGCCGGCCTTGGGGTGACGTACGAAAGTGGAAATGTCTGGTCAATCGGCGCGACTTACGATGCTGACTTGAAAAGCAATTACATTTCACATTCAGCAGTATTTGAAGCTCGCTTTAAATTCTAAGTCAAATAACCTTGAAAAAGGCTCTTCCAAATTCGTCAATAGGGAAGGATTGATAGCGGATGACTGCGCGTATCAACACAATTGTTGTTTGTAATAACCGCCGCTCACAAAGATGTAGCTCGCCACGTTCCAGCGATGTTATCTATATTGGAGTAGCCGCGATCGTTTTCAAATTATAGATAGGAAGTCACGATTTACTCCGCCTTTTACTACAAGCGAAAGTGTGGCAGAAGCTGCTATAATTTACGCTGTATCAACTGACCATATTCCTAAATCGAAAACTGAATTAGGAAAATTCCAGTTACGATTAAAGATGATGCCATTATTTTTTTAAGACCAAAGCTTTCTTTGAATACCAGAAGGCCAATTATAGTAGCAAAAAGTATACTAGCCTCTCTTAATGCAGATACTGACCCTAAATTTGTCTGGGTCATTGCCCATAATACTATGCCATACCCCGCTGCTGCCGCTAATCCACCCAAAAAACCTTTTTTGAATGAGGTTCTTAAAAAAATCTTGAATTTTTGATGGTGACATAAGGTTGTATACAGTGGGAACGGAAGATTTTCTAAAACAGTAAACCATACGATATAAGAAAAAACATTATTGGATAATCTAATTCCGGCACCATCAATAACTGTGTAGACAGCAATGAAAAGTCCTGAAGTCACACTGTATAGTATTGTCCGTTTTTGATAATCAAATCTCCCCAACATAAGAGTAATTATACCCGCAGATATGAGGGCTATACCGCTCAAATTTGTTACGGCAATGTTTTCGTCCAAAAAAAACATTGCCATAATTGTAACGGCAAGTGGAGGTAGGCCCCGAACAAGAGGGTATACACTACTGAATTCACCTAGTTCATAGGCTTTGATTAAAAATATTCTATAAAAAATATTTAGGATTACTGAGGTCGCAATATAGAACCATGTCCCGATTTCTGGAATTGCGACAAACGGGATAAACAAAAGACCAATTAGCATTGCCATGCCATCAATCATTGAGAGGATATAGATCTTTTCCCCATTGAATTTTACAACCGCATTCCAGATGGCATGCATCAGTGCTGCGATTAGGAGAATTAGAACGATGTTAAAATCAAACATGAAACAGGCTTCCATCGATCCGGCAGCATCTATTTGCAAGTTGTGCCATAGGTTCGCTGAATATCATACTGACATGCCTCAATAACCTGTTGTGTTGTTTGGGATTAGTTGTATTTGCAATTCTGCTTAGGAACGATAGTTGAAACATTTTTCAAGTCCTTATTGGTATTCAAAGTAAGCAACTAAATGAATAATATTTGGGATTGAGGTGGATTATCAATTTCGCTAAGCTAAGCATTTGTATGCGACTAGAAGCCATAAATGCTTCTATGTGCGCATAATAGATTGTTCGGGAGGAGCGCTTCATGATAACCGACTTTGCTCTGAATCTACGTTTGTTGGTTACCTACTATTCTTCTATCGCGGAAGTATGCAGACGAATTGATTTAAACAGACAGCAATTCAATAAGTACCTTAGTGGGCAAAGCCGTCCGTCGCCGCATAATATGAGAAAAATATGCGATTTTTTTGGTGTGGAAGATTACGAATTGTTGATGCCAGAAACCGATTTTCGTGAAATTGTAATCATCAAATATAAAAGGGAACCTACTGAAGTAGAGACTCCCTATCCAGGGAAAAGGGAGTTTGAAAAATTACTTTTGTCCTCTCGTCGAGATATTACGCGATATCTTGGTTACTATTTCTCATATCGATATTCTTTTTCAAATCCCGATTTGATTTTAAAATCATTAGTTTATATCTGGAAAAAAGATGATGTGATCTTAAGCAAAAGAATAGAACGGTTTTCAGAATATGCTGGAGATCGACCAAAAACGTTTATATGTAAATATATCGGTTACGCTCTTTTTTTAGGTGATCGCCTATTTATCATGGATAAAGGCACACTTGGTGAGGAGGAGGTCGGTGAGACAGTACTTTACCCGTGTCGTCGTAACCAAGTTAACTGGCTTTCTGGACTAAATATTGGTGTGTCGACGAGTGACGATCGTAAGATAGGTTGTGGGCAAGTGATTTTTCAGTATTTGGGGCAGCGAAAGAACTTGTACAGCGCTCTTAAAAGTTGTGGAAAATATCCTTGTAGTTCATTGGAAATCCCCAAAATGGTTTGTGAAAGTCTTGGGAAAGAAAAGTTGAATATGGTGAATTTAGATGAAAATCACAGGGCAACTATTTTCGCTTCACCACTATAGATAAAAACAGAAGGAGTTCTTGGGTCTTTATTCTGTCAATTGCTGCAACCTACGGTGCCGGCTTGAAAAACGGCCCTTCCAGTTCATCAAATGGGAAGGGCTTCTTCGGTGGAAAATTGTCGAAACGACGTATTTGTTTTACCTATTTCGATATTTTCTATGCGGAAACTGGAAATTCAAGGGTTGCTTCACCTTTTGCGACCGGATCACCATGTTGATTGCGGACGATAACATCGACGATCGCCCAGTTGGATTTTTCGGTGACTTTTTTGAGTTTTATTTTGCCTTCAGGAATGATGGTGTCGCCAGGTTTGACGGGTTTGATCCATTTGGTTTCTAGACGTTTATGAACCGCACCAACTTCCATTGCCCAATCTGTCAACATACGACTAATGAGGCCAAAGTTATTCATGCCGTGCATAATTATGCCGCCAAAATTAGTCTTCCCAAAGTCTTCTTTCATATAGTTATCATCGAGATGCAGTGGATTATAGTCCAGCGAGGCATCGCAGAATAGCCGAATGGATTCCCGGGAAACTTCGAATTTTGGGCCTTCAATGATGTCATCAATTTTGATTTTTTCAAATGTAGTGGACATTAGATTTCCTTTAAACAGGTCTAATTGTTTGGCCGCGGCCTGAGCAGATTACGTCATCATTTTGATTGAAGAACACATTGTCATGAACAACAAACAATCGGTCCTTTTTGATGAACTTATCCAATGCGCGACCTTCCATTCGGATAACATCCCCTGGACGAGCGGGAAGGTTATAGCTCCACGATTGTCCGGCATTGATCGTGCCGGGGCTACGCATCCAGTCATCTTTTGGCGTACAAGAAAACATGAGAAGAATATGGATGGAAGGTGGGGCGATAATTCCGCCATAAGGTCCTGCTTTTGCCGCAACCTCATCGAGATAAAGCGGGTTCGTTTCCCCAACTGAGCGACAATAAAGTTCGATAGCTTCTTTGGTCAGGGTGTAGGGGAGTGTGACCCGTGGGATGCCCGGAACAATGTCATCCCAAGTCTTTCTTATGTTGGCGTCTTTCCAAAAGTCTGTTTCGAATTTACCACTTGGGTTTTGGGGTTGCTCCATTTGTTTTATTCCTATATAAGTTCGTCTAGCGAACATTTAGTTCTTATTATGAACTTATGTAAGAATATCTATCGCCCTTTTGTCAAGGGTGTTTTTGCGCGTCTTTTTTTGGGTTTTTGAAAATGTCAAAAGAAACAGATAGTTATGTAAGGTCTATTGCTCGCGGATTTTCAGTCATTGAAGCAATGGGGCAATCGCCTGGCCGGTACACTATGGCTGAGATCGCAAAAATGACTGACCTTAATAGAGCAACGGCTCGCCGGGTTCTTTTAACTTTGGTGTCTTTGAAATATGTGGGTGTCGAGGGAAAATACTACCAATTACGCCCCCGTTCATTGCGGCTGGGATTGTCATATCTTGGAACTCTCCCCTTCCTGTCTGCCGCCCAGTTTGCACTTGAAGACTTAAAGTTTGAAATCGGCGAGTCATGCGCGATTGCTGTCCTGGATGAGCAGGAAATTGTCTATATTGGGCGTCTTCCGGCACGGCGGATTATTTCGACCAATTTAGGCGTTGGAAGTCGTCTACCCGCAAATTTGGTATCACTTGGCCGTGTCCTATTAGCAGCCTTACCCGAAGAGGATAAAAAACGATATTTATCAGAAGTTGAATTCTCTAAAGTCACTCAAAATACCGTTGACGATGCAAATGAGTTTTCACAGATATTAGATCAAATCAATGAAGTTGGGTACGCTTGGGTAGACGGGGAGCTTGATCCGGCCATATGTGGTATATCAGTTCCGCTTAGGGACTTCTCAGGTAAGGTCATCGCTGCAATTAGCGTCAACTTAATATCTGGAACTTATGGTGAAGAGGCGGTTAAGGAGAAATTTCTACTGCCTCTAAAGCGAACGGCACAAGAAATACGAATGCAGATGGGTTAGT
Organism: Pseudomonas marincola; assembly: GCA_036960775.1. Classification (GTDB taxonomy): domain Bacteria; phylum Pseudomonadota; class Alphaproteobacteria; order Sneathiellales; family Sneathiellaceae; genus Sneathiella. The sequence goes on along the minus strand of JBALWO010000027.1, from coordinate 11,800 downwards.
TTGCTCTATCCGACAATGTTGATCTTCTATAGAGGACGATTTGGATCAATAGGCCGGATCAAAAGATCTTTATAATCTAACGCAGAATTTTCTTTGGAACTTCGAGTGGATTTGATGAAAAACACACACCTTGCATCCGAAAAACAAGAGATTGGCGCCACAGTTGTGATTAATCACCGCGTTCGGGATGATCAGTTAGCTGAGTATAATGGCTGGTTAGATGAAATCGACCCTTTGTGTAAGAAGGCTCCGGGCCATCTAGATTCTCAAATTATACGGCCAGTGGGCGGTGTTACCGCGACTTATACGATCATCTTGCGATTTGAAAATAGAGACTATCTAGAAGGCTGGATGAAATCAGATGAAAGGAACCGCCTGATTGATGCGGTGCGCCCGATGCTTGCCAAGGACGATGATTTTTATATCCAAAGCGGTTTAGATTTCTGGTTTACGCCTGATGGTGCGAGAGCTCAGTTGCCTGTCAGCTGGAAGCAATTTTTGGTGACCTGGACGGCGATATTTCCTCTTGCGCTCGGTGTTCCTCTGGTCGTTGGACCGCTATTACGGTATTTGGGTTTCGAGCCAAACTTATATGCCGATAATCTGTTTATAACAGGCGTTATTGTCTTTCTCATGGTCTATGTCGTAATGCCGCGTTACACCAAAATTCTGGGACGCTGGCTGTTTCACTAATATGACGAGAGCGTCTAGTTTATCGCTCGAAAATGAACGTATCGAAGGCGCCTTGATCTTGCCATCCCATACGGAGCAATTCGGGGGTTTCGTTTTCTTCTTTTGGATACCCAACGCACAGATAGCCAATGAGTTCCCAGTTTTCCGGGACATCCAATATCTTGGTAACTGACGGTGGGTCGATGATTGATACCCAGCCAACGCCAACGCCATAGGCACGGGCAGCAAGCCAGAATGTGTAAATGGAATTTGCGACCGAGTATTTTAAGGTTTCGGGCATAGTCGCTTGACCCAATCCGGATCCTCGCTCTGTCTCGATATCGGCAAAGACAGCAATGTGAACGGGTGCGTCTGTTAGGCCTGCCAGCTTGAGGGAGGCGTAGAGACGTGCTTTATCGCCATGGTAATTCTCAAGGGCTTGTTGATTTTGAGTTTCAAAGTCTTTTTTGACTTTGTTCCGCCGAACGGGGTCCGTAATTTTCACATACCGCCAGGGCTGACTATTCCCAACAGAGGGAGAGTGCAGGCAGGTTACCTTTAGGAGTTTTTCGAGGAGATCGTCATCGATGGCATCTGTTTTGAAATGCCGAACGTCACGTCTCCAAATGAATAAATCTTCGAGCCGTTCAAGGAAGGCCGCGTCAAAAATTGGTGGTGTAGACAAAATGCTTCCCTCCCCGGAGGCCGGCTGTTCATTCTTAATTCTTTAGCTTGGTTTTTTTGCTGCCACAACCATGCGAGGCAGGTTTAAACTTAATACGCGGCATTTGAGGGAATGTCACAATAACTTTCAGTCTGCGGTCATAATTATTCGTGCCTTGAGAAAAACAAAACCCACTAAAAGCAAGGCTTAAAGTGGGTTTTGAATTGTCGGATGTTACAGTTGCTTCGCTATCCTATTCTGAATAACTCGGCCTTGATCTTATTGGCTTCATTCACCTGGAAGGCTTCACCATTACGTTTTGCGGTGACTTCTTTCAGAGTAGTTCCGAGTTGGCCTTTAATATCTTTTGGCAAACCATCCCACCAACCAGTGGATGTCACAGCGAAGTAATCGATGATGCCGTGATTAGTTTCAGTTGTTGTAGTGTATGGCATCAAGCGGTTTTTGCGGGAGATGTGCAGCATCTTTACCAAACCATTTATTTATTGTTTGTTTAACGAAGCCGTTATGAACAAGTTTGGCCATGGCATTGTCTATAACCACGCGAGTTTTCAAATGCTGAGATAATTTCGAATAAACGATAGTAACTGGTAATGTTTTGAGAACTAATTTCTCACGGAGAACATCAGCTCTACGTTGCTGGTTTAAGTGAAAACTGAAAGTAAGGAAAGTCCCTGCGATACCGTCCGCGCGCTTATGTTGCAACATCTTAAGCCCTTGCAAATAATCAACGACTTCAAATTTTGTAATGGTTTTGTCACTATCAAATTTGTTGGAAACCTTCACGCCTCGCGGAACAACAACGGTCATTCCGCTCAAGTCGGAATAGCTATTTAGAGGGGTGCCGGGTTTGGCCATTACACCGAAATCAAGAAGTAAAAACGTTGTGCCTCTTAGGGCATACTCTTCCCGGCTCTCTGACCACAAAGTCCAAGTGAAATCGCAGGAGCCTTGTTTAAGCTGCTGTAACATGCGTGCATAGGGGAGAATGACGAGTTCAATGGATTGACCGCTGATAGAGGCTAGATTCTCCTTTAATTCAGGATAGGGGCCGGAGAGAGTTCGGCTACCATCTTCTTTTGTCTCCACGTAAGTCCACGGGGCTATTTGCGGAGAACACATTCGATAAGTCGCAGAATAGGCGGTTGCAGGAATTGTACATAATGTAGCAAACATTAAAGCCTTGGATAAATAAAGTCGCATGACATTATCTTTCATTTATTCACAGATCAGAAAGACCGTTGGGTCGGTTTTTCCAATTACGGGATTCAGGCATCGCTTAAGGACTAAAATTTCTAATTTATTGAAGATAAGTTCAAGGATTGTTTTGAAATTCTTTCCATATGAATTTCTTCTCCCAAATGTTTATTGATCATCTTAAATAATGTAGGTAAGTCCGGCGGTTTTGAACATACATCTGTCATTCCGGCTTTTAGAAAATCCTCAACATTGGATTTGGCAACATCGGCAGTTACCGCAATTATCGGAATGCGGGAATTCGGCGTATTAAGAGATCGAATATGTTTCGTTGCCTCTAGCCCATCCATGACAGGCATGCGCACATCCATTAATATTAAATCATAAATATTGGAATTTGCTTTTTCCACAGCTATTTTACCATTTTCCGCGACAGTAACTTCATGTTTATATTTTTCTAGGAATGCGATCATAATTTGTTGATTGACGAGATTGTCTTCAGCTAACAAAATTCTGAGGGGCCGGGAAACATGCCAGGTAATGGGCCTCTTATCGTTTGGCGAGGTTTCAGCACTTTCTTGCGCCGTCTCGAAGGCAACAGTAAACCAGAATGTCGATCCGACCTCGGGTTTACTCTCGACAGCAATTTCGCCGCCCATCAACTCTGCCAGTTTTTTCGAAATCGATAGCCCTAAACCAGTCCCGCCGTAATTGCGTGCAGTGGAGTTATCAGCTTGTGTGAAGGCTTGGAAAATATTTTTTTGGGCCAACTTTGTAAGACCAATCCCGCTGTCCGTAACTGCGATACGTAACATTTTGGCGCCTACATGGTGTGTCACCTGTATGGTTATTTTGCCAGAGCTGGTAAATTTAAGAGCATTACTCAGCAAATTGGAAAGTATTTGTCCAATTCTCAAACTGTCTGCTTTAATGAATCTAGGTAAATTGTTTTGAAGGTTAATCTCAAGATCTAAACCCTTCTCCGTTATTTTCGGCGCGAATAACTGTGCATTATCATTAACCAACTTGAAGAGATCAAAATCAATTGCAGAAATTTGAAGTTTCCCAGCTTCCAACTTAGATTGATCTAGGATTTCATTCAAAATTGTCAGTAAATTTTCGCCGGACGTTCGAATGTTGTCCGTCCAGTTTCTTTGTTGTTTGGATAAATTGCTGTCCAGCATTAGGTTCGCCATGCCAATGACTCCTGCCATTGGAGTTCGAATTTCATGACTCATGGCCGCTAGAAAATCAGTTTTCACTTTGTTAGCGGTTTCTGCTTTTTGGAGTGTCCGTTGTAATTCAGCGGTTCGTTCTGTAACCGTAATTTCCAATGAGGACGCTGTCTTCTGAAGTTCATATTCAGCAATATTTCGATCGTTGTTTCGTTGAGCGATTTCTCTGAATAATTCATTCACTGAATTTGCGAGCATATGGAACTCGTCCCCTTGGTTTCTTTTAGGGACACTCATTCTAAATTTTTTGGGGTTGTCAGGATCAAATTTAGAAATTTCTTTTTCCATCAAATGAAGTGGTTTTGCTATCAGGTAATAAAAGATAAAACTCACAATAATTGCGAGAATAAAGTTCCGAAGGACATCAAGTATGATTACCAATACAGAACGATTAAAGAAATCAACTGCCATCAACTCGGTGTCAATAACGACCCGAATTTTACCGGCGTTAACAGTGTCGTCTTCTGAAAACCGAAGCAATATTTCGTGAATTCGCTGGTTGCCGAAGGCGAATTCCGAAAAATATTTTGTCAGCGGATTGGAATGACTGATTTCCTCAGATCGAACTTGGGATGTCAGCTCGTTACGGGCATCGTCAAATATACTGACAGCCGTTATGGATTTGAATTTGAATAACCCTGACGCGACTTCCTCCGCAAGATCTATATCAAGATGGTAGGCTGCTCTTGCTGCGGGTTGATGAACCGTATTTACCACTTGAAGTATAGTATCCTCAACGGCATGGCTTTCCGTTTGAAAGTCGATATAAATCTGTAAAAGACTTAGGAGAAGGCCAACAAACAGCGAAACAAGAACGACAATTCGGGCTTGTTTAAAAGCAATTCGTTTTCCAAACGGTGTATTTTTTAAATCGTCTTTCACAAATTCCTCGTTAGAAATTTAACCTTAAGGCGCGTAAATCAGCTGTGATGTTTCAGCAAGAATGTCAGGAAGCGGATACAATTGATTTAGTTAGAACAGGATGACTTTCCCCAGTTCCCCCATATATTCTGATTGCCAGCTAACCATTTAGCAGCGGCTTGATCATGGGTAAGGCCATCCGCATCCACGAGTGCGGCAACTTCGCTTATCATGGCGTTTGTAAAATTGAGATCGCGAAGGATTGCCGATGCACAAGGCCAGTTGGCGTCAATGCCGCGCCAAGCGACTTTCTTTAACCAGCCATTCTTGGGGTTCCCGCAATCATGGGTACGCTTTTTATTTACGCCCCAGGCAGGATCAATCTCGCATTGAGTGTCATAAGATGGGAATTCAATAAATTTGCCTTTATAACGATCTTCCACCCAATTTGGGCTCCAATTGAACAACACGATAGGCTTATTGATCTCTTTTGCTTTTTGTAACTCTACCCATAAGTCATCAGAATTTTCGACGGCATCAACCATAAACCCTAAATTTAGGGCTCTAATTTTTGCTCGTTCTGGTTTCTCCCAAGGCCCAGCTACATAGCGACCCAGGGTATTGCTTGTTGGAGTTGCAAACAAAGCGGCGCAATTTTTTAAGGCGCGCCAATCAGGTAATCCGGGGCAGACAGCCTCAACATACTCTGGATACCACCATTCTTCTCTCGTAGTCGCATTGTGGTTTCCGGCATCAATTATTTCGCCAAAACCTAAGACCCGGTTGAAATCAGAGGCCATAGTCCCTTCCCAAACTTCAACTTGAATATGCTCTAATCCTCGGTGCAAATGGCTCCACTGATTTTTGGTTTCCAACACCACATATTCAATGTTGTATCCGCGTTGCTTGTATAACTCTCCGAGGATCTTGGATAAAACAATTTGGCTGGTCCAATTATTCAAAATAATTCGGATGGGTTTGGTTTGTTCGGGGATTTTGGCATAAGCCGAAAAGGATACTGAAAAAAGAAGAATGAACGAAACAGTGAGCAGAGTGAAAAGCTTGGGTATCTGCATTTTAATTACCTCATTGTATACGCTTTTGGGGAGAACAGCTACGCAACGGGAATATGGTAAATACCTGCCGCATTCCGTAGAACACGACCATAAGCAAGAGAATTGACACGCAAAAAATGCAGTGCCACTCAACTTCATTTAGAATTAAATATATATAAAAATCGTTAATAAATTACGTTTGTCTAATTAAATGAAAAAGGCTTAGCGTCATTATCATTATTTAGGGAGATTGGGTGCTGCAGTTTGGTATTAATTTTTACTAAACCATATTTTGAGAATATAGATAAAATTCTATTCTCGGAGGGGTATTTATGACAGCAAATGCTATCGAATGGTTCAAGAACCTAAAAGTCACTAAAAAGCTTGTTGTTGGAATGGGTACTCTGCTTTTAACCCTACTCATTTTGTCCTTTGGGATTGGGATCCAAATCCAGCTTGTTCAAAGCAAAGCAAAATCTGCGTCAGACAGCTACGAGACAACTATTATGCTGCGACAGGTTCAAATGGAACTTTTGGACATGTCTTCTCTCGTCAGGGGCGTATTGGTCACGGGTAATGACTATTTGATGGGCATTTATAGTAAGGTCTCTAAAGATTTTGATAGGGACATTGATATTTTGATTGCTCTATATGACGGTGATGAACTTGGCCAAAAGAATGCAGAAGATCTAAAAAATACCGTGAATACCATGCGAAATAATACCTATGATAAACAGCTCAAACTAATGCAAGATCCTGCGACTTGGGACATTGCGCGCGAGATGGAAATTAAGGGAGAAAGTTGGCCTTTCATTGAGAAAGTCCTCAAAACCGTTGATAAACTCGTTGAGAGACAAACGAAACTGCAGACTAATACGGTATCGGACATGTTTGGATCATTCCAGCTACAAACGATAACAGTCATTGTCGCTTCAATTTTTGCGGTACTTCTATCCGCGCTTGTTGCTCGTTTTGTTGGAGCCTCAATATCTAGTCCCATTGTTAAAATGACAGAAACTATGAATGCACTGTCTAATAAAAACATGAATATCACGCTCCCAAATATGGAAAGAGCCGACGAAATTGGCGAGATGGGGAGGGCCGTTAATGTTTTCCATAGTGAAATTCTGAAAGGGGAGGCGTTAGCCAAAGAAAAAGAAGAGTTGCAGCGAAAAGAAGTTGAGGCAGCCCAACTCCGAACGGAAGAAATCCAAAAACAACAGCGGGCAGACGCTGAGGCGGCAAAAGCGGCTGCAGACAAATCTCGACAGTTGGAGGAAACCGTAAGCGCATTTAACGAAACAATTACTAATGCTGTAAATGACTTGGGATTATATGGAGACGATATGCGGCAAACATCCGATGAGATGGTGCATATCGCTGACAATACTGGTCAGCAAGCGACAACGGTTTCAACGGCTGCCGGTGAGGTCAAAAATAGTGTAACAACAATGGCATCTGCGATTGAAGAGTTCTCAGCATCAATTCGTGAGGTCTCCAAACAGGTGAAATCAGCTAATCAAACGACGAATGAAGCGGTCTCTGCAGCCAAAACCGGTGATGAGACAATTCATGAACTGTCAAAAACGTCTATCAAGATACAAGATGTTGTTTCTCTGATCACGGACATCGCCGAGCAAACTAATTTACTTGCCCTAAATGCAACGATTGAGGCGGCGAGGGCCGGGGATGCAGGTAAAGGTTTTGCCGTTGTGGCAGCGGAAGTTAAAAACTTGGCGACACAAACTGGAAAAGCAACAGAAGACATTACCAAGCAAATCAATGAAATGCAGCAGCGAGCAGATGGAGCGGTGACCGCGATCGATCTTATAAATGAAAAAATTGGCCATTTAAGTACTGTTACAGTTGCAATTACCAACGCTGTTGAAGAGCAAGAATTAGCCACCAATGAAATCAGCCGGAGTGTTCAATTTGCAGCAGAGCAAACCAATCAGGTGACCAGTGAAATTGTCAGCGTTTCTGAGGGGGCAGTCAAAACAGGTGAAGCCTCAAATGCTGTGAAAAGTGCGTCAGCAAAACTCAATGCGCTGTCTCAACAAATTAATAACGACGTCGTTTCGTTCGTGAAAGCGGTCGGGGAAATTGGATGAAATCTGTTGCGTGTTTGTTGAATTATCTCTTTTACGATCTATTCAACTATTTAAGTGAAGAATGGGACGCCCTCGTAAGTGTTGCCGATCTACAATTAAAAGGTGAGGTTTGTGTTGAAATTTCTGACTAGATTATCCCTTGGCTTACTGTGCAGCCTTCTAATACCAGCAGTTGGTTATTCGGCTGAAAATGATGTTACGTTGCGTGTCGTCGCGTTTCGAATTGTCAACGTGTTAGAACAGGATGGAAGCGGTGAATATAACGAAATTTTGAAGGAGCTCACTTTCAAAACCGGAATTAAATTCCAATTAGAAGTCCTGCCCATTGCAAGGGCGCGGGCGGCCTATAAGTTAGGTCAGTATGACTGTTTATTGCCACTAGATCGGGTGTTTGAAATGAAGCATCTAGATCATGTTCAGTCCGTCGCCTTTTATAAAGCAAAACTCTACGCGTTTACTCAAAATGGCGTCGCCCCAATTCAGACAATCGAAAGTCTGAATGGTTTGCGGGTTGGCGGCGAACTTGGCATCCCTTTTACCCCGCGAATAACAAAAATAGTTGGTAAAAATAGAGCCACTAATTTGAAAGAATTGATCCGAATGTTGGAGCGGGGAAGGTTTGATGCCATCATTGCGTACACCCCAGATATTTTAGAGATATTTGACGAAATGCATGTTGTCCCGTTGTCGTATGACCCCGAAACCCCATTGGCAATTTATAACGATGCTCTCACGTGCAGACCTACTGAACGGAATATTGCACTGCTTAAAAAAATCAATCTGTCGCTGATTGAAATGGGGTATTGAGCGGAGGACATAGCTTATCGGATAATTCGAATACCTATAGCCTGTTCATTTCACTTGGAAGCCTGTAATATTGCTCCATCGAATTAACAATAGACGGTGGACGCATGTACAAAAAAATTGGCATTTTAACGGGCTTTGTTGTCGTGTCATTATTGACAAGTCTTGCCAGCGCGGCGTCCGCACAAGCCGTTGAAAAATGGAAATTTATGTGTTCGGATCCAAAGCTTCCGCAAACCTGCAAAATTGAACAACAACTATTTGTAAATCAGGCCAAAGAAGGCCAGAAGAAACAAATGGGTAGGGTCTTAAATGTATCTGTTTTCTATTCAGGGATAAATGACCGGAAAGCCTATATCGTCATGCAGTTGCCACTTGGTGTGGACCTTCGGGCTGGTATGGTTCTGAAGGTGGACGACGCTAAAGAGATGAAGGCACCTTACCTGAAATGCACGAACAGTGGCTGTGAAGTCCGATCTGTATTAACAGAAGAGCTGCTTGGGCAGTTAAAGCGCGGACAAACCATGAAAGTCGGGTTTAGGGCTTTTGGCGCGAAAAAGACGATGGTTGTAAACGCTGACTTGTCCGGGTTTACAAAAGCTTATTCCAAACTCTTCTAGGGCGATTTTAACACGGCGGCGGTATGTCGTGACCCAATTGGGGCCAGATGCCCTCCCAACCTTCTAAATGGCTGGCACCCATTATTATTTTCGCTGTTGCGCAAGGCGAATTCCCCACAACGCGCACATATCGCGCGGATATCCAGGCAGGGACTACAGTATCATTTTCGCCGCTATAATGAATTTGGGGAATGTTTCGGGTTTGCACCGCCGTATTTATGGGATTGATTGACCCGGTTAGCGGAGACACGTTTTTGGCCGCATTAAGAGCCGCATGATCTAGGTTCCCACCAATAGTTCGAAGCGATAGTATATCTCGTCGTTCTGCCGTCAGAATGGCTGCAACTGCGCCGCCGCCAGAAAACCCAACAAGATGAAATCCTGCCGATCCGTATTTTTTGGAGATCCAGTTTAAGGTTTCATGGAAGCCGTTGATGATGTCCCTTGAAAACCGGTGGCTGGTCCATTGCCTGTTTTGGCAAAAAGGTTCCGTCTCGATATCAATGAACTGGCAAGGGCGGGAGAGATAAATCACATTGTCTGACTTATCTGCGCCTGCCAGTTTTAAGGCAAGTGGGTTTCTGGGAGTAGGGTTGCTAGAGATCGTATATTTATCCACCCACGCAAAACCATCCCCTTCTATATAGAGAGTTATGGGCGCGCCTGTTTTGGTAACACGCTGGAACCCTGCCAGTAGAAATTTCGATGTTTTTAAGCGAAGAGGAGTTAAAGAGCCTGATTTCGCAAGTGCATTGGCAGTATCAATGCGGTTTTCAACCCGCAGCGTTCCGCAGCCTACGAGCAAAGCAGCTGTTAAAACCACAAAGATAAAAGATCGAAACGTCATTGATAGGACTTCAGTTCACTAAAAGAGCATTATTTCCAAAAAAGGCCAATTGCGCCGTTACATATTCAGGTAGATGTTGCGTCAACGCATCAGAGTCAACCGTCATGGGTTTACCATCGGCTGACAGCTTTAAATCGCCTTTGGCAATATGGTGGTTCAATTTTTCAGCGATATCAGCCTGAGTATTCTCCCCAGTTACATATTGAATGACGAGGCGCTGGTCGTTGGTTAATCTCACAACGTCATGCAGCAAGTTCGGCACCAACTCCTTTGAGTGGGCCTCTGTTCTTGCTACCTTGAATGCCTCTGGTTTTGATGTGATTTTGTATGCGCAGGCTGCTGGCGTAGTTGAGACCGACAAAACACCACCAAATATGAGTTTTAAAACCATCCCTGAAAATTCAGCCTGTATATCTTCTTTGGATGTTTGGGGAAGGGCTTCTTCTAAGTGTGTGACAACCTCATCCACCGTTAGGCGTTGGGGTAATGATTGAAGAAGTTTTACATAACCTGCGCAAATTACCTGTCCGCGCAAATGCACTTTGGCTTTTCCATCCTTCATATGGACCAACGGGAGTTCACTCAAAGGAGAGCTTGGCTTAACTTCCGCAGATGTATCAACGGTGAAGTTGGGGATGAGGTGGAGCCCGTCGAGAACCTGCGGGGTCAGTTTGCGATTTAGCGTGACCGTGTTTTTACACAGCAGGGTTGAGCGAAAACGACGGTCGGTAATGAAATCCATATACTGTTCTTGGGAGACCACGTCGTTCAGTTGGCTAAGGGCTTTCGATGCCTCTTCTGTTTGATTGCCAAGATACATGCTCTGTGGTTCTGAATCCCCCAAATAGGCAAGATCATGGGACGTCGCTTTTTCCATAAATTGATGGAAGTAGCAGGGCTCGTTTATATCTTCCAAATGATCGTGGAGAAGATAGGCATCATCAGCATTCTGAAGATTTTTAATCTCTTTCAATAACATCGCCTTGTGGGGGCTGTCTTGTGACTTAACGTTTTCAGAAATAAAGGTCAGAATCCCACGGGCTTCTTTGGTTTTCATGGCCGGGTCTTCAAATTTAGCCACATGATACAGCATCATATCCCGTACCGTCTTAACGGAGTTCCAACCGGGCAGTGTGTTGTAGCTTATGTAGGCAAGACCCGTATCAGAGAGGTGGTTTTGGCAAACACTAAGGATGGCAGCTTGAATATCGCTTGCAACCCACGAGTAGACGCCATGGGCGATGATATAGTCAAATTTTTCAGATCCAAATTTGTGGGCCGCAATGGAGACCGCATCAAATTTAACATTGGACAGTTGCAGGCTATCTGCTTTGCCGCGCGCTGTGTCGATTTGGTTTTGCGAAAGATCGACCCCTGTGAATTTAGCGTTTGGATATCGGGCGGCAAGGGGCAGAATATTGCCACCAGCGGCACACCCAATTTCCAGAATATTGGCGGTTTCAATGGCTGGCGCATCGATGCCAAATAATGCACCGATCGCGGACATGCGGCCAGGATCAGTATTCACATAACAATAGCTGGGGTAGGGGACATTATCGTAATTTGCCATTGTGGGTGTTCTCCTGATTTGAGGGTCAACTAAAAAACCCCGGAGAATTAGTCCGGGGTTTTAAGAGTGTGTGAATTTTCAAAATCTTAGAATTTGAAGCGAGCTTCAAATAATGCTGAATGGGAAATAAATCCGCTTTTCAT